>JBDNFB010000184.1:0-10255 GCA_041690055.1 Myxococcota bacterium | reverse complement strand
TGACGCTCACCGTGCCCGAACCCACCTCGGTGTTTCCTTCGCTCGCAGCGCTTGTAGCGGTTGGGATGGTCGTCATGGGTCGAAGACACGCGAACTGAGCCCTCCCCCCTGAGCCACCACTAATTCCATGCGGATCATCATCAAAGCAAAATGGAAACAAGGTTCGTTGACTCGGGATGAGACGAGTCGATAGAATCCGTCTTCGATGACAAGATCCTACCGAGTCACCCTACTCCCTCTCCTCGCCTCCTGATTGGCTGGCAATCAAACGATCCCGTCAATCAGTCGGAGCCCGATGTCTCCGCCGAGGCTGCGAGCGAACTCGGGGTACGGACGGTCCGCGTCCAGCCCGGAGAAACAATCGAAGGGCTCGCCGCGAACGCCTATGGCCATGCGAAGTTCGCCGGCTTCCTCCCCCTGGTGAATGGAGTCGACGATCCCAACAACCTACCCGCGTCCTCCGAGATCCAGGTTCCGCCCGTTTCGATTGCCTTTCGAGACCGAGGACTCGATCCACATTATCGGTCAGCTGTGGCGGATCTAACGATTGCGGCGGAGGATTACTTCGAGTTATCGCCGGACTATCTGACGGCGCGGGCGGACAGCGGTGTTTCGGGTCGTGGATCTTTCGACTTGTCCGTGGACCTCAAACAGAAATTGTTGAGAAGCGCGGATAGGATCGACGCGTCGATCTCGACGCTACGGAGCGCGAAGAAATCCCCATCGTCCGCCGACGAAGGCCGCCGGTCAGTTCGGCCAGGCTTCAGCACTGATGCGAGTCTTGGCGTCGGGCGCCGTGGATGGTTACGGATATGACTACGACCTCGTTGGGCAACGACTCGGACTCGGTTTCGAATATTCGATGATCTGGGTTCAGAGCGGTCATCGGTAGGCGGGCTCAGCCTCGGCTCTTCGTGGGGTCGCCTAGCGTTCGCCCGATCAGTTCATTGAGTTGCTACGCGAGCAAGTGATCCCTGGCGAGTCTATCCGCGCGGGTAGCCCCGGCCTGGCTCGTCTATCGCGAGCCTGGGCGACATCGCCCGCCGGCGGCAGCGACGGGGACCGCGCGACACCGAGCATCACGCCTGTCTCATTTTTGTACAGGTATTTTCTTGACAACACTTCGACTCGGGGGCAGGGTCCAAGAACTTGCTTCATACACAACCACAGGGAGAACCAGCATGAATCGAATCTTCACCGGCGCAATCGTGGCCGCCGCAGCCCTCGCCGTTTCCCAAATCGCCTTCGCCGGCAATTACGGGAAGGGCACGGAAGCGGCGATGGCGACCTCTGGCGACATCGTCGCCGTGGCCTCGGGAGCCGGGTCCTTCGGCACGCTCGTGACCGCCCTCCAAGCAGCCGGCCTAGTCGAGACCCTCCAGGGCGATGGGCCCTTCACGGTCTTCGCCCCGACCGACGCGGCATTCGCCAAGATTCCCAAGGCCGACCTGAACGCGCTGCTTGCCGACAAGGCCAAGCTCATCGCGGTGCTCACCTACCACGTGGTCCCGGGTAAGGTCATGGCCGCGGACGTGGTCAAGCTCAAATCGGCCAAGACGGTTCAGGGCGAATCGATCAACATAGGGACCGCGAATGGCGTGACCGTCGATGGCGCGCAGGTCGTAAAGACCGATATCGCCGCAACCAACGGCGTGATCCACGTGATCGACACGGTGATCCTGCCCAAAGGATGAGACGCGGCTTCAGGGGGGGGGCCGGCGCTAAGCGCGCGGGTCCGCCCTACCCCTCCAGACCCGGCCCATGCCTGCCGCGGGGTAGTTCCCGGGCGACTTCCCAGACATTCCCGTCACGACGACTCCCGGCCAACAGATTCGGGAACGGACAAGTCGGCTGCTTTACGATCACCGTGCGATTGTGGGCCTGAGTGGGCATAGAACCGCATGGTCGCGGATGAGATCGGTTGCTCGCCTGAGACCCTGCGCTGCTGGGTCCGAAGGGCCTAAGTGGACGCGGGTTAGAGGCCGGGTATCACGACTGACGAGCGAGCTCGGATGATGGCCCTCGAGGACGAAAACCCGATCGCCCCGCCCGCACGGCCCAGCCGCCTGCCCAAGGGAGCAATTCTGCACGCGACGGCCTGAGCAGGCGACCGGCAACTCCGTTCACAAAGCGCATCGAATCAAGTCCAATCCGGAGGCAGGAGAATCAGTCCATTTCCCTTGTTATTCGCGGAGTTCCCTTCATGATGGTCGGGCACGCCGCGCGTCGATTTTGTGCCCGTGATCGGTCCCTATTTCCACGACCGCCGGCGAGCTAGTTACCTTCAGGAGCCGAAATGTCGAACTCGTCGCGACCTTTTTTTCGCCTACGGTCGATCTGGCGCCTACGTTCGATAAAGCGCCTACGTACCGTCAGTCGCGCGCAGCGCCGAGGCCGAATGCGAGCGGTTCTTCCTGCATTCATGACCGCCCCTATCGCCCTGATAGGCCTGCTCCTCGTCGCCCTCTCGTTCGGCTGCGGGGGAGGCGGGGGATCCGGTGGCGGAGGCGATGCAGCCTCCACCTCAGGAACGCTCGCCTTTCAACCGAGTGCACTCACGGTCGCCGAGGACGGATACGTCTATCTCCTCGACGAGGACTCGGACAAGTTGTTTCGCTGGTCGATGGAGACCGAGTCCTACGCCAAGACCGTCGATCTTGGCCCCGATAATGATGCCGACAGCCTCGCCTTCTCCTCCGCCCACGACCGTCTTTATTTGGGTTCGCCGACTGGAAGAATCAAGCGCATCGATGCACCCCGCGGAATCGCACCGGCGGTCGAGGAGTATGAGAACCTGGCAGACGGCGTCAACGGCCTGTTCGCGACGGGAGATTCCCTAGGCGTCCGTTCAGGGACCGGATCGAGTGCGCGCCTGCGCACTTTCGATGCCGCCGGCGCGCTCGTTGCGATCAGCGACATCTTGGGCGGCGACGCCCCGCAAGCGATAGTTCATATGCCTGGACTTGGGCGGCTCTACTCCTACGGTAACGACACGGTCGGCTATCTCGAGGTCGACCCGGAAAGCGGCGCGATCGCGACGACGGGTACCTTCCGCGGACAGGGTCGGGAGCGCTGGGGCTTCCCGCTCGTTGTCTCCTCTTCGGGAAGCCGCATAGCCTTCGGCTCAGGCCATATCCTGAACGAGGCGCTTGAGACCGTCAATGTCCTCCCGCACGATTCGGTGGGGGGTGTCTATCTGGACGATGACTCGATCCTTCTGATTCAGGAATACGACGAGGGAACGCGGACGCGGCTCGAGCATCGAGACGCATCCGGAAACCCCATCAATCAACAGCTCATCGAAGGCCGCCCGATCCACATCGCACGCGCGTCCGGTAAGACGCTCGTGGTCACTCTCAGTGAAAGGGGTCGCCCCCAGTTCACGCTTCACGAGCCTAACACCGATGGCGATGGCGACGGGGTTCCCTTCGCAAGCGATGCCTTCCCGCTCGACCCTGCTGCATCAGCCGACACCGACGGCGACGGGTTCCCAGATGCCTGGAATCCCGGCCAATCCAGGAAGAACAGCGTGCTCGATCTCGAGATCGATGCCTTCCCACTCGACACGGCCTGCCAGAAATCGGATCAGGCAATCGCCGATGATCGACGAGTCTGCGATATCGCAGGCGCGACGCCGACCTACTTCCCAAGCAAAGTCGTCGGAAGCGAGGACGGAATCGTCTACGTGCTAGGCCGCACGGAGTCACGCATCTTCCGCTGGTCCGCCCTCACCGGCGAACCTCTCAATCCGATCGTCGTGAGCGAAGATCCCCGCTTCCTCACCTACTCTGACCGTCATAACCGGCTCTATATCGGCTACGAGGATGGGCGGATCACCGCCTTCGATCCAACCGCTTCAGCCTCTCCAGCCGGAGGGAGCGCTCTTCGAGAATCGCATTTCCGTCGCCTCCCGGCGCCCTTGCGGTCCTTGGTCGCTGTAGACGATTTTTTGGTGATCTACGGCGGTGGCCTTGAAGGAGACTGGCCGATCCTCAACAGCGAAGGCCAGTCCGTCGATCCCGACGGACCGGGCAGCGGCATCCGCCTCGAGTTCATTCCCGACCTCGGGCGCTTCAACCCAGGCTCCTCCCGAACCATCGAACTCGGCCCCCTGACCGGCGAACCCGGAAGAGAGGCCACTTACTTCCTCTCCATGAGTTCGCTGATGACCGATGCCTTCCACGGTTCTAAAGACGGAGGCCAGCTCGCATTCGAAGACGGATCATTCCGTGATGGTCAAACCCTGAGCGTGATCGCTCGCATTCCTTTGCCGCATGATGACGCGCTCTGGTTCCCCAACGGAAGCTTCGCAGCCATCCGGAATTGGGCCGGCCAGACTCGCATCGAAGTGTGGGACGCGGATCGTCGACCGGTCGATCTGGCCCACTACGACGGATTCCCCTACGCCCTCGTCGAAGCCGCCGGTCGTTTGATCACCGTTTCCCGCGTGGGCGATCCAGCCAACACCCCCGACCCAGACAATGCACCGGATGAGGGCGTCATCTTCCACGAATACGTGCTTGGCGTCGATGGGGATGGCGACGGCGTCCCCTTCGAGAACGATGCCTTCCCTTACGATCCGGCCACATCAATCGACTCGGATCATGATGGCTTTCCGGACCGATGGAACCCGGGGTACACCGGCTCGATCCAATCACCCCGTTTCGGGATCGATGTATTCCCCTTCGATTCAGCCTGTTGGATTGCCGAACAAGCCCTTCCCGGTCAGCCCGAGGAATGCGATATCGAGGTTCAAGTACATGACTACCGGCCCAAAGACATCACCGTAGACCCCTCTGGCATCGTCTATTTGCTTAACTCCGATTTTCGGACGATCGATCGATACTCGCTCACAGACGAAGCCCACCTCAACCCAATCCGAATCAACTCCAGTAGTGTGCGATCTATCGCCTATTCGGCGGAGACCGATCGGCTCTTTATCAACTACACCAACGGTCGGATCGATTGGGTGGCCGGCGGACAGCCCAGCGCCAAGCCCCGTTTTTTCCGCACCTTGCTCAGTCCTGCATGGAGCCTTCTTCCCGTCCGCGAGCTCATCCTTGCCTATGCGCCTGGCTCCGACTCGGGTCTCGCCTATCACAGCTTCTCATCTGAAGGCGCGTTGATCGACTCATCCACCACCGACCGAGGATCTGGTTCATTTGAGTTCAATGCCGAGCTGGGTCGGATCTATCACTCCGTCGACGGCCGGGGCTCCTCCAATTTTGTTCGTTGGGAGAACTTTGATCCAGTGAGCGGCCTATTTGGGAATGGCCGGGAGTGGCGCCACGACAATGGCGATTATGAAGTCGAGTCTCCGCTCCGAGTCGCCCCTGATGGAAGTGCCGTCATCCTCCCGACAGGAAACGTCTTCGAAGGGGACGATCTCGATTGGAGAGCGGCTCTTCCGGCCGGCCACATAGACGCATCCTGGCTCCCCGGGAACCAGCTCGTAACGCTCTCTGAGTCCGAGGACGGAAATAGCCGTGCCACTCTCTGGAATTCGAGCCTTCAGCTTCAGGCAACCAATGATTTCGCAGGCGAACCTCTCGGCCTCCTCGACGGCGGCGGCACGCTCGCCGTGGTCCGGCTACTCGACGGACGATTGACGATCTCGGCCTTTGAACCCAGCGATGACAGCGACGGCGATGGCTTTCTCAACGACGAGGACGATTTCCCGGTCGATGTATCCGCCTCGATCGATACAGACGCGGACGGGGCCACGGACGCGTGGAATTCAGGATATGGCCCGAGCGATAGCAGCGAAGGCCTCGTGCTCGACGCGTTTCCGAACGATCCAGAATGCCAAATCCCGGAACACGGCCTAGACATCGACCCCCTGGTCTGTGATATCGAATTCGGCATTCCGCCCTATGTCCCGACGAACGTGGTCCTCACTAACGAGGGAGTCGCCCACGCCTTCAGCCCCGAGAACAAGCGCATCTACCGATGGTCCATCTCCGAGGACCATTCCCTCGATCCCATCGCGATCGATCGAGACGCAGAACATCTGGCCTACTCTCCCGACAATAATCGACTCTACGTTTCCTACCGAGACGGAACCGTCACTCAGATCAACCCTCGGCCTAACATTCCGGTCGAGAATCTCTTCACGACGCTTTCGTACCGGCCCCTTCTCTTACATTCGGCGGGGCCGAACCTCGTAGTAGTAACCAGCACCGCGCCCTTTTCGACCGGAATCACCCATCGCGTTTTCGACGGGGGGGGGGGGGCTGCGAAGCACAAGCGACTTCCGAAGCTCCTCCGACCATTTCGAGTGGAGCCCCGGCAATGACACGATCTATTATTCGAGGGGGGCAAGCGGAACCGGCTCACTCGAAGCGCAGACCCTCGACCCAACCACCGGCGTGCTCGGCCCAATATTCCGCCCGCCCTATATCCCGTCCCCCGCTTGGCGCGCGCCCGTCCGAGCCGCGCGGGACGGTTCGATCGTGGCGATGGGAAATGGCTGGTTCCACGACGCGATGACCCTCGATCGAATCGGCCGACTGCCGATCGAATTCACGGACGCAGTTTGGCTCGACGACGGCACACTGATGACCCATCGTGATGCGGAAGACGGCAATGCGATCGTCGAGCAGTGGGCCTCGAATCGTGAACGCTTCACTTCATGGTCCCTTGCGGGCGCGCCTCTCCGAATCACGAGTTCGCCCGCTGGCGTCGTTTCGATAACGCTGATCGATGGGAAACCAAAATACGAAACGATCTTGCCTCTTCAAGACGGAGATGAGGACGGCGTCGCCAATGGCGCCGACGCGTTCCCAACCGACCCCGCCGCCTCCGTCGACTCGGACGGCGACGGCGCACCGGACATGTGGAACCCGGGCGCCACCGCCTCCGACAGCACGCTGGGCCTCGAACTCGACGCATTCCCGAACGACCCGACCTGCCAGGACGCCTCTCATGCCTACCCGCTCGATCCAACGGTCTGCGATTTCGCCCGCAGCATCGCGCCCTACGAGCCCGACGATTATGCGATCGACGCCCGTGGCACCCCGTCTACTTCCTCGACGGAGATGCGGTCACCCTTCGACGCTGGTCTGGCCCTGACGACTACCATATCCCGCCCATCGAAATCGGAGTCGGCGCCACGCAACTCGCCTACTCGGCGGATAATGATCGGCTCTACCTGGGCTACCCCGACGGCATAATCACGCAGCTGGACCCGAATGATCCCACTCGCGGCGAGTTCGCATTCGCGGCGACAGCCGGCGAGATCTTCCATCTTGTCGCCGCCGACGATCACGTCTTCGCGGTCGATCCCGCCGGCGTCGAGTTTACCGCCTACCTGTTCCCACCCGGCGGCGGCACCGCCGTCGCGAGCGCTCCCCGCAGCCCCTACACGAACTTTTATGAGTGGTCTTCTACAGCAGGAGCCCTCTTCTACCCGAACCGCGCCTCCGCGAACCAAGCGGTCGCCGCGCGCCCGATCGACACGACTACCGGCGCAATCGGCCTCCCCCGCCCATCCGACACAATGTCTCCCCTGTCGACGAGAGAGCCGATCCGAATCTCGGAAGACGGACTCCGGGGCGTCTCCAGAACGGGCAACGCCTTCGACGTCGCCACACTCACGCTCCGGCCCGGACTTCCCGAATGGTTCGTGGACGGCGATTGGACGAGCACGGGAACCTTCATCACGATTCGCCCCCTCGACTCGGCCCCCGGCGAAGAAACGCTCCTCGAAGAATGGTCCGCTGATCTCTCGGCTCCATTGCAGACGCGAGAACTCCTAGGCAACCCGCTCCGCGTCCTAGCAACACCCGGCTTCGTACAGGTCGTCCTCTTGGTCAACGGTCGGCCGGAGATCATTTCGTACTGAGCAGCAGGCTCGCAGCCCTCCTCGTTTCGCGCATACGATGAGTCGAGACGGATAAGCAAGAGGAGGAACATATGCGTCGGCATCGCCGCGTTGACCTCGGATTTTTCTCGCCTGATCGGCGGCCCTCTTCCCAGCATTGATCATCGAGTAAGACCCCGCAAAATGACGTCGACCCCACCGCGCCCTTTCGCTTCCCGAATACGCGGCACCTTTCGCCACGCAAGCGGACCCAGAATTGACTCTGGCCCGAGCGACAACACCTCCCGAAAGCGACAGGGCTAGTCGGCGTTTCCGCATCGATTTAGGGGTTAAGCATAGAGCATTGTGCGAGAAGGAAGTCATGCCTTGATTCCTCTCCCAGTGGATGAAGCGCGATTGGTGCAGAAGGATCGAATCGTCATGGAGACGGCGTCGCACTGCGGGAGCGCGCCTTCTATTCGGCACCGAGTCGGTCCCGGGTTGCGATGGATCGTTTGAGGAATCTTTCGAGTTCGAGCGCGGACTCGAACTCGATCCGTTGCGCAGATCCCCTCCACTCGACGGCTCCGCGGAGCACGTGATTCGTTCCCGCGGAGCGGTCGACTTGCTCGTGCCTCTGTCGTGCCTCTGTCGTGCCCCTTTGATTGCGGCAATCGTCGCGAGAACGTCCGTATTGCGAGAGCTGCCAACGTGGTTCTGCTTGAGGCGATGAGCCGCGCACGAGGCGCAGGTTCAGGTTCTGCACATGCCTGTTTCGAAGGCAGGATTTGCGTATTCAATTGGCAATGTGGAAGACACGGTCCTCAACTTGATGGAGTCAACCGAACATATGCCGGGAAAGAGCATCCTGATCGGCACCGGGATCTACCACGACGAATACGTTAAGCGAGATGGCGAATGGCTCATTTCCGTAACCGGCTATGAGCGAATCTTCGAGTACACGACACCGAGTCATGAAGCGTGCGTCTTGCGGACACGCTGGAATCGGTAGGTCGAACTAGAGCCCCGCTGGCCGTGTACCGATGATCCCCGCCGCCTGGAGTTCCGCAACTCGCTCATCCGACAGACCGAGAAGCCCGGACAGGATCTCGGCGTTATGCTGGCCCAGCGTAGGAGCCGCGCCAGCGAGCTCACGGCCCCGCTTTCCCACGAACCGCACCGGCTGCGTCGGAACGGGAACCGGACCCACGAGCGGATGCACCGGCGACTGGATAAAGTCGCTCTGTGTGATCGGCTCCAGCCGAGGTCCCTGGCGCGCGGGCGTAACCGGCGCCGCGGGGATGCCCGCATTGAGAAGCACGTCGACGACGTTCTCCGGTGACTCGCCCGCTGTCCATGCCTCGATTGCGCGATCGATCTCGTCCTGCTTGACGAGTCGATCGGAGCTGGTGCCAAAGCGTGCGTCTTGACTCCATTCGGCTCGACCGATGAGAGTAGTGAGGGCTTGCCATTGCGCGTCGGTCTCGACCGAGATCGCGACTCGCCGCGGACGCCCGAGCCCGTCTTCATGGCCGGAACAGGCGTAGAGTCCCTGTGGTGCGACATGAGCAGATCGGTTGGCGTTGCCCTTGAGTAGATTGCCGGCCGCGTCGTACTCGATCACTCCTTCGGCTGTGATCGAGAGCGCCGTCTCGACCATCACCGATTCGATGGCACAACCCCGACCGGTCTGGTCGCGGCGATGAAGCGCGGCCAAGGTCACGAACGCGGCATGAATTCCGGCAAGCGGATCACCGCAAGCCCGGGGCGTCACGGGCCCGGCCTTGTCGCCCGCGGAATCGGGATAAGCCGTCAGCCAGGCCAGGCCACTGACCTGCTCCATCGTCTGAGCGAATCCCACTCGGTCCCGCCAGGGTCCATCGAGCCCAAAGGCAGGCATCCGAACGAAGACCAATTTCGGATTGGCCTCCGCCAACCGTTCATAGTCGATTCCGAAATTATCCATCACGCGGGGCGAGAAATTTTCGATCAGGACATCGCTCTGCTTAACGAGTTCGAGCAAGATCTCGATGCCCTCGGGCCGCATCAGGTCGAGCGTCAATCCGCGCTTACCCGCGTTGGCAGACTGGAAGGTCGGCCCCTGCTCCCACCAGAAATCGGTCTCGTGGGACGCCTGCGTTCCGAACCGCATGCCATCGGGCCGTTGGATCGACTCGACATGAATAACGTCCGCTCCTAAACAAGACAACAAGTAAGTTCCGTAGGGCCCCGCCCAGAAGGCCGTGAGATCGAGAACACGCAAGCCCTTCAGCGGAAGATCATCCTCGCTGAGCGCCGTGCTCCCCTCAATGCCCTCGCTGCGGCCCCGGTCGATTGATGCCCCTTCCGGTTCTGATTTTCCTTGTCCGCTCTCTTCCCGATCTGCGACTGCGAGTGCACCGGCGGCCTCCGCTTCCCCCAGACTCGGTGCGGGATCGAAGGGCCTAGGCGACC
>JBDNFB010000183.1:0-26468 GCA_041690055.1 Myxococcota bacterium | reverse complement strand
TCTTCGGCGCTACGCGCCTCCGCCGATTCCCGAGACGCAGCTAGAGTGTTCGTATCTTGATTCATTCGAGTACACCATCCATCGCCCTACAGTAATTGTTCAGGGGCTTGGTGTCTCATGCTTGTTGGCAGAGAGGGCTCGGCCGTCGACCCGACCAGTTGATTCGAGATCGTTCCCTTGAGGCGGAAGGTAGCCGAGAGACCTCCGACTCCGACATAGAGGGTCAGGAGGCTTCTGCCCCTTCATTCAGCCGCAGCAATAAGGGTCGCGAAGGAGTCGATAGAAGCGATATTGGTGTTTGGCGCATTCAACTCGCCGCACAGCAGGTATTGCCCGCACTCGAACTCACTTTGCGCCAACGTGCGCTCTTCCTTGTCGAGCGGGGAAGGATCACGCTGCAATCGGGAGAGCGGCGTGTGCACGTTGCTGCCGGGAATTGCATCGAGTTTGAAGGAGGCACCATTCAGTCTCCCTCGGCTCAATTGGAAGAAGCACGCATCACTCTGATCGTTACGCCGCCGGGCAATCTCGAAGCACGCCTCGGCGCACCCGCCGGATCCGGCTGCGAGAACGAAGCAAAACCTCCGACCCAGCCGAGCGCCGTAGTAGCCCCCGCTTAGCCCACTCATCCGGTCTTCGAGCCGCTTCCTTCTCCTTTTCTTTCTTGGGCTCTCCCATTCCTTTCCCTTGGCTCGTCGGCCCCAGCGCGCTGCCCCGACACCTTTTGCAGGCGTAAACTCGCCTTCAAGCTCCCCGAATACTTGCGCCCCGCGGGACCAAGAGTCACAAAACTTCGTATTATTGAACACTTACGAAATACAGGACCAGGGCGGTCCTCTATTTACAGGACCAAATTGGTTCCATATAGTCTTCGAACACAAAGAGACTGACAGAAACCGAGATATTCCATGTTCAAACTCAGCAAGACGACAGATTATGGCATCGCCTTGATGGCGCAGCTGGCGAGCGACCCGAGCGGCGTTCCTCATAACGCCCGCGAGCTCGCGCAGTCCTCGGATCTGCCAGTGCCCATGGTGGGCAAGATTCTCAAGGCCCTCGCGAAAGAAGGCATTCTGATTTCGCAGCGTGGCTCGAAGGGCGGATACAGCCTGGCCAGCGCCCCCGAAGAATTGACCGTCTCCGAGATGATCCGAGTTCTCGAAGGGCCCGTCGCGCTGACGGATTGCGCCATCGGCCCCTCTCAATGCGAACACGAAGCGCTCTGCGCGGTTCGCAAACCCTGGCAGCTGATCAGTCGCGTCGTCGAGCGCGCGCTTGCCGAGATCACCCTCGCCGACCTGGTGAACGACCGTTCAACGCATGTTCTGAGCAACATGCTCCAAATTTCGCGCGAGCCCGAAGAAGTTTCGGTCGCGCAGCATTCCGAAAATCACACAGATCCGACTCACGCCTCCACTCACGCCTCGATGGCCGCAAAGAGCGCGGCTGCGACAAGGAATTCATAAGATGGCTGGTGCCAATCCCGAACTCGAACAACTCGCGAAGCAGGATTACAAATACGGCTTCGTCACCGACATCGAAGAAGATCGCGCCCCTCCCGGACTCACCGAGGAAGTCGTTCGCCTCATTTCGTCTAAAAAGAAGGAGCCGGAATGGCTGCTTGAGTACCGCCTGAAGGCCTTCAAGCGCTTCCGCGAAATGCTCGCAGAAGGACATTCCGAACCCGAATGGGCGAAGGTCTCCTACCCGAAAATCGAATTCGACGAGATCGTCTATTACTCGGCGCCGAAGAATCCGATCAAGCTGGACAGTCTCGACGATCTGGATCCCGAACTCCGCAAGACGTATGACAAGCTCGGCATCTCGCTGCTCGAACAAAAGCGACTCAACGGCATCGCCGTCGACGCCGTCTTCGATAGCGTCTCGGTCGCGACGACCTACAAGGCCGAGCTTGAGCAGAAGGGCATCATCTTCTGCTCCTTCTCTGAAGCAGTCCAGAACCATTCAGATCTCGTGCGCGAGTACCTGGGCAGCGTCGTCCCTTACTCAGACAATTTCTACGCCTGCCTGAACGCCGCGGTCTTCAGCGACGGATCCTTCGCTTATATCCCGAAGGGCGTGCGATGCCCGATGGAACTATCTACCTACTTCCGCATTAATGCTGCGGGGACTGGACAGTTCGAGCGAACGCTTCTGATTGCCGACGATGATGCCTATGTTAGCTACCTCGAGGGCTGCACCGCTCCGCAGCGCGATGAGAACCAGCTGCATGCGGCCGTGGTTGAACTCGTCGCGCACGACCGAGCCGAGATCAAGTACTCGACCGTCCAGAACTGGTATCCCGGCGACAAGAACGGCGTCGGCGGCATCTACAATTTCGTGACCAAGCGCGGCGCCTGCCGCGGCTTCCGGTCGAAGATCTCCTGGACGCAGGTGGAAACGGGCTCGGCGATCACCTGGAAATACCCCTCGTGCTTGCTGATTGGCGACGAGTCCGTCGGCGAGTTCTACTCCGTCGCGATGACGAACCATAAGCAGCAGGCCGATACCGGTACGAAGATGATCCATATCGGCAAGAACACGAAGAGCACGATCATCTCAAAGGGCATCAGCGCCGGCCAAGGTGACCAGAGCTACCGCGGTCTTGTTCGCATGGGCCCCAAGGCCGATGGCGCGCGTAATTACAGTCAGTGTGATTCCTTGTTGATGGGTGATAAATCCGGTGCGCATACCTTCCCTTATCTGGAAGCGAGCAATCCAACTGCCATCGTCGAGCATGAAGCAACGACCTCCAAGATCAGCGACGATCAGCTCTTCTTCTGCCGCCAGCGCGGCATGAGTGAAGAAGACGCGATCTCCATGATCGTGAACGGGTTCTGCAAGGACGTGTTGCGCGAACTCCCGATGGAGTTCGCGGTCGAGGCACAGGCGCTGCTCTCGGTCAGCCTCGAAGGCTCCGTCGGCTAGTCGCCCCGAATAAGGTAGAAGATCGACACGACGCGATACAAAGCGACGAAGCCCTGGCGCGACGCGTCGTCACATGAAACCGCGGTCCCGTAAATCCGGACCGCAACGTTCGAGAAGCCTCGAAACAGATCAATGCGACAGCTCGGCTGCGCAAGGAAGAAATTGATGCCTGATACACCGCTGATTCAAATTCGCGACCTCCACGCCACTGCGGGCGATACCCCGATCCTGAAGGGCATCAATCTTGATCTGTATGCCGGCGAAGTCCACGCCATCATGGGTCCGAACGGCTCGGGCAAAAGCACGCTTTCGAATGTGCTGGTCGGCAAGCCCGGTTATGAAATCACGAGCGGCGAAGTCTTCTTCCGCGGCAAAAATCTCGCCGAAATGGATCCTGAGATCCGCGCGCGTGAAGGCGTCTTTCTCGCCTTCCAATACCCCGTCGAAATCCCGGGCGTGGCCAACACCTATTTCCTCCGCACCGCAGTGAACGCGATCCGCGAACATCAAGGTCTCGAGGATCTCGACGCCATCGATTTCCTCACTCTGCTGAAAGAGAAGATGAAGCTCGTCGAAATGCCCGAGGACATGATGGCCCGCGCGATCAACGAAGGTTTCTCCGGCGGCGAAAAGAAGCGCAACGAAATTCTTCAGATGCTGCTCCTCGAACCGAGCTTCTGCATTCTGGATGAGACGGACTCAGGTCTCGACATCGATGCCCTGCGCATCGTTGCGAACGGCGTGAACCAAATGCGCTCGCCCGACCGCGCCATGCTCCTGATAACGCATTACCAACGACTCCTCGACTACATCGTCCCCGATCACGTCCATGTCCTTTCCGGTGGAAAGATCGTGCGCAGCGGCGACAAGGACCTCGCCCTCGAACTTGAAGAAAAGGGCTATGGCTGGATCGAGCAAGGCGAAGGAGCAAGCGCATGAGCAAAGCCGCTGAAAGCTTGAGCCGACTGCATGCGGCCCTCCTCCTCCCCTCCCCTTCGGATGCCGATTCCCTTGCAACGTCCGGCATCACGGCCGCGCAGCCCGAATGGCTGCGCGAGCAGCGACGGGAAGCGCTCGCCCGCTTCGAAGAACAGGGCGTGCCGACGCGCCGTCTTGAGAATTGGAAGGGGACGAATTTCGCTCCTCTCGAAGCGCTCTCGTTTACGCGCGCGGGCATGGCGAGCTCCAACTTCATGTCCGGTGGCGACGGCATCGATATCGCGATTCCGGAAACTGAGGAGCCCGCAGCGACGCTCGTCTTCGTCGACGGTCGCTTCGACGCTACGCGCAGCGGTGATGCGGACAAGGATCTCCCGGCCGGCGTCGAGATCAAATCGATCGCAGACCTGCTTCAAGCGGATCCCGACCGATTGCGCCCACTACTCGCCCAGCTCACGGATACCAAACGCCAAGCGCTCACGGCCCTTCAAAATGCATTCATAGAAGATGGCCTCGTCCTGTTCCTGGAAGCGGGAGCCCGACTGATCGAGCCTTTGCGTGTTCAGTTTGTTTCGACAGGCTCTCCTGATGGAGCGAGTGCGTCCTTTCCGCGTTTGCTTGTGGTCGCCGGCGAAAACAGCGAAGCCACACTCCTGACCGAACATGTCTGCGCAGGAACGGCCACCGGGTTCACAAACTACGTTGCGGAGTTCTTGCTCGCGCGCGGCGCCCGAGTGGAAGTGGTTGAGATCCAGTCGGAAAGTGCAGAACGCATTCATGTGACGAGCGCTTTCGCGCGACTCGAGCAAGATGCGCATTTCGATTCCCACGTTTTCACTCTCGGCACGGGGCTCGTGCGCAGCGAGCTCGAAATCACACTCGCAGAGCCGCGCGCCGAAACACGCATGCGTGGCTTCTATCTCGGCCGCGATGCCGAGCCGTCAGAGTCGCAAGCGTCAAAGACGAAGGCGGCCGGCGAGAAGCTTCCCGGATCACATATCGACCATTTCACGACCGTCGATCACGCGGCCCCGCATTGCACCAGCGATCAGGAATATCGCGGCGTGCTTGGCGGCGCTTCAAAAGGTGTGTTCCGAGGGCGGGTGATCGTGCGGCCCGATGCGCAGAAGACCGAGGCACGTCAGCAGAACCCGAACCTGCTGATCTCCGACAAGGCTTCCGTGGACACGAAACCGCAGCTTGAAATTTATGCGGACGATGTGCGAGCGAGCCATGGCTCGACGATCGGGCAACTCGATCAAGAGGCGCTCTTCTTCCTGCGCGCGCGTGGCCTTGGCCCCGACGAAGCACGACTCCTGCTGACTCGCGCCTTCGCGCATAGCGTCGTGGGCGGAATCACGAACGAGAGCTTGCGCAGCACCACCACGCGCCGTGTCGACGCGGCGCTCGCAAGTGTTGGCGCGCTGAGCAGCACGAACGCCGCTGCCACTTCCTCGGGCGCGCCTGGATCGGGGGATCACAGATGACATTCGACGTTCAGTCCATTCGAAAAGATTTCCCGATTCTCGATTCCGAGACCCGCGGCAAGCCGCTGACCTACGTCGACAGTGCCGCGAGCGCCCAAAAGCCTCGGCAAGTCATCGACGCGATGTCCGAATTCTACGGAAGCCAGTACGCCAATATTCATCGCGGCGTCTACAAGCTCTCCGCCGATGCGACGATGCGGTATGAAGACGCGCGCACACGAGTCGCCGGTTTCATTGGCGCGCCGGACCCTCGCGAAGTCATCTTCGTGCGCAACGCCACCGAAGCGATCAACTTGGTCGCACGCAGCTGGGGCGACACCGAGATCGGCGAGGGCGACGAGATCGTCCTCACCATGATGGAACATCACGCCAATATCGTTCCCTGGCAGATGCTCGCGGGGCGAACCGGCGCCATCATCCGCGTAGCCGAGATCAGCGACGAAGGCGTCCTCGACCTCGCCCACCTGAAGAGCCTGCTCGGGCCACGCACGAAACTCCTCGCCTTCACACACGTCTCGAACGCGCTCGGCACAATCAATCCGGTCCGCGAGATCACTTCCCTCGCCCGCGAGCGGGGCATCGTGACTCTTCTCGATGGTGCGCAGGCCGTGCCCCATCAGCCGGTACGGGTCTCGGAATTGGGCTGCGATTTCTACGTGTTCTCCGGACATAAGGTCTTCGGACCGACCGGAGCGGGCGTGCTTTGGGGCCGACTTCCTTTGCTTGAAGCGATGCCACCATTCCTCGGCGGCGGCGACATGATCGAGAGCGTGTCTTTTGACGGGACCACGTTTGCACCTGTGCCGCAGAAATTCGAAGCCGGAACGCCGGATATCGCATCGGTCATCGGGCTCGGCGCGGCCGTAGAATACCTCGAAGGCATCGGCATGGAGAAGATCGCCGCCTACGAGCATTCGCTGCTCGAGTACGCGACCGAGAAGCTCGCCACAGTCCCCGGGCTCCGCATCGTCGGCACGGCGAAAGAAAAGGCGGCAGTGATCTCCTTCGTCCTCGAAGACGCACATCCCCACGATATCGGGACGATCCTCGACACCGAAGGGGTTGCGATCCGCGCCGGTCATCACTGCGCACAGCCACTCATGAAGCGTCTCGGCTTGCCCGCGACGGCGCGCGCCTCGTTCGCCTTCTACAATACCTACGGCGAAGTCGACACCTTGGTCGATGCGCTCAAGAAAACAGAGGAACTCTTTCGCTAAATGGAAGATTTACGCGAGCTCTACCAGGCCACCATCCTGGGACATAATAAGAAGCCTCGAAATTTCCGTGCGATGGAAGACGCGACGCATGAAGCGGATGGGCATAATCCGCTCTGCGGCGACCAGCTCACGCTCTATGTGCGCGTGGACGAATCCGGTAAGATCGTCGAAGAAGTCACCTTCCAAGGCTCGGGCTGTGCGATCTCGAAGGCTTCCGCTTCTATCATGACCGATTTCGTGAAGGGCAAGACGGTGGACGAAGTCCAGACCGACTTTGACCATTTCCATAATCTCGTCACGTCGTCGCCGAGCGAAGAGGCCAAACTCGAAGGACTCGGAAAGCTTGCGGTCTTCGCAGGTGTACGGGAGTACCCTATGCGCGTGAAATGCGCGACGCTCGCTTGGCATGCTCTGCGTGAAGCACTGGCTGGCGATGGCCAGACAGCGCAGACGGAATAGGCCCGGCCCTAATGCTCAATTGGATCCGAAATTTCCGGAAACGGATGAACCCGAAGAACCAGCAAGGTGATTCAGCAATGCACGATCAACACGAAATGCCCGAAACCGATACGCCCGTAACAAGTTCGCCCGAAGCGGGAGCGACTATGTCTCCTACACCTCCTGAGGTGCCGACAGTGCCGGCCGCTCCAGATGCGCCTGGCGTGAACGACCTGAGCCCGGCCATGCAGATCCGCGACCGTTGCATTGCCGTGCTGAAGACCGTGTACGATCCCGAGATCCCCGTCGACATCTACGAACTCGGACTCATCTACGGCGTCGATGTGAACGATGAATCCGAAGTGAATCTGACCATGACCCTCACGACGCCGATGTGTCCGGTGGCCGAGACTCTACCGGTCGAGGTGGAAGACAAGGTGCGCAACGTACTCGGCGTTAAGGATGTGAACCTCGATCTCGTTTGGGATCCGCCGTGGAGTGTCGACATGATGTCCGACGCGGCTCGCCTCGAACTGAACATGATGTAGAGCATTCGTGGCCGCTTCTTTTGTCGCTTCTTTTGTCACTTCTTTGCCGCCACTCTTGTTCTCTCATCGACTCCCCCTTTGACTGGCCTTGCCGTTTCGTCTTTCATGGCGTTCGGGGCTTTACTCGTTCTGTACGGAGCGAATAGCACCGAGCTGATTGCGACCCTCGGCCTGGATTACGCCGACCTTGGGTTCCTCGGGTCCACGCTTTCACTCGGACTCGGCGCAGGCATCGTCCTCGCCGGACCGATCATCGACCGCCTTCCGCGCCGCCCCCTTTTCATCGCCGCTTGCACGTTGGTCGCGACCGCCACACTCAGCCTCGGCCCACAGACTGACTTCGAAGGCCTCGTGATCCGGACAATGATGATCGGCTTTGGGGCGGGCTTCTACGAAACTGTTTTGAACGCCGCCACGATCGAAGAGTACGGAGAACACGCGCCGAAGCGCCTTCTCCTCATTCACTCGGGGGCAAGCTTTGCGGCGATGGTTTCGCCGCTCATTTTTGATGCGATGCGCTCGGCGTTCGCAACACCGTGGTACGACACCTTCCGCATGGCCGGTCTCCTTCACATCCTCCTGATCCTTGGCGCCTTATTGACCCGCCTCCCCGAAAAAGAAGACCACGGAGCCGACGCGGCGCGCGCTGGCTCGGAAGAATCCCTGTCGCCAACGATCGATCGACCGTCGGCAACCGCGCCGCTCGGCCGCCTTGCGCTCGCGGCGATCTGCCTCGCCACATTCGCTTACGTGGGCGTCGAATCGGCCCTGACGATATTCGTCGCCGATCACGCGACTACAGACCTGGGTCTCAGTAGCTCCCGCGCTGCCCAGACGATCAGCGCCTTCTGGGGCGGCTTGCTTGCTGGACGACTCTCGATAGGCCTCGCGCCCAGACGACCCGGAGCGGGGACGATCGCTGCGCTGGCGAGTATTTCGGCTCTCTTCGTCTTCGCCTTCGGGCGGGGCTGGATAGGAACGCCGGAACTTGCGATGGCGGGCACCGGGTTCTTTCTCGGCGGTGTCTTTCCCGTCATGATCGGCCTCGCCGGAATCGCTCTCCCCCGCGCGGCTGGCACGGCCGCCGGACTGGCAGGCGGGCTCGGCTCCCTGGGCGGCTTCGTCATTCCTTGGCTGACTGGGAAAATGGCGAGCGCGGGTGGGTTGCCCTTCGCTCTCTCGACGCTCAGCGGATGGCTGCTCCTGTTGGTCGGAGCCGCGCTCGCCTCCCGCTACCTCCTCGGCTCCCTGCGGCGAGCGTCCGCCTGACCCACCGTTCGGGCTCGTCTTCCATAAGAGGTTATGCTGTGTCAGTGGAACTCTCCCCTCTCTCTTTCGAAGGTGGCCTCGTTGTCACCGGTGCGAACGGCCAGCTCGGACGCGCCCTCCTAACGCAGCTCGCGGCGGATTCGACGTCGCCCTTCCATGGACGCGTGCGCGCGCTCGTCCGATCGGAAAGAGCCGTCAAGACGATAGAGGCGATGAACCTTTCGCCCGCTCCCGAAATTCAGATCGTCGATTACATGAGCCCGAACGGAATGGAAGCCGCTCTCCAAGGCGCCCGAGCCGTCATCCACCTCGTCGGCATCATCAAAGAAATGCCGGGAACGCGCTATGTCGAAGCGCATGAGCAGACCTGCCATGCACTCGCCCTCTCGGCTAATCGCGCTGGCCTCCAGCGCATCGTCTATCTCTCGATCCTCGGATCCCGCTCGGACTCCGACAATGATTGCCTCGCCTCCAAGGGTCGCGCCGAATCAATCTTGCTCGACGATCGCGTCCCCGCAACGGTCTTGCGCGTCCCTATGGTGTTAGGCGGAGATGACCCGGCCTCCGCTTCACTCCGAAAGCAAGCGCAGGCGCCCTCGCTCCGTCTTATTGACGGCGGTAAGACGCTTCAGCAACCGATCGATGCCCGCGACGTCGTCCGCGCCGTTCTCGCGGCATGTGAAGCCGCGCCCGGCCGAGACCTATCACTCGACGCAGGCGGCCCGGACTGCTTGCCCCATCGCAATCTCGTCCTGCGCGCCGCGGCGCTCTACAACAATACGCCCGTGATCAAATCTCTCCCTGGCGCCCTCGCGCGACTCGGCGTGGGCCTGATCGATAAGCTCTTACCAAACCCGCCGATCTCGAGCGCCATGTTTGAAATCATGCAACACGACGACCAAGTTAATCCCGCAATCTTCTGCGAAAAACTCGGCATCGAACTCACTCCACTCGACCAGACCCTAAAGGATCTGATCGGACCCGAAAGCGAATACGCCTCATGAGTGCTGATACTCCCTCTCCGAACGGCTCCACCGAGAGCGCCGCGGACTCTACTGGAGGCGCCGCAGGCGCTCCCGAGGAAGCGCCTGCGCTGCGCAAGCCGGCGCTTTGGCAGCTGCTGCTGCCCTGGGCCATCACGCTGATCTGCTTCGGGTATCTCTACACGCGTCTGTCCGGCGCAGCGGCCCGCGAGGAGCTCACGCTCTTTGAGTACCTCGGCGGCATCTTCGCCCGCGTCTCGTGGACTAAATGGCTCGCGCTCATGGTCCCCTATTCGTTCTTCTTCTTCTTGATCGACTCGGCCGTTGTCTGGCGCGTCGTCTCCTGGTTCAACACCCCCACCATCCGTTACACCGATATCTTGCCCATCCGCGGCAGCAGCTACATCCTCTCGATCGTGAACGAACAAGTCGGTAAGGGCGCCATGGGGCTCTACCTGAATCGGCGCTACGGCGTCCCCGGCTGGGAAGTCGGCTCGAGCATGATCTTCATCATGTTCTGCGAGTTCTTCTATCTGCTCGGCTGGGCGACGATTGGCTGGACGCTCACGCGGGACTCGCTGCCGGAAGTCTTTGGGGTGATCCCGTGGATCGCCGCGGGCGCGGCCGTTTTTCTTGGGCTTTGGATCGCGTTCTTCCGCGGCCCCCTCGGCAAGGATCGCGAACTCCGCGAGCGACCTCTTTTCAAGAGCTTCCGCGAATCTGGGGTCGCTCGCTATTTGACAATTATCGCCCTGCGCTCGCCTGCGCTGCTCGCGGCAGTCTTCGTCTACAAGAACACGCTCGGCCTCTTCGGGGTCGAGGCGACCTACTTGCAGATGCTTGGCTACCTGCCCGTGATCTTCTTCGGAGCTGCGACGCCCGGGCCCATGCGCACGGTCGCCATCACGCTCTGGGTGATCCTCTTCCCGGGCAACGAAGGCGAAATGACCACCTTCGGCTTCGTCCAGCACAATTTCTTCATCTTCTTCAACGCGGCGATCGGGCTCCTCTTCATGCGCCGCGCGAATCGCGAGCTCTTCGGAGCAGAGGCTGAAGGGGTCGAAGGGGCCGCCGCTCGCTAAGAGCGCAGCCGGCGGACCCGCCGAGAAAACGCGAGCAGTGCGATGCCCATCGCCAGCCCGACGGCCAGCCCCGGCTCAGGAGTCGGCGTCGGATCACAGAGGTCCCCGAGTCCGTCAGAGTCGGTATCGACCTGTGCGTCATTCGGATGGCCGGGGCAATTATCCAGCCCGTCGAGCAGAGCATCGAGATCCCGGTTGATGCCCACGCGGACGCCCGCCCCCGGCGCCACACACGTATACGTGAGCGGACCTTCCGTCGCGGCCAAAGCGCGCAGCGCCGGATCGTCGAGCAGCGCCGCCTGCCCAGGGTCGTCATCCGCCTGAAACAATCCGCCCGCAAGCCGCGTCCAGCCGCGCGGCACACCGCCGACCGTTCCCTTCACAACGAGCTCACATTCCGTCGTGACGCCGTCCAGAAGAAGAGAAGTAAACGACGCGTTCGCGCGATCAATCAAGAGCTGGACCCGCGGACCCGCCACGAGCGCATTGCCCGCATCAAGAGTCACCTGCTGCCCAACGATCGGCGCAATATCATTATCGAATTGCAGCATGAACGCTTCGCTTTCGCGCCGCGCGGTTTCGCTCGGAAACGCAAACGCATTCCCGCTCACAAAACGGAAGAGCGTATCGACCGAGCCGTCATGCAGATAACCAAAGCCACGGACCTGGTCTCCAGTATTCGCGGGACCCTCGCCGGCGTTATTCAGCATCCCAAACATACCGACCTTCGTATACATATTGCGCAGGTGCGGAACCTTGAAAATCTGCGACTCGCCCTCGAAGGTTGAGAACGTGCCTCCGCCGAAGAAGCCCTGACTCGCGTCGAGGCGATGACAGATTTCGCAGGTCAGAGGACCATCCGTCGGCGTGTTGTTGTAGAACGTGCGCCCGTTCGCCGCCGCCGTCTCCAATTGGTTATCGAGGGGCCGCACCGGATTGGGCGGCAGGACCAGCGAAAGCGCAAAGTCCGCAAAGCGCTGCATATCGGCTTCCGAAAGCAGGTCCTCTCGACCTAAGAGACCTTCGAAGGCGACGATGAAATTGCGGAAGGCCTCGTCCTCGTTGTCTGCGGACATCCCAAAGAAGCCATTCGAGCGATCGCCACGCCAATGCATCGCGCCGCCATTCTGCATGCCGCGCAGGGTCTGCGTCGTCATCGGCCCCTTCATCGGATGAAAGACATCCTCATCGCTCACACCGTTGAGCCCCGGTAAATCACCGACCGGAAAAAGCAGCGCCATCGGACTCGAAACCACGATGTCGTCCGGGTTTCCAAGATCCCAACCCAGATGATCGAGATCGCCGAAAATATGACAAGAGGCACAGGAGGCTTCGCCGTTGGCCGACGAAATCTGGGCGTCATAGAGGAAGGGACGGCCCTCGACGACGGCAAGCGGCTCTTGATTCGGGAAATTCCAATGACCACTCTCGAGGCCCGTCGTCAGGTCGACCATCGAGATGCCATTATCGAAACGCGTATAAACAAAGAGGCGATCGTTCGATTCATCCAGCACAAGGCCCGCCGGGCCCCCGCCGCTCACGTCAATATAATTCGCACTCAGGACAGCAGGATCAAAGGTATCCGCTTCAAGCGGGGCGGTCGGAAACACGCCGACTTTTCCGGAACCGAAGGCGGCAACGAAGAGCGTGGCGCCATCCGCGCTCACCACCATCTCAAGCGGCGTGGCCAAACTATGGTCCTTCGCGGTCGGATCGAAGAGTGGATCATCGGCCAGAAGGCTGTAGTCGAGATGTCTATTCAGATGCCGCGGAGTGACCGTGGCCCCGTCGATCACGGTGATTCGGGCCTCGGCCAAATGGCCTTGTACCGTCGAGCCCCCTGTCACGCCTGGCCCTTCGAATTGCGTCAGATTCTGCGATTCCGTATTCGAGACGTAAAGCTTCCCGTTCGCGGGATTGACGACCATATTGAAGAGCGTCGTCCCGACACTCGCATGCGAAGTGGTTTGCGAAAGCGTCGTCGCATTAATCTCAAAGACATCGAGATCAGGGAGGTTAAAGCGCACGAACGTGCTCCAGTCCCGACCTAGCACATCCCGCCACACGCCAGCGGCATCCTTCTGAACAATCAGGCCGACTTCCGGAGCCGCCAGACCTTCTCCATTTGCGCTCGGCCCCGGAACGCCTCCGGGCGCCACAATCCCCGGCGCGATCGTGCAAGAAGTCGCAGGGCTGAAGCCATTACAGACGAGCGCTTCCGTCACAGCTGTCGTCTTATTGCCCGAATGGTGGACGGCGACCCAAACTTTCGAGCCATCGACGGACGCAGCCAATGCGCGAGGCGTATCGCCGAAGACCGTCAGGATCTCAACAGGAACGCCGCCGAACCCTGAGCCTAGAGTTCCGGCGTCAAAGACCCATACGTCCGCACGGCCGCGCCCCTCCGTCGTCAGCTCGGGATCGCCCGCGCCTGGAATCGCTGCGATCGACAGATCCTCCCGATGCTGCCCGCGATGCGCCGTCGTGATGAAGGCACGCGCGCCCGACGGGCCCGCGAAGAGAATATCGCGCGGCTCATCGCCGACGAGCAGCGTTCGGGTCACACGTCGCGCGACGGGATCGACGATGCTGACGCTGTCGGAGAGATGATTAACGACCCACACTTCCGTGGCCGAGCGAACAGCGACGGCGACCGGCTCCATTCCCACCGGCACCGAATGCGAAAAGGTCAGCCCTGCAGCGCCGACATCAAAGACCTCGAGCACACCATCGGGTGTATTCACGGCATACAGCTTCGTGCCGTCCGGGGAGAGCGCCATCGGTCGAACCGGACCGCTCTCAAACGTAAGAAACGACGGGGCCGCGACGGCTTCATGGGCGAAGACGGGGAGGAGGACGAGGGCCAAAGTAAGGGCGAATACGATGCCCGTTGCCAGGCCGAGTCGCCGAATCCGGTGCCCAGGTGATACGAGTGACGGGCGCGATAGGCCCGAAAGAGGCAAGCCAGCATCATCGCGCGGCATTTCCCGCACTGATTCTCTCGTCATCTATTCGCCCTCGTCCGTTGGGAATGGCCTCAGGTTCGCGTTCGAATACCGAATGCGGACTCTTGAGGCACGCCGCCCCTCCTTAGTTCTACCAGAGCAGAACCGCTCGGCGGGCGGAAAGTTGCGCGCAAGTCGAAGAGTCGACCTCTTAGGCGACTCAGGGCCGCTTCATCCCCGCTTGATCCCCGGCTTAGCCTCGCCCCATCCACGCCTTAACCTCGTTTTAGCGTCGAATCATCTCCGACTCAAAGGCCGCGGCGCGATGCAAACAGCGTCCAGGCCCGATCCAGGATAGAGAGCAGCGTCGTCACAACCAGAACCCAGCCCAGCGCGAGAACAAAGCCGTCACTGGGCCAAGCAAGGCCGAGGGCCTCACGGGTCACGATGATGCCCAGGGGTACGAAGTAGAACACCCCATTCCAGCGCCCGAGAAAGCTCGCGCGAAGCGTGAGGCCTTCAAGAGAACGTGAGTCGAGGACGTACTGGAGAAACGCGACGACCACGAGGCAGGGCAGCGCAAAAGGAGCCTGTCCCGCAGTGGCAAGTCCGATAAGACCTAACGACACAAAGGTTGCATCGCTCGCATGATCCAGCAGGCCACCAAATGCCGAAGCTTCCCCTCGCGCGCGGGCAACGCGTCCGTCGACCATATCTGTCGCCACGGCCAACCAAAAGAGCCCGAAGGCGAGCCCCCATGCCCGAGAGACAATCGCGCAATAAAAGAAGGGCACCGCAAAGAGCCTTGTCGCGGTAATCGCGTTCGAGAGCGTGAGACGAGCGGAGCGCATCATCGCTACGAATCCACACGCCCTGTCATTCGCTTTGCCATTTCGGAATGCGGTCAAAGATCCGATTCCAGCCGAGTCGCTCGAAGAGTTCTTCCGTCCGCTCGCGATCCGCTCCGCGATACGCAAGGTCGGATAGGCTGGGAGAGAGACCGGGCACTTTGCGAAGAACAGTCGCGAGATCCTTCGTCTTCAGCGCTCGCTCGCGATGTTCCGCAATTTTCGCTGCCAGACGCTTCGCGCCGCGCACTTCCACATCCCCCCATGCGCTTATATCTGCGGGCACTTCTTCGATCGACGGAAAGTTCAGAAGAACCGCCGCCGCCGACTTCGCCCCTACTCCAGGCACGCCCGGCAAGTTATCGACAACATCTCCAACCAAACCGAGATAGTCCGGAATCTGAGAGGGCGAAACACCGAACTTTTCCCGCACGCGATCCGCATCGAAAATGATGTCCTTCGCAAGGTCATACACTTCCACGCGACCATCCTCACGAACCAATTGACACAAATCCTTGTCGGTCGTAATCACCCGAGATCGCCCGCGCCGACGCACCACCTCGTCCGCGATCGTTCCCAGCAAATCGTCCGCCTCGTAATCGTCCTTTTCATACGTCGCGAATCCAAGAGCGATCGACACCTCATGGCAGAGATCGAATTGGGGCTCGAGCTCTTCCGGTGGCGCGCCACGCTGGGCCTTGTATTCCGGCTCGATCTCGTTTCGAAAACTGGTCATCGCCGCATCGAAACACACGCCGACATGAGTCGGATCGACTTCCGTCGCATATCGGATCAGCGTGTTCGCGAAGCCGTAGGCTGCGTTACAGGGCGTCCCGTCGGGCGCCGTCATCGAGGGCATGGAAAAGAACGCGCGGAAGATATAGACGTGGCCATCGAAGAGATGGACCAGCGGACCTGCGTCGGAGTCGTCCTGTTTTGCGCCTCTTGCCTTTGCCGGCATGCTTCGATCTCCGTCTTGCAAATCTGCGCGCGTGGCCTTAAGACCGTTCGTCCAGCACATCCTCGATAATCACTTCAGCCGCGTGCTCGATCGGGATATCCCGCTTTTCCCCGTCGCGACGACGCACGAACTCGAAAACACCGTCGGCGAGACCCTTCGGTCCAACATTCACCCGATAGGGAAAGCCGATCAACTCGGCATCCTTGAACTTCACGCCCGGGCGTTCATCCCGATCGTCGATGATCACGTCGATGCCCGCTTCCGTGAGCTTTTCATAGAGACTCTCGCCGGCCTCATGACAATCGACATCCTTGGGCTTAACGACCGTCACGACCACTTCGTAAGGCGCCGTGTTCACGGGCCAGCAGATGCCGTTCTCGTCGTTATGCGATTCCACAATGGCCGCCAGGTTTCGGTCGAGGCCGATCCCGTACGAGCCCATCATGAGATCAACTGATTTGCCGTCCTTATTCTGGACTGAAGCGCCGAATGCCTCGCTGTACTTTGTCCCGAGCTTGAAGATATGCCCGATCTCGATCGTCTTAATCACTGAGAAGGGCGTCTTGCACATGGGACAGCCCTCGCCGTCCGCGACTTCTCGGAGATCAAGCCAGGCCTTCACATCGATGTCGCGGTCTATATCCACTCCGCGTAGATGGAAGCCGTCCTCGTTTGCACCGGTCGTCATATCACGCCGACCCCGAAGAGCTTCATCCGCAATCACAAAGAAATCGCTCGTTCCGACCGCACCGAGACTGCCCGGCAGCGCGCCTAACGCATTCTTGACCTCGCCGATCGTCGCAGGTCGAATTTCTTCCGCTTCGACTTGATCAATCAGCTTCTGCTCTGAGAGCTGATGATCTCCGCGCAGGAGCATCAGGACCAGCTTCCCGTCGATCTGATACACGAGGGTTTTGATCTGCCGATTGCCCGCAACGCCACCGTCCATCGCCTCAAGGTCGGCAATCGTCTTCACACCCGGTGTCGCGAACTTTTCGGGCGCGTCCAGGCCTTCGCCGTCTTCGATCCCGGCGAGTTCACTCTGCGCCTTTTCGACATTCGCTGCGTATCCACAGGCCGCGCAATGCGCGATCCAGTCTTCGCCCGCGTCGCTGCGCAGCATGAACTCGACGGACCTGTCCCCGCCCATCACGCCCGAGCTCGCCTCGACCGCGATGGCTTCGAAACCAAAGCGCTTAAAGATCCGCCGGTACGCTTCAAAATGCCGATCGAAGGCCGCGTCGAGCCCCGCCTGATCTACATCGAAGGAATACGAATCTTTCATCGTGAATTCGCGCACGCGAAGAAGCCCGCTCTTAGGGCGCGCTTCGTCGCGGAACTTCGTCTGAAACTGATACCAAATCTGGGGCAGCGACTTATACGAGCGCAACTCCGTCGAATGGAAGGCAAAGATCTCTTCGTGGGTCATGCCCAGCGCGAGTTCCGCGCCCTTGCGATCGGTAAAGCGAAACATCTCTTCGCCCACCGAGTCCCATCGCCCCGCCTTCTCCCAAATTTCCTTGGGATGCATCGTCGGCAGCCGAAACTCCTGCGCACCGATCTTCTCCATCTCGTCGCGAACGATGGCCTCAACTTTGCGCAGCGAACGAAAGCCGAGTGGCGTGAGCGAATAATGCCCCGCCATCAACTGACGCATGAAGCCCGCGCGAACGAGCAGCTTATGCGAGACGGCTTCGGCGTCCGCAGGATCATCTCGAAGAGTAGGAATGAAGGCGCTCGACCAGCGCAAAGGATTCTCCTTGGCCCATTCCGCGCGCGCGGCAAAGGGCCTCCGTCGGGCCCAGGAGGGCTCGGTTTCTTAGAAATTGGGGTGTGGGCGGGAGCATAGCGCTGATCCCCCACTCACTCTCTTGAAGACGAATTGCGGCGACCGCTTCTCCCGGAGCCCTAGTGCCTAGTGGAGCCTTACTGGGACCTTAGTGGAGCCGGTGGAACCCAAGTCGGGCCCTAGTGGACGGGCGTGGAGAGCTCGAGCAGGCGATCGCCAAAGGCGGCCGCGATGGCATCGACCTGACCGCGCCCGGTTTGGGCAATCGCTGAACCGTCCAGACGACCGACCGGCACGAGGCCCGCGCGAGTGCCGGTGAGAAAAACGGCGTCGGCCGCGTAGAGATCGAACCGGCTCAGGCTTTTTTCCTGCACGTCGAGGCCCAGATCCCGCCCGATCTCGAGCACCGTCCTGCGCGTGAGTCCCGCAAGTGCGCCGTCTGTCACCGGCGGCGTCGCCAGTTCATTGCCCGTGAGCGCGAAAACATTCGTGGCAGACGCTTCGGCGATCAGCCCCTGGGCATTCAGCACGAGAGCATCGTCGGCCC
Source organism: Myxococcota bacterium (assembly GCA_041690055.1). Taxonomy (GTDB): domain Bacteria; phylum Myxococcota_A; class UBA9160; order UBA9160; family UBA4427; genus UBA4427. The sequence continues at coordinate 8,487 of JBDNFB010000183.1, read as the reverse complement.
CACGAAGATTCGCTTCCCGCTTTGCGAGCACATTATTCAGGTAGTTGAGGCTCTTCACGCGCGGATCGAGCACGTCGGCTGACGGGCGCCGGAGACTCGACGTGATCATTTCGATCCCGGCCTTCTGCTTCTCTTCATCGATGGGGACCGCGCCCGCCGCAATACAAATAATCTGCGGCGATGGACAGCTGGCCGGGTCGATCCCCAAGCGCCCAACCCCGCGCGTCACGATCAAACGCAGATAGCCTTCGCGTGGCCCCCAGGCCCGCGTCGTCGCTCGGGCCACTTCGCGCACGGCATCGAATCCACCTTCGACCTCGATTCCGATCGCGAGAGCAGCTGTGGAGAGTCTTTTCATATGCCCATCGAAGCGGAAGATTCCTCTCGGTGTGACTCGGATGCCTTCAAAAATTCCGTCCCCAAAGAGAAATCCGTGATCCAAAATCGGAATCCGAGCCTCATGCGCGGGCATGATCTGCCCGTCGATCCATGCGATCGGTTCATCAGACTGCGCCATCACTTCGCTCCCCTTGTCTTCGGATCAGAGGTCTTTGGATCAGAGGTCTTTGCATGAGCGACCCTTGCATGCGCGCCTGATTCCGCGCTCTCGCTGGCGCCCAACCGACGTCCCACGTCTTCCGCCGCGCGCAGTAGCCGATCGGCCACCAGCACCTCGCCGAGCGAATCGAATCGCGGCGACGAAGCCGCCATGGCCATCACCGCGACCATTTCCGAGCCGCCGGTCGGACTGCCCTGCCAGAGCGGCACGCCGAGAACCGAGAGCCCCGAAATCCACGCATCGCGATTCAGCGCATAGCCCCGCTCCTGGACCAGAGCGCGCCATGCGTTTCCGGCACGATCCACATCCCGACCGCCGCCCGCATCAGCGCTCGCCTCCGAATCCCATTCCGGCACGTCCCCGAAGACGCGATAAAGCTGGCCCGCCGCAGTCACTTCGGTCGGGATTAGATCCCCCACGGCCGGAGCGGCCCTCAAGAATCCACTTCCCTCACACTTATCGAGCACCCGAAGCAAGCCCCGGCGTTCGGCCACGAGAAAGACCGTCTCGCCAAGATGAGCTGCCTCGCTTTCGAGGGTTGGCCGCGCCGCCCGGATCACCGGCTCCCGGTTCTGCGCGCCGATTCCGAGCGCGAGGAGCGCCAGCCCAGGCCGGTATCGGCCCGCGAAATCCTGCTCGACGATATCCCGTTCCACGAGAGAACGGAGCAGTCGGTGGCAGCTTGATTTGGGGAGATCGAGCGCACGGCCAATCTCGGTCAGCCCAAGTGCCGCTCCTGCATTATGCAGGTGGAACAGCACATCCAATGCTTTTTCGACGGTCGCCGCACCGGCCATTAGGAAGTCTCCTTGAGTGCAGAATTCGCGTCAATTCGGTGCCCAGACCCCCGTTCGTGGCCTCATCCACCTGTGCGAACCCGATCGCAATCAATCCGAGACGCGCGCCTAGGCCGCCCTCGGTTCAGGATAACCTAGTTGGTCCATATAATGATGTCAAATTCCATTATATGGAACCCTCTTCGCCCACACTCCCAAGCGCTGCCAATACCGTCGAGTACACCAGGAGGCGAGCCTTCCCGGCCGGCCCGGGGCCCAATTGGAATGGAGCGAGCACGCCGAGCGTGGCCCGTCCCTTGGCATGATGAGCAACCAGAGCGCTCTCAAGATCCCGATCGCCATGCAGCTCTTGGTCCCGAGCTCGACATCCGAATTGCAAGATCAGCGGCGAAGGGATCAGCGCCTCTACCGAGTCCCGAAGTGCCGTCCGCGCCAGGTCGGCATCCGGAAGCGAAAACGCCAGCTCGTCTCCCCGCTCGAATTTTACCGGCAGAGAAATCGCCCCCCGCCGAGCATCCAACCCGATCAAGAATTGCTCGTCGTATCCGGCCAGCCCCGTCGTCTCGCCGGTTTCGTTTTCGCCAGCCCCGGGCCGCCGAACTCGGGCCATCAGTCGGTCAAGGTGGGGCTCGATGCGCGTTCGGGAATCTAACCCCAGCTGGCGCCGAACCCAGACAAGCGGGGGCTCCTCGTCGAGCCCGTCCACCCAACGCGTGCGACAGGCCGTGATCTGAAGCCAAGGACTTGCCGCCCGAGTCGCGGAAGCCGCCGAGACCCGGACACCCGCACCTGCCTCTGTCCCTCTCGCTGCCCCTTTCGTTGACTCTGCCGCTGCCCCTCCTGCTCCCGGAGACGCGGCCCCGGTGCCGTCAGGAACGAGCAAGCCAACCAGGGAGCCAGGGCAGGCCTCATCGCCCGACCAACCCAACGCGGGATCCCCCGCCAGCCCCGACGCCGCGGCCCCTGCCAGCTGCGGCCCACCGAGCGCACTCGCAAGCTCGCCCAAAAAGGCCGGGAGGCCGGGCGATCCGGTCGCATCCGGGAAAAGCAGCAAGAGATCCGATGGGCCCAGCGTGTCTCGGCCCACAGCATCAAGGAGCTCGCCCGCCACCCGTGCAGATTCCAGCTCATCCGGCCCGAAGACGAAAGGAAGTGGCGGGTGCTGCGCCTCTTCCCACACAAAGAGGCCCAGAGCAGGCTCGTCTCGCCAGACCTGTCCCTCACCCAAGACCCCCTCAAAGCTGGTGCCGAGCAGCTCCGCGTCGGGCCAGTGCCCAGCGAGTCGGCTGCCCACTGCCCTGCCCTGGTCTCCGGCCGCCGCCGTCGCCAGCAGAAAGCCCCCCGCAATCGCGGCCGGCCCGGCTCCTTGATTTTCGATCTGGCCGATCAGATCAGCGGCGGCCTGCTCTGCATCCAGCTTCCGCGTCGTCGCCGCTCTAAATCGGGTCATGGCCCACAAGTACAGCGCCCCGGGCACTCCGCGCCAGGCTGCCTCCCACTCTCGAAAGGTCCCCTAATATGGAAATCGGCCGGAATCGGGGTGAAACGCGGGGATTCATGGGTTTCGGCGGAAGGGGGACTCGGCTAGATTTCCGCCCGTGCCGCCCGTCATGGGTGGCGACGAGTCCCCCCGTCGATGAGGACGTGCCGCCATTTTTTTACTTTGACTCAAGCCGAGTCGATTTAGAGATAGGACCTGAGAAACAGGGTCCGAAAAAGGTAGGGCCTGAGAAACAGGGCCCGGCACGCAAGACCAAGAAAGCGGAACCGACCTATCCCGGTCGCGTACGCAGGGGACGCTGGACGCCTGAGTCCGCTCGTCCAGCGAGATGTAATTGGCTGATTTCGAAATCATCACAGAGAAACCCGTCCTTGAGAAACTCGCGAAGAAGTTGATGAGCGAGGACGTGGTCGCCTTCGATACCGAGGCGGACAGTTTTTACCATTATTACGACAAAGTCTGCCTGATCCAGATCGCCACACGCAAGGAGTGCTGGCTGGTCGACCCCCTCGCCCTGGGCGGTCCCGAACATCTCGCACCGCTGGCGCCTCTTTTCTCCTCCCCGAAAGTTCGCGTGCTCTTCCACGCCGCGGAATACGATATTTACGTGCTCAGCCGTGACTGCGGCTTCGAATTCACGAACCTCTTCGACACCATGGTCAGCGCCCAACTCCTCGGCTACCCGGCCATCGGACTCGCTGCCCTCGTCGAGAAACATTTCGGCGTCAATCTTCCCAAGGAAGAACAGCGCTCCGACTGGTCCCGTCGCCCCCTCTCCGATAAACAGCTCAGCTACGCCGCCTCGGATGTGCTCTATCTGATTGAGCTTGCGGAAAAGCTCGAGAAGGAGCTGAAGAAGGCAAAGCGACTCGACTGGGCGAAGGACGATTTCGAAACGTTATGCGGCCGCCGCTGGCCCGAACGCGAATTCGACAAATTCGGCTATCTGCGAATCAAGGGAGCACGCGCGCTCGACCCGGTTTCGATGGCGGTCCTGAGAGAGGTTTTCCTGCTGCGCGACAAGCGCGCGCGGGAGATAGACCGACCGCCTTTCAAGGTGTTAGGCAATCGAACCCTGCTTGAGATCAGTACCTCTCAAGCGGCCGATCTCGACACTCTGAGCGAGATCAAGGGCGTCACCGACCTGACCATGAAGCGCCTCGGCAAGGATATCGTCGCGGCGGTCAAGAAGGGCCTGCGGAAGCCTCATGGCCCCGTTCCGAAAGTCGAAACAACACCGCGAAGACGAATGGACCGCAAGACGGATAAGCGCCTCAACTCCCTGAAGGATTGGCGTGGCCCGAAGGCGGAAGCGCTGAAGCTCGATCCCGGAGTGCTCTGCCCCAACGCAGCACTTGAAGCCATTGCCTGGGCCGACCCCGAGAACGCGAAGGACATGGGGGGAATAACGGAGCTCAAGGACTGGTTCGTCCGTGAATTTTCGGACGAGATCGTCGACGTATTGGAGCAGCACAATACTGCTGCTGCAAAGACCGCCAAGGAAGAAGCGGATAATCCGAAGGAAACGCCGCGCCGCTCGGGCCGCCGTGGAGGGCGCGGAGGCGCTCGTGCGGGGGAATCTAAAACCTCCGACAAGGCCGCCGACAAGACCACGGACAAGACCACGGAAAGAAGCTCCGACAAGGCCGCCGAATAGAGCTTCTGGATAGACTTCCGCGAAATCGCCGATCAAGTCTTCTTGAATTTCGCGAACTCTCACGGACGGATGGCTTGAGAGATCGGTCTATCCGAGTTCCCCCGCGCGCGGATCGCGTGCGCGGCGCGTGAGGCGCGTGAGGCGCTCCCCCTCCCCACACACCCGGCTGATTCTGGGCGTCGGCAAACGCTAAGCACTAACGCCGTGGGTCGCCGTGGATCGCATTCCGTCGGAGACTGCAAAACGACGACGCGAAGAAGGCGCAAGATGAATCCGTGCGGTCGGCAGCGGGACCGCAGTGCATCCCATCATTCAGCCTCTGGGCAAACCCTGATCAACTCCGGGCAACTTCGCACAAAAAAATGGCCCCCTTCAGCGGCATTGCCTGAAGGGGGCCTTTCTTGGCTAGAGGGGATGGACTCTAGTTGGCTCGAGATGAGGGGATCGGTCGTGATCTTCTCTCGTCTCGACGCGGCAAGGAGATCAGCCGCAGAAACTGTCTACCGAGCTGGAAACCCGGGGATAAAAACAGCAGGGGTGCAGTCTGGGGGAAAGCGCCTTAAAAGTTTTTGTCCCCGGGAAGTCTGGCCGGCCTGAACGAACGCGCCCGTGTTTTAACCGCTCAGGCCAGCCAGATTCCAAATCGTTACGAATACTAAACAAAGCACGTTGTGTGCCAAGTTGAAGCATTTTCCTAAAAAACCCTTAACCGTTTGTTTTCATTGAACTATCCAACCTTCCGACAGTGGACCCTAACCGTGGCTCTGCTGCCAACCCCGTTTGCAGGCATCTCTGTCTCAGCCCCAAATGCCCTCGATAAGACCCTAAACCCTTTTAACTTCAAGCAGTTATGGGGAAGTGCCATATTGGGTTCCTGCCAACTACCGATGCACCACAACGCCGAAAACACGGGTGCCGATCCTCGCGGCGCATGCATCCACATCCCAAACGGCACAATCTTCACTTTCCGCGCAGAGAAGCTGCTGATCGCGAACGATGAGATAGACTTAGAGAGTGTTTGCCGAACGGCGTCAGCAATTGCTCGAGTCTATGGGCCAGGATGCCGTCGCGATCTTCGTCGGCAACCGGCTCGCTACGCGCTCTGCCGACACCGAATTCCCCTTCCGGCAAGACAGCGATTTCTGGTACCTAACGGGATTCGATCATCCCGACGCCATCGCCGTACTGAGTACGCGAGAAGGCCCGGACTTCACGCTCTTCGTACAGCCGCGTGATCGCGCCGCCGAAACCTGGACGGGTTACCGACCCGGCATAGAAGGCGCCAAGTCGGATTATGATGCGGACGACGCGCATCCGCGTGACGGCTTCCTCGAAAAACTTTCCGATCTCCTTCGCGGCGCTGAGCGCATCTATCACACGCTCGGTCGCAACGCGGAGCTCGATGCACGAATCGTCTCGCTCCAAGATGAGATCCGCAGACAATCGCGCGGAGGCATCTTGCCCGCCGATGCCTTAGTCGACCCGCGGCTCATTGTTCACGAGATGCGCCTGTTTAAATCGCCCGCCGAGATCGACCTCATGCAGCACGCGGCGGATATCTCCTTCGAAGCGCATCACGGCGCCGCCCTGCTCGCCCAACCGGGTCGAATGGAATATGAGCTCGAGGCTGAACTCGGTCGCGTGTTTCGCGCGCGCGGTGGATCGGGACCTGCCTACGGTTCGATCGTCGGCGGCGGCAAGAATGCGACGATCCTCCACTATATCCGCAACGATCAGCCGCTCGTCGAAGGCGAAGTCGTACTCATCGATGCGGGTGTCGAATACGAAGGCTACGCCTCAGACGTCACCCGCACCTATCCCGTCGGTGGCCGCTTTACGCCTGCCGCACGCGACCTCTACGAGGTCGTCTTGAACGCTCAGCTCGCTTCCATCGAAGCCTCAAAACCCGGCGCGACGCTCCCCGACATTCACGCCGCCTCCGTTCGCACGCTGACGGAAGGCATGATTGAGCTCGGCATCTTGAAGGGCGACGTCGACGAGATCATCCAGACTGAAAAGTACAAGGCCTACTACATGCACGGCACGAGTCATTGGCTCGGACTCGATGTGCATGATGTGGGGGCATACGTCTCGAAGAACGCGGGCGTTGCTCAGTCGCGAGACGGAATCGCCGCAGCGAATACCTCATCCAATACCTCAACCATGGCCGCGCCCGAAGCAGGAAATGGCAAGGCGACCGCGCTTCCGCGACCGCTCGAACCCGGCATGGCCTATACCATCGAGCCCGGCCTCTATATCGCGGCCGATGATCCAGATGCGCCAGACGCGTTCAAGGGCATCGGCATTCGAATCGAAGACGACGTCGTCATTACTGAAGACGGCGTCCTGAACCTCACTCGCGAAATTCCCAAGACCGTCGACGATATCGAAGCCTGGGTTCGCGGAGACTGAACGAAAGGATTTACCCGGCATGCCCGATATTGAATCGCTCCTCAAGGAAAAGCGATCCTTCAAGCCCGCGCCGGAGTTCAACAAGCAGGCGAACTGGAACAAGAAAACCACCAACGAGTATCGCAAGCTCGCTGCGAAGAACCCGACGAAGTTCTGGGCAAAGATGGCCGAGGAAAACGTTTCGTGGTTCACGCCGTGGAAGAAGGTCCTCGACTGGAAGCCGCCCTTCGCGAAATGGTTCGTCGGCGCCAAGACGAACGTTTCGTATAACTGCCTCGACCGACATCTCGATCCAGCGACCGCTCCCGGCGGCGTTTCGCGACGCAACAAGGCCGCGATCATTTGGGAAGGCGAGCCCGGCGACACCCGCGTCATCACCTACGGCGAACTTCATCGCGACGTCTCGCGTTTCGCGAACGTGTTGAAGGCGCAAGGCGTCAAGAAGGGCGACCGCGTCTGCCTTTACATGCCGATGATCCCCGAGCTCGCGATCGCCATGCTCGCCTGTACGCGCATCGGCGCCCCGCATAGCATCGTCTTCGGCGGCTTCTCCGCCCATGCCCTCCGCGACCGAATCAACGATGCCGAAGCCAAGCTCGTCGTGACGGCCGACGGCGGCTACCGCAAGGGCGCAGCCTTCGCGCTCAAGGCTACCGTCGACAGGGCCGTCGAAGAAACGCCCTGCGTCGAAAAGGTCGTCGTCGTCGAACGCACGAAGCAGCCCGTAGAGATCCGGGCCGGCCGCGATGTTTGGTGGCATGAAGCCATGGCCGAGGCCAACCCCGAATGCAAGCCGGCGAAGCTCGATGCGGAACACCCGCTCTTCATCCTCTACACGAGCGGCACGACGGGCAATCCAAAGGGCATCCTGCATACGACGGGTGGCTACCTCACCCACGTGACAACGACCTTTAAGGCCATCTTCGACATCAAGGACAACGACGTCTACTGGTGCACGGCAGACATCGGCTGGATCACTGGCCATTCCTATGTCGTCTACGGCCCGCTCGCGAACGGCGCGACGACGGTCATGTACGAAGGCGTGCCGACGCATCCCGGACCTGATCGCTGGTGGGACCTGATCGAAAAATGGGGCGTGTCGATTTTCTACACTGCGCCGACGGCGATCCGCACCTTTATTCGCCTCGGCGACGAACATCCGAAGAAGCACAACCTGAAATCGCTGCGCCTACTTGGCAGCGTTGGCGAGCCGATCAATCCCGAAGCGTGGATGTGGTACCACCGCGTCATCGGCGGCAAGCGATGCCCCATTGTTGATACGTGGTGGCAGACCGAAACGGGCGGAATCATGATTTCGTCCATTCCCGCGGCGGTCGACACCAAGCCCGGATCGGCGACCAGGCCTTTCCCCGGCATCGAGGCCGATATCTTGGACGAAGAGGGCAACCCCGTGAAGGGCGAAGGCGGTGGCTTCCTCGTCGTGAAGCATCCCTGGCCCGGCATGCTCCGCGGCATCTGGGGCGACAAGCAGCGCTACAAAGAAACCTACTGGGGCACCTACGACAATACCTACTTCGCCGGCGACGGCGCCCATCGCGAT
>JBDNFB010000182.1:0-3030 GCA_041690055.1 Myxococcota bacterium | reverse complement strand
GGGCCTCTGGTTCAGAAATGTCATGACAACGGGCTTCTCGTGATGAGCATGTGCGGCAAGGTGAGCCATGCAGTCGCAGCGGAAGAAGCCGGCTGCGACGCGGTCGTTTCGCAGGGCACCGAGGCCGGCGGGCATACGGGCAAGGTGGCAGGCATGGCCTTGATTCCCCAGGTCGTGGACGCCGTCGATATACCGGTGCTCGCTGCGGGAAGCATCGTCGATGGCCGCGGGCTAGCCGCCGCTCTCGCATTCGGCGCCCAGGGCGCCTGGATGGGAACCCGCTTCATTGCCTCGCACGAGGCACGCGCTGCCGACACGTACAAGAAGCGAATCGGCGAGATCCGCGAAGAAGATACCGTGGTCACCAAGTGTTATTCGGGTAAGCCTATGCGCGTGATCACGAATCCCTATGTCGAATCACGTGAACGCGATCCCGACTCAATCCTTCGCTTCCCCGAGCAGATGTTTCAGTCGTCGAAGGAAGGCACTATGCGCGCGCTCGCCGGCGAAACGGATGGGATCGACCCCGACCGACACGCAATGCCCTGTGGCCAAGGCGCCGGTGCGATCGACGATATTCTGTCCTGCCGCGAGATCGTCGACCGCACGATGGCCGAAGCGGAAGCAACGATTCGACGCCTCTCGTCTCTGGTCGGCTGAATCGACCGACCGACGGACACCGACGGACACCGACCTACACCGACTTACACCGACCTTGACCTGCGCGCGCGCAGCACCTGACCGTCCGTTCTTTCTGTGGACGGCGGGGAGCCCGCGCGCGATCCTTCCCGGATGACTAAGATCTTTTCGGACCTCAATTTTGCGACTTGCTGGGAAGCGATCGCCGACGCAATCCCGGATGCAGACGCACTCCTCTGCGGAGACACCCGCCGGAGCTGGCGCGAGTATGAGCAGCGCGCGGCGCGCTTAGCCGCGGCCCTCGATGCACGCGACCTGCCGCTCGGCGCCAATGTGGGACTCGCCCTCTACAACGGGACGGAATACTCCGAGGTTCAGTTCGGCTGTTTCAAACAGCGCGTCACGCCCTTTAATGTGAACTTCCGCTACACGGCCAAAGAGCTGAAGTCTCTCCTCGCCGATGCGGATGCCCAGGTCCTCTTCTTCGATGCATCGCTCGCCGAGGCCGTCAACGAAATTCGCGGCGAGCTTCCTCTCGTTCGGCTCTTCGTGCAGGTCGGCGGCACCTCTCTTCAGACCGGAGTCGACTCTCCTCAGGCCCGAGGCTCCGCGCCTCAGGCAAGCGGCTCCGCGCCCAACTGGGCGGAGGAGTACGAAAGCCTGCTCGATCGCCACGAACCGGCCCCTCGCATCGAGCGCTCGGGCCAAGACCTCTGGATGCTCTTCACCGGCGGAACCACCGGGAACCCGAAAGGCGTTATGTGGCCCCACGCCAATATGATCCAGACCATGAAGGCGACGTACGCGGGGCTCAAGCAGACCATTCCCACAACGGTCGAGGAAGTGGTCGAAACGATGCGCTCCATCGCTGCGGCGGGTCGAGTGACTCGGCAGCTGGCAGCCGCGCCCCTGATGCATGGCACCTCTGGAATTTCGGCGCTGACGACGCATATGACTGGCGGTACGATCATCACGCTCGAGGAGCGTTCATTTTCGGGCAAGGCCCTTTTTGAAGGTGTCGAACGACATCGTGCGACACATCTCACAATCGTGGGCGACGCCTTCAGCCGCCCCATGCTGGAGGCACTCGAAGAGGCCGAAGCAAAGAAGGATCCGTACAACCTCTCCTCGATCTTCCTGATCCTGTCTTCGGGCGTGATGTGGAGTGCGCCAATCAAGCAGCGGTTGCTCGAATTCAACCCGCGCATGCGCCTCATGGATTCGCTCGGTTCCTCAGAAGGAGTGGGCTTCGCGGCCAAGCTTGAGACCGACGCAAAGACGGCCACGACGGCGCGCTTTAGCCTTGGCGAATTCACCAAGGTGATCAACGAAGAAGGTAGGGAAGTTAAGCCGGGGTCGGGTGAGCGCGGGCGGCTTGCGCTCGGGGGCGCGCTGCCCCTTGGCTACTACAAGGATCCAAAGAAGAGCGAAGAGACCTGGCCCACCATTGACGGTCGGAGATATTCCATCCCCGGCGATTTCGCGACGGTGGAAGCCGACGGCACGATCACGCTGCTTGGACGGGGCTCTGCCTGCATCAACACCGGCGGCGAAAAGGTCTATCCAGAGGAAGTCGAAGAAGCGCTCAAGATTCACCCCGCGGTGGCGGACTGCAATGTCGTGGGCGTCCCTGACGAGCGATGGGGACAGGCGATCGTTGGCGTGGTCCAGCTTCGGGACCCGGGCGTGGAAGACTCGACTCTGATTCAATCGGTCAAGGAAAGCCTTGCCGGCTACAAGGCCCCGAAACATATCGTCCGGGTCGACGAGCTCAAGCGGCAGGCCAACGGCAAATCGAATTACCGCTGGGCTACGCAGACCGCGAACGAAGCGCTCGGGATCGAAACGAAGTAATTTGCTAATCACGACTGATGCAGGCCGTGCAGAGCCGGCTGCCGCCATCTCCTAGAGAAGTCCTAGAGAAGTCCTGGAGAAGGCGGTAAGAAGCGGGAAACAAGGCGAAGGGATTCATCGATGGCCACGAACGAACTCAAAGGTCGGGTTGCACTCATCACGGGGGCAAGCCGCGGTATCGGCGCAGCGATCGCGAAGCGCTTCGGCGCAGAAGGTGCTGCCGTAGCGGCGACCGCGCGGACGATGGAGAAGCACGATCACCTCGCGGGCTCGCTGCGAGAAACTGTCGGCTTTATCGAAGACCGCGGGGGACGCGCGATTGCGATCGCAGGCGACCTCGCAGATAGCAACCACCTTGAAGAATTGGTGGAGCGAACAGAGTCGCAGCTCGGCCCGATCGACATCCTCGTCAATAACGCGGCCGCCGCCTTCTACCTCCCCTTCACGAAGACGACCGAAAAGCGTTTTCGACTCGCCTACGATATCAACGTCTATGCGCCCTGGAGGCTCTCCCAGCTGTTCGTCCCGGGCATGCAG
>JBDNFB010000181.1:0-46049 GCA_041690055.1 Myxococcota bacterium | reverse complement strand
CCCGCGAGGCATGCCGAAAACGGCGTGCCTTCCCGCAGCCGTCTACATAAACCCGCCCAAAGAAACGATGGCGGAGCAAGGAGGTCTACAGTAAATACCGAAACGAGGTGTCTCAAAGTCGTTGGCAGGTTCCGCTTGGGCCCTTCTGCGCCGAGTCCGGATATCGCCGAGGCTAGACAAAGAGCTGATCTCAGGGGCCGCCCAGGGGCGTGAATCCGAAATTCTCCGCCGGAAGGGTACCGTCGAAGAGCGCGTCTCCCACGCGCTTTCGATGCCAGGAGGTGTCTCCCCAGGCGAGGTCGAGCGTCCAGGCGCGCCGCATCCACACATGGAGATCCTGTTCCCAGGTATATCCTAGAGCGCCATGCACTTGGAGCGAGACGTTGGAAGCGGCGAGGGCGGCTTCACCTGCGCTGATCTTGGCCATCGAAACGTCGACAGAGCGGGAGGCCGAGTTGGTGGCGACGGAATGTGCGGCGCGTTCGACATGACTGCGGGCGTATTCAAGCGCGACCTTCAAGTTCGCAACCTGATGCTTCACGGCCTGGAAGGTGCCAATCGCGACGCCGAACTGCTTTCGCTGGCTCGTGTAGTCGACGGACATGGCGATGAGCTGGTCGCAGGCGCCGAGTTGCTGGGCTGCGCAGGCGAGTGCACCCCGGTCGAGGGCCGCCGTCTCGAGGCGGTCTGCGTCGGCGCCGCTGGCGAGGGCATGTGCGTCATTGGGCTCGAAGCAAACCGTCGAAAGCTTCTGCGACGGGTCGTTCGAGATCTGATCTGCACGTGAGACCTTGTCCTGGGTGACGGCGTAGAGCGTGTCACCGTTTCGCAGAATGAGCAGGTCAGCCACATGCGCTTCGGGTACGAGCGGCGATGTGGGTTGCGCGACAGCGATGATCGCTTCGCCGGCGGCGATCTTTGGCAGCCATTCTTCGGCAAGCTTCTTGTTCTCCGCAGAGAGGGCGGCGGCTTCGGCGAGAAGCGGAGCCCCTACGAACGCAGTCGGCACGACCGGCTCGGCAAGGCCGGCTTTGCCGATCTCCACCATAACAAGTACGAAGTCGACCTCGGTCATGCCGAGTCCGTCGTACTCTTCGGGAACGAGCAGCCCGGGCACGCCTATCTCAGCGAATTTGGCCCAGAACTCAGGCGAGCGACCGGTCTCGGTCTCCCACATGCCGCGGACGAAATCGACCGTGCATTCTCCTGTGAGAAAGTCGCGTACAGTCTCCTGCAGCAGGAGCTGGTCTTCGGTGAACGTGAATTCCATGATGGTTGTGCTCCTACTTCCGCGGCATGCCGAGGATGCGCTCGGCGATGATGTTGCGCTGAATCTCATTCGTGCCGGCATAGATGGGGCCGGCGAGCGCGAAGATATAACCGTCGAGCCATTGCCCGAGCTCACCTGCCGCGGGTGATCCCGGCAGCAGTTCTGCACGGTGGCCAAGTAGCTTGAGCGCGGTCTCATGCATCTTCGTGTCAAGCTCCGACCAGAAGATCTTGTTCAGGCTAGCCTCGGCGCCAATTTTACCGCCGGACAAAAGACGGGAAACCGTCTGATAGGTATTCAGCGTATATGCCTCGGCGTCCATCCAGCACTGGGCAACCGTGTCACGCAGACCGGGCGCAACGTACTCGCCGGACGCGATCGTCAGCTTGTAGAGGTCGACGAGTTTGCGCGCCGTGTCCTGGAAGCGTGCCGGGCTGCGCAGCATGAGGCCACGTTCGAAGCCAGCGGTCGCCATGGCCACATCCCATCCTTTGCCTTCTTCGCCTAGCTGATTTGCGATCGGCACGCGCGCGTCATCGAAGAAGACTTCAGCAAACGCCTTCTTGTGATTCAGCTTCTCGATTGGGCGCACGGTGACGCCGGGTGTATCGAGGGGAACGAGGATGAAGGTCAGCCCCTTATGCCGCGTCGAATCCGGCTCAGACCGAAACATGCCGAAGAGCCAATGGGCGAAGGCGCCGCGACTGGCCCAGGTCTTTTGACCGTTGATGACGAAATCATCACCGTCTTTGAAGGCGGTCGCTTGAATATTCGCCATATCGGAACCCGCGTTCGGCTCCGACCAACCCTGCGCCCAAACTTCTTCGCTCGACGCCATCTTGGGGAGAAATCGCTTCTTCTGCTCAGGCGTCCCGACTTCCATAATCGTTGGGCCTAACAGGAAGATGCCGTTCTGATTGACACGCCCCGGCGCGCCAACTCGGTAGTACTCTTCTTCGAAGATCAGCCATTCGAGCAGGTTCGCTCCGCGGCCACCGTACTCGACGGGCCAAGGCACCATGGCAAAGCCGCCGGCGTGGAGCTTCTTCTCCCAATCGCGATGCGCCTCGAAGCCGTCCTTCGTATCAAACGATGGCAGCGGTTCTTTGGGTGCATTCTCTTCGAGCCAGGCGCGCGCCTCCATGCGAAAGGCTTCCTGCTCGTGTGTGTACTTCAGATCCATGTTGATTCCTTCATGCGAGACTGTCATGCAAAGGCTGTGTCTGGGGCGGCTTGGGGCGGTTTGGGTTTAGTCGCGGTCGACCGCTTGGCCCGTCTAGAATTTCGCGTCTCGCTTTTCAACGAATGCGTCGCGTGCCTCTTGTGAATCGGGCGTCGTATAGAGTTCAAGGGTGAAGCCTTGTTCGAAGCGGTAGCTCTTCTTCACGTCCAGCGGCTCGATGCCATTTGCAGCGAATTTGCCGAGCCGGAGTGCGGCGGGGCTCTTGCACGCGATGGACTTTGCGACGGTCATGACCTCTTCGCGGAGCTTCTCGCGCGGCACGACGGACTCACATCCGCCGAGGCGATAAAGCTCGTTCGCGCTGATCGCTTCACAAGTAAAGAGCATGCGCCGCGCCTTCTGTACGCCGACGAGTCGCATGAGGTGTGTCATCGCCCCGAGCGCGCCGCGGTCGATCTCCGGCAGCTGGAATGTGGCGTCTTCCGACGCGATCACGAAGTCGGCGGAACCGGAGATGCCTATTCCGCCGCCGATGCAGAAGCCATGGACGGCGGCGATCGTGGGGACGGGACAATCGTAAACCGCGGCGAAACTGTCGTAGCAGCCGCGATTTAGGCTTACTATAAGGCTGCCGTCTTCAGCGAGTTCTTTGACGTCGACGCCGGCCTGAAAACCGCGTCCTTCGGAGCGGATGACGACGCAGTTGACATCGTTTCGGTTTCCGAGGTCGGTCATCTTGTCGGCGAACTCACGCCATCCCGCGTTGTTGAGGGCGTTGACCGGCGGAGAGTTGATGATCAACTCCCCGACTCCGTCTGAAATGTTCACATTGATGGCCATGTTAGGTTCCTTGGTCGTGAGGCATAGATCTTAAGGTCGAAGGGCGGATAAGGGCGAAGGGTGGAGGAGGACGGAAGAGGTCGCTGAGAAATTGGGGGAGGGGCTAGCAACAGAGCTTTTTGAGAGTCGCTTCGGCTTCCTCGACGATCCGCCGCACGAGTTCGTCACAGCTGGGGCGGTCATCGATGACGCCGGCGACCGTGCCGCTCGGCAGATAGCCGTGAACGGGATCGCCATCTGTCATGGCGATGCGAGCGAGGATGGGTGCGTTGGCGGCGAGGATCATCTGTGCGTTGCTGAGTTTTTGGTTACGGCGCATGGCGAGGCCACTGCGCAAAAGGTCTGGGATCGTGGCGCCGGTTTCGCGGCGAAGCGCGAGGGCGTTTTGGATCGCCATGGCGAGCTTACGGACTGGGCCTGCGCTTTCGAGCGAAGTCGAAAGTTCGTTTTGGACCATGCGTTGGGGAAGACCATCCAGTGCGGTGCTCAATATGATGTTCGATACATCGGCCTGGAGGTAGCGAGCCAGGGTGAGATCCGGGACGGGGCTTTCCTTCGTTATGAGGAAGCGGGTTCCCATGGCGACGCCTTCTGCGCCGAATGCGAGTGCGGCGACGAGGCCGCGCCCATCCTTGAAGCCGCCGGCCGCGACGATGGGGACATCGACCGCGTCTGCGGAAACCGACACGAGCAGGGAGGTGGGGACCGAACCGGTATGACCCCCGCCTTCGCTGCCCTGGACGAGGATGATATCGGCACCTAGCTGCTCTGCTTTAGAGGCGTGTTTGACTGCGCCGCAGGTCGGAACGCAAACCACGCCGCCGTCTTTAAGCTTCAAAATCAGCTCAGCGTTCGGAGCGCGGTTGTAGCCCGCCGCGCGAACGCCCTGGCGGATGATCGCTTCGGCAATGATGTCGGCTCCGGGCGCATCCATCAGGAAGTTCACGCCGAAGGGCCGGTCGGTCAGAGCTTTGATCTTCTCGATCTCCGCTTCGACTTCATCAGGTGGAATTGTCGCAGCCGCGAGGAAGCCGAAGGCGCCCGCATTGCACGCACCGGCGACGAGCTGGGGCGTGGCGACCCAGCCCATGCCGGTTTGGATGATGGGATAGGTCGAGCCGAGAAGTTCGGTGACACGAGTCTGGAGTGGATTGGGCAAGGGGTGCTCCCACAAGTTGCGTTAGAACGGAGTCTAGGCTTCCAAAGTCCAGGTCGCGTTCCGGCGCGCTTTCAGTCTGGATTCACCACTTCCCGATTGAGAAATCCCTTCGGATCAATCTTCTCGCGAATGATCTTTACTTCGTCCGCAGTGGGTAGGCGCGTTTCGGGAATATCGCCCTCAATTACAAGCTCAAAGCCTGTGTGTTCGACGACATCGTCCACGCTGACACCCGGATGAAGCGACTTGAGACGCATGGATTTATTCGGCGTTTCGAAGTCATAGACAGCGAGGTTCGAGATTACGAATCGGACATCGAATCCCTGGGTCGTTGCCTTGTTGAGCTTGGCCGCACGGTCGTGGCCCACGCCCGAGACCACATCGACCTTCGGCACGAAGACCTTGGTCGTCTGGTTGGCGACCCAGTAGCTCGTGGTATGCGAGATCGTGTTGCCCGGCGCGCCGCGCATGCCGAGGAGCTGGGCCTTGGGCTTTGCGTGCTCGCCGATGCAGGCGAAGTTTTGGTTGCCGAAGCGGTCGATCTGGCTCGCGGCCATGATCACATGGCGGTTGCCGTTCCAGAGATGATCGAAGATCGCGCGGAAGGGCAGCCAGGCTTCGGTTACGAGTTCGTGTCCGGGACCTGAGACTGGATTGGGTTCTTCGACGACGGTGCAGACACCATCGGTCATCAGCAGGTCAGGTTCGAACGTCGCTTTGGCAAGTCGCGCGCCGATCGCGGGCGCCGTGCCGAAGCAGCTCGCCAGGATTTCGCCGTTGCCACGGAAGGCTTCCGCCGCCGCCACGGCACAAACTTCGCCTCGAGTCGGAGTCAGATCACTCATCGGTTTCGCTCCACCGCCGCTTGGTACTCGGCCTCGTTTTCGAGGTCGAGGTAGGTCTTCTTAAATTCAAGCCACGCGTCCTCATCCTTGGCCGTCGCGGCGTAGGCCTTCTGGAAGGGCTCGTCTCGTCCGTAGTCCGGGGGGCATTCCGTGAAATGTGCTCCGCCAGGCGCTTCGATGACCCCATCGACCATCGTGCGGTTGATTATGCGGGACTGAAGGGGGCCTTCGTTTGCCATCTCGGACGTGGTCATGATCTTTTCGACGGTCATGAAGCGGCGCTTGGCAGCGCGGCAGTACATATCGTCGAAATAAGGATCCGGGCCGAGATACTGGCCGTTGCCCCGGGCATCGCCGCGGTTCATGTGGATGAACGACGCGTCGAGTTCGAGGGCGGGCATTGCTACCAGCTCTTCGCCGTCGTCATAGGGCGACTTTACGAGCTTGATGTCGGGGTTGATAGCGAGCACATCCGATCCGAGCCCGGCGCGCGTCGGCAGAAAGGGCAGCTTGTGTGAGGCGGCGAGGAGGCCCCATTGCAGCATGCCTTCGTCGAGCTCTGCGGCCTCGATCGAGCCCGCTTGTCGTGCCTTCCGAAAATGAGGCTCGAGCGCGATGGAATCGAGGGAGACGAAACCGTAGATGAGCTTCTTGACCTTGCCCGCGTTGCAGAGAAGGCCGACGTCTGGTCCGCCGTACGTCACGATCGTGAGGTCCGTTAGGCTCGATCGCAGGATCTCGCGCACGATCGACATGGGCTTGCGTCGGGAGCCCCAGCCGCCGATGCCAATCGTCATTCCATCACGGAGTTCCGCGACTGCATCGCGCTCCGTTGTCCGCTTATCCATCGGCTGCTCCGTCTTTAATGTGACGCGCTCCCTCTAATTGGGGGCGTCCGTTTTGCAGGTGCTCTTCGCCAACTGCGCTCGGCGCATGAACCCGACCCGATCTCTGATCACGCGGCTCGCGTTCGTGCGCGAGCCGTCGATCTAACCAAAGATCATGCGTCGTTTTCTAGCGGACGGCCCGACCGGAATTTCGGCCGAACTCGCGCGAGCTGAAGACAGCGTCCCGCGGGTGTTTCGCGTGGGGCCCGGTCTTCGGTGCCCCCGCGCATGGTCCCGCACGACTGCCCGTATAATAACGAGACGCACCGTATCACTCCACCCCTCATCGCTCCCTGAAACCGATCTGAGCGCGGTCTCGGGATACGATTCGATAATGGCATGGAGATCGAGAGGCGCTTTTGCCCCGGGAGGCAAGCTTGCCGGTTGCGCATCACGCGATCCAGCTCCGAGAGCGGGGCGCTCGCTTCAGCTCGCGGCGAAGCGGCGAGCGAGTTCCGCGGCCAGGCCGATATACCGATCCGGCCTCAGCTCGAGCAGAGCCTGGCGAGCGTCCTCAGGCATTTCGAGCGTTCGAATGAAATCGGCAAGGCTGTCGGCCGTGATTTCCTGGCCACGGGTGAGAGCCTTCAATTTTTCATAGGGCTCTTCGATGCCGTGGCGGCGCATGACGGTCTGGACGGCTTCAGCGAGCACAGCCTGGTTCGCATTGAGGTCCTCCGCGATCCGTTCGGGATTGACCGCGAGCTTCGAAAGGCCGCGTCGTGCGGAGCGGATCGCGAGCACGCTATGGCCCACGCCGAGTCCGACGTTGCGTAGGGCTGTGGAATCTGACAGGTCGCGCTGCCACCGGGAGATCGGAAGCTTTTCCGCGAGGTGCCCGAGAACGGCGTTTGCGAGACCGAGGTTGCCCTCCGCGTTTTCGAAATCGATCGGGTTCACCTTATGCGGCATGGTCGAAGAGCCGACCTCGCCTTCGATCAGGCGCTGCTTGAAATAGCCAATCGAGATATAGCTCCAGAGATCTCGCGTGAAATCGATCAGGATTGTGTTGAAGCGCGAGGTGGCATGGAAGAGTTCGGCGATCCAATCATGTGGCTCGATCTGAGTCGTCATAGGATTCCAGGTAAGGCCAAGGGATTCGACGAATTTGCGGGTATGTGCTTCCCAGTCCAACTCGGGATAGGCGACCACGTGGGCCGCATAACTTCCGACCGCGCCGTTGGACTTGCCGAGGATCGTGATGCTCGCGATCTGCTCTCGCTGCCTTACAATACGTGCGCCAACATTGGCGATCTCTTTGCCGAGCGTGGTGGGTGTTGCTGGCTGACCGTGCGTGCGGGACATCATGCTTTGATCGGCGTTGTCGCCCGCGAGCTTCCGCAAGTCGGCGAGGAGACGGTCAATCTCCGGCAGAAGAACGTGATCCCGCACTTCAAGCAGCATCAGCGCATAAGAAAGGTTGTTGATGTCTTCGGACGTGCAGGCGAAATGCACGAATTCGAGCGTCGCGGCGAGTTCGGGATGGCTGCCGAGCTTGTCCTTGATCCAGTACTCGACGGCCTTCACGTCATGATTCGTGCGCGCTTCGATGGCGCGGATGGCCGCGGCGTCTTTGGGTGAGAAGTCCGCGAGCAATGCTTCGAGATGCGCGAGGGCGCTTTTCGAAAACGGCGCGACTTCCGCGATTTCCGGGGCTGCGGCAAGCGCTTCGAGCCAGCGCACCTCTATCTGAACCCGGTACCGGATCAGACCGAACTCACTCACGAAGGGGCGAAGATCGTCGAGCTTGCTTTCATAGCGACCATCGAGGGGCGATATCGCGAGGAGGGAGCCGTGTTCAGTATCTTGGGTCATGGAGTGCCTTTAGTTCAACAGTTCAACAGTTCAACGATTCGAGATCAGCAATTCAGGAGTCTGCGATTTAGCTGAGTTCGTCAAGCCAGAGTCGTGCGTTTCGGAAGAGGCGGATCCAGGGCCCGTCCTCTTTCCACTCTGCGGGATGCCAGGAGTTCTGCACCGCTCGAAAGACCCGCTCTGGATGTGGCATCATGATCGTCACGCGGCCGTCGGGGATCGTTAGTGCTGTTAAGCCATCGGCCGAGCCATTGGGATTCGCGGGATAGCGCGTCGCCGGCGCACCGTGGGCATCGACGAAGCGCGCAGCGACGAGCCCGGCCTGCGTGGCGCGCGCGCGCGCGTCAGCGTCTTTGAACTCCACACGGCCTTCGCCATGCGCGACGGTGATCGGCAAGCGCGCGCCCGCCATATCGCGAAGCAGAATGGACGGACTCTCCTCGATCTGCACGAGGGAGACACGAGCCTCGAACTGCTCGGAACGATTGCGCTCGAAGCGCGGCCAGTCTTCGGCGCCCGGAATCAGCTCGCCAAGATGGGAGAGCATTTGGCATCCGTTGCACACGCCGAGTGCGAACCGCTTTGGGTCATGGAAGAAGTCTCGGAATGCACCGCGCAGCGTTTCATGAAAGAGTATCGACTTGGCCCAGCCGCCACCGGCGCCGAGTACGTCGCCGTAGGAGAAGCCTCCGCACGCGACCAGCCCCTGGAAATCTTCGAGTGACCTTCGACCTTCGATCAGGTCACTCATATGTACATCGACGGAATCGAATCCGGCCCGGTCGAACGCGGCGGCCATCTCGATCTGGCCGTTCACACCCTGGTCTCGGAGGACGGCGAGCTTGGGGCGCGGTCCGGTGGCGAGGGCCAGGTGAGGTGCGGGGTCTAGTTCAAAGGGGACGATCGCGCTGAGTCCCGGATCGTCCAAATCGCATCGGGCCTCTTGCTCTTCATCAGCGCAGGCCGGGTCATCGCGCAGGCGCTGCATACGCCACGTTGTGTCCGACCACTCACGACGAAGTTCAGCGCGCGACGCTTCGAGGACGGTTTGGCCATCTTCGAGGAAACGAATCAGATCTGAATTGCCGAGGCTGCCGATCCTGTGGACGGCGTCGGTGAGCCCCGCCGAGGAAAATGCGTTCGCCACGGCGTCGAGGTCGGCGCTGCGTACCTGGATCACGGCACCGAGTTCCTCGCAGAAGAGCTTCTCGATCGTGCCGCCCCGCATCGAGTCGAGTTCGATCTCGAGACCCGTGCCGCCCGCGAAGGCCATTTCAACGAGCGTCGCGAAGAGGCCGCCATCGGAGCGGTCGTGATAGGCGAGGATCAACTCCTTGTGGAGGAGTGTCTGAATCGTTTCGAAGAAGCCGCGAAGATGGCTCGAGTCGTCCACAGTCGGCGCGTCGTGGCCGATCGTGCCGTACACCTGCGCGAGCGATGATGCGCCGAGCCGATTTTTGCCTAGCCCGAGATCGATCAGGAGGAGCTCGGTGTCGGCCTCGCGCCTGAGCTCGGGGGTCCGCGCGAGGCGCACGTCGGTCACTGTGGCGAAAGCGGAGACGATGAGTGAGAGGGGGGAGGTGACGCTCTTTTCTTCGCCGTCCTCATCCCAAACCGTGCGCATGGACATCGAATCCTTGCCGACGGGAATCGCAATGCCAAGTGCGGGGCAGAGATCCATGCCGACTGTTTCGACGGCGTCATAGAGCTTGGCGTCTTCACCGACATAGCCTGCCGGCGCCATCCAGTTGGCGGAGAGGCAGACCTCCGAAAGCGTGCGGACCGGAGCGGAGGCCAGATTCGTGAGTGATTCGCCGATGGCCATGCGGGCGGCCGCGCGGGCATCGATCAGAGCCAGTGGCGTGCGCTCACCAATCGCCATGGCTTCGCCCATATAGGTCGAAAAACCACTCGTTGTGATCGCGGCATCGGCCACCGGGACCTGCCAGGGTCCGACCATCTGATCGCGTGCGACCATGCCCGTAATTGAGCGATCACCGATCGAGATCAGGAAGGTCTTATCCGCCACTGCCGGCAGTTGCAGCACGCGTCTTCCCGCTTCTGCGGGATCCAGCGAGTCGAAGTCGAAACTTTCCTTTGGCTTAACTGCGCGCTTCGCATCCCGGGACATCTTTGGCGGCTTGTCGAGAATGACGGCGAGTGGCACGTCGATCGGCGCCTGCGCTTGTGCCTGAAAATGCGGATCCTCTACGAGGAGCTGGCGCTCCGCCGTGGCTTCGCCGACGACGGCAAAAGGACAGCGCTCCCGCGTACAGAGGGCTTCGAACTCGGCGAGGCGCTCGGGAGCGACCGTGATCACGTATCGCTCCTGCGCTTCGTTGCACCAGATTTCGAGGGGGCTCATGCCCGGCTCGTCGTTCGGGACCGCGCGCAGGTTGATACGGCCGCCGAGTTGGCTCTGGTCGAGCAGTTCGGGCAGCGCGTTCGACAGACCACCCGCGCCGACATCATGCACGGAGAGGATCGGGTTGTTTTCGCCGAGTGCTGTGCAGTGATCAATGACTTCTTGGCAGCGTCGTTCGATTTCGGGATTGCCACGCTGAACCGAAGCGAAATCGAGGGTTTCCTCGCTCTCCCCGGTGGCCATGGAAGAGGCCGCGCCGCCGCCCAGGCCGATCAGCATGGCCGGGCCGCCTAGCACGATGACCTTGGCGCCGGGCTTTGCTATTAGCTTGTCCACGTGCATCGGCCGCACATTGCCTATGCCGCCCGCGAGCATGATCGGTTTATGGTAGCCGCGAATCTCCGGGCCTTCGGGACCTTCGATCTCCTGGCAGTAGGTGCGGAAATAACCGGCGAGATTGGGCCGACCGAATTCATTATTGAAGGCGGCGGCGCCGATCGGCCCCTCGAGCATGATCTCGAGTGCTGAGGCAATTCGACCGGGCTTGCCCGGATCGATTTCCCAAGGGCGCTTCGCGTCCGGCAGAAGTAGATTTGAAACGGAGAAGCCCGAGAGTCCGGCCTTGGGCTTGCCGCCGCGGCCGGTCGCACCCTCGTCGCGGATCTCGCCGCCGGATCCGGTCGCTGCGCCAGCGAAGGGCGAGATCGCGGTGGGATGATTATGGGTCTCGACCTTCATCAGGATCTGCGCAGGCTCAGCAATCTGCTCGTAGATGCCTGTCGCCGGGTCCGGCTGGAAGCGGCCACCGTCGCCGCCCGTCATGACCGCTGCGTTATCGTGGTACGCCGACAGCACGCCGTCAGGACTCTGTTTCGTGGTGTTCCGGATCATCGAGAAGAGAGATGTCTCCTGCGGTACGCCGTCGATCGTCCAGTCGGCATTGAAAATTTTGTGCCGGCAATGTTCCGAGTTGGCCTGCGCAAACATCATCAATTCGACATCACTCGGGTCGCGTCCGATTTCGCGAAAACTCTCCACGAGGTAGTCGATTTCGTCGGGCGCGAGGGCAAGGCCGAGTTCGCGATCCGCCTGGCGAATCGCGTCGGTGCCCCTCGCGAGCACGTCGATCGATTTGTACGGGGCAGGTTCAGCCCGGTGAAAGAGGCGCTCGGCTTCGGCGAGATCGCTGAGCAGGCTTTCGGTCATGCGGTCATGGATCGCCGCGCCCACGGCGCCCGTGAGAGATGCCGCGGCAGAAGCGGAGATCGAAGCAGGAACAGAGGCGGAAGACGGGGCTGAGGCGGAATTCGCATCCGGCTCTTCGATGAAGCGATAGACTGTGCCGCGCTCGATGCGGTCGATCGCGTCCAGGCCGCATCGATGAACGATTTCGGTGGCCTTCGAGGACCAGGGTGAAATTGTACCCAGGCGAGGGATCACATAAAGCTCTGTGGTGCCGGCTGGGAGCGAGGCCGCTGTGTCGCTATCCGTATCGCTACTATCAGTGCGACCCGTGTGATGCTCGCGGACAAGCGCATCCAGGATTTCAGTCTCTCTCGCGTCGAGTTTTCGAGAGGCATCGACGAAAAAGACGAATTCGGTGTCTAGATCGCGCAGCGAGGCGCGGTTCGCTCTCAGGTTCTGGAGCAGTCGCCGACGTCGTGCGTCCGAGAGGGCAGGCGCGCCGCGCAAAGAAAACATCAGAGCCTCGGGACGGCCGGAGCCGTCATGCTATGCCGCGCCGCTTGCACGAGAGGTGCGAAGAGCCTTGAGGCTTCTCCGCTTGGGGAATCGGGGGGGATTGAATGGGGCAGCGCGGTCGGTCAGGAAGCGCCCATTCTACGGCGTGTCTGCTTTCGGGGCCAGCGGTCGCGAGGCCTTGAAACCGATTGCTGCGCCCCGTTTCATGGGGCGCTAGCCGAGGAGACGGAGCACGATGCTCGCATTCGCGTTGGCCTGCCCGAGGACGGCCAGACCGGCCTCCTGCAGGATCTGATTCTTGGTGAGCGCAGCGGTCTCCTCCGCGAAATCCGCGTCGCGGATCCGACTCTCGGCTGCCGAGGTCGCCTCGATCTGATTGTCGAGCAGGCGAGTCCGGGAAGCCAGCCGGTTTTCCGCCAGGCCGAAGCGGCCGGCGAGGGTGCTGACCTCGGAGATCGCCGTGTCGAGGGCGCTGAGGGCGGAACCGGCGGTGCCCGAGGTCGAAACATCGAGTGAATCGACGCCGATCCCGGCTGCGGTGGCATCGACACCCGAGACGGTCACCGTATCACCGGCGGTTGTCCCGACCTGAACATCGACCTGGAGTGTGTCGTCGGCCAACGTATTGAAGCCGTTGAAGCTCGTATTGCTGGCGATCGCGTCAATGTCGGAGAGGATGGCCTGGAACTGGCTGTCGATTTGGGAACGTGTCTGGCCGCCGATTGTGCCGGAGGAAGACTGCACGGCGAGTGCCCGGGCTTCGGAGAGCAAATTGGAGATTTCGCTGAGGCCGCCCTGGGCCGTCTGCGCGAGGGACATTCCGTCCCCGGCGTTCCTGCGGGCCTGGGATAGGCTCGCAATATCGGCCCGGAAGCGCTCCGAGATGGCGAGGCCCGCCGGGTCATCGGACGCGCGATTGATGCGCAGGCCGGTCGAGAGTCTGAGGAGGGATCGATCAACTCGCTCGCTGCTATCGCGCAGGGAGCGCAGGATGCCGAGGGTGATTCCGTTTCCGCCTATGCGAATGGACATGCGAGATGCCCCTTATCGTCCGAGGTGCTTGGCCCCGGGCGTTCGCAATCGTCCCTCCAGAGATCGCAAGTCAACAACACTCATGCAATCGGCTTTCAAATCGAAACGATCAAGCTGAAATGATCCATTCGATCTGAAATGGTGGTTTCCCTTGAGAAACACAGACGCAGCGAGGCGGCAGGGCAAAAGGGGCGGCCAAAAAGCGGCCACAGAGGAGTTAAAGAAGCGCCAAAGAAGCGCCAAGGAAGCGGTAAGGAAGCGCCAGAGAGCGCCCCAAAAGGGACCAGAGAAAGCTAGAGGCTGAGCATCGCCATCGTGACACGTTGTTTCCGCGCAGCCACGTCCGCCTCGGATTCCACGATGAGCACTTCGTCCGGCTCGATCTCGAACATCACTTCGCCGGCCTTCACGACCTTGCCATCAGAATCGGCCACCCGATTCTTGGTCATCGTTCCGGCGAAGGGTGCGAGCACCTTGTTGAACATCTTCATCACTTCGATGATGAAGAGAGGCTGGCCTTTCTCGAAATGCTCCCCTTCGCCAATCATGAGCGGCATATGCGGCGCTTCGCGGCCGTAGAACGATCCGCCCATTGGCGTCACGATCTCGTTCGCGCTGGCGGTCGGCGGCGGCGCAAGTGCGCGCCGAAGCGTTTCCGCGTTTTCTTCGTCGAGGAATTGCTTTGGGAAGATCGGCTCAAGCCTGTCGTTGATCGTGACATCCAGGAACTCGGATTGGACACCGATTCGCGGAATGATCAAGAGCAGCGAAGCAGCGACCTGGAAGCCGCGATGGCTGGCCTGGCAGGCCTTCCAAAGCACGTCGCTGTCAGCGAGTGCTGCGTCGCGCTTGCCTTCCAGCTTCTTTGCCAGGCTCGGCCAGTCGGAAGTGCCGAGCGCCTCAGCGGCCGCCGAATAAAATGCGGTCGCTTCGCTGAGCAGCTCATCATCGTGTTCCCAAATCATTTCGCTCGGGGGCTTGCCCGGTATCTGCTCCATGTTCAGGTAGTGATAGAGCGCGCGCAGGAAGTCGATCGGGTTCTCAATGAACTCGATTTTCTTACCCGTTCGCTTCCAGAGTCGGCCATCGTGGAGGCCGAGGAAGCCGGCCAGGGCATGGGCATCCGAGAGGAGCCGTCCGATCGGGCGGAGGACCAGAGTCTCCTGCGCGAGGAAGGTTTGCTTGGCGGATTTGCCTTTGAGTGTGGCGAGGACTGCCGCGCCTGCGGCCTGGACATCGACATCTCGTGCGAGTATTTCCATCTCGCCAACGGCGGCGAGGTACGGAACCATGAAGCGCGTGTTGGGCTTCATCATGGGCTCGAGGCCGAGCGTCCAGTTCACGAGGCCATAATGAAGCGGAACGCTCGTTTCGAGATCATCGCCGCGCAGCTCCATGCGTCGGAGAATCTCGGACAGGCGTTCGAGATTGTCACGGCGACTCGTCCCGTCACAGAGGACGAGGGCGATATTGGAATCGTACGCGCCGGCCAAATTGTAGTAGGGGAACGAGCCCGTGTCTGGGTTGCGTGTGCCGATGCCCTGATCATCGCGATGCTCGAAATCGAGGGCTTTGGACCAACCGCGGATGAGGCCACCCGCGTGCGGCTGAAGCGCGGCGTTCACCGCGTTGATGCGAACTTCTGCACCCGAGATGGCGCGGAGAATTCGGCGCGGCTTCGGGAGTCGAGGGCCGTGCAGGGCCAGCAGGACCATGGCTTCGATGAGTCGCTCAACCTCGAAGAAATCCGTAGGATCGCTCGGATTAGTGAAGCGCATCTTGTAGGCGAGCTCGCTGCAGCCATGCTCCACCTGGATCCGCGTGTTCATTTCCATGAAGAAATGGTCGAAGCCTTCGACGATACATTCGAAGGTGGAGACGTTATTCAAGCCGACACCTTCGCCGAAGCGAGCGCCGTCTTCTTCCATGGCTTTGAGCGTCTCTCGCTCGCGCGTGAGGTTCTCGGCATGCGCCTTGTTCGTAGTTTCCTTCGCGGCGACTTCGAGAAGTTCGTCCGTGAGAGAGAACTCCAGCTGCTTCTGTTCGCGCATCTGAATCGAACAATCGCGACCGCCGAGCGTGATCGACCATTCGCCGTTGCCGACCACCTGGATCTCGTTATGGCGCGTCGTTTCGAGGTTGAGCTCGATCAGGAAGTTTCGATTCGAGCCGGGCTCGAGGACTTTTTGTTCGGCAAGAATATCCATCACCGCGGCTTCGGTTTCCGCGGCAGAGACGACTACGCGCTGACCCTTACCACCGCCGCCACCGATGCACTTGTAGCGGATGCGCTTGCCGGGATATTGCTCCCAGATCGTGTGGGACTCACGTTCAGCAGCCTTCTGCAGTTCCGCGATTGTCACGAGTTCGAGCGACTGGGAGTAGCCCGCTTGCAGCAGGACTTCGGCATTATCGACGAGTTCAAGCTTGTCGTTCCACTTGAAGTTGAGGCCATGCTTCTTGGCGAGTGCTTCGAGGCCCTTGCGATCGGAAATCTGATCGACGAGGGCGAGGGAGGACACATTGTCGATGCCGGGCACCACGGCATTGCCCAGGTTACGAGCGAGCTTCTTGGCCTCGTCCTTCGCACCGGCGCGTCGGATCACGTCGGAAGACGGACCCATAAACTGAAGGCTCGAGGCCTCGATGGCGTCCACGAAATCCGCGTCTTCGGCCATGAAACCGTAACCCGCGAAGATATGCGTGTAGTCGTGGGCTTCGCCGATCGCGATGATTTCGCCGATGCGTTCCAGCTTTTCTTCTTGGCCTACGCCCATATAGTCGGCGACGCGGTGCACATTGCTCGGGAAGCGCAGGTCACGCAGCTCGGGTGCGAGGCAGCGCGGATAGACGACGGAGTCTTTCTCAGAGAGCAGCATTCCGTACTCGCGCACACCGATCGCGTCGAAGACGTCGAAGGCTTCTTTGCGGACAGGCCCGCGGCAGACGACGAGGCATTTGACGTCCGTCATATCGAAAGAACGGACCCACTCGGAGTCGGCGTCAATCGCTCGAATTTTTTCACCGTTGCGATTCAACATGGTTCTACTCGTGCTCCCGCTGCGGTCCACCCATGGGAGCCGGCTGATATTTGCGCATGAGGAAGTCCATGTTGCGTGTGAGGACGCGGCGGCTTTCGCCAGGCATCACGATGCGACTCACACTGCCAAGGGACAGGGCTTCCTTTGGATTCATTAGTTGATCTTCGTAGCGTGCTGTGAGGACAGCAAGGGCCGCTTCGCGCGTGGCGTCCGCTTCCGGCGAACTGGCTCCGCCAGCGAGCGCATTCTTGTGCTCGGCAGCAATCGCGCGCATTTCATCCTTGTAGACAAAGTCCTTGCCCGCGGCGCCCATCACGGCCACGCGGGCCATCGGCATAGCGAAGACCAGATCGGCCCCCGTGAAATGCGAGTTATAGGCCGCGTAAGCCCCACCGAAAGCGTTCCTGATGATCATCGTCATGCGCGGCGTCCGGATGTCAATGATCGAGTCGAGAAGCTTGCGTCCGGCTTGGATGATGCCGCGGCTTTCCTGCTCGGTGCCGGGCAGGAAGCCCGTCGTGTCTTCGACGAAGACGAGCGGGATATTGTAGAGATTGCAGAACCGAATGAAGCGCGTCGCCTTGAGCGCGGCACCGATATCGATCTGTCCGGAGGCCACCGCCGAGTTATTCGCGACGAAGCCCGTCACCCATCCGCCGAGGCGACCAAAGGCCGTCACCATATTCTGCGCGCGCTGCGGCTGAATTTGGAAGAACTCGCCGTGATCGCAGATCTGCTGGAGGTAGAGCGTGATGTCCATCGGCGCGTTCATGCCAGCGGGTGAGTTGAAGGTGCGCCGGAAGAGGCGGTCTTCATCTTCGGTGTAGCGATCGACCGGATCTGAGGTCTCGTGGAAAGGCGCGATCGATCGGTTGTTGTCGGGCAGGTAGCCGAGCAACCGAATCGCCGTACGCAGCGAGCCGAGCTCATCTCCGGTGACGAGATCCGCGACGCCGCTCTGACCGTGGACGCCGGGGCCACCCAGCTCTTCCGCGGTTACGTCTTCGCCGAGGACACTCTTCACGACACCCGGGCCGGTGAGTCCGATGAAGGTCTCTTCGGCCTGAATCATGAAGGAGCCCTGGCGGGGGAGGTATGCACCGCCGCCAGCGTTGTATCCAAACATGAGCGAGATCGAGGGGACGAGGCCGCTGATCTTGCGGAGGGCCGTGAAGGCTTCGGAGTAGCCGTCGAGACCACCGACGCCGGCGGGCACGAAGGCGCCGGCGGAATCGTTCATTCCGATCAGCGGAATGCCCTTTTCACCGGCCATGTAGATTAGGCGGGCGAGCTTGGCGCCGTTGGTGGCGTCCATCGAGCCCGCGCGCACCGTGAAGTCATGGCCATAGACCGCGACTTCACGACCGTCGATATCCAGGATGCCCGTGACAATTGAGGCACCGTCGAGTTCGGGACCCCAGTTGCGATAGAGGATCATCGGCTCTTCGTGGGTCAGGCATTTGATGCGTTCCCAGACCGTCATGCGGTTCTTGGAATGCTGGACGCGAACGCGAGCGGGGCCGCCGCCGGCAAGCGGGCGATCCAGGAGTTCCTGGCCCATGACAAGCGAAGCGTCGTATACGCTCAGCGGCGGCGAGTCACCGTCCTGCGTTACTCCAGACGGTTTCGCAGAGGTAGGCGAAGAGGTAGGCGAAGCGCCGGCGGCTCCCGAATGGGCCAGTGGATTCGTCAAAGCGTATTCAGTTTCGGCCATTTTTCTCGCAGTCGTCCGCACGAGGCGGTCGGCGTCTTCCAAGCGCATTTGCACAGCCGGCTCTACGCCGGGTGAAATGCTTCATGAGGTTTCGAGGCGATTCGCTGAGCATTGACCCCGCCGGGGTCACCCTGGCGTGCGCGTCGGCCCAGCGGGCGCCGAGGACTGTACAGACTCTGCGCGCTCGCAGCGAGGTCGAGCAGTCACGGAGAAGGCTCCCTCCGGGAACTGTGCCGGCCTACGCACCGACCGCAAAACCCAAATAAAGAGCGCCGTATCCGACCAAAAGGCTCATCCCGAGATAGAGCGCCGCGTTGCGGAGTCCCCGGGCTGCGCGAAGCTGCTGAATGATCTGCGCGCACAGCGTGGAGAAAGTGGTGAGCGACCCGCAGAAGCCGACCGCGAGCATCAGGAAGACCCAATCGGGCAGATGCACGCCGTCGCCCGCGAGCAGCCCAATCCCGAAGCACCCCACAGAATTGGCGATCAAGAGCCCGCGCGCGGGCGCCGTGCTGGGATTGGAGCCAGAGCGATCTACGAAGGCATCAGCTGCTTTAAGGCAGCCCGCCCGTCCCAATGCACCGAACGCGCCGCCGACGCCGATCCCGAGCCAAATGCTCCAATCGATCATGAGGAGACTCGCTGGAAACGGCTATGACCGATGGCTTGGCCTCCCAGAAACGCCAGGAGACCAAGCCCGATCACGCCGAGAATATGCGCCGTCGACTGGGCGGGAGAGGTTTGAAAGAAGGTGCTGTTCTCAAGGAGCAGCGTCGAAAAGGTCGTAAAGGAACCCAGTACGCCCGTCGCCAGAAAAGGGCGGAGTAGAGGACTCGACGTCTCGTCCAACCGGGCCAGCAGCAGTCCTAAAAAGAAGGCGCCGATCAGGTTCGAGGCGGCGGTCGCGAGCCAGAGCTCGTACTCGGTCTGCGCAAGCATCGTGCGGTTGAAGCCAAATCGAAGAATGGCACCAAGGGCTCCTCCGACCGCGATGGCAATCCACTCGTGGGGGCCCTCCGAGGGCGGCTTGGTCGGGTCCGGGCGGGTCACGCTGGACAGCATATGGATTCCGCTCGTGCGATGCATCGTGGTCCCAGGCCGCCCCCCTTTATCCTTCTATATAAGAGGTGAATCCGCCGTAGGTGAGGGCGTAGGTGAGGGCGTAGGCGAGGGGATAGGCATGGCCACGGGCGGGGGCGGTTCCGAGGGGTTTCGGGCGAGCAGAGCGCAGGCCGCAAGTGCAGCGAGGCCAAGCACCAAGCCGAGTCCCAGCAGGACCGGATGCTGGCCGTGGACATCGATCAGAGTGCCGACGAGCGGCCCGACGATGATGAAAGACGAGCGGAAGAGTAGGCTGCGGAGCGAGACGAGGCTGGCGCGATCGCCGGAGGGAATCTCCTCTTGCTCGGCGTGCGCGAGCAGGGGCCCGGCTAGACCGCGGCTGAGATTAAAGGCGAAATAGAAGGCGAAGCCCCACCACGCGTGTGTCAGTCCCATCCCGAAATAGCCGATTGAGAGCAGGATCGTGCACAGAAGACAGACCGCAACTAAGCCGATCGCGCGCCCGATTCGGTCACTCACGATCGATCCAACTGCGACGAAATAGTTGGCGGCGGCCCAGATCGGCCCGAGCCACGTGACGGGGACGCCCGCGTCCCGGGCGTAGAGCGTGACGAGCCAGACGGGCACGAAGCTCGAAAGACCTAACACGACGCTGACCGCGAAGATGGAGCGCAGGCGCGGGGCACTCGCGACGAAGCCGACCAGCTTTCGTACATGTTCAAGAGGCTTCTCGACGCCGTGCTGCGCGAATTTAGGTTCGACCATGCAGAGCGCGACCCCCAGATTGAGGATCCAGACGAGGACCATCATCTGGAACGGAAGTCGAACGGAGACGCCAAAGAGCAGGCCCGCAACGAGGGCAGCGCTGCCTTCAGAAAATTGACCAAAAAACCGCGCGCGGCCAAACCAGCTCGTGAATTCGCTTTCGCGTCCCGCGTTCGCCAGCGACTCGTAGAGCATGGCCGAGTTCGTGCCCGAGACGAGCGAGAGGGCGAAGCCCATCGCCAGCTCGGCGGCGAGCACACTCCAAAAACCGATTGCGAAGCAGTAGAGCCCCCAGGCGAAGATCGAGAGAACGGACGCCATGATCATGCTCTTGCGGTAGCCGATGCGATCGGCAAGGTAGCCCGACGGAAACTCGAAGACGGCGAGTCCTGCGCCGAAGGCGGCCTGCACGAGCATGATCTCCGCCATCGTAAGGCCGAGATGATCCTGCTGGAAGAGCGTGATCACGGCCATCGGGAACAGCGACATCATCAGAGCGTGATGCGTGCAGAGCAGAACCGGGTTGCGCGCGACGCGGGCCTGGAATTCTGCGTCGTCGAGCGTGGATGGGGGTGGGGCAGTCATGGTGTACCCACAGGGAAGGAGGAGCGAGCCGGGCGGGCCGCGGGCGGCATTCTTCCCAGTTGTGTGACCGAACGCAAACCGATGCTCCACTTTTTGGAAGCACGTCTATCTGCGCGACCTCGCGTTGGTTTTTCCAATTTGCGAGGGGGAATAGACCCAATCATGAATGGTGACAGGACTTGCGACGCACCGGGGGGGCTGTGCTAACCGGATACGCCGCAGGGTCGGGTTGGATCTCAGCGTCTCAAGAAAATTCGCGAGGCGTCCGAACCCGCACCCAGCTGGCTTGAATCGCGTCCACATGTCATTGCCCCCCCAGACATGAGCCCGCGTTAAGCCACACATAAACAATAGAAGTAGGAACATCGAGGCCGTATGGGGAAGTCACTCGTCATCGTAGAATCGCCGGCCAAGGCGCGGACCATCAACAAATATCTCGGACGAGATTTTGTGGTGAAGTCCAGTGTCGGGCATATCCGTGACCTCCCGGTCAGCGGAAACGGAAAAAAAGTCGATGCGAAAGCGAGAGCTGCCGCCGCGGCGAAGACGCGGAAGATGCCGGAAGGCAAACGCGAGCAGCACAAAAAGGCGCAGGCCAAAAAGGCGCTCTTCGCTCGAATGGGGATCAATCCTGAGAACGACTGGGATGCCACTTACGAGATCCTGCCTGGCAAGGAAAAAGTCGTCACCGAACTGAAGAAGCTCGCGAAGGACGCGGACACCATTTATCTCGCGACGGATCTCGATCGCGAAGGGGAGGCGATCGCCTGGCATCTTCGTGAGGTGATCGGCGGAGATGATAGACGCTATAAGCGCGTCGTCTTCAACGAGATCACGAAGACAGCGATCCAGCAGGCTTTCGAGGATCCGGGCGAGCTCGACATTTCACGCGTGAACGCCCAGCAGGCGCGACGTTTCCTCGACCGCGTGGTGGGTTATATGCTTTCGCCCTTGCTATGGGCGAAGGTGGCGCGCGGGATTTCTGCGGGCCGCGTGCAATCCGTTGCGACGCGACTCATCGTGGAGCGAGAACGAGAAATTCGTGCGTTCATTCCCGAGGAATTCTGGGAGATTCACGCAGATACGTTCACGAAGGCGAAAGAGGCCCTTCGGCTCGAAGTCGCGAAGCATAACGGTGAAAATTTCCGACCGAACAACGAAGAGCAGACGAACGCCGCGCTGCGTCTGCTTGAGGGGGCGGATTACGACGTCACCGAGCGCAAGGACAAGCCGACCAAGACGCGGCCCAGCGCGCCCTATATCACTTCAACGCTTCAGCAGGCCGCCAGTACCCGGCTTGGTTTCAGCGTGAAGAAGACCATGATGCTCGCACAGCGCCTCTACGAGGCCGGGCATATCACGTACATGCGAACGGATTCCACGAACCTCTCTTCGGAAGCGGTTGAGGGATGTCGTGGCCTGATTCAATCCGATTTCGGGGATCGATACCTGCCCGAAGAGGCGAAGTCCTATTCGAGCAAAGAGGGCGCGCAGGAAGCCCATGAGGCGATTCGGCCCTCCGACGTGACGGTGAAGCCCAGCTCGATCGCCGGGCTGGAACGCGATCAAGAGCGTCTCTATGACATGATTTGGCGGCAGTTCGTTGCCTGCCAGATGACGCCCGCCGAATTCCTTTCGACGAATATCACAATCACGGCCAGTGAGTTCGAACTCAAGACCCGTGGCCGCATTCTCGTCTTCGACGGTCATACTGCCGCGCAGCCGACTTCGGGACGCAGCGGCGATGCCGATGTGCCTCTTCCCGACGTGCAGGTGGGCGATCGCCTGAGCCTTGAGAAGCTCGACCCGAAGCAGCATTTCACGAAGCCGCCGCCGCGCTACGGCGAAGCCAGCCTGGTGAAGGAGCTTGAAAAGCGCGGCATCGGTCGACCCTCGACCTACGCCTCGATCATCTCCACTATCCAGGATCGCGGGTACGTGCGTCTTGATGGTCGGCGCTTCAAGGCCGAGAAGATGGGCGAGATCGTGACGGAGCGGCTTGTCGAGAACTTTGGCGACTTGATGGACTACGGATTTACGGCCGAGCTTGAGGAATCGCTGGACGGAGTCGCAGAGGGCTCGAAGAAATGGAAGCAAGTACTTGGTGATTTCTACGAGGGCTTCCGCGCCAAACTCACGGCTGCGGAAGATAAGACGAACGGAATGCGCTCGAACTCGCCGACGGACACGGATATCAAGTGCCCGAAATGCGAACGCCCCATGCAGATTCGCACCGCGCAAACTGGCGTCTTTTTGGGTTGCTCGGGTTATGCGCTGCCGCCTAAGGAGCGCTGCAAGAGCACGATCAATCTGATTCCGGGCGAAGAAGCGGAGTCCGTCGATGATACGGATACGGAGAATGAGGGCGAAGGAGAAGCGCGCCGCCTACTGAAGAAGCGACATTGTCCGAAGTGCAAGACGGCGATGGACAGCTATCTCGTGGACGAGAAGCGTAAGCTGCATGTATGCGGCAATAATCCCGACTGCCCCGGATTCGAAGTGGAAGACGGGACGTTCCAGATCAAGGGCTATGACGGTCCGATGCTCGAATGTGATAAATGCGGCGAGAATATGGAACTCAAGTCCGGGCGCTTCGGTAAGTATTTCGGTTGTACTGCGGAAGAGTGTAAGAACACGCGGAAGCTTCTGCGGAGCGGAGAACCGGCGCCGCCTAAGGTCGATCCGATTCCGATGCCCCATCTGGAATGCGAGAAATGCGACGATTTCTATCTTCTGCGCGATGGCGCAGCGGGGATCTTTCTCGCCGCGAGCCAGTTCCCGAAGCATCGTGAGACCCGCGCACCTACGGTGGAAGAGATCGTCGGTGTTAAGGATCAACTCGATCCGAAGTATCGATTCCTTGCCGATGCGCCGACGAAGGATCATGAAGGACGCCTCTCCGTCGTACGTTTTTTGCGCAAGACGAAGGAGCAGTACGTCACGTCCGAAAAGGATGGCAAGACGACGGGCTGGCGCGCGTTTTATCAGGATGGCAAATGGGTCCAGGAGATCCCGGCGCCTAAACCTAAAAAGAAGCCTGCCAAGAAGAAGGCTGCGAAGGCCAAGCCGAAAAAGAAGGCCGCCGCGAAGAAGGCAGCGAAGAAGGCCGCACCGAAAAAAGCGGCTGCCAAGAAAGCCGTGAAGAAGAAAGCGGCCAAGAACGCGGCGTCTAAGTAGCGCCGCTGTCTATGGTCTGGGAACCCGCGACGGACGGAGAGCGACTCGCGCGTCTCGAGAGTCTGGATGAAATCCGGCAGCTCGTGGGGAAGTACTGCCTCGCACTGGATATGCGAGACCTCGACGCACTTTGCGGTCTTTTCCCTGAAGACGTTCGTGTGAGTCGCGAGGCATCAGGTCGTCAGGCGCTCAAGGTCTGGTTCGATCAGACCCTGCGCGAGCAGTTCACGGGGACCGCGCACGTGACCGGCAATCACATCATTGAGTTCGATGACGTGGCAAGCGCGCGTGGGCTGGTTTACAGCCGAAACGAGCACGAGACCGGCGACGAATGGATCATCATGACGATGATGTATTGGGATCGATACGAGCGCATCGACGGGCGCTGGCAATTCCGCAGGCGGCTGCCGCTGTATTGGTATGCGACGGATTTGAATCGGCCCCCGATCGGCGCGAACAAAATGCGCTGGCCGGATCGAGAGGCCTACGAAGGCGGATACGCGGAGTTTTTCCCCGCCTGGCAGAAGTTTTGGTCTGCCGAGTACGATGCCGAGAGCGAGGTTCCGGCGCCCGCGCCGCTCGAAACGTTCCTTGAACGCATGGGCCCGGAGGATACGTCTGTGTCGGTCCGTGTGCGCTGAAGCCCGGCCGCGCCCCCCGCACCCGCTCCCCGCGATCGGGTGGACTATTCTCGGCGCATGATGCGACTTCTAAAAATAGCGGGTGTGTTGATCGCAATGGACGAGCGCGTGCATGAAGCGGCCTACCTCGAATTCTTGCGGCGTGTGTTCCTGCTCTCGCTGCGCGCACAAGCCGGGACGGGATGAGATGGTTTGGCGCAGTTGGGCGGGAAAGCGTCGTTGGACTTCGTGGGATTGGATCTGCCGATTGGGTGTCGTGACTGCTCTGGTATGTGCCGTGCTGGTCGGATCCGAGGGCAGGGCGATGAGTGCGGAAGCGCGGGGCGCTGCAGAAACGGGCGATACGATCGTTCTGCTTCACGGTCTGGGTCGCAGCGCGCGCAATATGCTGATCCTCGAATGGCGCCTCCGTGCCAAGGGCTATGCGGTCTGCAATGTGGATTACGATACGCGCGTGGGCGACATCGACGAGCTCCTGATGGATGTCGGTCCCGCCGTGGAGGACTGCATCAAAGGGGGCAAGTCCGTCCATTTTGTCACGCATTCGCTCGGAGGCTTAGTGCTTCGTGCACTGCTTGAAGCAGAGGCTCTGCCGGAGGCGGGGAGGGCCGTCATGCTCGCGCCTCCCAATCGGGGCAGCGAAATTGCGGATCGCTTAAGAGGCTGGGGAATCACGAACACCGTGCTCGGTCCGTTGGCCGGCCAACTTGGGACCCGCGAGACGGATCTCCCCCAGCGCCTCGCTGCGCCCCGGATTCCGTTCGGTGTGATCGCGGGCGACCGTTGGGTGAATCCAGTCGGGCCGCTCTGGTTGCCGGCGCCGCACGACGGCACCGTGAGTGTCGCGAGTACGAAGCTCGCAGGGATGGAGGATCATCTCGTTGTGCCACATACGCACACATTCATCATGAACTCGGCACACGTGGCGAGCCAGATCGACGCATTTTTGCGACACGGTCGATTCGATCGGGATCGCACAGATCGCTAACCAGAACGTCTGCAATTGATGGGTCGATCAACAGGCTGTGGGGGGCGCTATCCGGGTGTGCAGATTGACCACGCGGTTGAATTGGTTCCTCAAGAAGACTGACTGGGCCCCGGATCGCAGGTTTCGCAGGTTTCGCAAGGGGAACGGACTTTTCCTGATCTGGCACGTGATGAATCGATTCATTACTTTAGGAGGGCCTGATGGTTTCGCGGGCGCGTCGGTCCTATAACGGTGTCGGCGCCGTAATTATGGGTTCGTTCGGCAAACGCATTCGTCTTGAAACCATGAGACCTTGAATGCGGCGGAATAACAGAGCGTCGATCGGCCATGCGCCGGGCAGAGGATCTTCGGAGCTTCGCGCCCGGCACGGAGTGAGTTCGTGAAGAAGATTTATGTAGGCAACCTTCCCTGGAGCACGACCGATGAAGATCTGCGAGAGCTCTTTGCTACCTACGGCGCCGTCGAATCGTCCGCCGTCGTGAACGACCGTGAGACGGGCCGCTCGCGCGGCTTTGGCTTCGTTGAAATGGAGGGCGCCGATGCCGACAAGGCGGTCGCCGAACTCGACGGACGCGACTACGGAGGCCGAGCGCTTCGCGTCAACGAGGCGCTGGACAAGCGCCGCGGTGGCGGAGGCGGTGGTGGTGGTGGTGGTGCCGGCGGCGGTGGTGGCGGCGGAGGCCGCTGGTAGACTGATCGTGTAATCGACCATCGAGAGCCCCGAGAGAGAGTAGGGGCTTTCGCTTCTCTGGCGTGTGAGGCCTGCTAGACGGCTTGATCGACAGCTTGGTCGACCGAATCAGGCGGCGTCTTCCGGATCATGAATAAAAGCGTCGAACGCGCACTTCTCGCCAGGCCACTGGCTCTTTGCCTCGGCGCTTTGGCCGCTGTCTGGCTGAGTGCCGCGCTGCGGACAGGGCCCTTGGTCGTCTGGATCGTCGTGCTCACGGCCGGTCCAAACCTGGTCTTGTGGCTGGCGCGGGATATGCGCTTTGTCTCGCGCATAGCCTATCTCGCTTCCCCTGTGATCGGCCTCCTTGGCTGGGGCGCGCTCGCAACATTTACACAGGGCCTTGAGTCGCCCTTCCTCGCGGCATTCTTCATCGAAGTTGCGCTGGCCGGCGTCTCCATGGCGCCGGCCGGTGTGGTGGGCGTCACGGCTGCGGCCGTCGCAGTCCTGCTCGGTGTCCAGTCGCTGTTTGGGCTGGAGTCGGGCTGGCAGCTCTGGCTTTTCGAGGCGGGAGCTCTCACTGTGATGGGCGGTCTCGGCTTCGGTGTGGCGCGTCGTCGCGAGACGGGCGAGCGCCTGCTCCGTGAGCAGGGCGACGAACTCGGTGAGCGCCTCGACGCACTTCAACGTGAACTCGAAGATGAGCGCGTGGTCTCGCGGGTCGGTGAAAACGTGGCCCGTCTCGCACATGGCCTCAAGAATGCCGTGCATAGCCTGCGCGGCTTCGTGGGTCTGATAGAACCCCAGCTCGAGGGCGGGGCTTCTTCAAGCGCGGCTCTGGCTGGCCTCCGAACGACAATCGATGAACTCGAAAAGCTTGCCCGGCTCACGCTTTCCGAGTCCGGACCTGCCGCCGCGCTCGATGCAGGTTCTTCAGCGCGGGTCGCAAAAGTCCTCGATGAGGCCTGCCGAGAAATCGGAGATGCGAGCCCTGGCGTCGAATGGGAAGTCGAGGTTGCCGAGGATGCGGGCGGAATCGTCATCCCTATCGGTGAGACACCCTTTCTCGAGCTGCTCGTGATTCTTATGCGCAATGCGGTCGAAGCAATGAGTGGGGAAGGGCGCGGTCGGGCGGAGATCTGTAAAGAAGGATCGCGTTGTGTGCTGACCATTTCGGATGAAGGCGATGGGATCGCGCCCGAAGTCGCAGAGCAGATCTTCGCGCCGGGCTACACGACGAAAACGGAAGGCAGCGGCTTTGGCCTTTTCCTCGCGCGCCGAATCGTGCAGGATCATGGAGGATCGCTTGAACTCCGTTCGGGCTCCGACGCAAGCTCTGGCATCGGCTCTGGCTTTGGAAAGGGGAAGGGCGCCGTCGTGCGGGTTGAAATTCCAATTGCGCGAAATGCTTCAACGGCTTCAAACAGCTCAGAGGAGAGGGGGAAAGCCTAGTGGCGGATTCGATTCTCGTTGCGGAAGACGAACGCGCGTCGGCGGAGTACTTGAAGCTTCTCCTCGAAGAGAAGGGCTTCGATGTCCGACTCGCGGGCAATGGTGTGGAGGCGTTGCTCGCGCTGGAGACCGGCAGTTTCGACCTCCTCATAACAGATCTGCGAATGCCCTCGATGGACGGATTTGAGCTGCTGACGCATCTCGCTCAGCGCTGGCCCAATTTGCCGGCGATCGTGCTCTCGGCGAATGAAGACATCGAAGATGTGGTTGAGGCGGTGCGACTCGGTGCGGTGAACTATCTGCCTAAGCCGGCCACACCAGGGAACGTCGGCTCGGCGGTTGATCGTGCCTTGCTGACGCGCAAGCGCCCGGTTACGGCTGATTCCCATGTGCCCGAACTCGTCGGGAATAGCAAGGCGATCGTCGAGGTGCGTCACCGCATATTGATGGCAGCGCGAAGCGATGTGCATGTCCTCGTGACCGGCGATACGGGGACCGGGAAGGAACTCGTTTCCCGCGCGATTCATACTCATTCGGGGCTTTCGAAGGGGCCCTTCGTCGCACATAACTGCGCCTTGTCCCCGTCGGATCTTTTTGAGAGCGAGTTTTTCGGTCATCGACGAGGATCCTTCACTGGCGCAGATCGCGATCGGCGCGGACTGTTACGTGAGGCGCACGAGGGAGTGCTCTTCCTCGATGAGCTTGAGACGCTGGATCTTGGATTTCAGGCCAAGCTGCTTCGCGTGATCGATGATGGGGAAGTGAGACCCGTCGGTGCGGAGCGCGCGGAGAGCGTCAATGTACGGTTCGTCGCCGCGACCAATCGTGCCGCTCAGGTGATGATCGACGAAGGCAGCCTGCGAGAGGACCTGTACTACCGCCTCCGTGGAATCGAAATCAAGCTGCCGCCTTTGGCGTCGAGGCGAGATGATATTCCGCTCTTGGTGAATCATTTCGACAAGGCATCGGATCTCGGGTTTACGCCTGAGGCGATGGAGGCGTTATGCCGCGCACCGCTGCCGGGCAATATTCGGCAGCTTAGGAATCTCGTGCAGGGCGGTCGGGCGGCGGCGGGCGAGACGACGGCGGTCGGACTTCGGCATTTGCCGCTCGAGCAGGTCGATCGTGGTCAGAGCGTGCCTGAGGGGATGGGCTCGGAGGGTGTGCCTCGGGGCATGACGCTGCGTGAAATCGAGCGTCGCGCAATCACCCAGGCACTCGCGGATTGCGACGGCAACCGAACAAAGGCGGCGAAGCTCCTGGATATCGATCGTTCGACGCTGCGCCGCAAGATTCAGGAGTTCGAGCTGGAAGGCTAGGGTTGCTCCGAGCGGCCTTTTCCTCCGCGCATCGGAGTGTTTTAGATCCCGGTTCTACGAAACCGGCGGAGCGGTTTGCGCTCCCTTTGCGGGGACGGCGGGCTGGGGTCGAGGCGGCTTCGTGCCGACGAATGCGTCCAGGGCGGCGAGTTCGGCGCGGGATCCGCCGATAAACTCAAGGCCATAGCCGGGTTCCTCGATTTTGTTTGCCTCAGCCTGGCGGAGCTCACGGCGCGTCCAGGCGACTCGCGCCACTACCTGAATCTCCTGGCCGTCAGGCAGGTCGATCGACACGATCACCCGTCGTCCTGCCGTGAGCGGCTCCCAGGAATGAACGTATGCACCGCCGAGGGAGAGGTTCGCTGTGGTGGTTTCCGTGCTGCGGAAGAACAATTTTCCGGTGTCGGGATCGCGTTCGGCGTCGACGGTCGAAATCCGGACCGGCACGCTCGTCATGATGCGAGCGTGTCGCTGTGTCCCCGTTGTTGCCTGACGCCATTGACCCATTGAGCATGTCCCCCTTGAACACCTTCAATCGGGCTCGCCTGCAGCTCGCTTGAGCAAAATGCTCAAGAGTTGGCCGTAACCCCTCGTTTACGAAGGGCTTTGGCTAATTATACCTAGAACATTCGGCGACTTGGAGAGCAGTCTCAGCTACTCAGGCCGAGGAACGGGAACCGAATCATCTCGCCGAGTTCATCCTCGACTGTGTCGCCGTCGAAAAGGACCTGCTCAGCGGGGCTGAGGGACTCCTGAGCCAACTTTGCGGCTTTGCGGCGGACGTTCTTCCGGTACTGGGAGAGAGCCTCTGCACTTCGGCTCAGGTCGTTGGGGACGAATTCGGCCACCTGGGCCTGTCCGGCGCGAAGGGTGCACATCTCTTTCAGCATGCCAATCGTGACGCGCTTGCCGCCCGTGGTCTTGCCTACGGTGCAGATCAGTGGCCCCTTGCCGTTCCCGCGATGGTCGAGCCAGTCCTCAAGGATGATCAGCTCGTCGTTCGTCAGCTCGACACGTCGGCCCCGTCCACCACTGCCAGTGGGCGAGGTGACGATTTGGCAGGCGCCGGTCTTGTTACTGAAGCGGATGCTTTCGACGGTCAGGGTCGTGATCTCAGCGATCTTGAGCCCTCGGTAGATGAGTGAGAAGAGGACTGCGTCTCGCCGTCCTTCAGCATTGCCTGCGGCAGAGGAAGATGCGACGAGGGCCCGGAGTTCTCCGTCTCCCATCAATCGTCCGCGGTTTGCGGCCGATCCCGTGTTCTGCTTGGTCGACTTCGCCGCGGGCTTCTTGGCGGCGTTCTTTTGGGCCGGTGTCTCCGTCTTGGCGGAGTGATCGGTGTCGGCCAAGTCGGCTTTCTCAAGGAAGCCGAGTTCTGTGCATTCCTCCATGACCTTGCTCAGAGTGCTGCGAATCTTCTGGACTTGCCGGGCGGGGTAGGCGTCGGGAACGACGCGGAAGCTGCGGGTCGAGTCCTTGCGACAGCGCAGGGCTTCGACGCGCGCCGGCGTGCCCTTTTCCTTGAGGATCGTCAGGGCTGCGGCGCCATGGTAGGGCTGTATCTGCTGCCACGGGAATTCGAGGCTGTCGCACTTGCCGCCGCTGACCACGGTGGCGAGGGTTTCGAGGGCTTCTTCTGCGGTCCGCCGGCTTTCTTCGTTTCGGAAGCTGCTGAGGTAGTTTTCTGCGGCCCGGAGGCCTTTGGCGATCTCGACGGGATGCATCAAGAAATCGGCTGAGTCTTGCGGGGAGAGCTTTTTTGGGGGGGCAGACGCCAGGGTTTCTACCGGTTGACTCGACAGGTTTTCAGAAGACTCGAGCTCGGCGTGGTCCGAGACGTTGGAGAGGGGGGAGATTTCAGCGGCCAAGAGATTTCCTCCGAAAGTGGATCCGTTTAGGTGGATACGGGTCACTATTTGGTCAGAAGTCGACACGGATGTCAACTTGGCTCTTGCTCTTGATCTTACGAAAACTGAAAAACGTAATAAAAACGAATACTTGTGAAAAGTTCAAGAACGTACCCCCGGGGAGGTTGATCGTGCATTCACGCCAACATGCCCTGCGGGAACAACGAATAGGCACGGAGAAAGCGTCATGAGCAGCGCCACGAAAAGCGATTCGACGACGGATTTGACCCTCTTCCAGGGATTCGCCTGGCCGGTCCCCGCGGCCTTCGCCGGGGCCGTTTCCGCGTTCCGATTCGAGCCAGGAGATGTGCTGTACCGAGACGCCTCGGGGT
The DNA here is from genome assembly GCA_041690055.1 of Myxococcota bacterium. GTDB lineage: Bacteria > Myxococcota_A > UBA9160 > UBA9160 > UBA4427 > UBA4427. Next base: position 15,299 of record JBDNFB010000181.1, on the reverse strand, counting down.
ACGCGAAGCCGCGCCGGAAGCCGAAAAAGGGTTCCCGCGCGATTCAGGTACTGGAGCGGCCTGCCAGCTCCGGTGCAGCGATCGGGGCACCGGAAGGAGATCCCCGCCGAGTCAATTGGGAGAGTCGCGTCCGCGTCGCCGTCCTCGATCTGGCCGCCGGGACCAGCGTGATTCGGGAACTCACGCAGGGTGAACTTTTTACGGCGATTTGGCGCGGAGACGACGCGCGTTTCGAAGGTCAGGGCGGCGAATCGCCCGTGATGCCGCGCTCGGCTCGCGATCTAGGACGATCACTGGAAGCGGCTCGGGATGTGTTGGTCGCGCGCTCGGAGCCGGCCGCGAAGGGGCGGAGCGGGTCCCGCTTTATCTTCGTGGTGGACCAGTCGAGCAATGCCTCGCGGGCCAAGGCTCTGACGATCGAAGAAGGGCTTCAGGCGGCGGGGGCCGTCGAGCGGGATGATCTAACGCCGGTGGAAACGGGGGTGCTGGAAGCAGAGAACTATCATCCGGCGCTGTTGATTCGCTGCCTGACGCTGCCTGGGCAGGATACGGAGGCGGTGACGCGAGTTCTTCGCAGCCGACTCTACGGCGGAGGCTCGAAGACGGATGCAAACGACCGCTTTTCCGTCGGACGACATGGTCTCCTCGAGGCGCTCGACTCGGAGGCGTCCGGTTAGGGAACGCGTCCGATGCCGAGCGCTCGAAAGAAAGCCGCCCGCCAAGCAGAGAGCCGAGCGCTAAATAGAGAGCCGAGTGCTAGGCAGAGAGCGAGCGCTTCCGGAGTGTGTGTTATTCGATCAGGATCGTCGCGCGCTTGATTATGATCGGCTCGAGTGGCTTCTGGCTTCGGCCGCCTCCGCCGAGGGCTTCCATCTTTTTGATCGTCTCCAGGCTGCCGGGTGATTCGGCCTTGCCGAAGATCGTGTGCTTGCCATCGAGATGGGGCGTGGCCTTGAACGTGATGAAGAACTGGCTGCCGTCGGTGCGCGGTCCGGCATTGGCCATCGAGAGCAGGCCGCCGGTCGTGTGTGTGACCTCTGGATCAAATTCGCCCGCGTACTTGTAACCGGGGTTGCCGCGGCCATTACCGAGCGGATCGCCGCCCTGCGCCATGAAGCCCTTGATCACGCGATGAAAGCTGAGGGTGTCGTAGAAGCCGAGTCGCGTGAGATAGAACGTGCTCGTGACATGTTTAGGAGCGATGTCCGGCATCATCTTGAAGATGACCTCACCCACCGAGGTATCCAGCTTCCAGTAATAGGTCTTGTTCGGATCGAACTTGACGACCTTTGGTTGCGTGAGCCGGGTGCGCCAGCGTGGCTTGGTTTTGTCGATTCCGCTTTGCTTGATGAAAGCGTCAATGGATTGAATCGTGGGGTCAGGCTCGCTTGCCGTCGCTTCCCCCCCTTGATCCCCACACCCGAAGAAGAATGCCGCCAGGAGCATCACGCTCAGCATGCGGCGAACGACTGTAGACGGAGCACTGGACGAATTGGGCGCGTGAGCCTCGGGTCGAAAGTCTGCGAGTGGGCTGATCTCCGCGATGGTCCCGTGGGCAAGCGGTCGGCTCTTGGGTTCTGCAATGCGCGTCATGAATCAAAACTCCTGAATGCGGATCCAGACCTGAGGCGGGATCCTCTAGCGAACGATGTGAAACGAGAATGCGAAGAATACCGCGCAACGCGCCGCTCCGCGTTTCTTTTTGGCGAATGGGTTTGTCGCGCGCAGGGGCCTTGGGTGAGTGCGATTCAGTGAGGACCCGTTTAGTGAGGACCCAATTAGTTTGGACCCCGTCAGTTAGGACAGAGGCCGAGGGCGCGCAGTTCCTTCCTGGCTTCGCCTGCCCAATTCCTATTGGCTTTTGGGCTCGCTGGGCTCGGGTGGAGCACGCGTCCGAATTTGAGATCGAACTCCGAATTACCTTCGAGCACGAGGCGGGCCCGGGCTTCGGCGAACGCACCAATGCCGACCACCCATTCCGGTTCGAGGATCCGGATGACGCGGATGAGATGGTCGTCACAGGCCGCGTAGAGCGCTTCTCGCTCGCTGGCGGCCAGCTTGTCGGGCGTTCGGTTGCGACCGCTTTCTTCCATGAAAACCAAAGGGCAATAATTGGAAATAAAATGATCCTTGAAGAAAGCCTCGGGCTCCCCCCAATGTTTAGCGATGGCGCCCCAAACACGGGCTCCACTGACTTCGCCTCGGGTGCAGGCGAATCCGTCGACGGGCCGCTTGGGATGCTCGTTCGCCGGGCGATCGATTTTTTCCTCGATACCCATCCAATCGCGCACGCTGGCGATCTCGCCGAAGGGCACGCCGGTCTGGGTCATGCCGTAGGGGCCCGGATTCATCCCGAGGAAGACCACCCGCTTCGTGCCCTCGGCGAAGCGTCGCAGGTAGCGCCGATAGCCGCGTGACGCGTGGCGCAGGGGGTTGTAGACATGCGTCACGGGCGCGCCGAAACGCAGCGGTTCGAGGGTCTCGGAAAGCGCGTTCGCGGCGCGAATGAGTCGATCGGGCTGGCCCAATTCGAGCCTCCTTCGGGTGACGGGGATTAGGGATGACAGTGAACGGCTAACTGCGACCGGGTGAGCAGTGTAGAATGGGCCGGGCAGGATCTCATCGCATCGGTGAGATTTAGAAGGAGACGGGAAGTGGAGAACGGAATGCTCTGGCTGACGATAGGGGCGAGCGGCGTGGCACTAGTGCTGGGTGGACTCTGGTATGCGGCGACGGGTCGCGTGGGCGCGCTCGAGGCGGAGCAGTCGAAATCCCTTGCTGAGCGTGGTGATCTCGTGACGCGCCTCGACCGCGAGGCCCGCGCTCGCAAGAAACAGGCCGAAGAACTCGCCGAGATCCGCAAGCGCACGGACAAGGTAAAGAAGCGTCAAGCCAAACAAGGCAAGCAAACCGATCAGCCGATGGGGACGGCCGCTCGCTTAAGCGAGCTGACCGCGGAGTCCGAGCGTGCTGATCATGCGAGGCGCGCCGCCGAGGCCGAGAACCTGGCCCTCACAAAGCAGCTGGCAGCACTGGAAGCGCAGCTGTCCGATTCTGCCAGCGCCTTGGAGACCGCTTCTGCACCCTTCAAGGCCGCATCGGAGCAGGTGGAGGAAGGCCTGCGCCCACTCCAGGCCGAAGTGGAGGAGCGGCGGGAACAGGCGGCGAAGCTCGACGAAGCATTGCGCGGAGCGAAGCTGACCGAAACGCGGATGCGGAAACGTATGAATAACCAAGAGCAGCTTTACGCGTCTGTGCGCGCGGAACTCGACGTCAAGAAAGACCGTATCCGTGCGCAGGAAGAGAAAATTCAGCGACTCGAAGCGCTGCACGTCGCTCTCTCTGACTAACGCATGGACTAACGCGACGGCTAACGCGCCTTTTTGGCTTCGGCCCAGGCCCAGTCGAGCCAAGGTGTGAGAGCTTCGATATCTGCCGTATCCACGGTCGCGCCGCCCCAAATGCGGAGTCCCGTGGGTGCATCACGATAGGAGCCAATATCGTGGGCAACACCCTCAGCGTCGAGCAGCTTGGTTGCCTCTTTGATCGTCGCGGTCACTTCGTCCACGTCCCGGTCGGCTGCCCACGCATCCACCACGCGGAGGCACATCGACGTGCACGATCGCGTCGCTGGATCGGAAGCCAGAAAGCCGGCCCAGGTCGATGCATCGACCCAGCGTGTCATCGCCGCAAGGTTCGCCTCGCTGCGGTCGATCATGCCGGGCAGGCCACCTATGGATTCCGCCCAGCGCAGAGCATCGACCGCGTCTTCCACGGCGAGCATGGAAGGTGTGTTGATCGTCGCACCTTCAAAGATGCTGGCATTCAGCTTGCCGTTCTTCGTAAGCCTGAAAAGTTTGGGCATCGGCCAGGTCGGGACATGCGATTCGAGCCGCTCCACCGCGCGAGGGGAGAGGGCGAGCATGCCGTGCGCCGCTTCTCCGCCAAGCACTTTTTGCCAAGACCACGTGACGACGTCGAGCTTTTCCCACTCGACGTTCATGGCGAAAACCGCAGAGGTTGCGTCGCAGATCGTGAGTCCCGCGCGATCGTGGGGAATCCAGTCTGCATTGGGGACCCGTACGCCGGAGGTGGTGCCGTTCCACGTGAAGACGACGTCCCGACTGAAATCCACCTGGGTCAGGTCGGGTAGCTCACCGTAATCTGCTTCGATGAGCCGATGGTCCTTGAGCTTCAATTGCTTAGCGACATCGCTGACCCAACCGGAGCCAAAGCTTTCCCAGGCGAGCATATCGACGCCGCGTGCGCCGAGCAGGGACCACATCGCGAGCTCTACGGCGCCGGTATCGGAGCCGGGGACGATGCCAAGTTTCCAGTCGTCCGGAATGCCGAGCAAGGCGCGGCTGCGATCCGAAACTTCTTGAATGCGCGCTTTTGCCGGGGCGGCTCGATGGGAGCGCCCCGTCAACGCACCGGCGAGCGCCGTTGCGTCCCAACCGGGTCGTTTGGCGCAAGGGCCGGAAGAAAAATCGGGACGCGCCGGGCGCTGACTCGGAGGGGGCGTTGCGTTCGTTCGCGTTGAGGTTGTTCCAGAGGCGGCTGACACGGATTCCTCGGCTTCAATTGGCCCTGTTCGGAGGGGCACGTGGGAAGCCGCGCATTCTATCGGGAGCGCCGTTGCCGGGCCATGCCCTCACCGCGGATTCATGGATGAGGTAGCTTCGAAGGCCGCTTGCGGCGCTCTCGCGAGGGCCGTGAGCACCGAGGAGGCAACCCGCTCAATGACTGAGATTCAACCGGGCTCCGGCTCGCAGCCAGGGACAACGTTTGCGCAGGATCAGCCCGACTTGGGGGCCGTTCGGAGTTTCCTTGACGGATTTCAGAACCGTGTCTGCGAGATGCTTGAGGAAATTGAGGGCGAGGTGTGCTTCCGGAAGGAAGAGATTCCGCGTGCGGGGGGCGGCGTTTCCCGGCCCCAGGTCCTCGAAGAAGGTGCCGTGATCGAGAAAGCGGCGGTCAATTTTACCCAGAGCTTTGGACAGCGCATGCCGGCGGCCGCGACCGAGCGGCGTCCCGAGCTTGCGGGGCGCACCTACGAAGCGATCTCGGTCTCATTGATCGTGCATCCGCAGAACCCCTACGTCCCGACCTGTCACGCAAATTTCCGATTTTTTCTAGCGAAGGGGCTCGGCGACCTCGCTCAGGACGAGGGCGATTCGAAACCCGTCTGGTGGTTCGGGGGCGGGTTCGACTGCACGCCGTATTACGGCTTCGAAGAAGATGCCGTGCACTGGCATCAGACCGCCCATGACGCATGCGCGGCCCACGGCGCAGATCTCTACGCCCGGTTCAAAGCCAATTGCGATGACTATTTCTACTTGCCGCATAGAGACGAGCAGCGCGGCATAGGTGGGCTTTTCTACGACGATTTCGATGACGGGGGATTCGCGGCATCGTTTGCGCTTTGGAAGAGCACAGCGGACGCATTTATCACGGCCTACGAGCCGATTCTGCGCCGTCGCAAAGACATGCCCTGGGGCGAGCGGGAGCGTGACTTTCAGCTGTACCGGCGCGGCCGATACGTTGAGTTCAATCTACTGCAGGACCGCGGCACGCGTTTCGGGCTGGAGGCGGGCGCGCGGACGGAGTCGGTGCTCGCGTCGCTGCCTTCGCAGGTGGCCTGGAAGTACAATTGGGCGCCCGAGCCGGGCACGGAAGAGGCCAAGCTCTACACCGATTTCCTGCAGCCTCGCGACTGGCTTGATGGTCCGTCATAAGCAGACCGGTCGCTTCCGGACGTGTTAGATTCCGGATCCACCGTGAACGAGTGTCGGCCCACGACGGGCTCATGAGATGCGGCGCGAGACCGGCAGGCAAGTCGGTTCAAGTCGGTCAGAGGAGAACAACCGAGGATGACATCTGTGGATAACGCTGCGCCGATTGATCAGGACAATGGGCCCTATTTCAATCTCCGTGTAGCGAAGGTGATCGAAGAAACGGCAGACGCCAAATCTTTCGTCTTTGAGGTTCCGCACGAGCTGGCCGAACGTTTTTCCTACACATCGGGGCAGTTCCTATCTTTCCGCATTGAAGTCGATGGGAAGCGGCTGGTTCGCTGTTATTCCCTCGCGAGTGCACCGGGCATCGATGCGCAGCATAAGGTGACGGTGAAACGGGTTGTCGATGGTCGCGCGTCGAACTGGATGAACGATTCGATTCGCGAGGGAGACACGCTTGAAGTGATGCCGCCGAACGGCGTGTTTTGCTTGCGTGATCGTCAGACGCCGATCGTGCTCTTCGGGGGAGGCTCGGGGGTCACCCCCGTGATCTCAATCCTGAAGACGGCGCTTGAGACGACTTCGCGGCCGGTCAAGCTGGTCTATGCGAACCGTGATGACCCGTCGATCATTTTCAAGGAAGAAATTTCGAAGCTGCATGGGGCCAACGCAGACCGACTTGAAGTGGTCCATCGCCTCGATGATCTCCACGGCTACGTCGACGCTGCGCTCATCGTGCAACAGGTCGGTTCCCAGCTGGATGCGGATTTTTATATCTGTGGCCCGGGTCCGTTCATGGATGTTGTCGAAGCGGGACTCGGGAGTCTCTCGATTCCTGAGGACCAGATCCATATCGAGCGCTTTGAGTCACCTGATACGCCGATCGCCGGTGTCGAGGCCACGCCCGCGGACGCTGCAGAAGGCAATCTCGTGACGATTCGACTGGACGGAACCGAGACGGGGATCTCGGTGGCCGATGGCGAGACCATTTTAGCTGCCGCTCGCCGCGTCGGGCTTGAGCCGCCGTTCGCCTGCGAGGAAGCCTATTGCGGCTGCTGCATGGCGAAGGTCACGGAAGGCGAGGTCAAGATGTTGCTGAATGATGGTGGCATCGACCAGCGACAGATCGACGAGGGCTGGGTGCTGACCTGCCAGGGCGTCGCGAAGGGCGCCGCTCGGGTCGAATACCCCGATTAACGAGTAGAACAGCTGGGTAGGAAGGTCCGAACTGGTCAGAATACCTTGCGGTACGAGATCATCGCGGACACGTTCGCGCGAGACGGGATTTCTTCATCGCCCGCGGCTTCGACCTGCTCCGTCTTCGGCGAGGCGCCGACCGCGAGATCGACGTTGAATCCGAAGACGTTCAGCCCGATGCCACCGGTCAGAGCGATGCTGTCTGCGCTGTCGGCCTCGGTATTTAAGTAGGCCCCGCCACGAAGTGCCAACGCGACCTTCCAGACCGGAATCTTGAATTCAGTGCCGAGTGACACGATGCGTGATTCGAAGCCGTCGAGGAGTTCGGATTCGTTCTTCGTAAGATCGGCGTCGAAGGCGATCGCCCAGTTGGGCAGGATCCAGAGGGCAGCGCCCGCGCGCACCTGCGGATGGAGGGTGAGCTTGCTCTTGCCGCCGGGCCTCGATGGGTCCCGGGCGAGGTCAAACTCAGGACTCGTGACGTTGCGCGCGGTGATGCCAAAGCGCAGCCATTCGTAGGGCTTGGCCATGACGCCGAGCTCGAGCGAGGCGGTGTGGGACGTTTCTCGTCGCTTGCTACTGCCCAGTTCGTCGAGCAGGTCGCTTGCGCTGTCGACGTCGTCGTAGCGCACAAATCTATTGAACGTCGTGCCGACCATGTATTTGAGGTTGCCGCCGATGCCGATGCGATCCTTCCAGAAGGGATGGGCATAGGCGAGGCCAATTTCTTCCACCGCGAGTCCGCGCACGAAAGCGCCGGAAGCATTATCCGCGAAATTGCCGTCAGCGGTTGTGACTGTGGCGTTGATCAGATCAAGGAGTCCGTTTGCGACCGATCCATTGTTCACGTTGACGCCGGCCTGTTCCGCTTGGAAGACGAGTTCTTCGGCCTGGCGATTGGGGGCTGCCGAACCCGCGGCGACAAAGATGGCTTCGATCTCGGCGACGACGTCGGGGGCTTCGCCCGGGGCGTAGCGGTCCATCGCGCCAACGGGGTCAACTAACTGGTCGATCGCGGCGTCGCCTGTGAGGTCGGACACGGAGAGGTTCTCGCGGTCGAAGAAGGGATCGGCGGCGAAGTAGCCGTTGCCGATGCCCGAAAGCGCAATGCGATCCTTGCGGAGGAGGAGGGCGGCGTTGGCGGTTCCAATCAGGCCCTCGCCTTTGGCCGCGAGCGACGGGAGCTCGACGACGGCGAGATTGAGGACGGTGGCGAGCTGCCCAGCATCAATCGCGTTGCCCGCTTCGATATCATCGATGAGCTGATCGAATTCGCCATCCGAGAGATCGTCGAGGAAATTCGCGACGCGGTCGATGTTTTTGAGGACAGTGCCTTCGGCGGCGACCTGGGCGCCCGCTGTCAGCGCTCCGCCAACGGTCTTGTTGAACGCGAGTGCACCCGGGTTCCAGTAGGAAGCGTGCTCATCGTCGACCATCGCCACACCGGCACCGCCCATGCCCTGATAGCGCGCCCCAATAAAGCTCCATTCCTCGGCCCCCGCTTCAGGAGCCGTGGCGCTGAACGCCAATCCGGCGAGCGCAGCGGTGAAAAGTGCGCCTGGGCGTTTCGCCCCAGAACGGTGCGCAGAAAGGCGTATATGCAGGAGCGGAGAGCGGTCTGTGAAAGACGGCTGCGGAACTGCGCGAGGCATGAAAATGTCCTTCCTGGCTCAGCGGAGCCGAGGTCTCACAACGGAAAATCGGTCATCCCCGAGGCAACTTGAGTACCGCTCCACACACTTTTGGGTGCGAGGCCTTCCTCTCATTCGCGAGACTGAAGCCAGGCCTATGCGAGCAGCTCGATCTCCACAAGCGCGGCCAGTTCCTCGAGTGCCGCCTCGGGGCTGACCACCTTGATCGTAGCCATGCCCATTGCCTGCGCAGGCTTGAGATTCCCTCCAATATCATCGAGGAAAACCATCTCTTCGGGTCGGGTACCGAGCCGCTCGCAGGCGAGTCGGTAAATTGCCGGATCGGGTTTTCGAAGACCCTCCACTGCGGACTCGATGAAAACATCGAAGCGTTCGCTGAGCCCACGCGTGCCGTCGCTTCGGCCTCCGGATTCGGTATGCGACCAATTGTTTGTGAGCGCACCGACAGGAAGGCCCGCCGCGCGGAGGCGTTCGATGGCGAGGAGCATGCCCGCGTGAGGCACCGTCGCTTCCGACATGCGCTTCATCATCTCACGCGCGCTCATCTCGAGACCAGCGGCATGGCAATCGGCTTCGAAGGCCGGATAAAAAGCCTCCATGTCGAGTTCGCCGCGTTCGAGCCGGGACCAGGCGCCGGTCGGTGCGGTGCGGGAGGCGACCAGATTGATCGCATTGAGTTCGAAGCCGAGCTCTTGCTCGTAGTCGCGGATAGCATGGAGCGGGGAGCCGAGGACGACGCCGCCGAGATCGAAGAGGACTGCAGTTCTGGGCATGCCGCCGAGCTTAGCAGCCCGTTGCTTCTCGATAGGCCGTGCGGAGCGACTCAAGGTCGTGGGTGAAAAAGAGCATGGGTCGAAAGGTGTCCGCGTCTTGCTGGAGCGTCTTGTTCGTGGCCGGATCAGAGAGAGACGGAGAGGCCAAGTCGATCGCGACGATGTTCCCTCCAAGCCGCTCAAGCATTGCGTCGCGCTGTGCGCGGTCCTTCTCGCTGAACGTCGTCATCAGGACGCCGCGCCGACTCCCCGGCGAGAGGTCGAGTGCTGTACGCACGCGGGGGAGCGCGCGGCGGATTAGGCCGATGGTGACTATTCCCATAGTGATGCGCGGATTGAACTCGACGGCGGCGCGCAGACGGGACCGGTCGTCTTGCTCGTAGGTGAAAGCATCAACGCCGCAGGGACCGAAGAAGCCCTCCTGTCGATATGCGCCGGCGAGCATCGCGGCGTCTCCGCGGAGCGATTCATCGTCGGGATGCCCCGAGAAGACGCGTCCGCGATTGTCCACCTCACCGCAATGCCCGCGGTAGAGCCCGCTCGGCGAGGTCAATATCTCAAGAGAGCCCAGGATCGTGGGCCGGGACTCGCTCGCTTCGGGCTCTGGCACAAGGAGCGAAACAGAGAGGTCGGTCTGGCGTTTCAGCCAAGGCTCAAGAAGCGCCCCACCGCGCTCTGCAAGTCGAGGCAGCGCGCCGCGGGCCGCGGGCGTATCCGCCGAGCCAACCCCACCGACGCGTCCACGCCCGCTGGTTCCGAAACGGGGTTTCAATGTGAAGCGACGCTCCGTCCAGTCTGGCCAGGCGGCGAGCGCCGATTCCAGTTTCTGAATCAAGGCGTCGGGGGCGCGGCATTCCTCGGGCGTGATGGGTTCGACGAGAGGCGCGAGGGATGCAGGCGTGAGGCCCAGTTCGTCAGAAATTCGCGCGGTTCGGGCCTTGTCGCTGAGCGTCCATGCAAGCGCCGGAGCTAGGCCGACGAGCGGCGCACCCAGGACTTGGTCGGCGTAGGCCGCCGCCGTCTCGGTGTTCAACCATGCATGCACGCCGCCTTCCGCGAGCCAAGGGAAAACGGCGCTCTCCGGCACTTCGCCTAAATCCGGAGGCCAAAGGGCTTCGCAACGCATAAGTGTGTCGGACGCGTCATGCTGCGGAAGACGCAGTCCGTCTCGCCCCGCGAAGAGATGTGCCCAGAGCCGCGCGGCGACAAGCACGGGGCCCTGATTCGCGACCGCGAGCCAGTCCTGTCCTTCTTCAGCACCGAGGTTCGGAAGCAAAACGCGCGCCTGTGTAGCACCGGGCGCGATGGGCGAATCCGGGTTCATCGGCGCGCGTTTCGGATCGGCGAGTCGATCGGAGCGCCTTGTGGGTGCTCCTGAGTCGAGCGCGCGACGCGCACGGCTTCGATCATCGCCTCGCTCAGCCCCGCTCGCCGACGAGCGCCGACCTCGAAGCGTCGACCCTTTGCGCGTGCCGGTCCCATAGGAAAGGGCACCGTCTTTAGATACGCTTCAAGGTCGTCCACGGCATCCGGATGCACAGCCTGCTCGTCCGCCTCAAGGCGTTTTAGCCAGCGTGCGGCGAGAGCAACATGGGCGATTTCTTCGTCGTGGACGCGCTGGCAAACCGCGGCACTCTCCGCGTCTCCCGCCTCCGCGAATCCATCGCGGTAGGTGAGCGTGAAGTCGAGGTTGGCCTGTTCAAGCGTGAGCCCCATCGCCGAGAGAAAGGCGCGCGGGCCGGCGGGCGAGGCAGCGATCGCCGGAGCCTGTCGCCAGAAATAGTCCGAATGGTTGCCGGTTTCGAATTCGCCGCCCTGGGCGGAGAGGCGCTCTAGATAGAGGCGGCAATGTCTCTGCTCATCCATTAGGGCGGAGAGCAAGCCGCGTCGCAGCAGAGCGGGCATTTCTGGCCAACGCAGCAGGGCCCAGGCGAAATACTCCACGGCCTGCAATTCGTGGTGGGCGAAGCGGGCCAGGCAGCTTCTGCGATGCACAACGTCTTTCAACTGACCAGGACGCGGTAAAGCGTCGCTTCCGGGTCCCATCGCGAGTTCGGGGTCTCGAACGGGACGGTCAAGGAGCAGAGCTGGCCCGGAAGGGTCGTCGAGAAGCGCCTCGATCGTCCTGGGTGGGCGAAGCTTGGTCTCCAGGTCCCCAGATTCCATGATGGACTTGCAATACGCGTGCAGCGTGGCAGGCGTCTCTGAGGTCGTAGCGCCGGTCTGCGGCGAAGCGGCGGAGGGTTTGAGTTGCATACGCGCGGGAGCGTAGGGCATTGGTGGCGCCGCAAAGTGGAACGTGTTTCATTTTTGCATGAAACGTGTTTCACTCCCGGTCGATGGCGACCCAGACTTCCGATCCGCTCCTCGAAGAACGGGCTCGCCGCATCATCGAGACGACGATTGAACTGGCCGAGAAGGGCGGGTTTGAGGCCGTGCGTTTGCGGGATGTGGCGGCGCATGCGGGCGTGGCGATGGGCACCCTATACCGACGTTTTCGCAGCAAGGAAGATCTGTTGGTCGCGGCTCTCGAATTCGAAACGCGGGCGCTGGAAGAGCGGGTCAACGAGCGTCCACTTGAAGGGGCGCACGCGACGGAGCGTGTACTCGCCTATTTCGGGATGCAGACGCGTGGCATGCTGCGTCGACCTAATCTGTCCCGCGCGATGCTCCGAGCGACCGCCGCGGGCGAGCCGGCGCTGGCCCAGAAGCTGGGCCTCTTTCACGAGATGATGGGACGGATGACGGTGGCGGCTCTTCGCGGGGCGCCGGTTGCTCGACCCGACGTAGAGCCAAATGATCCGCCGGCTGCAGAGATCTCAGAGCACGAGAAGCTGGTCGCCACGGTGCTCAATCAAATTTGGTTTGCTGTGATGCTGAGTTGGGCTGGAGGGCTCGAAGACCAGGCCAGTATTAACGAACGCATGCGCGCCGCTACGGGACTCATCCTCGACGCGGCGGAACGAGATTCCTAAGCTATCGGCCCCTGAAAGAGGGGGTCCGGTTCTGATCGATCCATGAGGTCGATGCAACGAAAGGCAAGGTTCAAACATGAGTGAAGCAGTCATCGTCGAAGCCGTCCGCACGCCCATCGCGCGTGGCAAAATGATCAAGGGCGATCTGTCCGGTGTCCACGCGGCCCACCTTCTGCGCAAGGTGCAGACGGCGGTTTGCGAGCGAGCCGGTATTCCGACGAAGGACGTAGAGCAGGTGATCGGTGGCTGCGTCACGCAGGCCGGTGAGCAGTCGAATAACATCACCCGCCAGGCCTGGCTTTCGGAAGGCGACGATTGGAGCTGCGGCGGAACGACGATCGATACGCAGTGCGGATCGGGCCAGCAGGCCAACGGACTGATCAATGCGCTCGTCAAGGGTGGCACGATTGACGTGGGCATCGCCTGCGGTCTTGAGATGATGAGCCACGTTGGCCTCGGCGCGAACGTGATCAACGGCCCCGGCTATTTCGTCCCGCCGAACTGGCCCTGGGATTCCCCGCCGGACCAGTTCACGATGGCACAGCGCATCGCCGACAATCGCGGCATCACGCGAGCCGACGTCGACGCCCTAGGTCTCATCTCTCAGCAGAAGGCCAAGGCCGCCCGCGACGCGGGGCATTTTAAGCGCGAGATCGTCCCGATCGAAGCCCCGATCCTCGGTGAGAACGGCGAGCCCACGGGCGACACCAGGCTCGTCGAGCACGATCAGGGCATTCGCGAGTCGACGGCCGAGGGCCTCGCGCAGCTGCGACCAGTCATGGAGGGCTATATCCACACTGCCGGCAACTCTTCGCAGATCTCCGACGGCGCCGCCGCGGTCCTGATCATGTCCCGCGAAAAGGCGGACCATTATGGCCTGAAGCCCCGTGCGCGCATCATCCAGGACGTGCTGGTCGGAACGGATCCCTACTACGGTCTCGACGGTCCAGTGGATGCCACGAAGGCGATCGAGAAGAAGACCGGTATGAGCATTCGCAATGATATCGATCTTTACGAGATCAACGAAGCCTTCGCTTCCGTCGTGCTCTCCTGGGCCGGTGTGAATGATATCGACATGACGAAGGTGAATGTGAACGGCGGTGCGATCGCGCTTGGCCATCCGGTCGGTGCCACGGGTGCGCGACTGATCGTTTCGGCTCTGCATGAACTCGAACGATCGGGCAAGGGCACGGCCTATATCACGATGTGCTGTGGCGCGAACGTCGGCACGGGCACGATCATCGAGCGGCTCTAACCAACTGCAACCAACTGCAACCAACTGCAACCATCGTCAGCAAACGGCTCGAAGCCCCGGCTCGAGCCCCGGCTTGAGCCGATAAAACGAATTCAGGAGAACAAAACAAATGGGTGAACTAGACGGCAAGGTTGCCGTGGTGACCGGCGCAGGGCGTGGCCTTGGGAAGATCAACGCGATCGAGATGGCCAAACAGGGCGCGCGACTTGTGATCAACGATTTTGGCGTTGCCGCTGACGGCAGCGGCAAGGATGAATCCGCCGGACGAGAAGTGGTTGAAGAAATCCAGGCGATGGGCGGCGAAGCAGTCGCGCATTTCGGTGATGTGGCGAACTGGGATGACTCGAAGGCGATGATCCAGACTGCGATCGATACCTTTGGCGACTTCAATATTCTGCTGAGCAACGCCGGATTCTGCCGCGACAAGATGATCTTCTCGATGAACGAAGAGGAGTTTGACTCGGTCATTCGCGTTCATCTGAAGGGGCATTTCTGCGGGATTCGGCATGCCGCCGAATATTTCAGAACTAAGGGCAAGGCCGACGGCCAGGTCTACGGCCGGATCATCAGCACGGCCTCCGAAGCGGCAATCTTCGCCGACCCGGGTCAGCCGAACTACTCCGCGGCGAAGGCCGGCATCATCGCCATCACAAATGGCGCGGCGCAGGCGCTCGCCAAATACGGCGTGACGGCAAATACGTATATGCCGCGTGCCCGCACGGCGATGACTATGGTCGGTCAGAATGTGCAGTGGTTCAAAGAGCCGGAAGATGGCTTCGACGTCTTCAATCCGTCGCATGTGACCCCGCTGGTGGGCTACCTCGCGTCGCCCGCAGCTCAGAACATCTCGGGCAATGTGTTCATCGTCTGGGGCAAGGAAATCGCCGTGCTCGGTTACCCGAAGCGCGACGGCGAATTCCACTGCGACGATATTTGGACGCGGGATGAAGTGGTGAAGCATGTCGGCGGCTTCTTTGAGGGCAAAGAGCCGATCAAGGACAGCTTCATAGCGCCAGCGACGATCTAGATCGGCATTGCCAAGTGTGAAGGCTGCGCCTTTATCGGCGATGTGTGAGATCGGCGATGTGTCAGCGAGGCGATGTCTATACGCGTGGTGATGAATAGGGCCCGCCCGAGCTTCGGCTTGGGCGGGCCGTTTTTGTTTGGAGAGCTAGGCTGACCCATCCACGGGCGGTCTTCGCCCATCGCTCATCGCAATGGAGTTCGTTATGTCGAGTCCTCTCAGTTGGCAAATCGGAGACGTCAAAGTCACGCGTGTTCAAGAATCGGAAGCCCCGCTTCCGCCGGAGAGCCTGATCGCGAATATCGTCCCGGAGCGAATGGCTGAGCATTCGGGATGGCTCAAGCCGCATTTTATGGACGAGGACGGCAACATTCGTCTGTCTATCCACGCACTCGTGGTGGAATCGGCGGGTAAGACGATCGTGGTCGACACCTGCATGGGCAACGATCGACCGCTGCCGATGGGCATTGAGCCCTTGCAGACAGATTTCCTCGCTCGCCTCGAGGAGGTCGTGCCGAGGGAGAAGGTGGACTACGTCCTGTGCACGCATCTGCACTTCGATCATGTCGGTTGGAACACAATGCTTATCGAAGGCGAATGGGTACCGACCTTTCCTAATGCCGAGTACCTGTTCGGTCGGGAGGAATACGAACACTGGACCTCCGGCGTAGAAGATGAAAATATT
>JBDNFB010000180.1:0-21828 GCA_041690055.1 Myxococcota bacterium | reverse complement strand
TTCGGCGCTACGCGCCTCCGCCGATTCCCGAGACGCAGCTAGAGTGTTCGTATCTTGATTCATTCGAGTACACCATCCATCGCCCTACAGTAATTGTTCAGGGGCTTGGTGTCTCATGCTTGTTGGCAGAGAGGGCAGGGCGCACCTGGTTGCGATGGCTTCGAGTCCGGCGGCGGCAGATTGGAATTACGGCCTTCCTATATACGCTGCTCCACATAATCATCTATCTTGCGGAGAAGGGGACGCTCTCCGTTGCCGCAGCCGAGCTTTCTGTTGCGGTGGTCTGGACCGGCTGGCTGCCGGCGATCCTGATGACGCCACTTGCCCTAACAAGCTCTGATCGTTGGGTCCGTCGGTTAGGCGCAAAATGGTTCACGCTTCATCAGCTTGCCTACCCTGCAACGGTTCTCTCTGCGGCTCATTGGTACCTAGTGAGCGAGAAAATGGCGCCTGTCCTCGTTCACTTTGCTCCCCTGGGAATATTGGAGGTCGTGCGATATTCAAGAGCTTGCACTCGTAAGTGATTGTTTTTGAAAGTGGTTTTCAGTTTAGTGGGGCTCGACGGATGTGAACAGGAAGCTAAGATTCATAGTCAACCATCTGAGGGAGGCTGCTCTTCATGAAAGGCAACGACGAGATCATCGAGGCACTGAACGACGTGCTGACCGCCGAGCTCACCGCGATTAATCAGTACTTCATCCATCATAAAATGTGCGAAAACTGGGGCTACGCGAAGCTCTCTAAAAAGAAGTACGACGAATCCATCGAAGAGATGAAGCATGCCGACAAGGTGATTGCACGCATTCTCTACTTCGACGGCATCCCCAACATGCAGCGCATGAACCCGGTTCTCGTCGGCGAAAATGCCATCGAGCAGCATGAGATCGACCTGGCGCTCGAACTGGATGCGGTCAAACGCCTCAACGCGGGGATCGCGCTCGCGCGCGAGCATGCCGATAACGGAACCCGCGAACTTTTTGAGCAGATCCTCGTCGAGGAAGAAGAATCGGTCGATTGGCACGAGCAGCAGCTTCATCTCGTTTCTGAAGTGGGCCGTGAGAGCTACCTCGCCGAGATGATCAACGCATAAGTCGTGATCTCTACGTGACTCCAGCTACGTGAGTCTATCCACGTGAGTTCAGGACAAGCGCCCGCCGAAGGCGAATTGGCTTCTCTGCGCGTGCTCCACGAGAGTGTGGTGCGCGCAGAAGAGGTCGATGCACTCGGTCATATGAACGTACGCTTCTATGGCGAACGCGCGTTTGCCTCGACGGAACGCCTTCTGTCGGAGCTCGGCGTCAAGCCGGCTGATTTCGGCGCGACCCAAGCGCTTGGCTACGAATTGCCGCGGCTCTTCACGCGCTATCACCGCGAGCAGCACACGGGTTCACCTCTCGTTGTCCGCGGTGGGATGCTCGAAGCGAGAGAAGATGCGCTTCGCTTCTATCACGAGCTCCGAAATCCGGAGCGTGACGAACTGGCTGCGACCTTTGTGCATGACGTGCGTTTGCGTGTCCCCGGCCAGCCAGATCCATTACGGAACTCGGCGGAGCTGCGCGATTCACTCGCGCACGAGCGCGTGGCGCTTCCGCTCGAAGGCGGGCCACGGACGATCGATCTCGATCGTCCGCCGGTCGCGCCGACCTTCGCCGAGGCAAAGGAGGCCGGACTCGCATTCCGGCTTCCGCGCGAGATCGAAGCCGAATACTGCGACGCGGAAGGTCGCCTCTCAGCCGAGATGCGTCCGTTTTATATGTGGGGAGGCCGTCCCATTCCTCCTGCGAAGGCCGCCGATGGCCCGCAAATTATTGACCTTCCCGATGGAGGGAAGATGGGCTGGGCCTCGATGGAAACACGCTCCGTCATGCTTGAACAGCCGACGGCCGGCATGCGAACACAGAGCTTTGCGGCCACGGTCGAGATCGCCCGCAAAACCAATCTCCGTCGCTACTGGATCTTCGATATCAATACAGGGCGGCTTCTTCTCGCCAACGAAGTCGTCGAACTCGCTTTGCATCTGGGGCAGCGTCGGGCGATCGATATTCCAGAAGACATCCGCTCCGAAATGACCGAGAATCTGCGCGAAGATTTGCGTTAGGGGAACACTATGAGCAGTGCGTACACGACTTTTGCTATCGAGAAGCGCGGCGAGGTAGACTGGCTCACTCTGAATCGGCCGGCTTCGCGGAATGCGATCACGATCGATATGGCGACCGAACTGAGGGACTATTTCGGCGGACTATCCGAAGACCCGACTGTTCGGATCGTTGTTATGCGGGGGGCGGGCAAGTCCTTCTGCGCCGGCCTCGATATCAAAGAGGCGGGGGCGATTAACGGGCCGGATGCGCCTTTCGGTGCGGGAATGGGGTTTCAGACCTATCTCGCCGAGGTGTATGTCCGCATGCGGAAATGTCCTCAGCCGATTATCTCGCTCGTGCACGGTGCGGCTTGTGGCGGCGGATTCTCCTTCGTACTGGCTTCGGATATTCGGATTGCCGGCGAGAGCGCCCGGATGAACGCCGCATATATCACGATAGGTCTTTCTGCCTGTGATATGGGATGCAGCTATTTTTTGCCGCGTTTAGTCGGGACATCCTTGGCGTCAGAGTTGATGCTGACGGGCCGATTCATCGAAGCCCAGCGCGCGCTGGCGACGGGGCTGGTTTCCGCCGTCGTCCCCGACGACCAGCTGGAGAGTGCAGCGGCGAGCTACGTTGACGACATGTTGGCGACTTCAGCCATGGGACTTCGGATGACGAAGGAGGGCCTGAACTTTAGCATCGACGCCCCTTCGCTCGAAGCCGCGATGGCGATAGAGAACCGCAACCAGCTGATGTGCTCGTCGAGTCCGGAGTTCCACGCCCGGATGAAGGCTTTTGCCGGTGCGAAGCCGTGAAAATGCGCCCAATCAGCATCTTTGTGGGCGTCTTTACTCTGCGTGAAATGATGGCGATATTCTAGGCGGGCCCGTTGCGGGCTCGCTGACCGAGGAGTTCCCATGTCGTCTGCCCCGCACGATCGCTTCGCCCCCGACGAAGAAGCCAAACGAGACACGAAAAGAGCCGCGGATAATGCCGCGGAAACGGCCCCCCCGAGCGAGGCACGGACTGCGTCGCCGCGGGATGCGGCCGCAGAAGCCGCCGCCCATGCCGCGGCGGAAAAGAAGTGGCGAGAGGAAGTGCTTGCCCCCGCGCTCGCGGCCAGACCCGAGCGGCAGAGTCCTTTCCTCAGCCAGCAAATGCAGTGGCCGGTCAAGGATCTCTACACGCCGGCTGATCTTGACGAAGCCGGTTTCGACTATCTGAAGGACTCGGGCTTCCCCGGTCAGTTCCCGTACACCCGAGGCACAGAGCCCGCCGGCTATCGCCAGGAACTTTGGACGATGCTGCAGGTGACGGGCTTCGGAACGGCGACGGATTCCGCGGAGCGCTGGTCCAAGATGTTGGAACAGGGCCTCAACGGATTCATCATCGAATACGATTTGCCCACGACGAACGGCTACGACTCGGATCATCCGCTGGCCGAAGGCGAGGTGGCGAGAGCGGGCACCGCGATCGACACATTGGCCGATATGGAAAAGGCGCTCGAGTTGCCTTGGGACAAACTCTCGCATCTCAACTCGGTCTGCAATGCGCCCCAGCCGGTGAACCTCGCCATGATTCTGGCGGCGCTTGAAAAACGCGACATCGATCCGGCGAGCTTTACGCTCCAGATGTCGAATGCAATCTTGATCGAATACACCTGCGTGGGGCGATATATCTATCCGCCCAAGCATGGCTTGCGGATTGCGACGGACTGTATTGAGTACGTGATTCGAAATCATCCGAACTGGATCCCGATCACGGTGGTGAGTGCGCAGATCTACGCCGCTCGCGCCAATCCTGTCCAAGAGCTCGCTTTCGGCTTCTCGATCGCGATGGAGTACCTCGACGCGACCTTGGAGCGGGGCTTCGCCATTGATGAAATAGCCCCGTACTGGAGCTTCGTCACTGGGCTCGAAATGGATTTCTTTGAGGCGATTTCGAAATTGCGGGCCTACCGCAAGATCTGGGCGCGGCTCATGAAAGAGCGATACGGGGCGAAGAAGCCGGAGTCCATGAAGCTTCGACTGATCAGCTCGCCCGGCACTACGGGACTGACCCTACAGCAGCCTCTGAATAACATCGCACGCCTCGGGATCCAGACGCTGGCCTGCGCGCTTGGCGGGGGGGCGTATGCGATTACGACGCCGCTGCATGATGAGGCGCATGCGCTTCCGAGCGAGGAGGCCGTGCGGGTCGGGATCGCCATCCAGAATATTGTGGCCCATGAAACCGGAGTCGCCGATACCGTGGATCCGCTCGCTGGCTCTTATATGGTCGAGACGATGACGCTGAAGATGGAAGAAGCGGTTTTCGAGGAGATTGAGCGAGTCGATGCGATGGGCGGTGCATTGGCGGCGATCGAGGCTGGCTATTTTCAGAAAGAGTTGGCTCGTTCCCAGCGCGATCGATTCCGCGAAATCGAAGACGGCGAGCGCAAACAGATCGGTGTGAATCATCTGGTCCAGAAAGATGAGAAGCGCTCGATCGAGACCTTCAAGCTAGGTGCGGAAGCGGAGCGTAGGCAAGTGGAGCAACTCGTCCGGGTGCGCGCCGAGCGCGATGACGACTTGGTGGCGAAGACATTGGAGCGGGTCCGTGAGGCGGCGAAGTGCGACGATAATCTCGTGCCCCCGATCATGGATGCGGTGAAGGCCTACGCGACCCAGGGCGAAATCTGTGATGTGATGCGCGATGTGTTTGGGGTCTACCATCCCAACTCGCTGACGTCGGGGGTGTAATGCACGAACGGAAGATTCGAGTCTTGCTCGCCAAGCTCGGGCTGGATAGCCATACGGTCGGCGTCACGGTGATTGCGCAATCTTTGCGGGATGCGGGGATGGAAGTGATCTATACGGGACTCCGGCAGACGCCAGAGATGGTGGTGCAGGCCGCGATTCAAGAGGATGTGGATGTCATCGGCATTTCGAGTCTCTCGGGCGCGCAGATGCAGCATATCCCGAAGGTCCTTACGCGGCTTCGGGAAGAAGGCGTGGACGATAAGTTGGTCGTTGTGGGCGGCGTGATTCCGGATGAGGATGCCGAGTCGCTGAAGGCGGCCGGTGTCGGCGCGGTGTTTACGATGGGGGCACGAACGGGCGATATCGCCGAGTTCATTCACAGCTGGTGGGATGCGCAGCGCGGCGCTTCGGACGCGCAGGACCGCTAGTGCAGTCTCGGGATCCGCTGGTCCTCGCGGAGCAGGCCCGGGAAGGCCAGCAAGCTGCTGGGGCGCGACTGATTCGGATGCTCGAAGAGGGCGACGAAGGAGCGCTCGCAGGCTTGCGTGCTCTCCTTCCCCATGCCGGGCAGGCGCAACTGCTCGGGGTGACGGGACCGCCGGGGGCGGGGAAGTCGACGTTAGTGGACCGCATTGTCGGCGAGCTGCGCCGACGTGGCCGCCGGGTGGGCGTGATCGCAATTGATCCCTCGAGTCCTTTCTCCGGAGGCGCGATTCTGGGTGATCGCGTGCGGATGCAAACTCACGCGACCGATCCGAACGTGTTTATTCGCTCGATGGCGACGCGGGGGCAGCTCGGCGGGCTGGCGCGAACGACCTTTGAGGCGACGACCGTGCTCGACGCCATGGGCTACGACGTAATTCTGATCGAGACCGTCGGCGTGGGCCAGGACGAAGTGGATGTCGTGGAGCTGGCGCATACGACTGCGGTCGTCAGCATTCCCGGCATGGGGGACGATATCCAGGCGATCAAGGCCGGGATTCTTGAAATCGGCGATGTCTTTGTCGTGAATAAGGCAGATTTGCCGGGGGCGGATCGTGTCGCGAAGCAATTGGCGGCGATGCTCCATCTTCGCGAACCGCCCGAAGATGGCTGGGATCCTCCGATCGTGAAAACGGAGTCCGAGCGGGCGCGGGGTGTCGATGGTCTCGTCGACGTGTTTGAGGCCCATCGCGCGCATCTTGAGGCGTCGGGCGGCTTAGCACGCAAGGTGGTTCACCGGCGCGAGCGCGTCTTTCAGGATCTACTCCGAGAAAGAGCGGCCGCACAGGTTTTGGCGGCGGCGCCGGAGGGGGGAGCGCCGGTTTTGGATGCGCTCAAGAGTGGTGAAATCGATCCTTACGAAGCGGTCGACCGATTGTTCGAGCGGGAGACGCTCGCCAAGCATTAGGCGAAGGCCGCCTCGTCATAACCTTCGGCGGCCGGCTTGGACTCCTGGCCCTCCGCGTCAGGAGAAAAGCCCAACATGGAAGCCTCCAAGCCCAGCCTCAGCTGGGGCCATATCAATCTCAATGTTAGAGACCTCGAAAGGTCGGTCGCGTTCTACGAGAAGCTCGGCTTCGAGATGTTTATTCCGAGCATTCCCTACCTCGGCCTCTCGCTCGGGGAAGATGCAACGGAAATGCCTGCCGACTGCGCGGAGGCGCTCGGCGTCGAGGCATCGACGCGGGGGCGTGCCTGCATCATGGGGCTGAAGGGCGCGTTTCCCATGATCGATCTGACGGAATTCGAGGGAGGGGATCCTGCGCCGCCGCCTTCTACGCGCGATCTAGGCGCGGTCCGGATTTGTCTCGCTTCTCAAGATCTTGCAGCCGATCACGCTCTGCTCGCCGAGGCGGGAGTTTCTTTCTTGACGCCGCCGCGCTCCGCAAAGGACGAGATGGCGACAATTGCGATTTGCTCGGATCCCGACGGCACTCTGATCGAGCTGATTCAGCTTCATATGGAAAAATGGTCGGCTAGCTGAGGGGGGCTTGGGGCGCGTCTTCAAGCGGGTCGAGTTCGGTGTCTTCGCGGAAGGCATCGAGCTCTTCGACGACAGAATCCAGTTGGTCGAACGTCGCGACATGAAAGAGGGCGTCGCCTTCGTTCGCAAGCGGCAAGTTCGCACGACCGATCAGAATTCCGGCTACAGGGGAGCGGATGTTATGGCTATAGTCGCCAAATGGATCGTTGATCTCCCCTAGGATCTGTCCCTTGTCGATCGTTGCGCCAAGGCGGAGCCGTGTGTTCAGCATGCCTGTTTCAGGTGCGCGCACCCAGACACTCTTGTGTGCAATGACCGCTTGGGAGACCTTGTGCGTCTTTCCGGACGCAGCGCGGGGGAGCATTTTGAGGTGTCGCATGACCGACAAGATGCCTCGGAGGCCCAAACGGATTGAGACTTCGTCAAAACGCAGAGCCTCTCCGGCCTCGTATACGAGGGTTGCGATGCCGAGTTCTCCGGCTGACGCGCGGAGAGATCCGGGCCGGAGTGACGAGTTTAGGATGACCGGGGCGCTGAACGCGCGCGCCATCCCTTTGACCACGTCCCCTGATAGACGGGCACGAATCTGTGGAAGGTTAGTGCGGTGGATGGCGCCCGTATGCAAATCAATCCCGTGCGTACAGCCCTCTACAAAGTTGCTCAGAAAGGCATGCGCGACTCGTCCGGCGAGAGAGCCGCGGGCGGAGCCTGGAAAGGATCGATTCAGGTCACGACGATCCGGTAGATAGCGCTGTTGGGAAACGAAGCCGTACACGTTGACGATAGGGACCGCGACGAGTGTCCCCGAAAGTTGCTTCAGGAGGCGTTTTTCAAGAAGCCGACGAATGATCTCTGTCCCATTGATTTCGTCTCCGTGGAGCGCAGCCGAAACGAAGAGTCGGGGGCCGGGCTTTCGTCCATGGAAGACATGAGCGGTCAGTTCGACTTGTCCGGCAACCAGCCTCTGGGCCACAGGCACGCGTACCATTCCTGATTCACCCGGGGCGAATTTTACGCCGGCGATTTTGATGCTTTCAGCAGTCATTCGCTTTCGTTGCCCCCGGCCTTAGGGTGAGCGTCGCTTGTTTCCTGCGTCAAAAGAGATGCCGGCGGAGCCGCAGCGGGTTCAGGTTCTTCCGTCGCGGCAGTCGGGTAGTTTGCGGACGTGGGTTCATCTCCCGCCAATGCGGTTTCGGTCGCTCCCAGAACGGAGGAAGATTCCGGCGTGGTGGGGAGCATGGGGGGCGGTGCGTTTTTCGACTTTCGCTTTCCGGACTTCTTCGTGCGCGGGGCGAGACTCTTGAGGGTCAGGGTCTTGCCGAAGCAGAGAAGAGAATCTCCCGAAAGAATCTCGCGGGATCCCTTCGGATTCGGAATTGAGATGCTTCCGCGATTGATCGTCAGTACCACGACGTCTCGGTCCCGCAGACCGGTCTGATCAATCCGCTTGTCAACCAGTTCGGATTCATCGTCGACGGGCACTTCCAGCACGCCGTATCCGCTCTTCAGAGTCAGGCGTTGCCTAATGTCGATCTCAGGAAAGAGCACTTCTTCTTCAATGAGTTCGATAATGGACCCGGCGACATCGACTCCAGTCGCTGCTTCAATCCCTTCGAGGCCCGGCGAGGAGTTGATCTCCATCAGCTTGGGGCCATCTTTTCCTTCGAGCATATCAACGCCTGCAACTCGGAGGCCCATGATCTGGGCGGCATGGAGCGCCGTGCGCTCAAACTCGGGATCGAGTTGAACGAGTTCTGCACGGCCGCCTCTGTGTACATTGCTCCTAAACTCGTCGCCCTGAGCAACGCGTCGCATCGCGGCGACAACGCGGTTGCCGACGACGAACGCTCGGATATCTCGCCCGCGACTCTCTTTCACGAATTCTTGGATCAAGACGTTCTGGTTCGCTGCGCCTTGCAGAACTTCAATGATTGATTTCGCGACAGACGAGCTGTCTGCGAGGATCACTCCGATACCCTGAGTGCCCTGCAGGAGCTTGATGACGACGGGAGGTCCCCCCATTGCCTCAATTGTTGGCTCGATTTGGTCGAGCTCATGAACGAAGGCGGTCTTTGGGATCCCGATATTGTGCCGAGTCAAGATTTGAATCGAGCGCAACTTGTCTCTAGATACGCTGATCGCCTGCGAGCTATTCATGCAAAAAACGCCCATCTGTTCGAATTGCCGAACGACTGCGGTTCCGTAGAGCGTGATCGAAGCTCCGATTCGCGGGATGACTGCGTCATAGGGAGCGAGTGATTTCCCACGATAGGTTAGGTCCGCCTCACCTTCCTGATTGTCTATGCCCAGTTTGAGCGTGTCTATGACGCGCGCCTTGTGACCGCGAGCAAGCGCAGCCTCGTGGAGACGACGCGTGCTGTAGAGACGTCGCCCCCGCGAGAGGATGGCAATCTTCATGTTCGGTCTCCTCGGCTCACGCCGACGTATTCGAGAGAGCAGGATATACCTGCTTGATTGAGCCCCGTTTCAAGACTCGCGAGATCGATTTTGGCACCTTTTCGCACTGTCCCTGGGAGGGATTGCAGAAGGTCCATCTGTTCGGATCGCTTGATGCGAACGATCTTGAAGAGCGCACGCCGCTGAATCGCCGATAACTCATGTGCTGGGGTGTTGATGATCAGGTGCCATACCTGGTGCGCCCGCTCCCATTGCGGGTCGGTCGTGTCGGCGGGCGAAGGAGAAGCCTGTTCTCGGGTAGGGTCCTCTGACGTTCCGGTCATCAGCTCAGCCGTCTTTCCAAATTCGCGCATTCCTCTGGCGTTGGGGCCAGATGCGCGCGATTCAGCTAGTTTGCACGGCAGCGTGGCCTTCGGCAATGCGAAAAAGGGGCTTTGGGTGCGACAGAAGGCAGTTGTCGGTTGGAACGAGTACGTAGAATTCCCTGAATGGGGGGTGAAGCGGCTGGGCGCAAAGGTGGATACCGGGGCGAAAACAAGTGCGCTTCATGTCGAAGGAATCAAGCTCCTGCCCCGAGGCCGGATCGAATTTCTGGTCGTCGTTCACCGGACGAAGCGCGATCGAAGAATTCACGTCAAAACCAAGATCGCTCGGCGCGGTCGAGTCAAGTCAAGCAATGGTCATTTCGAGTCCCGCTACTTCGTCAAGACGCGAATGCTCCTGGGGCCCGTAGACAAAGAGATCGAGCTCAGCCTGGTTGATCGCGGGAACATGCTGCACCGAATGCTCTTGGGGCGGGAAGCACTCCAGGGAGATTTTGTCGTCGACGTCGGCCGGCGGCACGTCCAGGACCTCTAGGACTGTGGCCCCGTGGACGTGCGGGAGCTTAGGAATACCGTGAGGAAGCACTTGATGCGCGCGCGCCAGGTCGAAGACTCTGTCTGTGCCGATCTCGAGACGGGAAAAGCTGTCTTGTTCAGCGCACCTGCGGAGCTTGCCGGGCGCGTCAATGAGGACGGCGCGGGCGTTTGGGAAATGCCGTCGGGCATTGTTCTCGCCGTGGCCGACGGGATGGGCGGCCAACCGGGGGGTGCCGATGCGGCCGCGACCGCGATCGAGGCGCTCGATTCACGGCTCTCGAATTTGAATGCAGGCGGACTTCGAGCAGTCATTCTCGATGCGTTCGAGTCGGCGAACCGCGAAATTTTGAAACAGGGGAGCGGGGGAGGGACGACTCTCGTTGTCGCCGAGTTGTCTGACGGGAAAGCTCGCATCTACCACGCAGGCGATTCTGGAGCGATTATAGTCGGACAGCGTGGGCGGCTCCGCTTCGAGTCCGTCAATCATTCTCCTTGTGGATTCGGAGTCGCTTCGGGGCTCCTGGATCGGCGTGACGTACCCCGGCATCCTGAACGGCACCTGTTGTCAAATCATATCGGCTCTGAAGAAATGCATATCGAGGTGGGGCCCTCGATCCCTCTCGCTCTTTTCGACACGGTGATGCTCGCGAGCGACGGTGTCCTGGACAACGTTGCGCATGAAGAGCTGATCGAAGTGATTCGTTCGGGGCCGCTGGTCGGAGGGGCGGAACGCGTGCGGAATGCCGCGAGGTCGGCGATGCGCGGCGAGGTCTCTGGGTTTCCCTCGTAT
The DNA here is from genome assembly GCA_041690055.1 of Myxococcota bacterium. Classification (GTDB taxonomy): domain Bacteria; phylum Myxococcota_A; class UBA9160; order UBA9160; family UBA4427; genus UBA4427. The sequence continues at coordinate 10,972 of JBDNFB010000180.1, read as the reverse complement.
CCCGATGACGCGACGGCGATCCTGTTCCGGCAATCACGTGTGTCAGGACAGGAAGCCTGATGACTCGATCTTTCCGAAGGGGAAGCCGGATCGGGAAGTACCGATTGGAGCGGCGTTTGGGCGACGGCGGCTCGGCCGTGGTTTGGCAGGCGCGAGATACGGTCGAAGGGCGGCGGGTCGCTTTGAAGCTTGTCCTGGCGTCCGTCGTGGAGGAGTTTGGGAAAGAGGCGGTGGAGGCCGAAGCGAGAATCGCTGCCCGACTCGAACACCCGCGCATCGCCCGGGTGCGAAACGCGGACTGGATCGACTCTACGTTTGTGATCGTGACGGACCTCGCGAAGTCCAGCCTGGATCAGGCCAGTTCCGTCAAGAGATCCCCGGACCGAATTCTATCGGTCGTGCTCGATGTCGCTGAAGGCCTCGCGCACGCGCATGAGAAAGGCGTACTGCATCGCGACGTGAAGCCGGGCAACGTCTTGATCGATTCCGGCGGAAGGGCCGCGCTTGCGGACTTCGGAACCGCTCGACTTGCTCAGCTTCGAACACGGATTGTGACCGAAGCCGGAACGATGGGGTACATGGCGCCCGAGCAGGCGTACGGTCGTCCTTGCTTTGCCTCGGACGTATTCAGTTTGGGGCTGACTGCGTACGAATTATGGGCGGGACAGTTGCCGGGATGGCCGTTTGAATGGCCTTTCGATGGTGCGAAACGGTTTGAACTTCGTTGTCCGGACGAAGTGCAGCCGGTCATCAAGCGGGCACTCTCATTGAATCTTGATCGACGTCATCACGATGGCGTCGAGTTCCTGAATTCGCTCCAGGGTGCCTTGCATAAGCGGGAGCGGGTCGCGCTCGCCGGCGCTCTAGTAATTCAGAGAAAAGGGCAGAAGAAGGGGCAGAGGACTTCAGGGGAAAGTCAGTTGAGCCGTGGAGTTTCGAGTGAACGAGACCCGTTCGAGTTCGAAGTCGGGTGGTTTCGAAAGCGCTTCGGCGCGGTTCTCGAAGCGCGCTTCGATTGCTATGCGTGCGACGGTCCGATCTCGGAGTCTATGCGCCATTGTCCGTGGTGTGGTTCGGATCAAAACGCGTTCGGAGAGGTGACCTCCTACGCGCTCGTATGCCCGGACTGCGAGCGGGGCGTGCGGGCCGAGTGGAGCGCCTGTCCGACTTGCTCGAAGGGGCGCTTTGTCCCGAACGGTCGGCCGCTCTCGTCCGGAAAACGAACCGAACGCATGTGTAAGCGACAAGGCTGTGGCGCGCCGATTGATCGCTTCATGCACTACTGTCCTGGCTGCAAAGACCGAGTCACGCGACCCTGGCGAGTGAAGGGCCTAAAGGGCTGCACGCGATGTGATTGGCCGATGGCGCCTCGATGGCGTTTCTGCGGCTGGTGTGGCCGGCGTAACGCGCAAGCGCTCGCCGTCGGGCGCGGACGCCGCTGACGAGATTGAAGCGGCCTAACTGCAAATGTCTTGGCTCGTCGGCGTCATGTCTGATTCCAAATCCTCAATCCCGCTCATGCTCGCCCACGGCAGATCTTTCATGGCGTCGCCCAATTCCTCGGAACATACGCGCAGTTTCTTGACCGTTGCGTCGTTCTGGAGCTCGCGGCTGAGCGTCAGGCCCTTTCTCAAAGCTTCGTCCTTTTTGCCGGCAGCGCAGAGTTCGTCAATCTCCTTGCCCGCCGCTTCGGCGCGGGACTGAAGTGTCCGAAGCTTGTTCTCGTCGATGCCTTCCATACAGCGGCTGGCGGCTTCGGCTTGCTGCTGAAGCTTCTGCATCGCGGCCGGATCCTGAAATTTCTTCATCATCTCCTGCATCTGCGCTGGATCGAATCCGGGCGGCTGCTGGGCGTTGGCGATTGAAGGGGCGAGCGAAAGAGCGAGCGAAGAGACGAGTAAAAGAGCGAGTGAAAGGGCCAGTGACGCGGCGCTTGCCAACCCAAGGGTGGCGAGTACTGCGGGGACGAGGGTGCGTTTCATGGGTCGGTCTCCTTTGGGGAATCGATGCGACGAGGTCGCTGACATCCAGAAAGGTATCGAAATGAGGCGCGGTCTTGTGTGAGAAATCGACAGAGGGGCGAAGTCTCTGCTGAATTGTCGCTACGCTCGGCTGAGATGATGCCTAACCGTTATTCTGACCGACTGGGCCTTTCGAGCGGTCTCGCCTCGCACGCCTTTCCTCTCGTCTTTCTTTTGGCTTTTCTTGCCGCCAATCTCGGTTGCTCTAGCTTGGGGAATATGGAGCAGGACCTTGATCGGGCGAGCGCCGACCTCCTGATCGAGGATGTAACGGTGATCGACGCCGCCGGTGGGCTGCGCGCCCACCGCTCCGTCTATCTTAAAGCGGGCAAGATCTCGGCCATTCTTTCGGCGAGCGAGCCTGGCCCCGCCGTGCGGAAAGTGATCGACGGCCGAGGGCGCTATCTGATTCCGGGCCTCTGGGACATGCATGTCCACGTGACCTATTTGCCCGAGCTGACCGAAGCGATGCCATCGCTCTTTCTTGACTACGGCATTACGAGCGTGCGCGACACGGGCGCATTGCTGCACAAGATGCGGCCGGTTCTCGAGGACTGGCGCGACTCCGAAAATCAAGCGCCTCGAATCTATTGGAGTGGTCCGCTTCTGGACGGCAGTCGGGTGGTGTACGACGGTAAGGACCGGCCGGAGATCGGCATCGCGAACCCGACGCGCGAGGCTGCGCGTGCCCGCGTCGATTCGCTCGCGCACGCCGGAGTCGACTTCATCAAGATCTATGAGCTCGTCGATCCCGATGTGTTCTCGGCTCTGGTCGAGTCAGCGCAGAGGCATTCCCTTCCAATCGCGGCGCATGTTCCGTTGTCGATGACCGCAGACGAAGCGGGGCCGCGCGTCGATTCGATGGAACATCTGCGGAATGTGGAGCTTGCCTGTTCCGCCGAAGCCGATGCCTTAAAGGCTCGACGTCTTCAGCTTCTGTCGGACGAAGCGCGGGGCGGAGATGCAGGTGTAGGTGAAGCTGAAGTTGTAGGTAGAGCCGGAGGCCATGCGCTCCGCAGTCAGATTCATAGAGAGCAGCGAACGCGTGCGCTCGGAACGCTCGACGTGCGCAGCGCACGCTGCCAGCGGGTCATCGCGTCGCTTCGCAATACGATCCAGGTGCCGACTCTGCGCTTGAATACGATTTCGCAATTTTCGCCGATCGAGCGGGCCGACTGGGAGCCGGCGCTGGCGGGAATTCCGGCGACGCTCGCAGCGGAGTGGCGGACGACTGCGGGAGAACGTTTGGCCGCCCCGGATCCGCTGAACCTGAGCATGGCGCAGTGGAGCCTCGACTTGGTTTCTGCGATGCAGGAAGCGGGAGTGCCGATCGGGGCGGGGACGGACACGCCGATCGCCCAAGCCATCCCGGGATACAGCCTGCATACCGAGCTTGAACGCCTGGTCGCGGCCGGCTTGTCGCCGAGCGAGGCGCTGCGTGCGGCGACGCAGCGTCCGGCCGAGTTCCTTGGACGGGAAACCCAAACGGGGCAGATTGCGGTAGGGATGGACGCCGATCTCGTCTTGCTCGGAGCGAATCCGCTCGAAGCCATCGCGAACACGCGCGAGGTCGAGCTCGTGATCCTGCGTGGAGAGATCGTTCGGGGCGGGCGCTAGCCAGACCGGGTACGCTGTCTTCATGCCGATCGATCCCGCAAAGAGAGATGGCGCGATCGAAGACATTTGTGTTGTGGAATTTGCTCAGGCGCTTGTGGTCTCGTACCGCGGTCAAGCTCGCGGTTGCGTGTGTCATCTCAAGCGGGAGATCGGCCCGGCTTGTTTAAGAAGATGAGTCCGAAAACGTTGCAGATGCTTTTGATTGCCGCGGCGATCTTCTACCTGATTCTGCCCTATGACCTTGTGCCGGATGTTTTTGGTCTGCCGGGGCGGATTGACGATCTGCTGATGATGGTTTGGTTAGCCTGGCTCTACCAAACCCGCGGTGCGGAGTGGTTGGGACGCTGGGCGAGCACGCGCGGGACGGAAAGTACGGGGAGCGCGTCTCAGGGGAACGGATCTGCGAAGCAGGGCGGCAAAAACGGCGGTTCTCGGGCGAATGCGGGGAAGCCTCTGACCGATCCCCATGCGGTTCTTGGCGTCGGCGCGTCCGCCTCCGCGGATGAAATTCGCAAGGCCTACCGCGAACGCATGCAGGAGTATCACCCGGACAAAGTCGCCCATCTAGGCCAGGAGTTGCAGGACCTCGCCCTCGAGAAGTCACAGCAGATTCAGCGCGCCTACCGGCAGCTAGGCGAGTGAGCGGACCGTCGTCCGGCCCGGGCCCGGAGCCTCGGCCAAAGGCAGACGCAGGCTCCGCGAATACGACGGGGGAGCACGATGCGGCGATGCATCGGCTTGGGCTTCGCTGGGCGTTTGGTTCGGCCATTTGTGTGGCGCTGATGGTGATTCCCTGGAAGCTGGCGACGGAAGCGGGCGACCCGATGGTGGCGGTTCTGCTTCTGCTTTCTGTGGCCGCGGCGGCGAATTCTGCGCTGGCTCTTTTTCAGTCGATGACGGCGCGTGTCTCGGGTTGGGGGATCGGGCGTCTAGATGTGGGCGTCGCGGCGCTGCTCGCGATCTTCACCCTGCTTGGGAATTATGCGAGTGCCTTGGCGGCCGTGGAACTTTCGCCGGCGGTGTTCAATGTCCTTCTTCGGACGGATATTCTATTCGTCGCTCTGCTTGGGGCAGTCCTGTTGCGGGAGCGCGTGGACGCACTTTTCTGGGTCGGGACGGCGGTGGCGGCGATCGGGCTCGTGGTTTCGCAGAAGGGCACGGCAGGCGCGGGGATTTCGGGTGTTCTTGGGAACGGCACGGGTGTCGCCATCGTGGCTGCCGCCGGCTTCAGCGCACTCTCGATCGTGACCCGGTATTTCATTCATCGTATCAACCTGGTGGCGGTCAACGCGATTCGGCTCTGGATGGCCGTCGCGCTCTGGTTCCCGTTCAATTTTGTACCGAGTTGGTCGGATATTCCGCGCGAGCAGATCGTCTATGCAACGCTCGCTGCGCTCGCAGGACCGTTCCTTGGGCGCCTTTGTCTGATGATCTCTGCGCGCTATCTCGAGGCGAGGGTGACGACGCTCGTCCAGCTGACGGCCCCGGCGCTCACGCTCTTGTTGGCGCTCGTTCTGTTGGGGGATTGGCCGAGCCTGCGTGAACTGATCGGTGGCGCCATTATCATCGCGGGCGTCGCGGTCCCCGTAATAGGGGCAAGACGTGGAACGGCTCGCGGCATGTCTTCAGGGAAGGAGTGAGGCCAGGCCCGGTGTTCTCGGTGATTCGAGGGGGGGATGATCATTAGTTCACCTGAGTCCATGCTCAAAGACGCTGTAGCTGCATCAAAGCTGCGCAGGAACCGCGCATTTCGGCCGATAATAAATGCAAATCGGTTTCTCCGCCAAAGGCGGTAAAGGAGCAGCACTCTTGGATCAGACTACTCTTGGCCTCGTACAGGCCCATGCCCTGGGTTGGGATGGCTCGAAAGATCATTCGCTCTTTGATGTAAACGGGCAGCCGATCGTGCAATACACGATCGGTCGTCTTCTGGAGACGCGGGGCATCGAGCCGAGCGCATGCTGCATCGCGGTGCCGGATGACGACGTGAATGAGGCGTTTCGTCCGGTCGCAGAAGCCACTGGCGTGAGCATTTTTCGTGGATCTGCACATAACGTCGGACGCCGACTCCTCGCCGCAGCAGATGCACAGGGCGCGACGCGTATTCTGCACGTCATGGGACAGCACATGTTCCTGATTCCTGAACTGCTCGCGCGAATGCTTGAAGTGCAGACGGCGCAGGATGCGGACCTCGTTCAGGCTCCGATCAGTTTTGAAGCGCGATTTACCGGGATCGTGGTGAAAGTCGAGGCACTTCGGCGCGCGATGGCGGAGATCGAGGCGCTGCCGGAAGCTGATCGCCTTCGCCTTTCGGCGCGGCCGCTCTCCTTTATGTTTAACGCCCCCGGCGAGTACAAGGTGGCCGTGGTTCCTGCAGAGGATCTACCTCGCTACTCGGACGCGGAGCTTGTCGATTTTCGCAACACGGCGCGACAAATGTTCTGCGAAGAGCGTTCCGTCCTTGACCGGACTGCGGCGTATCAGCCCGGCAACTATAATCAGCAGCGCTATGTCTACGCGCTCACCCAGCTCTCGGAAGCCGATGAGGTGATAGACGCGGCCTGTGGGGATGGATACGGCTCGGAGATGATCGCGGAGCGATGCAAGCGCGTGGTCGGCGTCGATCTCGACGAAGAGACGATTTGTGCTGCGCAGAAGCGTTCTGGGTCCGTCGCAAACCTCCGTTTCGAGCACGGCAACGCCTGCAAGCTGAGCGAACCCGATCAAAGCTTCACCGCTTTCGTGAGCCTCGAGACAATCGAGCATATTCCAGATGTGGAAGCCTTCTGCCGTGAGGTGAAGCGCGTTCTCAAACCGGGCGGTCGTTTCATCTGCTCCACGCCGCAGAATCTCTTCGGACGGATTCCGATCAATCCTTGGCATATCCGAGAATACAACGCGGCGGAATTTCGTAAGATCCTGCAGATGCATTTCGAGGATGTCGAAATTCGAGGTGCAGTGAACGGCGTGCTGACAGACGGCGAGGACGGAAATAACATGATTGCGATCGCCCGGCGCCCGGCGGAGAAGTCGCTTGCGACGCCGCGATGGTCGGACTCAAGCTTGGGGGGCGTACCGAGCGTCTAGAGCGCTCGCTCCCCGCTCCCCATTCGTGCTAGCGCTTGCGGGCCAGAATGCCGATCGTGCGGCCCAGGGACGCATTCCCCAGTGCGCGGTAGAACTGGAGCAGCGTATCGGACGCGCCCTGCGCAAAGAGTGTTTCCTCGAAGCGCATGCGCTTGGCATGACACACGGAACCGCGCTCCGGGTCGCCCACATAGTCCTCGCCCATCAGCAAGAAGAGCTCCATAGGGAAGGAGGCAAGGCGATCCTCTTCCTCCATGCCATGGGCGCTGAGCACGCCGGACAGGCTTTCCGCATCGAAATAATTGAGATGAACCCGGGGTGCGACCCACCATGAAGGCTTGTTGAGATCTTTTCGGGCGACCTCCTGGAAAGCGTTGAAATCGTTGGGCACTTCGATGAAGGCCACGCCCCCCGGTGCGAGCAGTTCCGAGACGCGCGCAATAGAAGCGACTGGATCGAGGACGTGCTCGAAGACCTGGGCGCAGTGGATGGCATCGAAGAGCGGAGCTTCGTCCTTTGACGTCTCCTCCGAAGTACCCACGGAGATGGGGACCGGGTAGTCGAGCAGTTCGCCACAGAACACGTCGATGTCGAATTTCTCTTTGGCCCAGCGAACGGCCGCGCGGGAAGGCTCTATGCCCGCCACCTGCCAGCCATGTTGTTGGAAATGGTCAAGCAGAAAACCGCCCGAGGCTCCGATGTCGAGGAAGCGACGTCGGCAGAGGGGAAGGGCCGTCTCGAGGAGCGAGCGGCGGAGACTCCATGTGGCGTCCCAGAACGGACGATCGGATTCCATCTGCGATAAGTAGGCGGGGTACTCGGAATCGTAAAAGCCGTCGGCGTAGAATTCCCGGAGATCTTCGGCGCTGGGACGAGGCCAGGCCTGTTTGAAGCCGAGGTCATGCGTTCGAATCTCCGCGGGACCATCTCGGCCCTCGAGGCGAATGGATTCTGGAGCCGATGAGCGCAGGCGGCGATCGGTCAGAGCGCGGCGGCGAGGGACGTTTGTGGGGGCCGAATGGATGTTCAAGCTCATGACGCAGGTTCCCCTTGGAACGGTGCGTTTCAATTTGAAAGACGGGCAAGGGCTGACGTTCAGCCTCGCGCGCGGGCGCACCATACGGGGAATAAAAAGCAAGATGCATGCCGGTTGCACATTGCTTTTCTGGGATCGGCGCGGCCTGCGAGCTACTCGTTCAGCGCGAGAAAGAGCCAGTTGGTCTCGTGCTCGCCGGTCATCTCGTTATCAAACGCGACGGGCTCGATTTCGCCATGCGGGAAAACTGCTTTCAGCGCATCGGCGAACGGCGAGCTATCCGCATAAGACCAGACCCCAAGGAGTCCGCCAGGTAAAAGGTGGGCCTTCGCGGCGCGCAGTCCGGCCTCGGTGTAGAAAGAAAGGTTGGCCTCGTCGAGCGGCTCGTCGGGTGAATGGTCGACGTCGATCAGGATCAGGTCGTACTGCGTCTCGGGTGCCTCGCTAAGCATCGCGTAGACATCGCCCTTGATCACGGCATAGCGCGGGTCGGAATTCAGTTCGTCCGAGAGCGGGACGAGTCCGGCCTTCATCCACTGAATCACCTGCGGCAAAAACTCGACTACATCACAGCGCGTGACGGCAGTTGAGCGAAGCGCTTCGTGCGCGGTGTACCCAAGCCCCAGTCCGCCTACGAGAACGCGGAGGTTCTTCGTTCCGCCGTGCCGTTCGAGTGATCGGCTTGAGAGCGCCCGCTCGGAGGCGGTGTGGTAGCTGCTCATGAGCAACATATGGTCGACGGTGATCTCGGTGACGATTGTGCCGGGGCTCGCCAGTAGCTCGCGTCGGCGCAGGCAAATGTTGCCGATCGGACTATCGCTATACGCAAGCACTTCGAGATTGGAGGTCGCCATATCGCGCCAAGCTAGCAGGTCGCCGATTCCGGGGTGTGGTTCGGCACGCGGGAGGGCGCTGGCTTCGATTCAGGGTAGGCTTTGGGCGCCTCGTTTATCTCTCTGCGCGCGAGCTGCACGAGCGTAGTTATGAATGCCGACCCCTCCTCTATTCTCTTTGAAGGTTTTTCGTGTCCTCTCCGCCGCTCCCGCACAAGACCCGATCCTGGTCCACGGACTCGCTGCAGGAGGCGCTCGGCCTGCGCTCTACGGGAGAGCTGATTTCCGTGGTCGGCGGCGGCGGCAAGAGCGCTCTGCTTTTCGCGCTCGGGCGGACGCTGCCGGGGCGGACGATTTTGACGACGACGACACGGATCTTCGCGGCACAGACGAGTCGTGCGGAACACAGCTACGCCTACGCTTCCGCGGAGTGCGATGCGGCTTTGCACGAGGGGACGGATGGCTTGCTTGTGATCGGTGAGATCGAAGGCGACAAGGCGAAGGGGGTCGAGCGCGAGGTGCCTGCGCGTTTGCTGGCGGTCGCCAATGTCGACTGCGTCGTCGTGGAGGCGGACGGTTCCCGCATGCTCCCCGCTAAAGCGCCGGCCGAGCATGAGCCCGTCTTGCCGGAGGAGACCACCTTACTCGTGGCCATCGCGGGCATTGATGCGCTCGATGGGCCGATTGAGAAGACCTGTCATCGCCCAGACAGGGTGAGTGCGCTCGTGGGACGTCGCGTCTCTGAGTCGCTGGATGCAGCGTCGCTGGCGCGTCTGTTGAATCATGCTGAGGGCGGCCTGAAGGGTCTACCCGAACAGGCGCGCGCTGTGGTTCTGATCAATAAGATCGAGACCCCCGAGGCGTGGGCGTCGGCACGGATCCTTGCAGTCGAGGCTTTGCAGGAGGCGCAGGTGGAGCGCGTTGTCCTCGGTGCGATCGAGCCGAGTGCTGCGTCGCCGCCCGCAATGGCATCGCATTCGCTTTTGGTCTCGCCATCGGATTCGCGCGAGGTGGCAGGCGTGGGTGGGGCATACGAGGTTCATGTTCGGAGCTGATGAGCCCGACGCTGTTCGGCAGATGCAGTCGAGCTGAGAGGACCGGCGTCAAGACTCACTGTTTTGCATGCACTCGAACCGGTAACTCGCTGAATCCCTTTACGAAACTGGACCGAACGCGGACCGGATCGCCTACCACTTCGACCGTTTCGAATCGTTCCAGTATCTCTTCCCACAGAATGCGCAGCTGCATTTCGGCGAGGCGACTGCCCATGCAGAAATGCACGCCCCAGCCAAATGATAAATGGTGCTTGGCGTTCTTGCGATCGATCAGGAATTCATTGGCGCGTTCGATCGCGGTCTCGTCCCGGTTCGCGGAGACGTACCACATGGCGATCTTGTCGCCCTTCTTGATGGCCTTGCCGCCGAGCTCAGTGTCCTGCGTCGCCGTGCGTCGCATATAAGCGAGCGGCGTTTGCCAGCGAATCATTTCGCTTGTCATGTTAGGGATCAGCTTCGGGTTCTCCCGCAGCTTCTGATACTCGTCGGGGTTCTCATTCAGAGCCAGCACGCCGCCCGTAATCGAATTCCGCGTCGTGTCGTTCCCGCCCACAATTAAGAGGATCAGCGTGCCGAGATATTCGAGCGGCATTAGGTCCTGCGTTGCCGGGCTATTCGCCATCGCGGTGATGAGGTCGAGGCGCCGCCCATCGAGCGGCGTGTTTTCGCGCTCCTTCCACAGGCGCGTGAAGGTCTCCAAACACTCGAAGAGCGCCTCGCGTCGTTTCTCTTCGTTGAGTCCGACCTGCTCGAGTTGGACGGGGCTCGCCGTTGCGACATCCGACCAGAAAGTCAGCTTATGCCTCTCCTCCTGCGGGAAATCAAAGAGCGTCGCCAGCATTGCGGTCGTGAGTTCAATCGAGACGCGATCGACCCAGTTGAACGTTTCGCCGATGGGTAAGCCGTTGAGAATCTCGACAACACGCTCACGGATCAGCGGTTCCAGAAAGGCGAGGTTACGCGGCGCAGCGGCGGGCTGGGCCACGGAGCGATGGGCGTTATGCCGCTCGCCGTCCATCGAAATAAAGCCTGGAGAGACAGGGAAATCGGGCTCGGGATCACTGAGCGTAATGCTGACGGCGGAAGAGAAAAGTTCGGGGTTCTTCTCGACGTAGACGATGTCCTCGAATTTCGTGATGGACCAGAAATGCCCGAACTCGGTCTTCGGCGAAAGGTGAACCGGATCCTCTTTGCGAAGCCGCTCGAAATAACCCCAGATCTGATCGTGTTCGAAGAGCTCCGCATCCGACACATCGATCTCCGCGAGGGGAACCGAGTAGGGATCGACATCCACTTGGCCCTTGGAGCGGGCAAAGGCCTCGG
>JBDNFB010000179.1:0-30956 GCA_041690055.1 Myxococcota bacterium | reverse complement strand
GAATCCGGATTGGGCGATGACCTGGGCAATGCCGCTGCCCATGACGCCTGCGCCGATGACTGCAATTTTCATGTGTATCTCCATCAAGGCATGAGTGGTGTTAAGTAGGGTGAGAGAACGAGTGAGGCGCGCGCGCGCGCGCGAAGGACGCAATGAGGACGCAATGAGCGCGCGATCAGGGCGCGGTGACGATGCGGGCGACCGCTTGTTCGTCGGGCTCACTCGGAAGGTGATCCGTCTGGTTGAAAGCGATGAGTTCGGGCTGCGGTTTCAGTACGAGTTCGCTGACTGCGCAGTTCTTCATCATCCGACTCCAGCTCGTGTAGTCGTTATCGAGCAGTAGGCCGAAGGCGATCGACAGCGCACCGCCATGGGTGACCACGACGATGCGGTCCTGCGGATGGCGCGCGGCAATACGACGCATAGCGCCGCTCAGTCGTTCGCCCACCTGCATGGGCGATTCACCGCCGTGGGGCGCGTAGTGCGGATCGCTCTGCATATTCGAGAAGAGCTTCTTTTCGTTGTAGAGGTTCTCGAAGCTGAGGCCTTCCCAGCTGCCGAGATCGTATTCGACGAGGTCGGGTTCGATTTCGGGAACGAGACCGAGTGCTTGGCCGATCGCCTGCGCCGTGTGGTGAGCGCGGTCGAGTGGGCTTGAGTAGATGCGCTCGACGGGTCGGCCCTGCGCGACACCGGCGGCGATGAACTCCGCGGTGGCGGCGGCTTGTTTATGGCCGTGCTCCGTCAGGGGGGTATTGGTGGATCCATGCCAGACACCGTCGACGTTGGCCGAGGTTTGTCCGTGCCGGACGATCGTGAGAAGAGTCGCGTCTGAATTCATGAGCGCCGAAGCATACACGCGCGGATGCTTGATCGGGCTGCCGAATTGGGACGCAGCCGGGGAAGGGCGGGAGAGGAAGCGGGTGGGGCGGGGCGAGCGGGGTGGTAGGGGGCAAGCAGGTGGAGCAGCGCGGAGGTGGAGAGGTGGAGAGGTGGAGTTGGGGAGGCAGCGAGCGAGAGAGGCACTACTCGAGTCGGTTCGTGTCCATGCGGCCGACAGTGACATCGCCGAAACCGGCGAGCCAGTCAGTCGGGGACATCGTTTCTACTTTCAGCTGCGCCGCCGCGCGCGTCAATGGGCGCAAGGTCTGATCGCCTTCGAGGGACGTGAGCGAACTCGTCGTATTGGGCCGTTCGCCGAGAAGGCCGGGGCTCATGGAGACGGGGTTTTTATTGCTTCGGTCGGGAGTGGTCGTGGTTGCCGCGATTTCGGCCGTCGCAGCGTCCTGATCGGGGGCAGGGTCCGCCACGGAAGCAGCGGGGATCAGGAACAGTGCTGAAAGCAGCGCGGCCGAGCCCAGAAGGCGGTTTCGAAGTCGGAGGCTCGCCCCAGCGTGCGGTCCGGCGGTCGATCCCAATAGTTTGTTGTGTATTGCACCCATTGTAAATTGAGATCGGAGTGGGGATTACCCCACTTTAGCGAAACGGGGTGAAAAGCACTCTTTATGGATGCAATGTGCAGCGGGCTCGAAGGCCATCGGCAGCAGGGCCGATGGGGTCCGGCAGCTTGCGCCGAATGCCAGGCGCTCGCGGCCGGCACTAGCGCCGCGGCCCACAACGAAAGCCGCGGCCCACAACAAAAGCCGCGGCCCACAACAAAAGCCGCGGCCCACAACGAAAGCCGTTTAGGCGTTCTCGAGGAGCTCGACGAGTTCGTCGCGCGTGAGGCGGCTGCCGCCTGCGGCATCGTCGAGGGCGGCGTCCGCGAGGGCGCGCTTGCGCTCATGCAGGAGCAAGATGCCTTCTTCGACGGTGTTCTTTGCAATCAGGCGATGCAAAACGACGGGGCGGTCCTGGCCGATGCGATGGGCGCGATCCGCTGCCTGAGCCTCGACCGCCGGGTTCCACCACGGGTCGAGCAGGAACACATGGTCCGCAGCGGTGAGGTTGAGTCCTGTACCGCCCGCCCTTAGAGAAAGCAGCATCACCGGCGGCCCGTCGTCGGACTGAAAGAGTTCAACCACGCCCCCGCGATCCCGGGTGGCGCCGTCGAGACGAGCGAAGTCGATCTCGCGACTGTTGAGTCCCGGCTCGACGCGGTCAAGCAGGCTCGTCCACTGCGAGAAGACCAGCGCTTTATGCCCATCGGCCACGGCCTCTTCAAGGCGCGCGTAGAGAGTCTCAAGCTTGGAGGACGAAGCGCCCACATCTTCTTGGCCGGGGACGAGGCTCGAATGGCAGGCCGCCTGGCGAAGCCGGAGCAGCGCTTCGAGTGCCGCCATCACGTTGCCGCCCGACTTCAGGCGCTCGACCACTTCGCGGACCGTCGCGGCGCGCACGCTGTCGTAGACGGCCCGTTCGTCGGTAGAGAGTTCGCAGTCGAGCACGATCTCCGAGAGCGGCGGCAGTTCAGGGGCGACGTCTTTCTTCAAGCGGCGCAGCAGAAAGGGTTTGATGCGCTGACGCAGGCGATGGGCGACTTCGGCGTCGCCGTCGCTGATCGGTCGGGCGTAGCGATTGCGGAATTCCGTGCGGCCGCCGAGGAGGCCGGGATTCAGGAAGTGAAACTGGCTCCAAAGTTCGTCGAGCCGGTTTTCGACCGGCGTGCCCGTCAGTGCGAAGCGGGCCTTGGCGATGAGGCCATGTGCTGCACGCGCGATCTGGCTCTCGGGATTCTTGATCGTTTGCGCCTCATCCAGCACGACGCAGTCCCACTCGACGTCGCCGATCTTCGCAGCGTCCTGACGGAGGAGGGCGTAGCTGGTGATCGTCACGTCCACATCCGGGTCGAGCGCTCGGGTCGGACCGTGATAGATCGAGAAGCTCAGCTCGGGACGAAAGCGTTCGATTTCTCGCATCCAGCCATGCAGCACGCTGGTCGGTGCGACGACGAGAGTTCGGCCTTCGATTGCGCAGAGCGCCTGAAGCGTTTTGCCGAGGCCCATATCGTCGGCCAGTAGGGCGCCGAGGCCCGCTCGCCGCAGGAAGACCAGCCAGTCGATACCCGTGCGCTGGTAAGGTCGAAGCACGTCCTCGAGGGCCGGCGGAATCGGCGCGCTCGGGATGCCTTCGAAACCCTCGAGCAGGGGACGAAGTCCCTCAAGCGACGGCGGCGGCGGCTGTTCCAGGTCTTCGCAGAGCATCGCCAAATCAGGCATGGCATGACGCGCGATACGGCCGCGGGAGTCGCGTGCACCCAAGAGGTCGGCGACGCGATCCCCGTAGAGAGCAAGCCAATCCTTAGGCAGGCTCGCGAAGCCCCCGCTATCGAGCGCCACGACGGATTCACCCGAGGCCCATGCGCGCAGCACGGCCTCCGGGCGTGCGCCACCCAGCCCGACGCCGCGGGTCCCGCCCGCAGCGTCTGCGTCGGCGAGTCCAGTTTGGCCAATGCCCGGAGGCAGCCCACCGGCATTGGTATTGGTATTTGCATCGCCGCCGCGTGCCTCGGCAGCTTCTGCGCGCGCGGCTGCACGAAGAGCAGCCGCCTCAGCGGCTTCGCCGTCGAGCGGCATATCGTCGGCCAGGAAAAAGTCGAGTTCGAAGTTGTCGTCGTCGATCGTCATCGAGGCTTCGAGGGCGCCGCGAAGTTGGAAGTCTTCATGCGCGTTGCCGACGATCTCGAGGGTCGTCTTCGCGAGGCGTGCAGCGAAAGGAATGGCTTCGCTGGCCGAAAGCCGTGCTCTCACGCCGGGGCGCAGTCCGAGTTCGGTGCGCAATCGCGCGAGGACTTCGTTCTCGGCGCCTTCGTTTCGGATCGGGACTTCGCCGTCACCGATATGGACGAGCTTACCCGCATCGATCCGTGCAACCGGCGGGTCGCCGTAAACGAGTGTGGGCAGAACGATCAGGCCGTCGTTTTCGCGTTTGACATCGATGCGTGCGCGGGGCCGTTCGCCGCGTCGAGTGCTGGGCAGCTTCTTTGTATCGACCGAGACCGGAATGCGCTCTTCGAGGTTGGGGATTACGTCGGTGACGAGGGTGGCCAGGTCATCGTCGCTGTAGAAGCGGCCGCGCGGGAGGTCGGCGAGCTCGCGGCCCGTCAACTTGTTCTTTGCCAAGGGATGCAATCCGTCTTCGGTGCGGATGACGCCGCTCTTATAGGCCACGACGATGCGCGGATCCTGTTCAACGAAGAGGCGAACGCCGCCCGGCGCATCGACGACCCGTGCGGTCAGGCCAACCGGTTCGGAAGAGACATCGATCGGTTCGCCGTTCAGGAAAACCGCGCGGGACTGCGCCAAGCGATCGAGTAGAGACGAGATGCGCGGGCCGGTCGTGAGCTCAGAGGGGCGCGTCGTGATCGCGCGTTCAATCGCGACATCAGCGGGCGTGGTAAAAAAAGGCGGACCCGAACCGCGATTGGCGGCAAGGGCAGTGAGGCTCTTGGTGAGCGGCATCCGCTTGCCTTCGAACTCGATGGCGCGCTGCATGACGAGGTCGGGGCCCTTTTCCGAGAGCTCATAGACGATTCGTCCCCGGCCTTCGCCCTGCTTGGGAATCGAGGTGCCGGTTTTTTTGGACTGCCGGAGGGCAATGATCGATGCGATCACGTGTTCGCACGGATCGACGGCGCCGGCGCAGCTGCATTCCCAGTCATCGTCGCCCGGGTAAAGCGAGACCTGGGGAGCGACGAGACCGAGTCCGCCGCGTGTTTCGACGCGCAGCGTGATGCATTGGTCATCGCGCTCTTCGATGGTTACCGCATTATTGCGCGTGAGCTGTACGCCCTTCGACCAGATAGGTCGTTCAGAGGCTTCTTGTATGGCCTCGAATATCGATTGCATGGAATCCAAGTAGGGCGACCGGGCAGCTCAAAGAAAGGAAAAAGAAAGAGGGCGAAGAGAAGCAAATGTAAAAGCGAGGGCGTGCAGTCAATCGGCGGAAAGGGAGTTCGGAACTCTACCCGATCTTCTGAGGATTGCGCGATGCCCAATCGCGGAGTTCCTCTTTAAGCTCCGCGCTTTCGTTCTTTTCTGGATGTGTTTCGATAAAACTCGCCAAATGGGCCAGGGCGAGACCAATATGTCGTCCCGGACCGACGGCCAGAGCCTCCATCACGCCGGCACCGTCCAGGGCCAGCGCGCGCACGGTGCCTGTGCGGGCGAGACCGGCGCGCGTTTCGGCAATGCGCGTTTCCAGCGCGGCAAGGCGTTCCTCTATGCGCTTCGCTTCCGCGGCATCGCCGCCGCGGGTCTCTGATTGGAGTTCGAGCCTTCGCCAGACGAAGAGGGCGTCGAGTTCGTCGGGCTCGAGACGGTTGAGGATGCGCCGAATGCTGGCTTCGCGGAGGGAGGCCACGCTGCGGTCGAGGGGATGGGCTTCTTGAACGCGTTCTACGCGCCGAGCCAGAGCGTGCGGGGCCCGCATTCGGACCAGGCCGCGCTGTGTGGCGCTGCCGCGCAGCCAAGCAGCCCAGCGCACGGATTGCAGAGCCGGCAGCGCCCCGACCATCGCTTCGTTTTGCTCGGCGACGCCCGGAAAAACCGCGGGTGTGACGCCGGACATGCGCAGGAAGGCGAGGGCGCGTGCAGAGGCTGGGCCTGGCTGTGCGCTGGCCAGGACGCGATCGACCATGCGCCGTGCCGAGGCACCTAGGGGCAGAGCGTCGCCTGCCTCAGGGAAGGCGCGCTGAGCTGCCTGCAGCAGCGCGTCGCTCGCCTCAAGTCCGTATTCGGACATCAACCGAGCAGCGATCCAGTATCTGCGCGGGGCTTCCGCGAAGGCGTTTCCCTCGGCCTGCGTCGAGGCCCCCGAGTCCGCGCGCGCCAGATCGAGAACGCCGCGGCGTGTTTTCTCAAGTGCGCCTTCCACGTCGGTCCAGCTGGCGTCGGCCGGCCGGAAAGCCAAGGCGAGCGCGGAAAACCCAAAAGCAGAGAGGGCAGACGACAATGAGGCATCCCCGAGCGGGATTAGATCGACGGGCCCCCATTCGGTGGCCTGGGTGAGCCGGGCCTGATGCGCTGTGGTGACCACCGCGCGGGGCAGCGCGCGCAGCAGTTCCTCGCCTGAGCATTCGCACAGGAGTGCGTGTGTCGGCTTTCGGTCCGAGCCCCAGGCCGCCGGCGCATTCGCTGAGGGCGAGTCGACTGCCGAGAGCGAATTAACCGCCGGGAGCGAATTAAGAGCCGGGAGCGAATTAACCGCCGGGAGCGAATTAAGAGCCGGGAGCGAATTAAGAGCCGGGAGCGCATCGAGAAGGCCGTCGCCATGCAGCCAAGCCTTGATGCCGTGCTCCTCGAGATGCGCACACAATTCCGTTACGGGAATCGGGAACGCCTGGGCGTCGAGTTCTGCGGCGTTTAAGGATGGAGTAGTTGTCATGGCGGCTGCCGAGTCTAGGCCGCTCAAGCAGACGACGGGGGGATTCTGAATAAAAGCTCGGCATAAACTCGCAGATTCGATTCTGAAGGTGAAGTGCGACCTGCGAACTCGGCCGCGGCACGCCTGCTCCCGCATTGCGCGCGCTCTGCCTCGGCGATGAACGAATTTCTGAGACGAATTGAGGAGTCCGTGAATTACGATGAGGAGTGTGTGGATTGAATACGCTCTTCACTCAAGGTCGGAAGAAGAAACTCCGACTGAACTAGGGAGCGGGGACTACGGCCATTTTCATGAGCCGTGAGGGAGTTCGATGAGTACGGGTACTGAATTTTCGAATCGTCAACCGCATGGCGAAGACGCACGCGTCGACGAACGCTTCGTCCGCGTTCTCTTCGTGGAGACTCGGTCGGATCTCGCCGATGAAATTTGCGGCTCTCTCGGCCGAGCGGGCTGCGGCTCGTTCGATGTCGTGCAGGAGTCGAGCCTGATTTCGGCCGCCGCGCAGATCCAGGGCGAGAGCTTCGATCTGCTCTTGCTCGATCCGGCACTGCCTGATGTGGATCGCGAAGCAGCGATCGAGTTGGCCAGTGATCTGGCCCATCGCCTCCCGGTCGTTGTGCTCACGGGGACCGAGGCCTACCCGACGCTCGAGCCGATCGATGCTGAAACGCTGCGGCTTCGTCTCAAGGGAAGCATCGAGCGGGCGGAGTTGCCGGGCAAGCTACTCGGCACAATCCGGCGTGCGCGACGCTTCGGCACCGGCGTGATGGCGCCGGTCTTTTGTCGCATAGAAGGCATTCAAAGATAGTTGACGCCGTGAACCCCGCTCCGCGACCGCGACTTTGGTATGGTCGCGCGCGTGCTGCGATTTCGACTGCCCGGGCGCGAACAGGTGCTGGGCACCTGGTTCGCTGAACTCTTTCCAGAATTGGATCGGAATGCGCGGCGACGCCTGCTCGCCGAGGCGGCCGTGCGCGTCGATGGGCGCGAGGTGGACCGTGCGGGCATGCTTTGCCCCGCCGGCGCGCGTGTCGAGGTCGATGACCTGCCCGAGGATCTCGCTCGGACGCTTCGTGCCTTGCTCGAATCGCGCCGCGCCGCGATTATTCAGGCCGGCTTTGCTCAGGACGCCGCGGACGGCTCGGTCTCTTGTCGGGTGTGGACGGATGCGCCGCCCTGGTTTCGGGGATCGCTTGACCTGGGCGAAGTGGCCGGCGAGCGCGACCGCGCCGAGCGGCGAATCGACTCGAAGTCCGACACGTCTGAAGAGTCCGCGAAGGTCGCAGATTTCGTGGAGCCCGATCTCGCTTTCGAAATCAGCGTCGAAGTCGAAACCCACCGCGACGGTCTCGCCGCGCTCCGCCTCCGGGCCGACCGTGCATTTTCGGTGCCTCTGGTCTGTCGAGCGCTCGCTCGCTCGCGCGCGCCTCTCGTAGGAGACTTGCTGGAAGGCGGTTTGGCTATGGCCGCTTTGACAGCGAAAGCGACGACAACAACAGCGACGACAACAAACGCGACAGCGGCAACGACGGCGACAATGATGGCGAGCGGCGTTCCAGAAGGCGCGGCCTGGCCGCGCCCGGGCAAGGAGGAGCGCGACGAGGTCGCTGCTCCAGGATTCTTGCTTGAAGTGTCCGATGAGGCGGCGCGGGCGATCGGCAAAGGGCACGTGTGGCTGCTGCCGGATGCCGCAAGCGACCGCGCTGATCGGTTTCGACCCGGAAGTCTGCTTCGCGTCATGGACCGAGCGGGGCGCGGTCTGGCCTGGGCACATGCAGAGGGAGATGCGCGACTGAGTGCTCGGGTCTGGACGCTCGGGAAGGGCAGCTTCAAGCAAGCTGATTCGGTCGAGGCCCGCGTAGCCCGTGCGCTGGCGCGACGTCGTTCGCTCTGGGCGGAGGGCGGCGCCGCGGAGGAGGGGGGAACGCGTGCGGACTCGACGGGTGCGACCGAAGCGTTTCGTTTGATTCACGGCGAGGGCGACGATCTGCCCGGTCTTTTTGTCGACCGCATCGGTCCTCTGCTTCGCGTATTAGTTTCGGGGCGGGCCTGCGAGGGCTTCAAAGATCGCGTGCTGGGGGCCTTGCAGGCACAGCTTCCGCTGACTCCGGAAGGCGAGATGTGGAGCATCCTTGAAGTGGTGCATCTGCGCGATCCAAGCGACCGCGCGGGCGGCGGGCGGCTGGAGCGCGTTCGCTGGATTGCGGGGGGACCGGAGGCCATCGCTGCCGCGGGGTATCCCGTCGAGGACTGCGGCTTCCGCGTGCGAGAACGCGGTCTTGCTTTGCGCGTCGTGCCGGGCTGGGACGATCTTTGTCGAACACGTCCCGGATACGGTCTCTTCGTAGATCAGCGCGAGAACCGCGCGCGGCTCGAAGCGCATGCTCGGCGCGGCGGGCGATGGCTGAACCTCTTCGCCCATACCGGCGCGTTCAGCGCGTCGCTTCTGGCGTCGGGCGCAGACGAAGTGATCTCGGTGGATCTCTCTGCAGCCTATCTGGAAGACCTGGAAGCGAACCTGACGGCGAATGCCTCGCAGTTCAAGCCGGGATTCGTGCATGAGTCGGTCCGGGGCGACGGGCGCCGCTACCTCGAAACCCGAGCCCCAGGCGAGCGCTTTGATGGGATCGTGCTCGATCCGCCGACGGCGGCCGCTGCGGGGCGCCGCTTCTGGTCCGTTCGTCGCGACCTTGAACCTATGCTGAAGGCCTGCGTAGAGTTGCTCGCACCGGGCGGTGTTCTGCTGGTGACGCAGAACCAGGCCGGCCCACCCCTTGGGCTGGAACGAATACTGGAAAGCATTGCGACGCGCGCGCACCGAACGCAGGTCCGGCTTGAGCCGGCACCGGCCGGTCTTGATCACCCGTCGCGCGACGGGTTTCCCGAAGGCGACCCCTTCGAAGGCGCGCTGATTCAAGTCAAATAAGGCCGCTCGAGTCGGCTCTGTGGCAGCCGAACTTCGCCTTACCCGCGACCCTGCGGGAGTTTATTTGCCTTCGATTCTCTCCGAATTGCACAAAAAACGCCTGTTCTTCGCGTATTGAGGCGATAAAACCCCTTATTTTGACGGGGTACTCCCCCGTTTCTCAAAAACTTGGCTGACACAAACGACTTCGAAGGACCACTCACTATCCAACCCCAGGACGGTTTGCGTTCTGGGGCGGCGGCTCTTTTGGGGGGCCGAGACTCTTTTGGAGAGCAGACATTTCTCGCAAGAGAGCACCGACATGCATCGGCCGCCTCTTGTTGGATCAGCGATGGACCAAATCCGCAGTTGCAGGCCTCGAGCGGGCCGAATTTGCGATGAAATCTGAGGAGAAAATGATGGGACCGACCAGCATGAAATGGAATCGAGTGGCACTCAGCAGCGCACTTGCTGTGATGGGCGCGCTCGTGGCGGCCTTGCCGGCGATGGCCACCCCGGCGAGCTTTGACAGTTCATTTGGTTTTGATTCGGCAGGACTCGGCGCTCTGCCGACCGGCCAGTTCTCGGGTGATCTGCTCGACGCGGGCGCACCGGGCACTTCGTTGAACCTGGCCGTTGAGCTCTCGAACTCGACAGACATCTGCATCCTGGCCTCGGGCAGCTCGACCTGTCAGGCGACGACAGCGGGCATAGGTGGAGCCTATTCTGTCCTCGTGACGATCGGCGTGAGTGTGCTTGATCAGAGCATTGATGGTCCATTCACTCTGATGCTGACGAGTACCGCGGGCATCTCGGGTTACGAAAAGAATGAAGTCCAGGTTGAGCTGAATCCGACCGCTCCGGCTGGTTTGAACACCGGAGCCGTGCCGGGCTTTTCCTTTGATGGCAGCTTCGATCCCTTCGTTCGGGTTGAAGACGTGACGTTCCTGGCGAGCAGCGGTGTTACTTACGACTACATCGGTTGGACTGTGACGGACGGAGACTCGGTTTCGTTCCGGTACGAGGTGCTCACTGCTCCGAATGGCCGCGCCGCGCCGCAGCTGACGGCGAACGCGATCACGGCGGTCGTTCCTGAGCCGGGCACGGCGCTTCTGATGGGACTGGGCCTCGCAGGATTGGCCGCAGGCGGTCGACGGCTTCCCTCAGCGTGAGTTAAGCGTAAGGCCGTTCGTCCCCGAACCGCTAGGGTCGGGGATGAATTCAAGGATACGGGGAGAGTCGAAGTGAGGATGCATAGGTCGATCATCAGTGCAGGACTGGCCCTTTGGCTGGGAGCCGCGAGTCAAGCGGTGGCGGGTCCTGTCGATGAGGCGGTTGCGGCGGCGATGCGGGATGTGGAGCAGGGCCGATGTCGCGCTGCGACGGACCGGTTGAGTGGGGTCAGCGGCCTTGAGAGTCGGGCTCGACTGCTCGGTGGCCAGTGTCTGATCTCCGCGGGACGGTATCCGGAAGCCCTCGCTGACCTGAACGCGGTTCGCGGGGCGAAGGACCTCACTTCGATCCAGGTGGGGGACGTCGAACTCTTTCGCGGCGTCGCGCTCTATCACCTTGAGCGATACACCGAAGCGACCGCCGCACTCGATGCGTCGACGGGCCTGACTGGGGAGGAAGCGCAGCTTTCTCTCTACCGAGGTCTGATTGCACTGCGTACAGGAGACAATGATCGTGCGGCCCCGGCGCTCGAGACGGCTGCCCGTCTCGCGCCAGCGCAAACCGAACCGGTCGCCTCTTATTATGCGGGCCTCGCCTGGCAAGGCGCTGCAGAGCGCACGAAGGCGCGAGAAGCCTTCCGCCGCGTGATCGCGGTCGATGGCGAGGACGGCGCATGGGGCAAACAGGCTGCTGCGCTGCTCGAAGACTCGAAGCTCTTTCCCTTTTTCGTGCGGCTCAGCGCCGGCGCCGAGCTCGACGACAACGTGATTCTGCGCGGCGGGGTCACGCAGTTCACTTCCCCTGAGAGTCCTGCGGCCAGCGATGGTCAAGAAGATTGGCGTGGCGTGTGGAACATCGACGCGGGCGTTCAGCTTTTCAGCGAAGACGCTTGGAGCGGGGGCCTCACGGCAAGCTACTACGGCAGCATGCAAGAAGATCTCGGTGAGTTCGATGTGCATTATCCGACGATTGGCGCCTATCTCGCGAACCAGCTCGGTGCGAATACGGTCGCGCGCGCTCGGTACAATTTTGGCTTCGTTTGGGTTGATGAAGAATCGTTCATGCGAACCCAGATCGTTGAAGCGGCGCTCGCGCATACTTGGGAAAAGGCGGGCACGACGACGGTTATTGTGGACGTGCTGGCCAATGATCTGCGATTCAAGAGCGAGGACGTAGATGATCCATCCGGCGACCCAGCCGTTGGAGGCGGTTGCGGTCTCGCTCCGGCACAAGGCATCGGATGCGGCCCGCCTTTATTGGACGAAGGCCGCGAGCGTGATCGCGACGGTCTGGGCTACGGCGGTGCCATCGAACATCTTTATCCGGTGCCCTTGCCGCTTGCGATCGACGAGGTGATCGAGTCACTGCAGCTCGGCGCTGGCTACCGCTTTCGTTATTACGATTCGGATGGCGACGAGTGGGAGCATCAAGCGCACGTGCTGAGTGGCGTCGTGAATTTCGCATTTCCCTTCGACATCACCTTTCGCAATCGAGCGAGCTACGAGTTTCGGGAATTCGACAACCCGTCGACCTTTCCCGACGCCGAAGTTGCGGACCGGCGATATGCCCTCGCGAACGACGATCGCAGCGAACGACAGTTCGACTACACGGCGGACCTCGAGAAGGGGATCTTCGAAGGGCTTTCGGTCAGCGCGCGCTGGTCGTACACGCATAGTGACTCGAATCGCCGGGTCTACAGCTTTAAGCGCCACATCGTGGGCGCGTATTTGAATTACCGGTTCGACTGAGTAGAGCGTCCGCTTAAGGATGGCTGGTCGTCGTAGGGGCGATCCAAAAGAACCTTGATGGATGGAGAGAACAGATGTCTCGAAATCAAAAGACAATAATGATCGGTGGCGCACTGATCTTGATCGCATTGTTTCTGGTCTGCGGACCGCTTACGGGCCGTTTCGGCGGGCCGGCGAGTGTGGGTGAGCCGCCGTCTGTGGCGGCTGGACCTCCGGCCGGCGTGGGCGTTCTGGGCGCGGGTGCCGCGGGTGCGATTGTCGGCGCGGGCGTCGGCGAGGGACAGCTTGCGGCCGCAGGCGCAGGACGAGGCGCAGATGGACTCGAAGACGAGACCGCACGCTGTCGCCGATTCGAAAACGAGAGCGACGAAGAATGGCGCCTCCGACTCGAGCAGATCGAGAACGAGGGTGGCTTTGACGAGGACTGCGCGCGCTGGGCGGCCGGTTCGGGTTATGCGGGTCTCGCGGGCGCTGCGGCTTCTGGCGGCCTTGCGGCGACTCCGGTTTCGGCGGTTTCGGCGAGCAACGCTTCAAATAAAGCGGGCGCGGCAGTTTCAGACGCGACGCGCGGTGCGAGTCGTGCGGCGGCTGGCGTAGCCGGTGCCGGTGCCGGTGCCGGCGCGGCGATTGCTGCGGGCACGGCCTCCTCGGGGCTGGGCGGCGGTTCGGGCTCGTCGGGATCCGGCGCAGGGATTGGCGCGGCGACGACGGCGAATCTTCCGCTGGCGACGATCGCGGGTGGCTCGGGTGGCTCGGGTGTCGTGACGACGCCGGTCAACGGTTCGAGGCTGGCAGCAGCTGCGGCGGTTTCGGCCGCGAATACCTTCGATACGAAGTTGGCTTCGGTGGGTGCGGGACCGCGCTCGGACGGCGGACTCTCGGGTGGCGGCGTAGGACCGGGTGGTCCGGTCGTGAATCGATTCGCTCCGCCGGTCGCGGCGCCAGGAGGAGGGGGATATAATATCGCTTCGGCGAATCCCTTCGGCGTCGGCAAGGGCAACGCACTCCAACCCTGTGATCAACCGGGCTCGGGCTGTCGCAATCTGAGGGGCATTCCTGCGAATCCGCCGATCATCCCGGGCGGACGACCGACGCCGCCTGCGAATCCGCCGATCATTCCGGGTGGCCGACCGACGCCGCCGTCACTGAATTGAGTTCGTTTATTTAGACCCTGCGTATTTGCGCGCTAGATCTTGTTCATCCTGCCGCGTGGCGATTCATTCGAGTCGCCGCGCGGTATTGTTTCGTGAAGGGGAAACAGGCGTGGCCAAGACCGAATCAGGGCGAGATGTTCAGATCGAGAGTGAGGACGGGAATTTCGCGGCTTACGTCGCGATTCCAGAAAACGGGCGGGGGCCTGGCCTCGTCGTTCTGCAGGAATGGTGGGGGCTCGTCTCGCATATTCGCGACGTCTGCGACCGACTCGCTCGAGCGGGCTACGTGGCGCTCGCCCCCGATCTCTACCGCGGCACTTCGACGACGGACCCGGGCGAGGCAGGGCGCCTAATGATGGAGCTCGAAATCGACCGGGCCGGCAGAGACCTCTGCCTGGCAGTGGATGCGCTGAGACGACAGCCCGAGACGACGGGTGCGAAGGTCGGCTGCGTCGGATTCTGCATGGGCGGACAGCTTGCCCTGCACGCGGCTTGTTTGCGCTCTGAAATTGGAGCTGTGGTCGATTGTTATGGCGTGCATCCGAACGTCGTTCTCGACTTTCCGTCTTGCTCAGCCTCGGTGCTCGGTGTGTTTGCGGAGAACGACGATTTTATTCCCGCCGCCGATGTGCAGCAGCTTGAACAATCGCTTGCGGCCGCCGGTGTCGACGCGAAACTGCTCACGTATGTCGGGGTCCAGCACGCCTTCCTCAATGAATCGCGCCCGGATGTTTTCGACGCGGAGACTGCGGCCAAAGCCTGGCGAGATATCGAGACCTTCCTCGACGCGAAGCTCGGCTAGGCGCGAAAGTCCTCCGACGCGTGCGCTTTGACGCCTATTCGTATGCCTCGCTTGCGTTCATTTACGATGAACTCGCATCGCTTTATTCCTTTGGTCGGATCGCGCGGTCCAAGCGCTCACAGCTGGGTGAGATCGCACCGGGCGCGCGCGTGCTCTACGCGGGGGTCGGGCGCGGCGAAGACGCGATTCTTGCCGCCCGCTTTGGTGCTCAGATTACGGCGATCGATCTCGCGCCAAGCATGCTTCATCGCCTCGAAAAGAAGCTCGCACGTGAGGGACTTCAGGCCGAGCTGATCGAAGGGGATGTGGCCGAGCACGAAGTGGACGAAGCGTACGATGTGGTCGTCGCCAACTATTTTCTGAATCTCTTCGATGCGGAGCAGGCGGCCCAGATGCTGGCGAATTTAGTGCGCTGGGTGAACCCCGATGGAAAGCTGCTCTTTGCGGATTTCGCGCGGCCGAGAGGGGGAATGCTGGCCGAGGCGCTCTGCACGCTTCACTACCGACCGGCGAACTTGATCGCCTGGGCGTTCGGGTTTTGCGCGTTGCATCCGATTCTGGACTACGGCGAACTCCTCGCGCCTTTCGGTTTCGAGATTCGCAACGAGCAGCGCTTCCCTCTGCTTTTCGGGCAGAACCCTGCGTACGTTTCGTTGGCTGCGCAGAGGATCGGAGCCCCAGGGAAGAAAGCTGCCGAGCCGCCTGTGATTGAGCTGGATTTAAGCTCGGTCTAGTTGAGTGCGTCGAACTCGCGCTGGATAAGGACGGTCAGGCGCTCATCGAGAGCGGAGTCTTCGACCGGAATCGCCAAGGCCTCGCGGTAATGGATTCTCGCGTCGTCGAGGAGCCCGGCTGCTGCTTCAGCGCGGGCGAGCGCGCCGATCATCGTGCGACGGGCGTGCTCGTAAAGCTTTTCGCCTTGCTGGCTTCGTGCATAGCCGGCGCGTGCGAGCTCGAGTGAACGATCCGTCTCGCCCCGCACGGTGAAGACGTCGGCTAGTGTCGCTTCTCCGACGCCTCGACTGGATAGGTTCGCATCGATTGTCTCAAAGATGCGCTGGGCTCCGGTTGCCGAGGCTTCGGCGGTTTGGAAGTCGCCCTGGGCGAGAGCGATACGCGATTTGTAGACCTTGAGCGAGGCTTCCTGATCCAGGTCGAGCGGGTTTGTCGTCCGCGCATCGAGGACCGATTGATCGATCGCATCGCGCGCGAGTTCGACTTGGCCGACATGAAGCGCGAGGCTTGCCACTTCGAAACCGAGATTGACTCGGGCTCGGGTGGCGGTGCCGGTTTGCGCTGATCGGAAGGCGAGGGAAAGGAGTCGCAGCTCTTCTTCTTCGCTGAAGTCAAAGTTAGTGCCTTCGGAGCGACGCTCGATGGTGTCGCGTGCTAGGTCGACGAGGGAGGCACCACCGATGGCGGCCGCTGACTCCGCTTCGGCGAAGAGTTCGTCAGAGAGCAGCTCGCCGGCTTCCGCTTCGCCGGAGAGAAAGAGCTCACGGGCGAGTCGCGCGCGCTGGCTGAAAACGGCGCGACGCGACGCGTTTCCACCCGGCAGAGGGGCGAGCTGAAGCGCGGCCTGGGCGAGGCGAGTATTGGCCTCGCCAAACTCGCCCTGGAGGCGATGTCCCCGCGAAAGCCGGGTGAGCTCGTGCCATTCGAGCGTCTCATCGGACGGCTCGGTCGGCAGCGATTCGGGGATGCCATATTGCGAGGGCGAGGGCGAGGTTGTAGGTGAGGTTGAGGGCGAAGCGATCGGCCCTGTGTCGGCGGGCGTGCCTGTATCAGCGGGCGTGCCCGTGTCGGTCTCAATACCGACCGCAGACGGCGCAAGCTCGTTAGCGGGATAGTTCAGGTTCGTGCAGGCTGTCCACGAAAGCGACAAACCGACCAGCACGACCGAGAGCGCGAGTCGAAAGGGTCGGCCGGAAAAAGACTTCATGCGGATCGGCTCGGAAAGTGATCTCACGTGGCCGGCACGCTCATGTCCGGCAAGCTCACGAAAAGCTCGCCGTCGCGCCGCTCGACCGCGTAGGTGTCGAGGGGCTTGCTCGCTGGACCGCTGCTGGGACAGCCGTCCCGCAGATCGAAACGTGCTCCGTGCAATGTGCATACGATTTCCATGCCCAGGATGGGCTCTCCTACGAGCGGCCACGCCGCGTGGGTACATCGGCTTGAGGTCGCAAAATAGCGATCCTCGACGCAACTCACGAGGACCTCTCGATCTGCTACCTGGCAGACTTGCTTATCGCCCGAACGCAGTGGGGCCGAGAGGACGATTCGGTACCACGCCAAGGGTTTAGACTCCGAATGCGGACCGGAGCGCCACACAGGCATCGTCGACGGCCTGCCTTGAGCGAGGGATCTGCTCAGTCATGGCGAAAAAGCCATGAAAGACGCCCGGGTAATTGGTGTACTGCGTGGCGACGCCGGCCGCTTGGAGGCGTTCGGCCAAGGCGGCCCCTTCGTCTCGGAGGGGGTCGAATTCGGCCGTAATCACGGTCGCCGGAGGTAGGCCGGCGAGGTCCTTCGCCCGCAGCGGTGATGCTAGGGGGTTTTCGCCGTCGGATTCCGTTTCGAGATAGTGATGCCAAAACCAGCGCATCATGTCCTTAGTGAGGAAATAGCCCTTGCCGTTTTCCTTGTAGGAGACGGTTTCGAGCCGCGAGTCCGTGACGGGATAGACTAGTAGTTGATGGAGGATCTCAGGCCCCTTTTTATCTCGGGCCATCAAGGAGACCGCGGCGGCGAGATTGGCGCCCGCACTATCGCCTGCGACGGCGATGCGGCTTGGATCGATGCCAAGGGACTCAGCCTGGTCGAAGGCCCATTTTGTCGCCGCATAACAGTCTTCGGGCGCAGCGGGGAATTTGGCTTCCGGAGCGAGTCGGTAGTCGACCGAGATAACGACGGAGTCTGTTCCTCCGGCGAGTTCGCGACAGGTCGAGTTATGCGTGTCGAGACTACAGAGTACCCAGCCCCCGCCGTGGAAATAGACGATGCCCGATTTGGTTCCTGCACCCGGCGGCGTGTAAATGCGCACGGTCAGGGGCCCGCCGGGGCCGTCGATGATTCGATCCTCGATGCTTTCCATTTCCGGGGACGAGGAGTCGCCTCCCGGCATGGCGCCGAAGGCTTCGCGAAGGACCGTATGAGGCACCGTAAACGGATCGACCTCGCCTGCAGCGGACATCGCATCAAGGACAGCTTGGGCTTCTGGGTCGAGGGGCATGAGATCTCCGGGCGTCTCCAGGACCCCATGAATGAGAGGTCGCTGGAAAGATGTTCAGGCTTCGTTGATTAGAAGAAAGAAACGTAGCACCGAGCTCCCAGCCGCGGACAACTATGAACGCTATCTTCCCCCGGTGGTGCCGGGCCGGAGCGGGCTGGACGCTACGCAAAGGATTTTGGAATGAAGCCGTCGAATCGTAAACGAAATTTCGCCCCCGTCGTGATGGTTCTTTTACTCCTCCCCCTCGTGGGATGCCGCACGTACAACGTGCGGACCGACTGGGATCCCGCGATTCCCTTCGAGCAGTTGCAGCGATACCGGTGGCAAGAGCCCCCCACACGCGAAGGCGCGAATCCATTCGAAGATAATACGCTGCTCCGACAGCGCGTCCGATTCTCCATCGAGTCGGCCCTCGCCGAGCGGGGCTACCTCTCGGTGGAAGATACCGCCGACGCTGATTTCCTCGTCACCTATGCCGTTATTCTGGACGACCGACTGCGGGTCGATGGAGTGAATTCGGGTTTTGGTGGCTTCGGAATCGGTAATCATGGCCGCCGGGGAGGCCTTGGCTACTACGGGACCGGGATTAATACGACGAGCGTGCGGGAGTATCAGGAGTCGACGCTGCTCATCGATTTCCTGAATCCAGAGGATGAGGCTCTGCTCTGGCGTGGTTGGGGCACAGGCATCGTGCAGACCCGCGACCGGGACCGGGGGGAAGGCCGCCTCGATGATGGCGTCAGTAAGATCCTCGCCGAGTTTCCCCCGCCTTTTGAAAAAGTCAGGTAAGGCATTTTGAAAAGAGCTAGGTAAAGGCTTTCAAAAAAGCTAGGTAAGGCTTTTTGAGAAGCGTTAGGCGAAGCCCGCGGCCTGCTCGAGTGCTTCGACCCGCGCGGCAATCGCGCGCAGACGAATGCGCTTTGTGCCGATCGCGCGCAGAGCGAGCGTTGTCCAGAGAAGCAGCGTCCCGCACACGAATCCGGCCGCCCGGAGCACGCCCATCAACAGCGCCTCGACCGAGGGGCGAATTGTGGATTCGAAAGGGCCGGGCTCGGCAGGTACTTCCGCTTCGAGTTCATCGCTCTCATAGCCGACTTTCGCGAGCGCGGCGCGAATCAACTCGCCGGGCAGCGTCTCGATTTGGACGACGCGGGCGTAGGGCGTGGGAAGCGCTTCAGGCAGAGGGCTCCGATCAATCAGCGCGATTGGGAGGGCTTGATAGACGGGCGGGTGGGCGATGCTCGCGACGACAACGGCGAGTGCGGCAATGAAGAGCGCGTCGCAGGTAGGCAGCCAGTCCGACCAGATCCGAAAATGGACGATGTAGTAGAGCGCGAAGAGGCTGAGCCCGACGAGCATGCTCCATTGCCAGGATTCGAGGTGGCTGATCATCATGCTGGGGCTCCGAGGTTTTTGGCGCGAAGGCCGCTCTTCATCCGCTTCGCCGTCTACAATAGAGCGAACGAGCGGGATTCGGGGGAGACGACGATGACGGGGCCATCAAACCGCTTGGATATTAGCCAGAGCGCCGGCGACAAGCCCCGCAGCGAGGACGATCTCGGTTCGATTCTGGAAGACGTATACGGCCGAGTCGATTGGCAGGCGGCGGGCGGCGTCCTGCAGGTGACCGCGATCGCTGCGGACGATCGCGCGACCATTGCGCTTGGTCCGGACGCACCGTCCAGCGTCTTCGACCGCTTCGTGCTGGGCTTCGCGCGGGCCCGCGTCGACGCACTCGTGACGACTGGATCGATTCTGCGCGCCGAGCCCGAGTTGGTACATCGCTATGCGGAAGACAACGCACAGAACTCAGAGTGGCAGGGCTGGCGCACAGAAACGCTTGGGAGGACGGCAGCTCCTGGGCTCATCCTGCTTAGCCGGAGCGGAGATTTTCCTTCCGATCACCCCGCGATCGAAGCGGCCGAGTCCGGGTTTGTCTGGACCTCGAAGGCGGGGCGAGCCCGGATGGGCGCGCGTGTCGGTGAACTCGAGGTGGTGGTCGAGGAAGAGGTTGAACAAAAAGAGGGCGAGAAAGAGGACTTCAACTTCAGTATCGCGAAATCTGCGGGCGCAAGGAATGGCCTGGCTGCGGCGCTTTGCTTTGCGCGGACCCGGCGCGGTCTCGAGCGCATTGCGATTGAAGCGGGACCGAGCGCGACGCGAGCGCTCTACCTACCGGACTCTTTTCCGGCCCGCGCGCGGGTGGACGAAGTATTGCTCTCTCTCTATCGGGGAGAATTGCTGGCATCTGCGCGTGCCTCGGAATTCGCCTCGGAGGAGCAGCTCAGGGCGACTGGACTTCGACGCGTGAGTATCTGTGAAAAACAGGAGGCCAGCGGAGTCTGGGCCTTTGAGCGCCACCGCCTATCGGCCTAACTCGTTCTGCGCACCATGGGCCACATGCTCGGCCCGCCCGGGATTTTGAGTTCGTCTACGACCTCGAAACCATGCTTTTGATAGAAGGGCAGGTTGCTCTCTTTGGACGATTCGAGGTAGGCAGGCACGCCCGTTCGGTCGCATCGATCGAGCACAGGCTGCATGACTGCCGAGCCAAGCCCCTTACCCTGCGCCTCGGGATCCGTTCCGAGCACGGCGAGGTACCAATGAGGCTCTGTGAGATGATGCGTGCTCATGAGTTCCGCCAACCGGGCTGCGCGGAAGAAGCCGCCTCGCGTTAGGCCAATGAGCCGAGTCATGAGCCGAAGCTGCTTGAATAAGCCTGTCTTTCTGCTGCCTTCGATGGGTGCTTGCCAGATCGCCGCGGACTGGACCGCATCATTGGTCAGAACCTGACCCTCGCCCTCAAAGGCATCTATTGCGAGTCCCATGAAGCGGCCGTAGCGCGCGCGGCGATGGGCATCTTTCGGGTACACGTAGACGGCAATGGGGTCATCGAAAAAGGCGCGGCCTAATACGTCGAGGACGGTGCGTCGCTCGCCGGGGAGCGCCTCGCGAACGAGGGCGCGAGGCGGGCCGAAATCAAAGCTCGGCTGTTTATCGTCGCTGGACATTTCGGACTCGATCTGATCGGACTACACGCAGCCTTTAGATGCTGGATGCAGTAGCTAGGTATAAACGGCCAGGGATAGAAACGGCTAGGTACAAAAGATGCGGCGGGAGACCTCTAGGGGGCTCCCGCCTCGAAATCTTCCCCATTCCGGTCGAGCCAGACAAGGGTTTCGACGTGCTCAGTGAACGGAAAGAAGTCAAAAACCTCGATTCCGCTCAGGGTCAGGCGACCATCGGCGGTCAGCGCCTCGAGATCCTCCAGCAGACGGTCCAACCCGCAGGCGAGATAGATGAGCCTTTTGGGCGGGCTTTCCGTCAGGGCCGTGCGCAGAGGAGCGTCGAGCCCCTTACGAGGCGGGTCGACGATTACGACGTCTGCTGTGCCGAGCGCCCCGAGACTCTCTCCTGCAGCGCCGGCGAAGATCGTTGCGCGCTCGCGCGTCGATGCAGGCAAATTGGCCAATCCGAGCCGGAGTCCGCGCAGGCCATCAGGACTTCGTTCATTAAAGGCGATCGATCGGGCGCGGTCGATCAAGGGAAGTCCGATCGAACCGACGCCGCAATAGTATTCGGCGATCGCCGAGCCTTCGGGTACGAGCTGCCGAATACGCTCGACGGCTTGCTCGAAGAGGGGCAGATGGTTCTGCCCGAAGGCACCCGGCGGGAAGTGGACGTTCACACCACCAATGCACTCTGTGACCGCGTCCTCGCCGAAGAGCTTGGTCATCGAGGGGCCGAGGACGGCGTTGGTGCGATTCGGCTGTGAATTAAAGAAGAGGCCTTGGAGGGTGTCCCCGAGCAGGTCTACAAAGACTTTGGGCAGGTCGCCCAGGACGCTTTCGCTTTCGCCGTTTCCGACGAGGACAACTTGAACGCGTTCGGTGCTTCGCTCGACGACGATTTGGACATAGCGGAGCTGGCCGCGATGGGGCTGGTCCGCATAGGGCTGTATGCCAGTTTGACGGATCGCCTGGCGGAGCTTCTTGGCGGTTTCATTGATCAGCGGGTGATGCACGGCGCAGTTGGGCGTGTCTACGATACGGTGGCTGCCCGATTGAAAGAGGCCGATCTTGGGGCTTCGCGCCCGGCCACGGACGGCGAGTCGGGCGCGATGGCGATGCCCTTGACCGGGGGTGCTGTGGACGGGGGGCATAGGTAGGCCCGAGGCTTCGGCCAGGTGTGCGAGTTTCTGCAGAGCGTCGGGCGGGGCTTCCGCGGCCCCAAAACGGGGACAGCCGGGGCAGGGCGGTCGATGCGAGCAAGCGGGAAGGGGTAGCACGCGCTCACTCTAGCGTCCCTTGGGCGACTGCTACTGTCCGGCAATGAAGCCGCCTTCTGATCAGTCAAAACAGCCGAAACCCGCAAAGCATCTCGAACACGCCGCAACAACGCCCGCTGAGCGTGGCGGCAAGCGAAACACGGCGCCGACGTCCGCGTCGAAGTCAGGGCGAAGGTCAGGGGCAAGGTCTGAGTCCAGGTCAGAGTCGAGATCAGAGCCGAGGTCTAAGTCGCGGCCCGCGTCCGAATCACGCGCTGATTTTCTGCCGACGACGGCGGCGGATATGGAAGCCCGGGGATGGGACGCGGCGGACGTGATCTTCGTGACCGGCGATGCCTATGTCGACCATCCTTCGTTTGCGATGGCCATCTTGGGGCGCTGGCTGGAGGCGCATGGATTTCGCGTGGCGATCCTTTCTCAGCCCGCCTGGCAGAGCGCCGACGCCTGGCGCGCGTTAGGTCGGCCGCGGCTCTTCTACGCGGTGAGTGCTGGGAACATGGACTCCATGATCAATCACTACACCGCGAACAAGAAGCGTCGGAACGCTGACGCGTACTCGCCGGGTGGCCAGATCGGTTTGCGTCCCGACCGGCCGACGGCCGTCTATGCGCAGCGCTGTCGTGAAGCTTTCAAGGGCGTACCGGTTCTCTCCGGCGGAGTGGAAGCCTCACTGCGACGGATCGCGCACTACGATTACTGGAGTGATCGCGTTTGGCCATCGAATCTCGTGACCTCGAAAGCCGATCTGCTCGGCTACGGCATGGGCGAGTCCACGCTTCTCGAAATTGCACAGCGCCTCGATCGCGGAGATTCGCTGGCTTCACTTCGCGATCTGCGCGGCGTGGCCTATCTCCTCGGGAAGAATGAATCCCTGCCGGAGATCTCCTTCACGGAAGAGGGAAACGAGGAAGTCGTCGAGTTGCCGTCCTTCGAGACCGTGCGCGAAGACGGGCAGGCATTCGCCGAGATGACGCGCAAGCTGCATCACGAGACGAACCCCAGAAATGCGCGGCGCCTCGTGCAGCATCATGGCGATCGCCTCCTCGTTGTGAACCCTCCGGCCATGGCCCACGACGAGGCGCGAATGGATCAGCTTCATGAGCTTCCTTACACGCGCCGGCCCCATCCCGATTACGCGGCGCCGCCGCCTGCCTGGGAGACGATCAAGGATTCGGTTCAGATCATGCGCGGCTGTTTTGGCGGCTGCACGTTTTGCTCGATCACTATGCATCAGGGGCGTGAAATCCAGAGCCGCAGCCCCGACTCGATCATTCGAGAAGTCGAACAGCTTGCGGCCCGTCCCGACTTCAAGGGCTCGATCAGCGATCTCGGCGGTCCGACTGCGAATATGTATCGCATGGCCTGCACGAAGCCCGAAGTCGAAAAGAAATGTCGCCGTCTTTCCTGCGTGCATCCCAAAGTATGCAAATTGTTAGACACGGACCATTCGCCGACCCTCGACCTGATGCGGCGCGCCCGAAAGGTAAAGGGCGTGAAGCGCGTGCATATCGCTTCCGGGATTCGCATGGACCTGGCGGCGAACGAACCGGAGTACTTAGAAGAACTCGCAGCGCATCATGTAGGCGGACACTTGAAAGTGGCGCCCGAACACGTGAGCGAACGCGTCCTTAAAAAAATGAAGAAGCCGACGCAGGGCAGCTTCGAGATTTTCTCCGAGCGCTTCGCGGCAGCTTCGAAGCGCGCTGGCAAAGAGCAGTATCTGGTTCCCTACTTCATCTCGAGTCATCCGGGCTCCGAGGTAGACGATATGATCGAACTCGCGATCTTCCTTAAGGAGCGTGGCTACCGCCCCCGTCAGGTGCAGGATTTTATTCCTGCGCCGATGGATATCGCGACGTGCATGTACTGGACGGGGATTGATCCTCTCACGATGGAGCCCGTGGCGACGGCCAAGCGTGTCAAGGATCGCAACGTGCAGAGAGCGCTGCTTCAGTTTTTCGCACCAGAGAATTGGCGGACGGTGCGGGAAGCGCTGATCTCGACCGGGCGCGAGGACTTGATCGGCGACGGGCCGGATTGTCTGATTCCGTCTCGCCCGCCGCGCTTGCCGCGCGGGACGGGGAAGCCGGGGCGTCCGGACGCGTCGCGGGGTGGCAAGGCCGGTGGGCTGGGCAAGGGCGAAGGGTACCGTGCCCCTTCCCGTGAGAGGGGGCGTGAGCGGGGCCGCGATTCAGGATGAGGACGAGGCTGAGGGCACGTCGGAGGTGCTTGATCGGCCCGGAAACGACGTCCGAAACTGGCGAATCGGCCAAGGCGTCATGGCTATTCTGAATCGATGAACGCGGATCCCGATTCATCGGCACCTTTTCTTGATCCGCAGCATTGCTGCGAGGCGATTCGCCGAAAAGACACGCGCTTTGATGGCTGCTTCTTTGTCGGCGTGAATACGACCGGAATTTTCTGTCGCCCAGTATGTCCCGCACCTTTGCCAAAGGAGCTGAGCTGCACCTACTGGCCGAGCGCTGCGGCAGCGCATCTCGCGCGCCGGCGAGCCTACGCGTCCGGCCGGTGACGTCGAGGCGCTGCTTGAGCCAGCGCGTCCCTGCCGCGCGTATGCCGCCCTGCGCGTCTGGGCGCTGCTCGAATGAGATTGCTCCAAGGGGACGGCCTCAGTGCTATTCCCGTTCAGAGCTACCCCCGTTCAGCGATTTCCCTGCGCAGGATCGAGACATGCACGATGCCGAAGAGGAATGTTTGCCAGATCTCTCCCATGAGCGGGCGGCCGCTTTGCTTGAGGACGCTCAGGAACGCGACGCACTCAATAAGGTGGACGACGGTGAGTACGCCAAAGAGGCTGCGACCAAAGGGCGCAAAGGAGGCGCCTCCAAGCGGGGGGAAGAAGCAAGCCGTTGCGAAAAGCCATACGATCCCGAGGAAGATTTTGCCAACGGGGTAGCTGTCGTCTACGGGCGGGGAGCCGGGGCCTTCGGCGGAACTGGGTCGATTGCTCATGCTGGGCACTCCTTGAATGAACCCGAATCATAACGAGCACGCGGAAATGAACGAGTGGCAAAAGGACTTGGAGGCCCACACGAGGGGGGTGCATTCTCAGGGCGGCGAGGATGGTGTGCTCCTGCGGCTCTTCGAGAAGATCGGTGTCCGCCATCGCCATTTTGTCGAGTTCGGCGCCTGGGACGGACTGCATCTTTCGAACACTGCGAATCTGCGTCTGCATCACGACTGGAACGGGCTCTTGATGGAGGGCAGCGATCGCGCCGATGGTGAACGCGTCCGGCGCGAGCGGATCGATGCGGGCAATATCGAGGCGCTGCTCGCTAAATACGAAGTGCCGGTCGATTTTGATCTGCTCTCGATCGATATCGACGGAAATGATTATTGGGTCTGGCGGGCGATCGAGACCCATCGGCCCCGCGTTGTGATCGTGGAATACAACGTGTTTTTCATGCCCGAGACGGCGAAGACGATTGCCTACGACGCGGACCATAACTGGGATAAGGAGAGGTACGGGCTTTATCACGGCGCGAGTCTGGCGGCCTTCGAGAAGCTCGGGCGAGAGAAGGGCTACGCGTTGGCCTATACCGAGCCGTATTGCCCGAACGCGATCTTCGTGGCGGAAGAGACGCTGCCGGAGGACGTTGTGCTGCCGACGTTGGCGGAGTGGACGCGCTGGGACTGGCCGGAAGAAGGTTATGTCGAGCCCGAGCCGCAGCCGGGCGGGCGCTGGGTCGAGGTCTAGGCCGCGCTGAGCGCGAATTGCCAGCTGCCGACCAGGAGCGCCAATGCGAAGGCGGCGCAGATGACTTGGCCGAGCGGGCCGGGGCGCGGCGACTGGGCGAGGGGGAAGGCGAGGGCGACTCCGGTGAGAGCGCCGGCCGCGAGCCCGAAGAGGTGCGCGGAAAAGTCAACCTGCGGTCCGCCTGCACCGAGCATGGCCACGATGGCGAGTCCCGCACCGAGCGCGACCCAGGCACCGCGGCCGCGCGGCGCGAAATGATGCCGATGCCACGCGGCGAGTCCGGCGAGTACGCCCACCAGTCCGAACACGCCGGTCGACGCTCCGATCGAGCTATGGGCGGAGCCGTAGTAAACGGCGTTGGCGAGATTTCCGAGGGTCCCGGAGACGACAAAGCTGAGGAGGCCGAGGCCAACACCGAGGCGGCCACTCACGGCCGCGAGGAAGAACCCCCCGAATAGCGTATTCCCGAGCACATGCGGCAAGTCGGCATGCAGCGTCAGCGCCGTGCAGAGGCGGTAGAGCTGCCCATGCAGCACCAGCGCAGCCTGGCTATCGCCGAGGTCCACCCATTTTGGCCAGCGTTCAGTTGCTTGCAGGCCCAAGTGAAAGGCCAACATGGTCAGCGCACTCGCGTAAGCCATCGCCACTTCGAGCGTGGACGCCTCTCGTGGTTTCGGGGGCTCGGGACGCTCCGCACGCTCCCGCCGCTCGGCGAGCCAAGCCTGCAGAATGGCCGCGCTTCGTTCGCGGTCGTCGAGGCGAACCTCGAGCCCGAAGCCCTCCGCCTCCGTGCTGCGCACGATTCGCGCATCGATCCCCTCTGCCGTGAGCACGAGAAGCCACTCTTCCGCCTGGCGCTTTCGGCGCGCGATGGGCAAATTCGTTTCGCCCGAGTCGATCCGATTCGAGGGGAGATGCGCTTCTGGCTCTTCGGTGGCTGGCATGGCTGTCAGGTAAGGTAACCTGGGCTGCCAATCCCCCAAACAAGGAATCTCGATGTTTGCCTCTTCGCATCCGTCCCAATCCCTAGTCCGCGTCGAGCGGATCGCCTTGCGCGGACCCGGTGTGGTGATCTTGACCGGCCCGTCAAGCTGCGGGAAAGGAGAGGTTGCGGGCGCACTCTGCGATCTGCTTTCGATCGATCCGAGGCGACATCTGTCGATGGGCGAGATTCTCCGGTCGACCGTGGACCGGTCCAAGACGGATGCGGCTTTTGCGTCGATGCTCGACGAAAAGTACTCCCTATCCAAGACGATGAGCATCTTTGACTGCATAGACACGAACGAGGAACTCACAGATAAGGTGCTGCGCCATCTCGAGGATCTCGAGCGCTATTTCGGTCGCAAGCCGAGTCGCTTCATCTCACAGGAGGTGAGCGGAAAGTCGGAGGTGAGTCAGCTCGAATGGCTTGAGTTCTGTACGGCGCGGGGGCTCTTGATTCCGAATCGCTGGACGCAGGATCTGATCTCCGCGGACATCGATCGCATTTTGAAGGAGAAGCCCGGAGACGAGAGCAGCTCCGCGAACTTCGAGATTCCGTTTATTCTGGACGGTTATCCCCGGACGGTCGCTGCGGCGCAGCATCTACTGGGCTTCTTGCGAAGTTCGGGCGTGCCGGTTTTGAAGGTGCTGCACCTTTCGATCAGTAAGGCGGAGATGAGTGCGCGGGCAGGCAAGCGGGGCCGCGCGGATGATCATGAGGAAGCGCTGCGCAGTCGCTTCGATTTCTATGTCGAAAACGTGCAGCCTTCGGTGGATTATCTTAAGACGGAGCTGGGCGGCGACGCGATTGCATTGAT
This sequence comes from Myxococcota bacterium, assembly GCA_041690055.1. Taxonomy (GTDB): domain Bacteria; phylum Myxococcota_A; class UBA9160; order UBA9160; family UBA4427; genus UBA4427. The sequence goes on along the minus strand of JBDNFB010000179.1, from coordinate 3,813 downwards.
TGATGCGCATCAGCCTTTCTTTACTGACGTGGATGGCGAACGCGTTTTTCATCTCGCGCGCTCGATCGAAAACGTGGTGGCGACCTCGCTCCGCGCCATGGGTGTTCCTCGAATCATCGTGAGCGACCTGATTGAAAGTCGCCGCGAGGATCTCGCACGTGACTGATCTGCCACAGCCCGAAACCCGCGAGCTCGGCCGCTACCTGGAAGACACGATCACGATCGATTGGCAGACGCCCAGCGTGATGGAATGCGCACAAGGGCTGCTCGAAGGGGTGACGGAACCCGAAGCCCGTGTTCGGGCTCTCTTCGAATTCGTCCGCGACGAGATTGCGCATTCGATGGACGTGCCGACGGAGGCGCAGACCTGTCGCGCAAGTGAAGTGCTCGAGCACGCGACGGGCCTGTGTTATTCGAAGAGCCATCTGCTCGCAGGGCTTCTTCGATTTGCCGGCTTCCCGACGGGTTTTTGTTATGTCCGAACGCGGAGTGATAGCGCCTCCGACCGATTCGCTCTCCACGGCTTCAATGCCGTCTACTGGGCGCAGACGAAGGCCTGGTTCTATCTCGACGCGCGCGGGAACCGAGACGCATTGCCCTGCGAGGGTGGGGGCGGGGGCGAGTGCGAGGGGCCGGAGGCTTCGGGCGATGAAGCGATCGCGACGGAATGTCGCATCGAGCCGCCCTTCAGCTTGGCCTTCTGGCCCGATCTAGACCGCGGTGAGGCGTTTCTGCCTTATGTCTATAAGCGGCCCGCCAAGCGCATCATCGATCTGCTCGAACGTGCGCCGTCGTTTGAGGCTGTGGTTCGGAATCTCCCCGACCATATCTGAAGGCGTCCGCCGTTTTCTTCCTGTCCTCTAATCCTCTTGTCCTCCTCCCCCCTTATTCGCTCACTCTCTTCGCTCACTCCTCCGACCGGGCCAGGTGTGCTGATTCCGGGAGTTTTGGCTGTCTGCGGCATGCTGCGACTCGCGGGAGAATTCGCCGCACGGGAGTCGGGATGATCTGGAATCAGGAGCGTCGGCCGGAACCTGTAGTTCAGTGGACGATGAAGAGAACATTCACTCACCCTGCGTGGCCCATTCGCTCCCCGATCTGGTGTTCGCCCACCGTGCGCCGGCGTCGCCTGCCGAGAAAAAGGGGAATTTGCGCGGCCGCGGCGAATTATTGACGACCGGGAGGGGGGCAGATTAGGCCCGCTCTTTCCGTTCTTGAGCAATTAAGCTGCTCCGTATCTGACGGAGCGTCTATAATATGCAACATGACAAAAACCAAAACTCCTGATGAGGTCACTCTTCTCATTCGCGGCGGCCTGCTCGTCGACGGGACCGGCGCGCCCCCTCGGTCGGGGGACCTCGCGATGGCGGGGGACCAGATCGTCGCAGTCGGGGGGCGGATCGACGCACCTAATGCGGAAGTGATCGACGCCGACGGCGCGCTCGTCGCGCCTGGCTGGGTCGATGTCCATACCCATTACGATGGACAGGTCACCTGGGAGAACACGCTCGATCCTTCGTTCAGCAACGGTGCGACTACGCTTGTGATGGGCAATTGCGGCGTCGGGTTCGCGCCTTGTCCGAAGGGCGAAGAGAAGACGCTGATCGAGATGATGGAAGGGGTCGAGGATATTCCCGGGACGGCGCTCGCCGAGGGCGTGCCGTGGGGTGAGTGGGAGACCTTCTCCGAGTATTTGGATTATCTGGACGGCCGACCGTTTTCGGCGGACCTCGGCACGCAGCTTCCGCATAGCGCTCTGCGTTTGCAGGTCATGCGAGACCGCGGAGTCGGGCACGCGGAGGCGACCGCGGATGATCTCGACGAGATGCGGCGCATTGCGGAGGAGTCGGCACGAGCGGGTGCGCTGGGCTTCTCCACCTCGCGCACGATCTTTCATCGATCGATCAATGGCGAAGCCATCCCGGGAACCTACGCGAGTGCGGAAGAACTGACCGCGATCGCGCAGGGCGCCGCGTCGGGCGGCGCAGCGGTGATCGAGGCGATCTCTTCTTCGTCGATCGGCGATATGGAATTCCTGGGAGGCGAGCGCTTCAAGGCCGAAGACGAAATGGCTCTGCTGGCCAAATTGTCGCGGGAGGCAGGGCTTCCTGTCACCTTCACGACGGTCCAGACGCCGGACCATCCGACCGACTACAAAGACGTTCTGCGCTTCGCGTCCGAACAAAACGCGAAGGGCGGCCGCTTGCATCCGCAGGTAGCATCACGTCCGATCGGCCTGCTCTCCGGGCTCGATGGCTATCACGGTTTCATGCATCGACAATCTTATGTCGACGAGTTGGCCGCGCTGCCTCGCGCAGAACGGGCGCGCCGAATGCGCGATCCCGAAGTCAAACGGCGTGTTCTCGCCGATGGCAATGCGGATGGCTTCGATGCGGGCTCAATGGCAGCAATGGCGAACGCCTTCCACGGGGCGGCGGCGGCGCTCTTCATGATGCCCGAGGACTATGACTACGAGCCGACGCCGGATATGGCGCTTGGCGCCCGGGCCGCGCGCGAAGGCAAGTCCGTCGAGGAGGTCTACTACGACTATCTCACCGAGAATGAGGGGCGAAACTTCGCATCGCTGATGGGGACGAATTATCCCGATGGCAATTTGGACGCGGTGCGTGAGATGCTCGCGCATCCCGAGACCGTGACGGGGCTAGCCGACGGCGGCGCGCACGTGAATCTGATCTGCGACGGCTCCATGCCGACGACGCAGTTGATCCATTGGGGCGGTGGTCGCTCGCGCGGCGAGGGACTTTCTCTTGAGTTCATCATCGAAAAGCAGACGCGGCGGAACGCTCGGCTCTATGGCCTTCACGACCGTGGCACGCTTGAGGTCGGCATGCGCGCGGACGTCAACGTGATTGATCGCGATCGGCTTCGCGTTGGAACGCCCGAGACGCATCACGATCTACCTGCCGGCGGTGCGCGCTTGCTGCAGCCGGTCTCGGGATACCTGGCGACGGTTTTGCGCGGGGTGGTGACTCGCCGAAACGATACGGATCTGGGGGTGCGCCCCGGTCGACTGATTCGCGGCACCCAGGCGAGCCTTTAAGGGCGGGCGTGGGAACGATGAACCAGGAAGAACGTCGCTCAGAGAGCCGTAAGAAGATTGTCGATGCAGCGCGTGAAATCTTCTTTCGCGAAGATTTTATGGGAGCCAATCTTGATGATGTGGCTCGGTTGGCCGGACTCTCGAAGGGCTCGATCTACCGCTATTTCAATAACAAGGCAGGGCTTTATCTCTCGGTCGTGGGTGAGACGGGGCGCGAGTACACGGCCGCGCTGACCGAGGTGGTCAAGAGCGACCCGGAAGGCCATGTGCTTACGCGCGTGCGCGCGCTCTCTCGATTCCAGCTCGACTATTGGAGTCTGCACCCGGATCATCTGCGCGTCTTCTGGGCGCTCGATAACGAGTCGGTGATCGGGGACTTGCCGCCGGAGATGGTGGACAGCGTTGAGCAGGCCTGGCGCAGAAACCTGGCGATTGGGCAGCGCGTGCTGGACGACGGAGTCGAGCGCGGCGAGTTGCTGGACGTGGATACCTGGAACCTGATCCATACGTTTTGGGTTTTGCAGACGGCGCTGATCGAGCAGGATACGACGCGAATTCGGCGCCGGGTGCGGGGCCGCTCGCTAGAAGAGGCGTATTTCGGCGCGGTGGAGGTTCTGGTTCGGGGCGCGCTCCATCCCGATCATGCTCTGCCGGCGAGTGAGTGTTCCGTGGCAGTCTTGGCGAAGGCTTAGCCGCCCTGGGGGACGAGGGCTGGCCGGATTGCCACGGCCTAGTCTCCTGCCGCTCAGGCG
>JBDNFB010000178.1:0-16336 GCA_041690055.1 Myxococcota bacterium | reverse complement strand
TCTCGCCCGTGATGAGCACGTTGCTGCGGTTATGCGAGATTTTCCGGATCAGCGCATAGATTTCATTCATCGCCATGCTCTTGCCAATGAGCTCACCGAAGCCAGCGGTGCGCTCAACAGCACGCCGCAGCCTGCGGTTCTCGCTCTCGAGTTCGAGCCGTTCGAAGGCTCGTTCGATCGTTGTCTGTAACTCCTCCGCCTCGAAAGGTTTGGTGACAAAATCGAAGGCCCCCTCTCGCAGCGCTCGCACAGCAGTCTGAACGCTTCCGTACGCCGTCATCAAGATGACTGGGATTTCGGGCCGGAGCTCCCGCAGCGCGGCGACGAGTTCGAGGCCGTCTCTGCCAGGCATGTTGAGGTCCGTGAGAACGACGTCGAAGTCCCGTTCCTCGATTGCGATCAGAGCCTTCTCGGCCGATTCGACCGCAATCGTGTCGTACCCCGCATCTCCCAGTTGCTCACAGAGCAAGGCGCGAATGAGTCGATCGTCATCGACGGCAAGAATCCTCCGAGCCAAACTAGTCGCTTCCGTTGAGATCGCCTTCAAGACATCCATTTGCACAATCCTTCCTTGCGTTACATAGGCCGAGACTGCAGAGAGCATGCCAAGCGCAGACCGAACCGTGGCCCGGTTTGGTAGTGCGAAGGAGGGGTGTAGAGCCTCGATCTGGGGCATGGAACCCCAAGCTCGCCCCGTGGGACTTACCTACACAATCGATTCACTACTTTGCGTTCCAAGTCACGAATAGCGGCCTCGGTAAAATCAACGCCGGTCATGTTCTTGCGACTGCCTAAACCGTCGGGACTGAACACGTTGATCTCCATCAATTTTTCTTCCACGATGTCCAGCCACCGCGAACCAGCTTGGGGAGTGCCATCTCGACCCGCTTGCTGTGGCATAAGGTTTGCTTGTCAATCAACCTCCGCACCAATCGCGGTTCGCTCTGCGGGCGCCGGCTCGTTGTACTTGTCAGACAATGAATCCCAATTGATATGGACTGCTCCACCAGTTGCTTCATGCTGTTCGGCCCAACGCTGTAAGTGATCTATGCAAGCGTGGTCGATGTAATCCAGTTTGTGGAACTCTACCTTTACCGGAAGGGCCTCGGGGATGTCTTCGAGTCCGTTTGCAAGCATTGGAAGACCAAGGAAAGTGGCGGAACCGGAGAGCGTTAGGGCAGCGGGCAATCCTTCACGCGTTGGCAACTCCAAATCGACTCGCAATCGTGAAAAACGATACAGCAGCTTGATGGTCGCCAGCGCGAATCCAGCTGCGATGCCCGTTAGTAAATCGAGACCGACAATCGTCAACACGGTGATACTGAAGATCGCGACTTCGCCCGACCCGAACTCCTTTAGTTCACGGACCTCCTGTGGATTCATCAACTTATAGCCGGTGTAAACAAGGATCGCGGCGAGTGCCGATGTCGGAATCAGCCTCAATATCGGGGTCATCACGGCGATGAAAAGTAGTAACCAAAATCCATGCAAGATCGCGGAAAGACGTGTTGTCCCACCTGCGTTGATGTTCGCATTGCTGCGGACGATCACGCCTGTCATCGGCAGCGCACCAACCATGCCGCAGCAAACATTGCCAATGCCCTGAGCGAATAGTTCTTTGTTGTATTTGGTTCTCGGGCCGGTATGCAGTTGGTCCGTCGCCGTTGCACAGAGAAGTGTTTCGGCGCTGCCGACGGCTGCCAACACTAGGCCCGCTTGGACCAGGCCGCTAAACGATTCGCTCCACAGGCTGCCAAAGTCGGGCATCTGGATTTCGACCAATAGACTCGTCGGCACATCGACATAAACCAGCGGCAAACTCAAGAAGTACGCCACGGCGGTAACGACTACGATCGCAACCAACGGGGCGGGTACGATCTTAAGTCTCTTGAATACCAGCAACGGCCACAACACGATGATCGCGATCGTCAGCAAGCCGAGCTGTGCCGCCAGACCGTGATTCTTCAACGAGGCAAGGTAGACATCGAACGCTTCTAGTACGCCGGCCTGGGACTCCACCGATTCGAGCAGGTTCTTCTCGTTCAGGTCGGCCACTACATCGCCCATCTTCTCGTCCGTTGCCGTCAATGCTTCGATGATCGCTTGCGAGCGTTTGTCGTTGGTTTCGGTTTCAAACCCGCGGACAATGACATTGATATCCGCGAGAGTGGCTGCGATCTCTTGTTGTTGACTGACAAGAGACTTCAATTTTTCCGGCTTCTCCTCCAGTCGCTCCTTGAGAGCAACCGCTGCTTGGTCTGCCTCTGAAATATCGAGGACGGGCAGCAAATCGACTACCGCATGATGTATCTCGGCCTGTTCGCGGCGCAGCTTTCCTACGATGCGAAGGTGTTCCAATCGAAACTCGCGCTGATCGCGCTTCGCAAATCCTCTCTCCGTGAATGCTTTTTGGATGCTCGCTGGCATGGTTGCGATGTCTGTGATCGCATTGCCAGTCGGTTTGGAGTCCAACATGACGTGGAATTGCGAGGCGAAGATAAGGACACCGATTCCAGCCAACATACCTTTGATCACGGCTGGGGAAACGGCTCGGAACCATTGTCCGAGCCTGAATGAGCCGGCGATCGTTTGGGCAATGCCCGCAATCAGCACAATCAGTCCGAGTTGTTCGACGCCGAACCGTTGAACGATGTCATAAACGATGACCGCTAGTCCTGCCGCAGGACCGCTAACTTGGAGAGGACAACCTGCTAAGGAGCCAACGACAATGCCAGCGATAACGCCCGTGAATAGACCAAGCACCACCGGAACGCCGGATGCGATTGCCACACCCATGCAGAGAGGGAGTGCGACGAGAAATACGACGATTGAGGCCAACAAGTCGTTGCCGATGCTCTCCGGGATCGTAGTCGTCTTGGTTTCATTTGATTTGTTCAACAGCGTGCCTTAGAGATTGGTTCGTGCCACGAAGCTGATTGTGCTCGCGCTGACTTCGGCGGTTGCAAGTGTTGTGCCGCTTAGCGAAAAATGGACGAATCGTGATGCGTCCGCCATCCGCGTCTCGGACACTTCCCAACGCCGCTTAGGCGCGCTCACGATCACAACTGTGACGAGCACCTCAGCGGTGCCGGCGATGAGCAAATTTTGTTTTGCTGGGCCAATCTCTTTTTCATGGTATCGGTTCGTCGATTTGGACGAGAAGGACGTAGAGCAATTCCACTATCGATCGCGTGACGCGGCTTGCATGCGAGTGCGCCTTCTGGCCTTAGGTGGTTCCGGGATTCGCGACCTCGCCGCGAGTTTCTGATTCGACAAACAAGCGAAAGCGCTCGAGATCCCGGCGAACGTGGTCGTCCGCCAGGCCAAGCCGGGCCCCAAGTAATTCGAGCGGGGTGTTCGGTTCGTATTCAATATTGACCGTCAGCCGCGTTCGAGGGCCATCGACCCGTTCGAATCGCACTTCACCGCTGACGGAATTCCCCCAGCTGCTCTCCCAGCGGATGCTCTTGTTCGGCGTAGTTTCCGTGATTCGCGCTTCCCACACCATTTGGTGTCCCTCCAGATCGACGTCCCACATGACGCGCTCGTCGTCGATTTGCTTCGTTCGCCGAACGCTCGCCATGAATCGCGGAAAATGTTCGTATTGAGTCCACTTCTCAAAGACGATCCCATCGTCGGCATAGATTTCAACCGACTCGGAGAGTTCGTAGCGATCGTGAGAATTCTTTCTGTTCCAGTGCATGAATGTCGTCCTCACCGAAGGAACGATGCACTTCCCATGCCACTCAAGCTTGTGCTGGCCCCAGCGTGGCAGGCAAACAGACTGCCCTCGACAGCTCGCGAAGCCGTCGTGAGGAGTCGTTTCTACATACCACGTCGAACCCCGTGGGACAGAATCCTTCGAACTGGCACGAATTCTGCTGTGAATGGTTGGAGAGCCTCAGCTGGGTGTGAGGCCGGAAAGAGCCGGGAAGGGCCAAGTAAGTTGTACAATCGCGCAATGGTAGAGGAACAATCTGCAGATCGTCGGGATCTCTGGTTGCCTGCGCTCGTTGGCTTGCTTGGAGCCTTGGTGTCGTTGGCGGGCTGGGGTCTGCTCGTCGCCGAGCGACAAGATCAACTCCTTTCCGCGGCAACGGAAACAGCCGAGGAAACAGGGACGGCGCTCGGCGCAGGATTCGCACATCAGCTCGACTCTTTGCGCGGACTCCATGAGCTCTGGGCCGGCTTTGGCCTGCGCCCACCTGACGAGTGGAAAGCCAACGTTGGGCCGCGCGTCGATCAGGTACCCGGGATGACCTCTGTTGCGTGGATTGAGGTCGGCAATCCTACGGCGCAAGTGCGCGTCGGCGAAATCGCGACCGACGAGGACGCGGCGCTGGAAGGGTACACCGCTCAGAATCATTCAGGAGGACCTTCCCTCGTGGGCCCCGAGAGAGGGACTTCGGGTGAGATCGGCTATCGGATGTACTTGCCTGTTGAGACTCCAGACGGGCAAGCAGGCGTCATGGTTGCTCGTTTCGAAGTCGCCCCCCTACTCGATTCTGTGCTTCGCGGTCGAGCCCGAGGATACGCGCTGTCGGTCGTGTGGGACGGCGAGGAGATCTATTCGCGCGGCATGCCGTCGTCAGCACTTCGGCAGAAGTGGTGGCGTATTGAGCAGACGGTTGACTTACCTCTTGAAGGACAGTGGCACCTCGAATACCGGCCGACGCCTGAGTTCGCCGCTGCCCGACTCTCGCCGCTCCCGTACTACTTTTTGGCCGCGGCACTTCTGCTCTCTGCGGTCCTGGCTGTCCTCGCTCATCAAACGAGAGTCATCGTGCGCCAGTCCCGATTCCTTGCTGCAAGCAATCGGGCACTCGAGAGCCATGGAGCGGAGCTCGAAGCGAAAGTGTTCGCTCGGACTGCCGAACTCGAAGACGCCGTATCCGAACTCGAGACCTTCAACCATTCCGTTTCACATGATCTCCGGTCGCCGCTCGGAGCCATTCTTAATTTCGCTGCAATCTTGGAAGAAGACTACCAAGAGCGCCCGCTTGATGAAGACGGCCTCGCGATCCTCGCACGGATCCGTCGGAGTGCGACACGGGCGACGGACCTGCTCGAGGATCTCCTACAGCTCTCGAGAGCTGGGCGTGCCCCGCTGACATTCGAATCGATCAACATGGGCGCCCTCGCACGGGAAAGCTTCGCACAAGTTCTCGCAGCGCAGAACGAGAAAGACCTCGAGTTCGTCGTTGATCCGCTGCCGGAGGTATTCGCGGACCGACCCTTGATCGGCGACGTCTTTGCAAATCTATTCAGCAATGCACTGAAGTATTCGCGCGGGCGGAAAAAGAGGCAAATCAAGGTCGGCGGCCGCATTGAAGCCGAATGCTGCATCTATGAGGTGATCGACAATGGTCAAGGCTTTGATATGCGGTTTGTCGAAAAGCTCTTTGGGCTATTTGAACGCCTACATACCGATCAAGAAATCGAAGGAACGGGAGTCGGACTTGCGATGGTTGCACGAATCGTCAAGCGGCACGGTGGCCGCGTTTGGGCTGACGGGCGCGAGGGGGAAGGCGCAACCTTCACGTTCTCGTTGCCAAGGCGGAATCAGCCATGAATGAACATGCCGGGATATTGCTAGTCGACGACAATCGCGATGAAGTCGACGTCGCAATCCGGGCGCTTAATCGCGCTGGTGTCGATGTGCCGATCGAAGTTGCCCGAGACGGGTTGGCAGCACTCGAGTCCCTGGGGCTCGAATCCGAGGCGCCCGATCGCAAGAAGACGCCACGCGTCATATTTCTCGATCTGAGAATGCCACGCGTAGACGGCTTCGAGGTGCTGCGTAGGGTTCGTGAAGACCCCCTTACAGAAGGGATTCCGGTCGTCGTCCTGTCTTCCTCGAATCGCAAAGAAGATATTCAACGGAGCTATGCGCTTGGGGCGAATAGCTACCTGTTAAAGCGCTTCGATGGTGACAAGCCCGGTAGTTATATCGTGGCTGCCGCCCACTACTGGCTCAATCTGAATCGAACCGTCCAAGAAGGAGGCTGACCAATGAGTGAACTCTCCGTGTTGATTGTTGAGGATGACGAGGATCTTCGGGCCAGCATCGTCGCGTTGGTATCAAGGGATGGCTATCGGACACGCGAGGCGAGCACCATCGCGGGCGCTCGAGCGCAGATGGTGGAGGATCTTCCTGACGTCGTGTTGCTTGACCTAGGCCTTCCCGACGGCAACGGACTCGAGCTACTCGCCGATGAAGACTTGCCGAAAGGCGCAGAATTCGTGGTGATGACGGGTGATATGAATGTCGAGAGCGCGATCGCCGCGTTGCGTGAGGGCGCCCTCGATTTTCTTCCCAAACCGGTCGACCGAACACGACTCAAGGCCACGCTTACGAATGTGGCGCGCACCCGAGGTCTCAAGCACGAGGTACATTCCCTTCGCGGCGAACTTCGTGATCTCGGTCGATTCGGTCCAATGGTCGGGCGCTCAAAGCCGATGCAGCAGGTCTACGATCTAATTTCGCGGGTCGCGCCTACACAGAGCACGGTCTTCGTGACTGGAGAAAGCGGAACTGGCAAGGAGCTGGTTGCGGAGACCGTTCATCGGCTCAGTAGTCAAAAGGACAAGGCGTTTCTCGCGCTGAACTGTGGTGCCATCTCAGCATCGTTGATCGAAAGCGAGCTGTTCGGACACGAAAAAGGAAGTTTTACCGGTGCCGACAAAAAGAGGCGCGGATATTTCGAGGAGGCGAGCGGCGGCACTCTCTTTCTAGATGAAATAACGGAGATGCCGATCGAGCTCCAGGTCAAATTGCTTCGCGTACTGGAGACGGGAGCGATTACGCGCGTCGGAGCGACATCTCCGACGACCGTTGATGTTCGGGTCGTGACCGCGTCGAATAGGGATCCAAAGGAAGCCGTCGCGCAAGGGTTGCTTCGCGAGGATCTGCTCTATCGGCTGAACGTGTTCCCGATTCATCTTCCGCCGCTTCGGGAGCGCGGGCAGGATATAGACCTACTCACTCAGCACTTTCTCGACGCCGTGAACAAACGGGAATCTACGTCGAAGCGAATTACTGATCAAGGGATGCGTAGACTTCACGAGCTTCGATTGCCGGGGAATGTTCGAGAACTCAAGAATGTGATCGAGCGGGCTTCGATACTTGTTGACGACGATATCGATCCAGATTCGTTGCCCGAACCTGATCCGAGTAGGCGCGTCACTCGGTCCGATTCGACGTTGCAAGTTCGCGTCGGGACCTCCCTCGTGGAGGTCGAGCGGCGAACCATCCTGGCGACACTCGCTGAGTTCGAGGGCGACAAGAAACGTGCGACAGAAGTCCTTGGTATCAGTCTGAAGACCCTGTACAACCGGCTTAATGTCTACGAAGCCGCGGAAGGCAATACGCGCAAATAGACGCCAGATTCCTTGGTTGGCCGACGGACGACGTTGACCGCTAAACTTGCCATGTCCCGGCGAGGAGGCCTTGGATTTCAGCGACGCATCTGCGCGAATTCCTGCGCGTTGAATGAATCGACGCGAATCGCCTCCGCCCGAGCCTCGTCCGCCGCTTCGAGCTGTGCGACCTCATCCGCTGTCACGATGCCTGCCGCAAGCGCGGCGGTTGCCAAGCCGTCACCTGGTGTTCGATCGATTTTGCCCTCAGCTACGGCCTTCCTGATTTTTGATTCGACTTCGAGTGCTGGCTGGGCTTTGAGAAGGGCAGCTTCAAGTCGTCCGAGGCCGTCTTCTTCTGCCGTCGGGATATAGATCCCAGCTGTGAGACGTGAACGCGCATCATCATCATCGAGCAACGCCTTGGCCACGGCCGAGCCCAATGCGTCATTCGGTCCCGGCTCGCGGCGGCCTAACGGAAATACGATTGGCCAGAGCAGCCAAGCGACCGGACGCGCTGGCAGGTTCTCGAGTACACCCGCGAGGGCCCTGTCTATCTCGGCGAGTGCATGCTCCACGGCCCACTCTGCGAACGCTCGGTCGCTCCGAGGCGACCCATCGTCGGCGAATTGCTTGACGGTCGCAGAGCCGAGATAGAGCCATGCAAGGGCGTCAGCAAGACGACCAGTGATCTTCTCCCGGCGCTTCAAGTTTCCGCCTAGTGTGGCCATGGACGCGTCGGAGACGATCGCGAATGCGGCGCTGCCGCGTGTGAGCCGCTGGCAAGCACGCCGAACGAAGTTTTCGCCTGCCGGGACATTCCTCTCGAGGTGACCGCGCGAGAGGCCCAGCAAGAACGATCGAACGGCCGTCGTCGCCACAAATCCGACGTGGCCGAAGAATGCTCGGTCGAACCGGTGGAGGTCTCCTTCCTCGATGGCTTCCATTTCTTCGAGCGCGAAAGGGTGGCAGCGTATCGCTCCCTGGCCATAGATGATCATCGACCGAGTTAGAATGTTCGCGCCTTCGACGGTGATGCCGATCGGAATCGTTGCGTAAGCGCGCTCAAGCATATTCCGCGGACCGCGCATGATGGCCGCGCCCGCGCGAATATCCATTGCATCGTTGACGACGTCGCGCATCGCTTCTGTGCAGTAGGCCTTAGCAATCGCTGATAGCACGGCTGGTTTCTCACCTGCGTCGACTGCAGCTGTTGTTAGTCTCTGCGTCGCGTTGACTGCGTAGGTGAGTCCAGCGATTCGCGCGAGCGGTTCCTCAACGCCCTCGAAACGACCGATCGGCGTGTCGAACTGCTCGCGGACCATCGCGTAGGCGCTCGTCACACGCGCTGAGAGCTTTGTTCCCGCCACTGAAACGGACGGAAGTGAGATGGATCGGCCGGCCGACAGGCTCTCCATCAACATCTTCCAGCCCTGCCCAGCGAACGCTTTTCCACCGATAATTGCGTCGAGCGGGACGAAGACGTTCTCGCCCGTCGTCGGGCCGTTTTGAAACGGGACGCCCATTGGGTCATGGCGATCGCCGATTTCGATCCCGGGCAAATCGGCAGGAACGAGCGCGCACGTGATTCCTAGATCCTCTGTTCCCCCCAACAATCCATCCGGGTCGCGCAGGCGAAACGCCAGTCCTATGAGCGTCGCGATGGGGGCGAGCGTGATGTATCGCTTTCGCCACCTCAGGCGAATTCCGAGCACCTCCTGTCCCTGCCATTTATCGTGACAAACAATCCCCTCACTCTGAGTAGCAGCGGCATCGCTTCCCGCCTCGGGACCTGTGAGCGCAAAACAGGGAATTTCTTCGCCACGCGCGAGCCGCGGTAAATAGTGATTCCGCTGCTCTTCCGTGCCGTAGTGCAAGAGCAGTTCTGCCGGGCCAAGCGAGTTGGGGACCATCACGGTCACGGCAGCGGTTACGCTTCGACTGGCGATCTTTGTGACGACCGCTGCGTGCGCGGCCGCCGAGAATCCAAGGCCGCCATGGGATTCGGGAATGATGAGCCCGAAATAGCGTTCGCGTCGAAGTGTCGCCCAAATATCATCCGGTAGGTCGCCTGCCTGTGTGATGGACCAGTCGTCGAGTCGACGGCACAAGTCTTCGACTGGACCCTCGAGAAATGCCTTCTCTTTGTCCGACAACCGCTTAGGCTGGAAGTCAAAAAATGCCTTCCAATCGGGCCGACCGGAGAATAATTCGCCGTCCCAGCCCACAGTGCCGGCTTCGAGCGCAACGCGTTCGGTCTCGCCTAAGCTCGGCATGAGCTTCGCGACGCGCGGCATGAGAGCGGCAGTGATAGATTTTCGTCGCCATGAGACGATTCCGAACGAGCCTGCGAGTCCAGCCGTCAGGACGAATGCGGTGAGCCATGCGAGCGGGGATTCAGGCCCGCTGATCGCCCAGGTCATGAGGCCGACCGCGGAGGCCGCGACCCAGCCAAGATATGGACGCCCAACGAAGGCGAATGCGAATAGAGCGATTATCGCCAATGCAGATAGAGTCCAAGTGATGGGCATGTAGTCCTCCTAGTTATTTTTGGTCTTCGCTTCACCGCTGTGACGCACGACAACACAGGCCGGATGACCGCATGTACATCCGCCCGTCGGTGTTCGACGGTGGCGCGCGGCCTCGCATTTCTCTCCGCAGTATCCGCCGAATTCTGCACGGCCGTCGCAGCGGCAGGGCGGATGTGAGCAGTACCCAAGGGGGGACATAGGAGGTTCTCCTCGTGCGTAATCAATCACGATGCCTTCGGATTGATTATGCATTTCCTGTGCCAGGCTTTACTCGAATGGGAATCTCGAATTGAGCGAGTCCTCAGACTTCTCACCGCTCTCGACTCGGGACTGAACGTCAATGGATTCGCGCTTGCCGCGCGCGGCGCTTGGCACGCATCTCGCAATCCGACTGAGTGCGATTGAGCCGGTGGGCCCCAGAGCGGGACCGCACTAGAAACCAGAAGGAGCCAAACTAATGCTTTCTTGGGCAGCCACATTCTTCATCGTGGCCCTCGTAGCCGCCGTCCTGGGGTTCGGTGGCATTGCTGGCGCAGCAACGGAGATTACAAAGATCCTCTTTTTTGTATTCCTCGTCGCGTTCATTATCTCTCTCGCGATGGGTCGAGGGGGCAGGTCACCCTTCTCGTGACTCGACTTTCGAAGCGCTTGGAAATGTCGATTGTACATCCTGCCGATTTGACAACGGCCTCAATCCTGAGATCGACGCCGACGGTTGGACACTCGCATTGAGCACGACAGCCTTGGTTACCGACGTATCTGTGCTGATCGTCGCAGGCACTCGCCTCACGAACGTCGTGGAGCAACAGGCTGGTCGCCTCGGAACCGGCGAGGTGATGGGGTCGCAGTGCTATTAGGCGCGACGATTTTTTTCCCGCCTTGAGCTTGGCGACGCTTGCCGCCCGGCGCGGGGAATTCGAGGGAACAGCCATTCTGAATCGGTATACCGTGCGATTCGAGATGGTTGCCTGAATGCGATGATGAACGCGCGCTATACCGGAAATTGAGAAGCATATTAGGAGACTCGATGACTATTCCAACCAACACCACAAATAGTTCGAAATTGCAAGATTCCGACGTCGAATCGGGCTCTACCTCGACGGAATCGCAATCAGACGAGACGGGCGAACAAAAATCCTATTATACGATTCTTCAACAGGAGATTCGGGAGGGTGTTAACGAGCTGGAGCGGCCCGCGCGTGGGCTCTGCCTGTCCGGTGTGTCCGCTGGGTTGGATGTTGGGTTCAGCGTGTTGGCGATCGGGACACTCGGAAGCCTCGCGGCACCTGACCAGTCGGAGTTAACGGAAGCTCTACTTCGAGCGAACGCCTACGCCGTGGGATTCATTTTCGTTATTTTCGGTCGGTCTGAACTTTTTACGGAACACACGACGCTGGCGGTGCTGCCGCTTCTAGACGGCCAATCCTCGCTCTCCGGGCTCGGACGGCTGTGGGGACTCGTGTACGGCGGAAATCTAATTGGCGTCCTTATCTTCTCGGCAGTGATTGCCATCGCGGGACCTGCGCTCGACGTCATCGAGCCCAAGGTACTCGAAGAACTCGCGCACCACTTGGTGCGACATGATTGGTGGGTGACACTGATGAGCGCAGTCCTCGCGGGTTGGTTGATGGGACTGGTGTCTTGGCTCGTGACCGCCGGGCGTGACACGATAAGCGAGATTTTCTTTGTCTGGCTCGTTACCGGGTTGATTGGTCTTGCGGGTCTACATCATTGCATCCTTGGCAGCGCAGAGGTCTTGTCGGCAATGTTCAGTGGTGCGGACGTGTCAGTCTTCGACTTTGTGCGATTTCTCTTTCTTGCGACAGTCGGAAATATTGTTGGGGGGATTTTCTTCGTTGCGATTGTGAAGTACGGCCACGCAAGTAGCGTGCGCCCCGGCCTGCTTCACATCGACCCTCAGTCGACCCCGACAGGTCCGGAGCGTGGCGAGTGACGGCGATCGCTTTTCTTGCTCGCAGGGCTGACGGAGTTCGTATTCCCGTGAGAGCCAATAATCTGTAATCCGTCGAGTTGTCTGGTCTTATCGTTGGGGCGGAGATCGAGCTCCGGTTGAAATCCCACCGATCCCCGAATGGCGTAGTCGGACGGACGATGCCTTTCAGCAATGCTTCGTTCTCGGACTGACTCGGCGAATGGGGACGGTGTTGGAACATTGTGCAAACGGCCCAGCCTACTGTGCTTGAAGAGTAGTCTCCGATTCATGCAATCGCGATGGGATGCTCAGACGCCCCGAACCTTCGCGTGGCAGGTGACCTGGAAAAGGCGAACGCCTGACAGTTTCGGCCTGAGTGCGAACTGTCATCGGAGGGTCTCAGCGTGAAGTGGCATGCCCATTGCGCTCCTGGAGGCCGACAACCGAGAATGGAATGCCGATGAGTTCGTACCGATGAGTTCGACGAGCGCTCCGCGGGCGGAGCCAGCGGCGGGTCTCGCCGACCCGCCGGATAGGAGGGCGCAATCATGCAGATGGCACTTCACAGACGGCACTTAAAAGGACTTCGGTTGACGGACCAGATGCGGAGATGACCGCACAACACTTGCAGGCAGTCCTCGCTTTATTGTTCAGGGATCGATCGCAGAGACCCGGGTCGGGCTCCGATTAAGCCCGAAGTCGAAGCGGAGAAGGCGAACGACTTAGTGCGGCGATCCAGTCGAAGATCCCATATGGCACCGTGGCCTTCCGCGAGCTCGTGGGAAACTAAATGCCTCGTCTTCGACAACGGGCGTACCGAATGGTCGGTGACGCCCGCGACGTGGACGAGATTGTTCAGGACGTCTTCTTGCGAGTATTTGGGTCGATTCGACGCTTCCGTTTCGACCGTCCGCTTCAGCACTGGCTACACCAAATCACTTCCAACTCGGCGAAGAATCTCCTGCGATCTTGAGCTCGGGACCATAGAGGAACGTCCGAGTTCATTGAGTATCGCAATATCCAGAATCAAGCGGATCGCTCTGAGGATCGGAGCCTCCCTTGATCGCGCGCTCGGGTCACTCAGCCAGATCACAAGAATCGCGATCGTGCTCCGCTATGTGGAAGAAAACACCTTTCCGGAAATCGCTAGAGAACTCAGCCTGGGTGAATCGGCCGTAAAGATGCGGGTTCGGCGCGGACTTAAAAGACTCCAAAAAAACCCTCGAGCAAGAGGGTACGCGAGCAGACCTGAAGGAGGATTGGCAGCACGATGCAAACGCGTCTCTCGCACAGCTTCGGCATTCTCGACCCAGTCAAGACGGTGTTGGCTAGATAGGCGGACAGAGTGTGGGCGACTCTAATACCTGGCGTTCTTCCCTGAGCAGCGGCGCCGCCGCTCGTCGCTTGGCATGATCTCGCCCGTGGATTACAGACTAAGGAACGAATCATGAAGCGCCGCGAAAATACCGTTACCGGACTCCGAAAATCCTAGGACACACCCTTCCTGTACGCATAAGGAAATTCGACGAGCCAGCCGGAACATTCTCGCGGCGGAGGTGCCCGATCGAACAGTGATGGCAATGGTCGACGCTGGCCAAATTCGGTTCCGCGGCACGATCTCCGACACACGTAGAGCGCAACGTTTGAGGGAGATGGCTGCGAATCTGAGAGACGTGTGTGAGATCGATGTGGGCTTTGAAATATCCGTCGCGGCGACGCGACGCGATCAAAAGAGGCAGAAGCGCTTGGTGGATCTCATCGCGGCTTCTACGGACGCCTCAACATGACTAGTTGCCGTAGGCCTTGATGGGTTGGATCGTTTCACTCTTCTTTGTCGAGCGAGAGAATCAACAGGAATGCCGAGGCCTTTTCGGCTTCCAAACTACGTGGGCGATCATTGGGGACAACGATCATTTCACCTGAATGTGCGACTCGGATCTCGTCAGCTGACTTCATCAGGATCGAGCCATCCAGCACGTGAATTACCGTTGGGCCGTGCACCGTATGCTCCGCGATCTGACTCCCCTCTTTTGCCACACCTAGCACCACGCGCAAAGTTCTATCTTTCAGAAGAGTGAGTCCGGTATGCCCGTTGATTGCGTACTCTTCCTCCGACTTCAGCGTGTTGATCATCGAGTCGAGTGCGAACAGGTGAAACCAGTTTTCGTCGAGTCGGTCCTGACGGTGCGTTGTGTCGTGCAAGTCTTCTATTTCCATGGTTCTCGTCCTTCCGTATTAACGGGTTGTCCAATTTCTCTCTCTGTGCGACGGCCGAGCAAGGGCCCGCGTTGTCGCAGCCTCGCTGGTGTCGCGTCTGCATCGGCGTATCCGATCACCCCGCAGGCAGTTCTTTCGCCGGCGGCCCCGGCAAGTGAGCCTGGATCGATTCCGCTGCCGCCACGGCCGCTTCGGAAATCACTTATTTTCGGTTCACTCCACGCATCTTCTTGGGGACAGTCGCGCCGATTCGGCCGAGAGGCTTTTCGCCGGCCAATACTTAAGGGCCATGTTCAGAGGTAATGCAAACTGCATACCGCGGAGTCGAACGTGGGAGGCTAGGCGTAATGCGACTGCACTCGACCTTTCTACAAATGACCGTTAAGGGGACGGCGGCGCTGGGTGCTGCCGAAAGTGATGTCGAAAAAGCCGCTGAGGCATTCAGGCCGTTTTTGGCAGAGTCGGCTTCGCCCGCTCCCTCGGCGAAATCGCTAGCGGCATTCTGGTCGTCCGATCAAGGCTTGCGTGTCTTCGGCCTGCCGTTTGGGCGCGAAGAATCCGTCCGAGTTGCTTCCAGTTCGCGAACGCGACCGGTCGTGCATGCGGCGTCGCGACCTCACTCTTATGTCGCGTGCTGATTCGAGGCTTGCCGCATCGGAGCTGCTGCGCACCTGCAAGCGTCCCGCCGAATTCAGAACAAGCCATGCCCAGCCCGATCCGAACTCGCCAACTGCGGCTGCCGCAAACTCCGTTCGGAACAGCGAATAGGATCCGAATGACGCCTCGAGGTCGCGGAGCAATGCACCTTCCAGTTGTCCACCTCCGTTCGGAGGCATGCTCGTCCAATAGAAGCTGTAGTTCCAGACCTGCGCGGCATTGTTGAAGACATCGCGGCTCGCGGTCTTAACTAGCTCCTCCAATGACTGGCTTGCTTCGGGTTTATACTCGATCTTGCTCTTCAACTTCTTGAGATAGCCCTTGTGGCGCTTCTCCTAATGAAGCTCGAGCGTTTCCGCACCGAGATGGGGTTCTGGCCCATCCTTGGAATAGGGGAGCGGGGCGATTTCGAATTCCATCGTGCCTTCCTCCTTATGGTTGGGAGAACTAATGACGCAGGAGGCATGCCGAACGAGAGAATCCGCTGGCCGCCTCACGTGTCGCTTGGCACGCATCTCGCAGATGTAAGGGATCCGATGAGTGCGAGACCGGGCTCGCGTGAGAAAGAACGAGAAGGAGTCAAGCCATGCTCCCTTGGGCATTTACATTTTTCATAGTGGCCCTCGTCGCCGCTGTACTGGGTTTTGGAGGCATAGCTGGGGCAGCCACGGGGATCGCCAAGATTCTCTTTGGCGTCTTCCTCGTCGCATTCGTAGTCTCTCTTGTGGTGGGTCGCAGGGGACGGAGGCCCGTCGCGTGACCGGCCACTTGGCGCTCCAGGGTATGTCGATTGTACATCCTGCCTATGCCGAAACGGCCTCAGTCCCGTGATCAACGCTGACGCTTGGACACTCACAATTAGCACGATCTTTTTGGCCGGCAGCGCAATTGTGCTGATCGTCGCCGGGACTCGATTGACCCACATCGTGGATCAACTTGCTGATCGCCTAGGGATTGGCGAGGCGATGGCGGGCGCAATTATGTTAGGCGCGACGACTTCCCTTCCGGGCCTGATCGTAACGACGCTTGCTGCCGGTCGTGGGGAGGCGGACTTGGCCGTGAGCAATGCCTTGGGTGGCATTGCCGCGCAGACGATGTTCTTGGCGGTTGCCGATCTCACTTATAGACGCGCGAATCTTGAGCACGCTGCCGCTTCGCTGCCAAATCTCTTGCAGACGATGATTCTTGTCTGTCTAGTTTCACTTGTACTCCTCGCAACGGTTGGGCCTGATATCTCCATCTGGGGTGTACATCCGATCTCAGCTTTGCTGCCTGCCGTATATGTTTACGGACTCGTGCTGACAAAGCGAACTCGAGACATGCCGATGTGGCGTGCTCGTCGTACGCCGGAGACGCGTACAGACGTGCCTGATTCGGCAGCTGAGAAGGCCTCGCTGTCTCGTCTCCTTCTCGCGTTCTCGGGACTCGGCGTTGTGGTTGCCGGTTGTGGGTTCTCCGTGGCAGCTGCGGGACTCGCTCTCGCCACACAATCAGAGATGTCCGGAACCTGCCAACGACTTTGAGACACCTCGTTTCGGTATTTACTGTAGACCTCCTTGCTCCGCCATCGTTTCTTTGGGCGGGTTTATGTAGACGGCTGCGGGAAGGCACGCCGTTTTCGGCATGCCTCGCGGGAAGC
>JBDNFB010000177.1:0-28190 GCA_041690055.1 Myxococcota bacterium | reverse complement strand
GACGCTCGCCGGCTCCTCGCTTCACCCGTCCGCCGCCGTTCTGCCGGGCGCCGCCGCCGCGCCACCCGGCGCGCCGGAGGGCGCCGAATGGCAATGAGATCCCAAGCCCTCGACAAGGCTTCCCGACGCATCGTCTGGGTTCGCCTCGCCGGCCTAGCCGTCGTCGTGCTCCTCGCCGGCCGCGCGGCGCATCTCACAGTGGCCCACACCCGCGCCCAGGACCTCTACGACCAGCAGATCCAAACCAAGCAGCGCCTCGCCCCCGCCCGCGGCACGATCGTTGACCGCGAAGGCAAAGAACTCGCGGTCACGACGGAATCCGCTTCGATCTATGCCGTGCCGCGGCTGATTGAAGACCAGGCCACGGCGGCTCAACAGATCGCCGCGGTGCTCGATCTCGATCCGGAGCGCCTCGCTAAACGGTTCGCCGAACATGCCGGCTTCACGTATCTCGCGCGATGGGTGGAACCGGCGCAGATCGAACGCATCAAGGAACTCGACATCGCGGGCGTCGGTATCGACCCCGAACCTCGCCGCTCCTACCCCGCCGGCAAACTCGCCGCCCCGCTGATCGGCTTCGCCAATCTCGATGGCAAGGGTGTGCGCGGCATCGAGCAAATCGAAAACGAATGGCTGACGGGTACGCAGCGCAGCGTGCGCGTCGAGCGTGATGCCCGCGGCCGCAAGCTCGCGCTCTCTTCGACGGACCCCCGCGAAGCGCAGGGCGGAGAGATCGCGCTCACTCTTGATACCGCCATGCAAGGCGCCGCCGAAGCCGCACTCGCCGAGGCACTCGTCAAATATGAAGCCAAGGGCGGATATATCATCACACTCGACCCCAAAACGGGCGATGTCCTGGCCCTGGCGGAAGGCCCCGGATTCGACCCCAATCATTTCCGGACGCTCAACTTCCGCGAGACCCGCTCGCGCGCCTTTACCGACGTGATGGAAGCGGGCTCGACGATGAAGGCGTTTCTCGTCGCCTCCGCGCTCGATGCGGGCATGATGACGCCCTACGACACCTTCGATACGGGCGAAGGTTCTCTCCGCGTTCGCGGCAAAACAATTCGCGACCGCAAACCCTTCGGCATCCTCACGCCCGCCGATGTGCTGCGCGTCTCAAGCAATGTCGGCGCCGTGCAAATCGCTCAGCTCATCGGTCGCGAACAGCAGTATCAGGGACTCCTCCGCTTCGGCTTCGGCGCGAGCACAGGCTCGGGATTCCCGATGGAATCCAGAGGCCTCGTTCGCGACTGGAACAAGTGGAAGCCTGTCGACCAGGCCGCCATTGCCTTCGGCCAGGGCATCTCGATCACGGCCATCCAACTCGTCTCCGCCCTCGGCGCGCTCGCCAACGACGGCGAACGCATGCAGCCGCGCCTCGTCCTAGCGCGTCGCCGAGCCGGCGAAGAATGGCAACCCACGCCGATTCGCTCTCACGGCTACGCGGTTTCAAAAACCGCCGCGCGACAAACTCTTGACATGATGCAGACCGTCGTCAGCGACAGGGGCACCGCGCGCCTCGCCGGACTCAAAGACGTCGCCGTCGCCGGAAAAACCGGGACGGCCCAGAAGTACGACCACGAACTCGGCCGCTACTCCCAAGATCGGTACATGGCCTGGTTCATGGGTGTCGTACCCGCAGACGATCCTGAACTCGCGATCATCGTTGCGATCGATGAACCCATGGGCCGACTGCATAGCGGTGGCGGCGTTGCAGCACCGATTTTCGCGCGAGTCGCCGCCGACCAGCTCGGCCGCCGCGGCATCGTGACCGAGCCGCAGCCGATCAAGGCGGCACCGAAGTTGTCGGAGACCCTTCTCGTCGACACAAGCGAAATGACCGCGCCGCAGGAAGCCGCCGAAGACCACGACGAAACGCTTGACCCGTTCATTCCGATCGACGAGGAAGTCGTTCTCGCCGAGAGCATCGACGCGGAAACCTCCGTGCGAACCGCTCCCGATGCCGGCGTCAGCAACGAACCCACGACCTCGCTCGCAGAGATCGAACTCGCAGCGTTTTCCGAGCCTGTCGGCATTGTGCCCGCCGACCGTGCACGCGAACAAACAGAGACCTACGCGCCGCACAATGCGGCCGAAGCGGCCCCCCCGGCCCGTCCCGCCGCCGATCAGGCGGCGGGACCACCCCCATCCCTCGCGGAGGCCGAAAGGGAATCGGAACCGCTGCTTGAAGCGCAGTTCTATGCGACGCTTGAAGCGCCGCGACGCGATGCAGAAGACGACGACGACGTTTTCGTACCCGATTTTTCGGGACATACCATTGCACACGCACAGCGAATCGCGGAAAGCGAATCACTCGATATCACAATCGTCGGAGCCATCGAGGGGCGAGTGGTGTCCCAAATCCCAGTCCCCGGCACGGTGTTGATCGGAGCGGACCGAACGGTTCGCCTCCGCTTCGAATCCCGGCCCAGCAGGGAGGAGGGATAATGCACCTTTCCGAATTGATCAGCGCGCTGCCCCCACAGATGGCCCCGACGGCCTCGGAGTCGGCCGCGTCCGGCACATCCGGCACATCCGGCACATCCGGCAATGATCCTTTGATTCGCGGCGTTCGATATGACTCGCGCCAGGTTTCACCGGGCGATCTCTTCGTCGCGCTGCGCGGCGCCAACTCCGACGGACACGCGTATATCGAACGCGCAATCGAACTCGGAGCGGCAGCGCTCCTCGTCGAGGAAATGCCTTCCGCGGAACGTCGCGGGAACCTGCCGGCAATCCAGGTGCCGGATACGCGCCGCGCGCTGGCCCCGATTTCAGCGCGCTTCTTTGGCCATCCAGCCGACGAGCTCGAACTCGTTGGCGTGACCGGGACCAATGGCAAAACCAGCACAACCTATCTAGTCGAAGCCATCCTCAAACAGGCGAAGCGAAAGACCGGCTTGATCGGCACGGTCGAAATTCGCTTCGGCGATCATCACGAAACCGCCGTCAACACAACGCCCGAGAGTTTCGATCTACAGCGAACGCTCCGCGCGATGCGCAATGCAAAGATCGACGCGGTCGTGATGGAAGTCTCTTCGCATGGCCTCGAACTCGGACGCGTCGAAGGATGTCGTTTCCGCGTCGCAGCGTTTACGAACCTTTCACAGGAT
The DNA here is from genome assembly GCA_041690055.1 of Myxococcota bacterium. Classification (GTDB taxonomy): domain Bacteria; phylum Myxococcota_A; class UBA9160; order UBA9160; family UBA4427; genus UBA4427. Next base: position 25,074 of record JBDNFB010000177.1, on the reverse strand, counting down.
CATCTCGATTTCCACGGCAATATGGATGCGTACCTGAGCTCAAAGGCACGCCTATTTCGAGACCATCTTGCGCAGAATGCTGTCGCCGTCGTCAACATCGACGATGCCGCATCGGGCAAGATTCTTTCTATCGCGGAGACTGCGGGCGCGCGCCTTCTGCGCGTCGGGCGCGGTGCCGAATCCACGGCTGACCTGAAGCTCGTCGCAAGCGAAATCCGCCTCGACGGGACCCGCGCCGAGCTCGAAGACGAGAACGGTCGTTTCAGCCTCGACCTGCCCCTGCTCGGCGATTTCAATCTCGAGAATCTCCTCGTTGCGGTCGGCATCGCCCGCGCCTTGGGCATCGACACGGCCACGATCGCCGAAGGCGTCGCGGCCTGCCCACAAGTTCCCGGTCGTATGGAACGCGTGCGCGGAGATGCAGGCGCCGACGAGCCGACAGTCCTCGTCGACTACGCGCATACACCGGATGCTGTCGAAAAGCTCTTGTCTGCGGTCCGCCCACTCTGTGAAGGGCGGCTCATCGCGGTATTTGGCTGCGGCGGAGACCGCGACCGCGCGAAGCGACCGCTAATGGCGGAAGCCGTCGCAAAGCATGCCGATCTCGCGATTGCGACCAGCGACAATCCGCGCACGGAAGATCCTGACGCGATTTTGGTTGATGTGGAAGCCGGCCTGCACGGTCTTGAAAAAACCGAGGCGAGTGCGCTCTTCTCTGGTCCGAGTTCAGGCGGAAATTCAGCTGCGGACTCCGTTGCGGGCTCGAGCGGCCAGCGCGGACGTTATGCCGTACTTAAGGATCGGCGCGAAGCAATTCGCTGTGCCCTCGAAGGCGCTGCGGCGAACGATACGGTTGTGCTCGCGGGCAAGGGACACGAGGATTACCAGATCATCGGCCGCGAGAAATTCCCCTTCGACGATCGCCGCGAAGCGCGGCTGGCGCTACTCGCCCGAGGTCGCGCATGAGTCTTGCCGCCACCGCCGGACAGATCTGCGAATGGACGAAGGGGAGTCTCCTGCGCGGCCGGCCGGAACAGACCTTTTCCGGCACCCTGATCGATAGCCGGGAAGTCGGCGCCGAGGATCTCTTCGTCGCGATCGTTGGCCCCAATCACGATGCGCATTCGTTCGTGACGCGCGTGCTGCTTTCGGGCGCCGCGGGCGTCCTGATCGAGAGCGACCGCATGGGCGAGACGGTCCCGCCGAGCAAGGGCTTCGTGATCGCCGTCGAAGACACGACGCTCGCCCTCGCCGACATTGCGCGCGGCCATCGGCAGAGTTTCCAAGGCCCCCTGATCGGCATCACCGGAAGCAATGGCAAGACCACAACGAAGGAACTCTGCGCCGACATCCTCCGCAGGCAGGGCTCCACCCTCGCGACCCACGGCAACCTGAATAACCACTACGGCGTCCCACTCACGCTTCTTCGTCGCGAAGCGCAAGACGCGCTTGCGATCATCGAAATGGGCATGAATCATCGCGGCGAAATCGCAACCCTCTGCGAGATTGCCGAGCCGACGATCGGCGTCCTTACCAACGTCGGGACGGCGCACATCGAATTCCTCGGCAGTCGCGAAGCGATCGCCGAAGAGAAAGGTGACCTGCTGGCCTGCTTGCCCGCTGGAGGCACGGCCGTGCTCCCCCGCGACTATCCTCTCGCCTTCGCCCAGGCGACGCGCACGAAAGCGAGTGTCCTCAGCTTTGGGCAGCACTCCGAAGCCGACCTGCGCGCGAGCCAAGTCCGTTTTCTCGACAGCGGGCATTTCACTTTTCAGCTCGACTCTCCCTTCGGTCGGGGTGAGATTCGCGTGCCGGGCCTCGCCGAGACCATCGTCGAGAACGCGCTGGCCGCGGCCGGCGGCGCCTTTGCTGCAGGCGTTTCGTTCGAGAGAGTCGCCGAGGGTCTCGCAGAGCACGCGGGCGTGTCTGGGCGAATGCAGCCACGCACGATCGCGGGCGAAATCCTCGTCATCGACGATACCTACAATGCCAATCCCCAGTCGATGCAGAACGCGCTCGAAACCGTGGTGCGCGTTCCTGCACGGGGGAAGCGCTTCGTCGCGCTGGGGCAGATGGGTGAGCTCGGTGATGTCGCGGATGAGGCGCATCTAGAACTCGGCGCACTCGCCGCAAGCAAGGATCTCGACGGACTCTTTGTCCTCGCTCCCGCAGCATCGCTCATCGCCGAAGGTGCCCGCGCCGCGGGCATGCGCGCGGATCGCATCCATGAAGAAGCCGACCATACAGCCATCGCCGTTGCGCTCCGCGCCCGGCTCAGCAAGGGCGACCTCGTCCTTGTTAAAGGATCACGCGCAGCGCGCATGGAACGCGTCATCGACGCACTCGAAGAGGGCCACAACTAATGTTCTATCAATGGCTCTATCCCTTGGCGGATACGTGGAGCGGACTGAACGTCATTCGCTACATCACCTTCCGCACCGCGGCGGCGACACTCACCGCACTCTTCATCTCGTTCATCGTCGGCCCCTGGCTGATTAAGCGCCTTGCCGAACTCCGCGTGGGGCAGCCTATCCGCGAGATTGGCCCGGACCATGCCGCAAAAGCCGGCACGCCGACGATGGGCGGACTGCTGATCCTGCTTTCGCTGATCACGTCGGTCCTGCTCTGGACGGATCTCTCGAACCGCTTCGTCTGGATCGTCCTAGGCCTCACGACCGGCTACGGCGTACTCGGCTTCATCGACGATTACGCCAAGGTGAGACAGAAAAACAGCGACGGTATCTCCGCGCGCACGAAGCTTTTCTGGCAGGTGCTGATGGCGTTCTGCGTTGCGATTGCGATTTACACGAGCCCGGCCTTCGACCAGGAGCTCGCTGTCCCCTTCTTCAAAAACTTCACGCCGAATATCGGCTGGCTCTATGTCCCGCTCGCGACTTTCATCATCGTGGCGGCATCGAACGGTGTGAACCTGACGGACGGCCTCGACGGCCTCGCAATCGGCCCTGTGATGATTTCGGCGGGCACCTTTTTGCTCCTGTCTTATGCGGCGGGGCATGCGGGCATAGCCGAATACCTTCAGATCAAGAGCGTCCCCGGTGCGGGCCAACTCGCCATTATCTGCGGCGCCCTCGTCGGTGGCGGCCTCGGCTTCTTATGGTTCAACGCGTCCCCCGCGGAGCTCTTCATGGGCGATGTGGGCTCGCTCGCTTTGGGAGGCGCACTCGGCACGATCGCCGTTCTGATCCGCCAGGAGATTCTCCTGGCCGTGGTCGGCGGGATTTTCGTGATCGAGACCCTCTCGGTGATCATCCAGGTGACGTCGTTCAAGCTGACCGGCAAACGCGTCTTTCGGATGGCACCGATTCATCATCATTTTGAGGCGCTGGGCTGGCCCGAACAAAAAATCGTCGTCCGCTTCTGGATCGTCTCGATCATTTTGGGACTCGTGGCACTTTCGTCTTTGAAACTGCGCTAAAAAAAACGGTCGCCCGCGCAACGCGCCGAGCGACCACGGAGAGAGAGAGAGAGAGTAGGAATGGAGTTCGAAGGACAAGGTGTCCTCGTGCTGGGCTTTGGCGTTTCCGGACGTTCAGCGGCGAAGTTTTGCGCCGAGCGCGGTGCCCAGGTCGTCGTCGCGGACGAGCGACCCACCGATCGGCGATCGGCGGACGACGCGCAGCTCTACGCGGCCACTATTAAGGGCAGCGTCGAGCTGCGCCTCGGCGAAGCCTTCCCGAACCTCGCCGATTTTGATCTCGTCGTACCGAGCCCCGGGATTCCCGAAGCGCGCTGGACTGGACAGGCAAAGCGCGTCTGGGGCGATATCGAACTCTGCTACCGCGCACTTCAAGTGCCGATCATCGCGGTCACCGGAACGAACGGAAAATCCACCGTCGTGCGCCTGATCGAAGCCATGGCGCAGGCCGCGGGCCTGCGGGCGCGCGCCGCGGGTAACCTGGGCATTCCCGCCCTCGCCCTCGTCGGCGAACCTCTCGACGTCGCGATCCTCGAAGTCTCCTCGTTTCAGCTCGAAAGCGTCGACGCATTCAAGCCGCGAACGGCCGTATTCCTCAACCTCTCCCCCGATCATCTCGACCGACATGGCGACATTGAGGGATACCGAGCCGCCAAGGCAAAGATCTTTGCGCGCCAGACTGAGGGCGATACGGCGATCCTGAACGGGGACGACCCGCTCACGGCGTCAATTGAATTGCCGGGTAATGCGGAGCGCCTCGAATTCCGAAAACACATCGTCGGACGCGCCGGCGGCCTCTCGATGGAAGACGCTATCGTCGCGGCGTCGACGGATGGCGCCTGGCTCGATGGGCGCAATGCCATCGTCCGGCGCGCTGGACGCCAGCAGTCAGTTTCGATCGACGGCACATCGGGCAAAGCCAGTAGCGCCATGCAGCCCCAAGCGAATCAACAAAAGGACGAGAACGTACTCGCCGCGCTGCTTGCCCTCGCGACGCTCGATGTCGACTTGGGCGCGGCCACTGCAGCGCTCGCCGATTTCCGCGGACTTCCCCATCGATGCGAACAGGTCGCGGAACTCGACGGCGTCCTCTTCGTAGATGACTCCAAGGCGACCAACGTGGGCGCCGCGGTGCGCGCGCTCGAATCCATCTCTAACCCGATTATTTGGATCGCCGGCGGCCGGCACAAGGGTGGCCCCCTAGACGAGCTCGCGGCGAGCGCAGAGGGCCGCGTGAAATGCGCGCTCTGGATCGGAGAAGCCGCTGCCGCACTCGAAGAGGCCGTCGGCGGAAAAGTCACCAGCGAAAACGCCGGCAAGCTCTCTCGTGCGGTCACCCGCGCAGCGGAACTCGCTGCCCACGGCGATGTCGTCCTGCTCTCGCCCGCCTGCGCAAGCTTCGATCAATTCTCGAGCTTCGAAGATCGGGGCCGTCAGTTCCAGGCCGCCGTGCACGCCCTGCGACCGAAGAAAGGGCAAGCATGAAGCGCGTTCCGATTCAGCCACGCCCCACGCAGCCGACCGATCCCAGCGTCGACTCCGGCATCGCCGTCGCCGCAAGCATCCTGATCGGGATGGGCGTCGTCATGAGCTATAGCGCGACCGCCGCGCTCGCCCTCGACAGCGCGTTCCCGCCACTTTTCTTCAACCATCTCACGGGGATCATCATCGGAGCCGCCGCCGGCTACGCCGCGTATCACCTGCCCGCCCAGAGCCTACGCCGAATCGCCCTGCCCCTCTGGATCGGCGCGATCGTACTTTTGATTGCGACGCTCGCGTTCGGCATCGAAGTGAACGGCGCCACGCGCTGGGTCGCCCTGCCCGGCCTCGGATTCCGCTTCCAACCGGGCGAACTTGCGAAATGCGCTTCGCTCATCGCGGTCGCGGCCTGGCTCTCTCGAAAAGATGATCGACGCGAACTCTCGACGCGCCGCTCGATTCAGGCTGCGGGCCTCGCAGTGCTTCCCGCTGCGCTCTTGATCCTGCAGCCCGACCTCGGCAACGCCGTTGTGCTGGTCACGCTGACCGCCTTTCTTCTCTTTATCGCCGGCACGCCCTGGCCGCGCTTTGTCCTTCCGGGCATCGCGGGCGTTGCGCTGGTCGCCCTCTACATCGCCAACAACGCCTACGCTATGCGCCGCGTGCTCGGCTTCCTCGACCCCTTCCGCGAAGCGCGCGGCGCGGGCTGGCAGCTCGTTCAATCCTATGTCGCCTTCGGCCACGGCGGCCTATTCGGGCAGGGTCTGGGTAACGGCCGACAGAAGCTCGAGTATCTGCCGGAAGTGCATACGGATTTCGTGCTCGCGCTCGTCGCGGAAGAACTCGGGCTCCTTGGCGTCCTTCTCGTGTTAGGCGCGTTCGCGGCGATCTGGGTCGCCGGCACGCGCATCGCGCGGCGGGCGCGGGACCGCTTCGACATGCTGCTCGCTTTTGGGATGGTCACGCTGCTCACGGTGCCTGCCTTTTTAAATGCCTCAGTCGTGATGGGACTCGTTCCGACCAAAGGCCTAACGCTTCCCTTTCTTTCTTATGGACGTACGTCGCTCGTCGTCAGCTGTATAGCCTTGGGTCTGCTCATGGGCGTCGCGCGGCGACATCCGGCGACGTCGAAACAGAATCCGAACGCATCCACCCACGCCCGGGAGGACCGATGGCAAAGCGCTGGGTGATCGCGGGAGGCGGCACAGGCGGTCACGTTACGCCCGCGCTTGCGCTGGGTGAAGCGGTCGCCGACCGGGGCGACGCCGGGCTCTTCATCGGGTCCGAGCGCGGGCTAGAGTCGAAGCTCGTTCCCGACGCCGGCTTCGACCTCGAAGTCCTGCCGAGCGAGCAAGTCATGGGCCGCAGCCTTTGGGGACGGATCCGCGGCGCCTTCTCAATCCTTCGCAGCGTCGGCCGCGCGCGCCGTCTTTTGAAAACATTCAAAGCCGACGCCGTCATCTCCGTAGGAGGCTACGCAGCCATGCCCGCCGCCCTCGCGGCCTGGACGCAAGGCATTCCACTCTTCCTTGTCGAGCCGAACGCGATTCCCGGCCGGGTCAACCGACTGACCGCGCGCCTCGCCCGCACCGTCTTCGTGGGCTTCGAATCGACCCGCGGCCATCTCCCCGAAAAGACGGAAAGCCTATGCCTCGGCGTGCCGCTTCGGCGTGCGCTCTACCAGGCCTTCGCCAAACGCGAACAGGCCAAGGTGCCGTCCACGCCTCTGCACGTTTTCGTGTTCGGAGGCAGTCAAGGCGCGCGGCAACTCAACGAACATGTCCCCGAAGCTCTCGCGCGTCTCGCCAAGGGTTCCGTCGAAGTCTTCCACCAGACGGGTGAAAAAGATCGCGCCGAGGTCGAGGCTCGCTACGAAGAACTCGGGATCAACGCCGAGGCCGTCGCCTTCGAACGCAATATGCCCGCGCGTTATGCCTGGGCCGACCTCGTGATCTGCCGCGCGGGTGCACTCACGGTTTCGGAACTCGCGCTAGCCGGAGTGCCCGCACTCCTCGTGCCCTACCCCTTCGCCGCAGATAACCATCAGGCTGCCAACGCCCGCGCCCTCGAAGACGGCGGCGCCGCTAAACAGATCCCCGCAAATCCCCTCGACGTACATGCCCTCGCCCAGGCCGTCGCAGAATCCGTCACGACCCCGGGCCGCCTTCTGTTGATGCGCGAAGCCGCCGTTCGACTCGCCCGCCCGCGCGCTGCTGCCGACATCATCGAGCACGCCCTCGAACGGCTCGATGGCAAGTCACCCACGTCGAAGAAAGAGGGGGCCTGATGCAGAACAAGTATCGCCACCTTCATTTCGTCGGCATCGGCGGCATCGGCATGGCGGCTCTCGCCGAACTCATGCACGCGCAGGGCTACGAAGTGAGCGGGACGGATCTGGTCGCCGGCGCAACTGTGGAACGTCTTCGCGACCTCGGCATCCGCGTCGACGTCGGGCATGACGCCAGTCGACTCGGCGATGCCGATACGGTTGTGCGCTCTTCGGCGATCGCTGCGGATAATCCCGAGATTCGCGCCGCGGAGGCGGCGGACATTCCTGTGATCGGTCGCGGAGCGCTGCTCGCGGAAATTCTGCGCACGAAGGATGCGATCGCGATCGCGGGCTCCCACGGCAAAACGACGACATCGGCGATGGCTGCACATCTGCTTGAGGCCGCCGGCCTCGACCCGACCGCGCTGATCGGCGGCCGCGTGCCGCGCTCAGGCGGCTATTCAAGTCCGGTCAAGCTCGGTGCGGGCGACCTGATCGTTGCGGAAGTGGACGAGAGCGACGGTTCGTTCCTGCTCACGCGTCCCGTCCTCGCACTCATCACAAACGCCGACCCCGAGCATCTCGACTATTACGGCACGCGCGACGCACTCCTCGACGCCTTCGTCGACTTCGCGAATAGCGTACCCTTCTGGGGCGCCGCAATCCTGGGCATCGACCATCCCGGCGTCGCCGAAATCGCACCCCGCATTCGCTCGCGCAAGTTGACCTTCGGCTTTGCAGCCGACGCGGACCTGCGCGCAGAACGGGTCGAGCCGATTCCCGGCGGCCAGCGATGCCATGCTCGCCTCGCCTCGGGCAACACTTTCGCCTTCGACCTATTGATGCCCGGTCGACATAACATTCTCAATGCGCTCGCCGCAATCGCAATTGGCCTCGAACAAGGCATCGCCCCCGCACTGCTCGCCGAAGCCGTGCCGAGCTTCCCGGGCGTCTCGCGGCGCTTCGAGTTCAAGGGCGAAGCCGCGGGGACCCGGTTCGTCGACGATTACGCTCATCATCCCGCTGAAGTCGTTGCCTCCTTGCGCGGCGCCCGCGAAATTCACCCGGGTCCGATCACGGCGATTTTCCAGCCCCATCGCTATACCCGCACCCGCGATTGCTGGGACGATTTCATTTCCGCCTTCGCCGACGCCGACCGCGTCGTGATTACGGACATCTACACCGCCAGCGAAGCTCCGCTCGAAGGCATCAACGGCGCCTCACTCGCCCAGGCGATTCGAGATGCGGGTCATCCCAATGTTTTCTTCGGCGGCGACCTCGATCGCATCGAAGCGGAGTGGCCCGAACGCTTCGCGGCGGGCGAACTCGTTTTGAGTCTCGGAGCCGGCGATATCGTGACGCTGGGGCCACGCTTGATCGCTCGCCTTCGCGGCGCGGCCGGAGGCGACGCATGATCGCCCCCGACGCGCGCACCGCACTTGAGACTCGCCTGGGTCAACGGGTCGAGTTTGACGTCCCGCTCTCACGGCATACTTCGCTGCGCATGGGCGGGCCGGCCGACGCCATGGCGACGCCTGCCGACCGGGAAGAGCTGGCCGCGCTGCTCGCGATTTGCCACGCCCATCAGATTCCCGTCCGTGTCCTCGGCGCGGGCTTCAACGTGTTAGTTAGCGAAGGCGGCATTCGCGGCCTCGTCTTACGTCTCAAGAAACTGCGCCGCATAGAACGTGAAGTCGAAGACCAATTGCTGATCGAAGCGGGCGCCTCCCACTCGACGATCACGAACTACTGCGTAAAGGAAGGCCTATCCGGCCTCGAATTCGGGGCGGGAATTCCCGGCACCCTCGGCGGCTGGCTCGCCATGAACGCCGGCATAGGTCCACGCGAGCTGAAAGACGTCGTCGTCGATCTAGAACTCGTCGACCGCGCCGGCACTCAGTTCGAAACGATCCCCCGCGACCGCCTCGACTTTCAGTACCGCAGCCTCTCCGGTCTGCCCGAAGGCGCGGTGCTCGTCGCCGCGCGACTTCGCGTTGAACCGAGCGAACGGGAGACGGTCCAGACCGAGATCAACCGTTTATTGGCGCATCGTCAAGAAACGCAGCCAACGGATATCCCGAGCTGTGGCTCCGTTTTTCGCAATCCCCCCGGCGACTACGCCGGCCGCTTGATCGAAGCCGTTGGCCTGAAGGGCAGCCGCGAAGGCGCCGCTGAAATTTCGACGCGACACGCCAATTTCATCGTGAACCACGGCGGAGCGACGGCCGACGATGTGATTCGCCTGATCGAACGCGCCCAGGAGACTGTCCTGCGTGAAACGGGCGTCGAGCTCGAAACCGAGGTCCAGCTCCTGGGCACGGCAAGCCCGAAAGCAGAGGTGTCTTCATGAACCCCCGTCAGTCTGACACGAAGCCCCGACGGAACGGCAGCTCGAAGAGCCCCACCCACGACTCCGCGGCGCGCGAGAAGCGCGCGCGGGATCACCTCGCGCGCAAACGTCGCCAAGAGCGCACTCGGCTCGAACGGGAACGCGGCCGCGAGGAAGCCGCCGCGCGTAACGCCCGAATGCGCGGCGTCGTCGGCCCGATCCTCTTCTTCGGCGCCATCGTCCTCGGCGTAGCCTCGGCCCAGCCAATCACCCAGCACTTGCTGATGCGCGATATGCCGCTCGAAACCATTGCGGTGCAGGGGGCGGACGCGCTTTCGCCGGAAGAAATTGCCAGCCAAACCGGCCTCCGTGCGGGCGATCCGCTCGGCGGGATTGATCCGGCGGCGATCCGCGAGACCTTGACCGCTCGGCCCTGGGTCGCATCGGCGCGGACTCTGCGATTGCCGAATCGCACGCTCGTGGTCTCGGTGGTGGAGCGCGAGGCGATCGCGCGCTGGCAGGAAACGAGTTCCGCGGACCAGGAGCTGATCGAGCCGGACGGATCGCGCTTTGCGGGCGCGATTAATGCGGGCGGGCCGCTGCCCCTCGTGCAGGGCGCGGCCGACACGAGCCCCATTCTGCCGCCCGAAGCGCTCGAGATCCTCGGCGAGCTTTCCCGGCATGCGAGCCTCGCGGCCGATCCGAGCGCGCTGACCCTGTATTTGCCCGGCGTTCGCGCCAGTGCCGAGGGTGCCCTCGTCGGCAGTCAGACCGGCTACGTGCTTCAAATCGGTGAGAGCGGCCCGCGCGCCCTACTCGGCCGACGACTTCTTACTCAGCGTGTTGCCAGACTGGCGGCACTCCTCGATCACGAGGAGACCACCGTCAGTTCGGCGCGCCTGATCGACCTCCGGTACGCGGACCGAGCCGTTCTGCGCACTGAAGAACCCACCTCTGGGTAGAGGCGGGACACAAGTGGCGGCGAGGCTCGGATGGGTCCAGTCGTCCAAACAGAGGATCTCCGGATGGAGATCGTCACTTTCGGCGGATGCGAGAGCGTGAGTCGGAAAGAAAAAGGGGTGAGTATGTCCAAAAAGGACGACCTGATTGTCGGGCTCGACATCGGGACAACGAAAATCTGTGCGGTGGTTGCGGAAGAAACGGAGAACGGGCTCGACATTGTCGGGATCGGGACCCATCCGAGTCGCGGATTGCGGAAGGGCGTCGTGGTCGACATCGAAGCCACCGTCGACTCGATCAAGCATGCGGTCGAAGAGGCCGAGCTGATGGCCGATTGTGAGATCACGGCGGTCTATGCGGGCGTGGCCGGGGGCCATATTCGGGCCTTCAACAGCCACGGTGTCGTGGCGGTGAAGGATCGGGAGGTCCGCGAGGGCGACGTGAAGCGGGTGATCGACGCCGCCAAGGCCGTGGCGATCCCGATGGACCGCGAAGTCATCCACGTGATTCCCCAGGAATTCATCATCGACGACCAGGACGGGATCCGGGAGCCCCTCGGCATGAGCGGTGTTCGGCTCGAGGCCAAGATCCACATTGTCACCGCGGCCGTCACCAGCGCCCAAAACATCGTAAAATGCTGCAATAAGGCAGGTCTGAACGTAATGGACATCGTGCTGGAGCCTCTGGCCTCGGCCGGTGCCGTTCTGGCGGACGATGAGCGGGATTTGGGCGTGTGCATGATCGATATCGGGGGCGGGACGACGGATATCGCCGTCTTCGTCGATGGTTCGATCAAGAACACTTCAGTCCTCGGCATCGGCGGATATCACCTGACAAACGACATTGCGGTCGGACTTCGAACGCCGTTTGAGGAAGCGGAGCGGATCAAGAAGAAATTCGGTGTCGCCTCGTCTCGGTTCCTGGGTTCAGACGACGTGATCAGCGTGCCCTCCGTGGGCGGGCGGAAGCCGCGGGAGATTTCACGCAAGGTCCTGTGCGAAATCATCGAGCCTCGGGTCGAAGAGATCCTCAGTTTGGCCCGCCAGGAGCTGATCCGAGCCGATTTGATCGATCGAATTCCGTCCGGAGTCGTGCTGACGGGGGGTGCCTCGGCACTGACCGGCCTAGGCGAACTCGCGGAAGAGATCTTCGAAGCCCCGGTCAGACTGGGTCTGCCCACTTCGATCGGCGGTCTTCAAGATGTGGTCCGCAGTCCCATGTACTCGACCGGCGTCGGGCTCGTGATCTTCGGCTTCAACCAACAGCGCTCGGTCCAAAGCAGTCGTTTTCGTATCCGAGACGAGTCGATCTTTGGCCGCGTGAAGCAGCGAATGCGCGACTGGTTCTACTCGGAATTCGATTAGTCCCGACTCGGTCCAGGCAAGCGAATCGAAAAAACATCGTTCCAAAAGCCTGGCCTAAAGCGGACAAATTCCACTCAATCGTGTTACATTCTGCGGTGCAGGCACGCATCGCCGGGGGGTGAAAATCATGGCCAAGAACAAAAACGATCGCTCGAATTCCGAAAATACGAAGAACTCGAATAACGCTGGAAACAGCGGAATTGACCTTCTTGAGCTCGGTCCCGATGACGGACAGGAACTGCTCGAATTTGAAGGCAACGCGCTTCAGAAGGCGACCATTAAGGTCATCGGCGTAGGCGGTGGGGGCGGCAACGCCCTTAACACGATGATCGAGTCCGGTCTAAGCGGAGTCGAGTTCATCGCGGCGAATACCGACGCTCAGGCGCTCGCCCATAACAAGGCTTCGATCAAGATTCAGCTCGGCGCGGAGATCACACGCGGCCTCGGCTGCGGTGCGAATCCGGATCGCGGACGTGCTTCGGCTCTTGAAGCCCGCGATCGACTCCGTGAGATTCTCGAAGGCTCGGACATGGTCTTCGTGACCGCGGGCATGGGGGGAGGCACGGGGACCGGTGCGGCACCGATTGTTGCCGAAGTGGCGCGTGAAGTTGGCGCCCTTACGGTGGGCGTCGTAACCAAGCCCTTTCCCTTCGAGGGTCGGGTTCGCATGAAGCACGCGGGTCATGGTCTCGACGAGCTCCATAGTGTTGTCGATACGCTGATCACGATTCCGAACCAACGCCTGCTCGCGTTGGCCGGCAAGGGCACTGCGGTGCGCGATGCCTTTTCCATTGCGGACCAGGTTTTGCTCAACGCGGTTCGCGGTATCTCGGATCTGATCACGATCCACGGTCTCATCAACCTCGACTTCGCTGATGTTCGTACAGTGATGAACGAGGCGGGTGTCGCACTCATGGGCACGGGTATCGGCTACGGCGAAACCCGAGCGATCGACGCGGCGAGCGCGGCGATCTCCAGCCCGCTGCTCGAAGATCTTTCGATCGAAGGAGCACGCGGTGTGCTGATCAACATCACGGGCGGCTCGGAAATGACGCTCTTCGAGGTCAACGAGGCTTCCTCGCTGGTCCACGAAGCGGCGCACGAAGATGCCAACATCATCGTCGGTGCCGTCATCGACGAAACGCTCGCCGATGACGAACTGCGCGTCACCGTGATCGCGACGGGGCTCGACGGCCAAGAGGCACGGCGCACCCCGCCGGCGCCTCGCGAAACGCCGCCGGAACCGCAGAGACGCGTGGTCAACTACGAAATCGAGCAAGAACGCTCGATGATCGATCCGCCTAACAGCAAGCCGAACGTGACGCCGATCCGACAGGAACCGGCCCCCGTGGCAGCACCGGCGATGACCGCAGCAGCCGAGGACGCAGCGCCGGATTCGGGTAATTCGGTCGAGCACGACCAGCAGCAGAGGGGCTACCGCGAAGAACCGCAGGCACCCACCGGCGAAATGCAGAGCGCTGCCGAGATGGCGGAGACTGGCCTCGGTTTCGAATCTCCCTTCGAGGACGATTTCGATACGCCGGCGTTCCTTCGCAAGAGCCGGACCGTGGTCAGCGACGACGATACGGATATCCCGGCCTTCATGCGCCGGGGAGGCTCCGAATAGTCCAGCCCAAACTAAGGCGACTTCCTGCAACGTAGGAAATAGTCGAAGTCGAAAATCAGAAGCCCCCTCCGCCCATTCGGCAGAGGGGGCTTCTTTTTGTTTGATGGGCCCCAGGCGGTTTGTTTGATGGGCCCCAGGCGGTTTGTTTGATGGGCCCCAGGCGGTTTGTTTGATGGGCCCCAGGCGGTTTGCTTGATGGGCCCCAGGCGGTTTGTTTGATGGGCCCCAGGTAAGACTTAGCCGGCACCTAACGCGGCAGAAATTTCTTCCGGCCCTTCGACCCATTCCGTCACGCCGACAGACTGCAGCTCTTCGAGCGACCCATAGCCGTAAAGCACGCCGAGAAAGGCCATAGCATTCGCCTGGGCGCCGAGCGCGTCGAATTTTCGATCGCCAATCATGATGGCCCGAGCCGGCTCCACTTCAGACTCGTCGAGCGCAAAGCGAAGCAGCTCCACTTTATCCGTCCGCGTGCCATCGAGCTCCGACCCGAACACGCCGTCGAAATAGGACCCGAGCTCGAAATGAACCAGAATCCGGTGCACGAAAACGTACGGTTTGCTCGAAGCGACGAAGAGCGATGCGCCGGATGCCCGTAGACTTCGAAGTGTCTCGGGTATACCGGCATAGGGCTCGTTCTCGTAGATCCCCAAATCCGTGTAGCGCTCGCGATAGAGACGAACGCCCTCTTCCGCGCGCGCCTCGCCGACCAGCTCCGCAAAACTCTTTTGAAGAGGCGGTCCGATACACCAGGTCAACTCATCCTGACTGGGAACAGGGGCATCCATTCTCTCAAGCGCGTACTGAATGCATCCAGTAATCCCCTTCTTCGGATCGGTCAACGTTCCGTCCAGGTCGAAGAAAATAGACTTCTCGGCCAAGGCGGCGGCCACTTCCTCTCTCAACCGTCCTCCGATCGAAGCGGCGAGAGTTCGGCCCCCTCGCACATTCCGAGTGCACCCTCCATTAACATCTCTTCGCGTCTTGCGTGGCGATGGAAGTAACGAATGAAGGCTTCGTCGCGATCGGGACTCGAATCGCGGACGAGCTGATCAATGAGGCGATGTCCCTCTCGTACATCCGACGGGCGCTTCCCGAGCAGCTCATGCATATCGTCGAGTTCCTGCGCTTCGAAGGCCGGCCCCACCCGGTCCGCATGCCTCAGATGACGCGCGAGGCGCGACGTGAACCACATCCGGTTCTTCAAGAAGGCATCGTCGATCGCGGGCGATTGTTCTTCTTCGAGGTTCTCGATCAGCATGTCGAAATAATTCGAAAAGCGCGTCGGCTGCGCGGCCGGCAGATCAACCGGATCAAGCTCGATTCCGGTCGCCTCGGCCAGAGCCTGCGTCGTCGTGCGCAGATAGAAGACATGCTGCGCGATCCACTCCGCATGCTCGGTCCCCGCATGCAGATTTTCCATCACCGGAGCAAGCGCCATCGGAACAAGCGCCTGCGTCTTCACGTTGTAGAAGAGGAGTGTATCGAAATCGATCTCGCGGCCCGACACTTCGCTGTAGCGCTCGAGCCATTTCGGGAAATTGCCGAGCGGCGTATAGAGATCACGCGAACGGATACAGGCGATATCGGTCATTGGATCGCTCACGTGCGCCAACTCAAAATCGATCAGCGCAGAAACCTTGCCCTTGTGGAAAAGAAGATTGCCAGGCCCTGTATCGCCCTGACACAAAACAGGCTCGACCTTTTTTCGCGGCACGTTCCTCCGCAGCCATTGGCAGGCAAAGGTGAGCAGCGGGATGGGTTCACGCACGCCTTGCTCGTACGTCGATTGCCAGACATCGAGATCGCCGAGCGCCACTTCTTCGGGCGTCTTCGGCACGTGAATTCCCTCCTTCTCGAAGAGGCTGACGTCGACCGAATGCAGCTGCGCGAGTGTCTCGAAGAAATGTTCCAGGATCGAGTCGCGCTCCGACGGATCCGTCACGTTGTTGAAATTATCCTCACCCTCGATATGACTCAACACGGCGGCCTGCGGATCGGCGTGATAGGCGAGCACTTCCGGAACCGGAACCCCTTCGGCGTGCAGCACCTTAAGGATCTTGGCCTCACGTTCGGTGGAGTAGATGCGCGTATAAGAAAAAGACTCGTCCCGCGTGCCGCGCACGTAGGTCTTCACTTCCTGACCGTTCACATCGAGGTCGACAAACCAGGCATAGCGACCGCCGGACTCCCGCCCTTGTCGCTCCCGGCGAGTAATCCGGCCGCCCAGCTCCCCTTCGATCCAAGGAAAGATCCTCTCCCAGCGTTCCATCGCATCGTCGCTCATCTCTACTTCCTCCCGGTTCGGCCCTTTGGCTGCACTTGGGCTTCACTATACAGATCTCGGACTCTCTGAGGTTTTCAAAAACCCGTGCACTTTCTCCCGGCACTTTGCTGCGTAATGCAATCACGCCGCTATCCTGCGGCCGTCGGAGAGACTTCGGCAACTTCGAGGTGCGTAAACGAATGGCCCAATCCGAACTAATCTTGGAATCCCGCGATGAACGCCATCAAGGCGTCGTCACGCTACGCTTCAATGATCCGGATCGCCTGAACGCCATGACCCGCGCAATGGGCGAAGCCTTTCGGGAAAAGGTGGGGCAGCTCGCGCTCGATGATTCACTCCGAGCGGTCGTCATTACGGGCGAAGGCCGAGCGTTCTCCGCCGGCGGTGATCTCGACATGCTCCAGGAGAAGGCGGACCAAGGTGCCGCCGCCCCCGGCGTTGCATGGCGCGGCATCCGTGACGAAATGAGCAGTTTCTACCGCCTCTTTCTATCTATTCGCGACCTACCCTGCCCCACGATCGCCGCGCTCAATGGCCATGCGATTGGCGCGGGCTTCTGTGTCGCGCTCGGCTGCGACTTTCGATACGTGGCGACGAAGGCCAAGCTCGGACTCAACTTCACGCGGATTGGGGTCCATCCGGGCATGGCCGCGACCTGGACGCTGCCCCGATTAGTCGGGCCGGCCCTAGCGGCGGAGCTGCTCTACACGAGTCGAATGGTGGATGGCGAGGAGGCGGCTCGGATCGGCTTGGCCAACCGGGTCCTGCCAGCAGACGAAGTCGCTTCCGCGGCCCAGACGACCGCCTGCGAGATTGCTGGCAACGCTCCCTTGGCCGTTCGCGCTGTTAAGGAAGCCCTCCGCCGGACGGAGACGGCCTCGCTCGAGGACCAGCTCCAGTTCGAAGCGAGCGCTCAGGCCAAGAACTTCGAATCAGCGGACGCCCATGAGGGCATTGCCGCTGTACGAGAGAAACGCTCCCCCCGCTTCGAGGGTCGGTAACGGTTCAGAACAAGCAATCCAGAGCGCCGGTCGCACCTCAAGACCACGATCGGTCGCGACCGACCGCGAAAACTTCGAACGAACCGAGATCCCGATGAGATCCTGGTGAGGTCCCGAGCCGAACGGCCCCGAGAGGGGCTATCTGGTGATTTGCAACACAGCCGAACGTGCGGGAACCGGAGATGTTCCCGGTGGGTCTCAAGTCCTACCCCGCTTGTTCGATAGGAAAGGGGTCCGACCGTCTCTCGGGAGCGATCCCGAGGCGAATTCGCCCTACAACCACCCACAAACCTGCTCGATTCATCCAATCCGGAAGAAACACGGAAGGCGACTTCATTGACCCGCGCACTGCGTAGCCATCAGCTCTGGCTGACCATCACCTACTTCGGACTTCTGCTCTTGATGGCCCGAGGCTTCGCCTCTTAATAGGCCCAGCGGAGCTGGACCTCGCCGCAGGCGCTTAGAGCGCTTCTGTCACTCCACAGATTTCACTGGCATTGAAGAAGTAGGAGATCTCGAGACGGGCGGTTTCGGGTGCATCGCTGCCGTGGGTGGCGTTCTGCTCGATTCCTGAGCCGAAATCACCGCGCATGGTGCCCTTCGGCGCTTCGTCCGAGTTCGTGGGTCCCATCAGGTCGCGCCATTGTTTGATGGCCCCTTCGCCTTCGAGGACGAGGGCGACAACCGGACCGGAAGTCATGAACGAGACCAGTTCTCCGAAGAACGGTCGTTCTTTATGCACCGCGTAGAAGCCCTGCGCTCCCTGCTCACTGAGATGCATCTTCTTCATGGCCACAATCTCCAGGCCGGATTCTTCGATGCGAGACAGGATTTGGCCGGCAAACTTTTTCTCGACGGCGTCGGGCTTGATGATTGCGAAGGTGCGCTCTACCGCCATGGCGGGTTCTCCTCAAATGGGTCGATTAACTATGTCATTGAATCAGACCGAGCCTCTGCCCAGCCTGTGCGGCGGCGGATCTTAGCGGATCAGGCCGGATTCGCAGGGTTTTTCCCGAGCGAGGAGCCTGACCGAAGACTCCTAGCCCGAACTGCGCACCGAGAGCACGACCTTGCCGAAATGCGTGCTCGCCTTCAGCAGACGATGGGCATCGGAGGCCTCAGCAAGCGGGAAGACCTGATGCAGAACCGGGCGGATCTTGCCCGCGTCCAGGTCGTCGCCGAACTCCGCCCGGAAGCCTGAAACGATCGCGCGCTTTTCCGCCGGCGTGCGCGTGCGCAAAGTCGAGCCCTGCAGCCGAAGCCGACGCATCATGACCGTCGCCAGCGAGATCTCGGCCTTGGCCCCGCCCATCAGCCCGATCAACACGAGCGCGCCATCCATCGCCAGCGCATTCAGATTGCCTTCCAGGTATTTCGCGCCGATTGAATCGAGGACGACATCGACCCCGTGGCCTCCTGTGGCTTCCTTCACCACAGCCCCCCAATCATCCTCCTTATAGTTGGCTACGGCATCCGCACCGAGATCGAGGCATTTCTGGCACTTCTCGGCACTGCCCGCAGTCGCGATCACTTTCCCGCCGAAGCGCTTCACGAGATCGATCGTGGTTGTGCCGATTCCGCTGCCGCCCCCATGCACGAGGACGCTGCCCCCTTTCGGTAGCCCCCCCAGCTGGAAGACGTTCAGGTAGACCGTCAGCAGGGTCTCCATCAGACCCGCGCCCTCTTCGAAGGAGAGCGCATCGGGCAAGCGCATGATCGAACCCGGATCGACGACGACGTCTTCCGCGTACCCGCCGCCCGGCAGGAGCGCCATCACGCGATCGCCGAGGTCGAACTCAGACACGCCCGCCGCCACTTCAGCGACCTCGCCTGCGCATTCAAGGCCGAGAATGTCCGAAACGCCCGGAATCGGGGGGTACAGCCCCTGACGCTGCAGAAGGTCTGCACGGTTCACACCGCTTGCATAGTTGCGTATACGGACCTGGCCAGCGCCCAGCGGAGGCGCTTCGGTCTCGCCCAGGTTCATACAATTTTCGTCACCCGGCTCGTCAATCAGAATGGCTTTCATAACCGCAACTCTAGTGCATTCTGCTCTGATCCATCGCTTTGGACTTTCACCACGTGACCCAAATCACCACCAGCGCCCCAACCTGCACCGATAGAAACCTTCATGCGGAGCTCCTCGAAAAGCATGAGATTTTCCCAGCGACAGCGGTGTGTTCTGCCCGCTCTCGCGATCGCAGTCCTGACCCTCGTGGTCGGGCTACTCGGCGGGGGCGCCGCGTCCGCCTTCGGGGAAGTCCATGCCGTAGAGGGCGAAGGCGAAGGCAAAACCGATGTACAGAATCGAGCGTCGATCGAATGGCGATCGAAGGGGATCGCTCATATCGAACTGCCACTCGGATTCCGGGCCCGCTTTGATGCGACCGCGACACGCAACCTCTATCACAGCGAAGACCTCGCGGAGTCTTTCATCGCGGGCGGCCCGCAGCTGCGTTACCGCCGATCCCTCGAGAGCCGTATCTCCCTCAGCCGGGCGCTCGCCCAAAACGTGGAGTTCGAGATCGCATGGGGCGCCCGCAGCCCGATCGAGAACGTCGATCTACTGAATTTCCAGCGGCAGACAGTCGGCGCCCTCCTCCGCATAGTCCACTGATCGCTGCAGCCTGCCCGCCTGACGCCCGCCTCAAAGAGTCTCAGCCTGCCGAACGATTTAGCTTGCGCGAAAGCTATCGGGGAGCATAAAGTGCCCTTCGGCGCTGCGAAGCACATTCCGCGCCGCCTGCTTGAGGAGCCACATGCCCCTGGACTGGATCGAAGACTTCTCCCGCGGCTGGGAGAAAGAATACGCCGAGATTGATGTCTCGGATCTTCCGCCGCTCGTCCGTCTCGCACGCATTGGCGTGCTGATCGAGGCTTTCCAGCACGATGTCCTTGAGCCCTTCGAGCTGACGCCCGGAGACTATGGCGTCCTCGCGGCGCTGCGACGAGCGGGCAAGCCTTACGCGCTGAATCCGAGCCAGCTCTATAGCCGTCTCCGCAAATCCTCGGGAGGCATGACCAAGATCCTGAAGCGCCTCGAAGAAGCGGAGCTCGTCGAACGACGCCCTGACCCCGAAGATGGTCGCGGCACGCGCGTCTATCTCACGCGACGCGGCCTCGCGCTCCAAGACCGCGTCTTCAGCGCCTTTCTTGCGGCCACGGGCAGCCTGCTCTCCCCGCTCTCTGAGCGACAGAAAACCGACGCAGATCGGGTGCTTAAAGATCTGCTTGAACTCTTTGAACTTCGCAGCGAGAAGGGCGGAGATAAACGCGGGCCCCAAAACGGAACCCCGCGAGGAGGAATCTCGCGATGAGCGTAGCGTCATCGAACGAAAACCCCTGGGACCTTGTTATTCGAGGTGGCATTGTCGTGGACGGCACGGGCCTTGGCCGGCGACGCGCCGATATCGGCGTGCGCGACGGAAAAATCGTCCGCATCGGCTTCGTGGATGCGGCGGACGAATCCCTCCGCACGATTGACGCGACGGGGATGATCGTCGCACCCGGGATCGTCGATGCGCATACCCATTACGATCCGCAGCTCACCTTCGATCCCTACGCGACCTCTTCCTGCTACCACGGCGTGACAACCGTTTTGGCCGGCAATTGCGGCTTCTCTATCGCACCGACACGCGAAGCCGATCGCCCGTATATCAAGGCTCTCTTCGCGAAAGTCGAGGGCATGGCACCTGTAGCGCTCGATGGCGTCGTCTGGGATTTTGAGACTTTCCCGGAATACATGGCCGCGCGCGAGGGGAAACTCGGCGTGAATATGGCATGTTATGTCGGACATTCTGCGGTTCGGCGCTGGGTTATGGGCGCGGACGGAAGCCAACGGGAAGCGACGCCGGAAGAAGTCGCCGAGATGCGGAAGGTCGTGCGTGAAGCGGTCGAGGCCGGCGCAGCGGGTTTCTCCTCTTCGCATGTGCCGACGCAGCTCGACGGGGATAACCGCCCCATTCCAAGCCGGTTCTCGAACTTCGAAGAACTCAAGGAACTCGCGGAAGAAGCGGGACTCGCCGGCGGAGGTAGCATTTCGTACCTCCCCAAGAGCGTGATCGGCGGCTTGAAACCGGACGATGAAAAACTGCTCATCGAACTCGGACAGCGCAGCCGCCTGCCCATCGTGATTCAGGGCCTAGGCGGTCGAAACAAGGTCGATACGCCCGGTGCCGGTTGGGAACAGGCGAAGGAATTCCTCGACGAGGCTTCGCGCAGCGGGGCCGCTGTTTATTCGCTGCTCCGTAACCATCCCTTTGATCGGCCGATCGACTTCGAAAAGGGTTGTCCGCTATACGATGGCGTCCCGACTTG
Source organism: Myxococcota bacterium (assembly GCA_041690055.1). GTDB lineage: Bacteria > Myxococcota_A > UBA9160 > UBA9160 > UBA4427 > UBA4427. Next base: position 4,005 of record JBDNFB010000177.1, on the reverse strand, counting down.
GGGCGGCTTGATGACGCTCTCCCATGAAAAGAAAGTCGCTCGACTGAACGACCCGGCCTACCGCGAGCAGATGCGCACGGCGGTCGAGAATCCGAATCGCGATCCCGACGCGGGATCGACGCTGCCTCCGCCGCATTGGGGCGTGACCTTTGTCGACGAGGTCACGAAGCCGGAGAACGAAAAATATCTGCGCCGAAGTATCGCGGAGCTGGCTGAGGAGTTCGGCAAGACGCCCGCGGATACGATGCTCGATCTTCTTCTCGACGAAGATCTTGGCATGAAGTTTCGCTGGGAGAACAAGAACGACGCTTGGGAAGCCATTGTCCGCGAGAGCATGAAGCATCCCTCCATGTTGATGGGCGTTTCGGATGGCGGTGCGCATCTGGACCGCGATGACGGCGCCGATTGGTCGACGTATTTCCTACGCTTCTGGGTGCTCGATCGCGGCGACTGGACGCTTGAAGAGGGAATTCGGCAGCTCACACAGGTGCCGGCGTCGATGGCGGGTTTCCATGATCGCGGTGCGCTGCTCCCGGGTTATGCGGCGGATATCATGATCTTCGATCCCGAGAAGGTCGGCCCCGGCACGAAACGCATGGTGTACGATCTGCCCGGCGGCGAGGGACGCTTTTCTGCGCGGCCGCGCGGCTTCGTGGCCACGATCGTGAACGGCGAGCCGATCGTGATGGACGGAAAGCTGACGACGGCACTCCCCGGCAAAATCCTCCGCCCCGGTGCTGCCGATACAGCTACCCGCGGCGGCGATGGTCACGGCGCAGCATGAGTAAGTGGATGGACAAGATGCTCGGCGCGGTCGAAGCCGCAGACGCCGCAACAAGCGTGGCGGGCGTGGCCCCGGAAGACGTGGCGCTCTGTGATATCCCCGGCGCACCGGCCTTGGGCGCCGAGAGCGCGTCGATCACGCCAGAGATCGTGATCGACGACGCCTCGCCTGAGCAATTGATTGAGACTTTCGCAGCGCGCGGCTGGGGCGATGGCCTGCCGCTTGTCGCGCCGACCGAAGAACGCGTAGAAGCGATGCTGGCCGCGGGATGCGAGGCCCAGGATCCCGATGAAATCATCGCTGTCCTTCCGCCCCGACAGGGACAAGCGACGCGGCGCCTGCTCGCGGTCAACGCCGTCCTCGCCGGTTGCCCGAACGGTCTCCTGCCTGTGCTTGTCTCTACGGTCCGCGCGCTCGCAGAGCCCCAGATCAACCTTCGCGGCGTCAACGCCACCACGCATCCAGTTGCCCCTCTCACGATCGTGCACGGCGACGCGGTCGAGGCGCTCGGATTCAACGCGGGCCTCGGCACCTTCGGCCCCGGCAATCGGGCGAACGCAACGCTCGGCCGCGCAATCCGACTTGCAATGCTTCATATCGCGGGCGCACGGCCTGGCGAAGGCGACGCGTCCACTCAGGGACAGCCCTCCAAATACGCCTACTGCATCGCAGAGAACCAGAAAGAAAGTCCCTGGGAATCCTATCCGCGCGCCGTAGGCATCGAAGCGGCGAGCGCCGTCACGGTGCATTGCGGCGAGAACCCGCACAATTTCCACGACATGGAAAACGAGGCACCGAGCGCGATCCTCGACAAAGCCGCCTCGGTCATGGCGACTCTCGGCTCGAATAACGCGCCGGTCTCCTCCGCCGAGTTCTTCATCATCTTCGGCCCAGAACACGCAGCAACGATCGCCGCCGCCGGCTGGACTCGCCGCGACGTGCAGAGCTACCTCTTCGAACGCGCGCGACTCACAGCCGGCGAGTTCCGACGCGCCTTCGATGTCGTGCAGTACCGCCCCTGGCTCGCCGACCTCCGGGACGACGAAGCCATGCCGATCACAGACCACCCCGATCAAATTCGCGTACTCGTCGCCGGCGGCCCGGGCAAACACTCCTGTGTAATCCCGAGCTGGGGAATGACAAAGAGCGTGACCCAGCCGGTCGAGCCCTGAGCCCCAAGCGCTCAATAAGGAGACAAGACATGCCCCCCGAGAACCCGGTCCGAATCTATGCCCCCGACGGCACGGTCGGCACAGCGCGTCGCTCGCTGGCCGCCTCACCGAGCACCCTCGCCGGGCGCCGGATTGCCGTCCTCGACAACGGAAAACCCGGCGCGGCTTTCATTTTGGAGGAACTCGCCGGGAACCTCTCGCGACGTACGCAGTCCGAGTTCGTTGGCGTATTCGCGAAAGGGAGTGCCGCAACGCCCTGCGAGGACGATCTTTTCCAAGATCTAGTAGGCCGTGCAGACATCATCCTCACAGGCACAGCCGATTGAGGATCGTGTACGTCGTGGAGTCTCCACGACACGGCACGGTTCGAAGAGGCAGGAAAGCCTGCCTTGGCTCTAACGACGGATGAGTTTCTCGTTCTCTCAGAGACCTCAGCCATCACACAAGGACTTTCTGACGCGCGAATCGTCTGCGTGACTCACCCCATCGGGGCGACTCCCAAGGACGAACTTCGCCGCCGCGCAGAACAAGTCACGGATGAAAGCATCGCATTGCTGACGGGCTCGACTCGTCGAAACACGAACGCTCGCAGTGAAGCGGGCAAGGAGTAGAACATGGGGCGGTTTGGATATCCTGTCATCGACGCAGACGGACACGGCGGTGAGCCACTCGGATGGCGCAAGCGCATTCCGGACGCGTACAAGTCACAAATGCTGGAATACGTCGACTCGATGAAAGCCAAGTACACGAACCTCCCCGGCACGGGCATGCGAGCGCTCGATGAAGACACGCCGAAACCCGAGCTCACGGAAGAGGATCTTGAGATCACATCCGATATGCAGCCCGGCATGTATGACCCCGAGCCGCGCATGGCGGACATGGACGAAGAGGGCATCGATATGGCCGTGCTCTTTCCGCCAGGATCCGGCGAAGAGTGGGCGCTGAACGATGTCAATTTCGCGACTGCACTCTGTCGGACGATGAACGACGCGCGGGCGGAATACGCGAGCTACAACCCGGACCGATTGAAGCTGGTGGCGAAGCTACCCATGATCGAGCCTAAGGCGGCCGCGGAAGAACTTGAGCGATGCGTGACCGAGCACGGCTTTGTCGGATTCGTCACCGCCACGCATATTCAGGAACGGAATCTTGATCACCCGAGCTTCGATCCCGTTTGGGAAGCCGCACAGCGCCTAGGCGTTGCGGTCTGCACGCACGGCGGTGGTCAAGCGCCGGGGCAGACACCCGTCATGATCGAGCGCTTTGATACGCGACTTGGCATTCATGCCATGACCCATCCGCTGGGTGCTATGCAAGCCGTGTTGCATTTCACGGTCGGCGGCATCTGGGCGCGCTACCCGGATCTGCGCGTGGGCTTCATGGAGGCCGGCGTCGGATGGCTTCCCTTCTGGCTCGAGCGACTCGACGAGCATTGGGAAATGATGCCCGACCAGGCACCACTCCTCGACAAGCCACCGTCGGAGTACTTCAGCGGCCATGGCTTCCTCACGACCGAGCCGGACGAGAAGATGGTGCCCTATGTCTTCGAAGCCGTGAGTAGCGATATCGTTTGTTACTCCTCGGACTACTGCCATTGGGACTGCGCGTTCCCGAACTCCGTCCGAATTCTCGACGAGCGCGAGGACATCACGGACGATATCAAGGGACCGCTGTTCTCGGGCAATGCCGCCAAGCTCTACGGTCTCGAAATCCCTTCGTAGGACGCAAAACCGCAGAGAGGAAGAACAGCAATGAGCAAGCTTTCCATTAGACGCTTGACGGCAACGATCGGTGCGGAGATCGAAGGGGTTGATCTTCGCGAGCCCCTCGATGAATCGACCCTGAGTATCCTGGAGACCGCACTCGTCGAGCATCACGTGATCTTCTTCCGGAATCAGGACATCACGCCTGAGCAGCAGATCGCCTTCGCCAAGCAATTCGGCAAGATCAGCGTTCCGCCTTTCGCTCCTAAATATGGCACGAATCCGGAGATCATCGTACTCGACCAAACCAGTCCGAAAGGCGAGGGGGCGGACGCGTGGCATAGTG
>JBDNFB010000176.1:0-13923 GCA_041690055.1 Myxococcota bacterium | reverse complement strand
CAGATCGACTCCGCAAATAGACACAGACATTTTGTGCGTAGTCCGCAACTTTTTGCGGGGCTAGGCAGGTCAGAACGGCTCAGTAACCGGCAAGACAGCCGTCAGTCCCGGAGGACTCAGGCGACCTCAGCACCAGCGATGACGGGGAAACCCTCCAATGCAGAAGTGGCTGCCCCACACGTCTGCAACACGATTTCGATCTGCCAGGACCTAGTCGACGACCGCGGGTTCTGGCTCAGCTACCAGAGCGTGGGTCGGTTCTTGACGAATCTTCGCGGTGGGCGCAGCCCAGGAACTGGTCTCGTTCAAGCTCGTCACGCCCCTTTTTGGACTCACGGCAGCCACAGATTGAGCGACCTCTACTCGGCGTGCTCGGCGATGGCCTCCGCTAAAGAGATGCCCTCGAGCATCTTTCGTCGGCAGGCATTCAGCTGCCTTGGTCGCCTAAAACCGACCGCAGCACTGAGCTTTCCCTCGCGACCGAAGAGCGCCAGGAAGCGGTCCTCCTCGAGCGAGCCAAGACAAATATGCATCTCGTCTCCCTCGCGAATTTCGCCGGCCATCGCGACGCGCAAATCGAATTGATCAGTCCACACGTAAGGAATCGGCGCGAAGGCTTCCGCTTCGCCGTTCACGATCCGCTCTGCGACGACATCCGCTTGCTCCACCGCGCTCGTCCAATGCTCAAATCGCGGCCGCTCCGGATAGCGCGGGTTCAGCCAGCGCGCGCAATCGCCCAACGCGAAGACGCCGTCGCATCCTGTAAATCCGGTCGCATCGCATAACACGCCATTCTCGACCTCGAGCCCCGCTCCTTCGAGCCATTCCGTTGCAGGGGCAGCCCCCACTCCCACAATCACAACGTCCGCCGGCAAAGTCTCGCCGTTCGAAAGCGTCACGCCTGTGACCTGCCCCTCGCCTTCAAAGCCGTCGACACCGATACCGAGATGAAAGACCACGCCTGCCTCACGATGCCGCTGCGCAACGCGTTCGCCGAGAACGGGTCCGAGGCCGCGAATCAGCGGCGCCGAAAGTGGCTCGACTACCGAAACTTCAAGCCCCTTCTGCCGGCAGCTCGCCGCGACTTCCATCCCGATGAATCCTGCCCCGACCACAACGACCCGGCAGGCGCCTTCAAGCGCCGTCCGAAGCTTTAGTGCATCCTCGATCGTGCGGAGTTCGATTACCCCAGCGAGATCTCGCCCGAAAGGTAATCGCCGCGCCCGGGTCCCGGTCGCAATCACGATCGCATCGGCCTCAACAATGTCTCCATTCGAGAGCGTGAGCCGCTTCCCCTCGGAATCGAGTGCAGTCGCAGAGCAACCCAGCTTCCAGTCCGCCGAGAGGCCTTCGACGCCGTCGCGGGCGAGAGAGAGTCGGTCCTCTTCCCAGGCGTCGACGAGAAACTGCTTCGAAAGCGGAGGGCGATCGTAGGGGAGTCGATTTTCTGCACCGATCACCGTAATGCGGCCGGCATAATCCTTCCGTCGCAGCGCTTCGACAAATCGCAAGCCCGCCAGGGAGGCGCCCACAACGGCAATATGATCCGGCATTTCAGGTCCTTCGTCTCAACGGGCATAGGCCCATTCGGGGGGTTCCGGGGGATAAAAGTCGGCCCCCGAGAATAGGTCATTTGACACTGCTCAGGAGGCCTCGACCCGACGCCGCAGGAACGCGGCCGAGATGCCGCTGAGCTGCCGAGTTCGAACGCCTATGGCCAGCCATACCTCGCTTTGCGATGCTCTCGGCCACACTCGCCCCTGGCTTCGAGAGGATTTCATCATGCAGTTTTGGCAAGCACTCGGCTTCACCCATCCCGACGACCTCCTCGAGCTCGCACCGGTCGCCGAAGAAGCTGGGTTCGAAGGCGTCATGCTCGCCGATCATATATTCTCCCCGGAAAAGTACGATTCCCGATACCCCTACGAAGAGAGCGGCAAAGCCCCATTCGACGGCTCGACGCCCTTTCCCGAATCTTTCGCCACAATCGCTGCGCTCTCGATGATTACGACGCGCCTTCGCTTCCTGACCAACGTCTATATCCTGCCGCTGCGGCATCCGATCGAGATCGCCAAGGACCTCAGTACGGCGGCCATCTATTCGAAGAACCGCACGGTTCTCGGTTTCGGTGCCGGCTGGCTGCGCGAAGAGTTTGAGTACCTGGGCCAGGTTTTCGAGATGCGTGGCAAACGCATGGACGAGCAGATTCCGATCATTCAGAAGCTGCTTGCCGGGGAAGTCGTGGAATCCGATGGCGAGTTCTACTCCTTCGGTGCCCTGCGAATGAACCCGGTGCCGACCGAGAAAGTGCCTATGTGGGTCGGTGGCATGAACAAGGCCGCTCTGCGGCGCGCCGCACAATTCGGTGATGGATGGACGGGCGCGGGCACATCGTTTGATGAAACGGTCGCGCTGCTCCAGGAACTGCGCGCCCAACGCGAACGCTTCGGCCGTGAGAATGAACCCTTTGATTGCCTGGTCCCTCTGACTGAGGAACTCGCGCCGGAAAAGATGGGCGAGCTCATCGGACTCGGCATGACGGGCACGGTCAGTTGGCCGCTCGAATATCAGCTGCCGCCGAATCCGACGCTGCAAGACAAGAAGGACAAATTGCGCGAGCTTGGAGAGACGATGATCAAGCCCGTCAATGGCTGATCACGCCGAGGACGGCTTCGGCCCCTTAAAGCACTCAACCTCCGTCCATCTCCTTCAACCTCCTTCAACCTCCGGCAGCCTGCGCACGGGGGCCCCAGCCTCGGTCATAAGGCGCCATCAGCTGCGAGTCGAGCTTCATGCGCGTATGCAGCCAGCGCCCACCGACGTACGCATATTCGTCATGCTCGACACCGACCATCCACATCGCGCGCCCCGCAGTCGTCGTCATCATGGCAAGCACATCCCAGCGCCCGGATGCGCGGTCAACCTCGACCTTGATCTCGGGCTTCACGAAAAAATGCCAGGAGTAGGCGAGCGCCGGCTTTCGAAAGCGCTCATACAGCGCCGTCCGGCCCTCCGCGGTCCCCAGTTCGCCGCCCGCTTCCCAGATCGCATCCCCAGTAAATAGATCACAGAGCTGCTCAGCCAGCCCATCCAGATCGGCCTGAGGCTTTGGACCCTTTCGCGTGTAGCGCTCGTCCATCAGCGACCCATAGCGGCTCTTCAAATCCAGGATCGCAGCATGCCCTTCGGCCTGATGCAGCCTCGCTTCGAGCTGCGCGATTCGCTGGCCCCAATCTTCCGCGGACATCGCCTTCTCCTTCTGCTCGCACTCGTGCTTGTGGCCTACGAGTTCAGCTATCGTGCTCAGATTCCGACGGAGACTCTCATGCAAGGCCCCCTCGATGGCATCCGAATCATCGACCTGACGACGATGGCATCTGGCCCTCTCGCCACCTCCATTTTGGCAGATCAAGGTGCCGCGGTCATCAAGGTCGAGGCGCCGGGCGGCGGCGATGGGCTTCGCCGAATCGGGCCAAGTCGAGGCGGCCTCTCCGCGCTCTTCACGAGCCTGAACCGCAACAAGCGATCCATCGTCCTCGATCTGCGCGAGAAGAAAGGCGTCGAGTTGCTCGATCGGCTCGTCGCTTCAGCCGACCTCGTCATCCAAAATTTTCGTCCCGGCGCTGTCGACCGCATGGGTATCGGTGCCAAGAGATACTGCGGGCTCCATCCCGACCTGATCTACGTTTCGGTGAGCGGCTTCGGCGAAGAAGGCCCCTTGAAGCATCGAGCGGTCTACGATTCCGTCATGCAAGCCTATTCAGGCGTCGCCATGCATCAAGCGGATTTGGTGACCGGCGAACCCACTTTTGTCCGCTCTGTTGTCTGCGACAAAGGCACAGCGATTCAAACTGCACAGCTCATGACGGCCGCCCTGCTCGCTCGGGCACGCGGCGCCGGCGGGCAACATGTGCGCGTCTCCATGCTCCACGCGAGCCTCGCGTTTTTGTGGCCCGACGGCATGCAAAACTTCACGCTCCTGGGAGACGGAGTTTCTGCGCCCTTGCAAAAAGGCGCGCTGCCGATGATCCGTTCCACGGCGAATGGCTCGATCGCGATTAGCTATATCCAGGACCGCGAATTTGAATCGCTCTGTCGGGTCATCGATCGTCTCGACCTACTTGAAGACGAGCGCTTCGCGAAGGCGGGCCCCCGTGCACGGCATGCGCACGAACTACAAAAGCTTCTCGACCCAACGCTCAGGCAATGGCCCACGGCGGATCTGGATCGCCTGCTCGAAGACGCGGATGTTCCCCACGCGACCGTCGGCGATCCAGCCACGATTCACGATGATCCCCAAGTCATTGCAAATGACCTGCTCTTTGAGATGGATCATCCCGCGGCAGGTCGTCTGCGACAGCCCCGCCCGATCGGAGACTTCGAGAAGACCCCGTCGAGCATCAGGCGCGGTGCCCCGAGCTACGGCGAGCATACGGATGAGATCGCCGGAGAGATTGGCATCGGACCCGACGAAATCGCCTCCCTACGCAAGAGCGGCATCCTCGCCTAACGCGACCAGCCACCCTGTCGGGGCTTAACCCGCCTGGCTCGCCGTCCCACCCTGCGTACCCTGCCTACACCGCTTAAGGCGCTAGTCGAGCACCTCGATCGCCACGAGCTCGGCCAAATAACGATCATCCCACCACGACAGCTGCAGCTGCTTCGCGCGGCGAAAATAGAGCTGGATATCGTATTCGATCGTGAAGCCGACACCGCCCCAGACCTGCTGGCACATCGCGGTGATATCGCGAAAAGCATGACACATAAACAGCTTCGCCATCGGCGCCAGCTTCGACGTATCGTTGCCATTCGCTCGCGCCCACGCCGCCTCGTATACGAGCGTCGTTCCGCCTTCAATCGACGTCGCCGCGTCGGCGAGATAGTGCGAGATCGACTGAAATGCGCCGATCGGCTTCCCGAACTGCTCGCGCGTCTTCGCGTATTCCACAGTCAGCTCAAGCGCTTTTTGCGCGCCGCCCGACGCCTGCGCTGCGGCGAGCACGATCCCATCGAGCATGACCGTATTCCACGCCTTCCACGCCGAGCGTGCCCCGCTCAAGCGATTGGACTCTTCGACGCGAACGTCCTTGAAGTCGATTCGAAACGAGGATTCTGAGCCCATATTCAGTCTTTGATCGCGACAGACACCCTTGGCTTCGGGATCTACAAGGAAGAGATCGATGTCCGTTTCGGCCTCTCCGGTTCGCGCGAGCACGAGGAGCTGCGTCGCCGCTCCGGCGAAGGCGACATGCATCTTCGCGCCATTCAGCACGAAGCCGTCGCCCTCTTTCACCGCCCGCATCTGCACGCCCTTAGCACCGAATCCATTACGGGGTTCGAGCCAGGCCGGCGTCAGAATCGCTTCGCCACTCGCAATCCGCGGGAGCCACTCGGTCTGCTGCGCGGCGGTGCCGGCCTCCATGAGAGCGCCTGCGCTCAGCACAGCCGAAACGAAATGCGGAGTCGGGGCCAATGCGCGGCCGAGCTCTTCGTAGACGACCGCGGCCTCAAGAAGTGATAGCCCCTGGCCTCCGAATTTCTCCGGAATCAGAATCCCCACAAGCCCGAGCTCGGTCAGCTGCTTCCACAGCCCATCCGGATAGCCCTTCGGATCATCCTCGAACTGGCGCACCACCTCGACAGGCGAATGTTCATTGCAGACTGCGCGAACCATCTCGCGCAGCATCAGCTGTTCTTCGGTGAAGTCGAGATCCATAATTCTGTCTCCTCAGCGCCTCTTACCCCCTCTTAGAGGCGAAGGTCTAGGCGCCCACGTTTAGGGCTTCCAGGCTTCGCCCTTGAGCTTCCACGGATTGGCTTCCGCGGTCGCCGGCACGGCCACGCGCGCTTCACAGCCCACGCAGCTCTTGTCTCCGGCAGACAACTCGATCGCAATGCTGACCCACGCCACGTCATTTTCGGCTTCCTCTACGCCCGTAACCTTGCCTGCAAACTCCATGGTGTCACCGGGATAGACCGAATCCTTCATGCGGAACTTGATGCGGCCGAGGCGGCCCTTCGGTCCGGTCCAGTCCGTCACGTAGCGCTCGAACCAAGCGGCCAGGTTCGGGGTATTCATGATGATATCGTCAAGACCGTTATTGCCGGTCGCGAACTTGTAGTCGTGATGCTGTGGTCGCCAGTCGCGACTCGCCATCGCCCCCAGCACGACCGTCACAGGCTTCACATCTTTTCGCAGAATGGGCAGATCCATGCCCTCGCTCACATCGCTCAACAGGAGATTGGCGCTCATGTCGAATTCCTTTCTTTGCGTCCGCCGGCGATCTTCTCATCGTCTAGGCGCGTCGCAGTGATTACCGGTTACCGGTTATAGCCGAAGCCCGTGTAGCGCTCTTCCGCACACAGCTCGCCCTTCTGGTTTTCGAAGCGCACACCGAAATCCCAGAAGCGCCCGGTGCCTAGCTTCGTCGTCTTGAGCGGCGAAACCGAGTAGAGCACCTGCGTCGTCGTCAATTCATCGCCGGGACGAATCGGCTCACCGAACACCATCGTGTTATCGCTCATCACAGCTTCCGGAAGTCCCAAACGGTCCTTCAGATCAAAGTGGAGCTGAAGCGGAACCGCAGGCTCCGTCCGGCCCGGGGACCAGTCATGCGGGCGGAACCAGACCGAGGCCATCGTCGGCAACGTGATCGGGCCGTCCGTCAGCTCGTCCGCGACCTTCTCATCCCAGTAGAGAGGATTGCCGTTCTGTGTGGCCGACAAGGTCGTCAGCACGTATCCCATCTCGATGGGGAACTCAGTTTTCTCCACGTATCGATCCTGTCCGATCCAGGACGCCACCTCGGCCGGCAGATCGTCAGCAGATTTCGCAGTCATTGTTCTTCCTCCTTCACGAGATCCCTTCGAGATCCCCTTTGTCGATCCAAAGCCCGCACACAAAATCATGCAGGCCAACTCCAAACGCCCCTGGCTCTTGGGTCGCTGTGTTCTCTCGCGCGTGTTATTCGACGGACCCCTCGTCGAGCAGCGCCTGAATCGCCTCAGCATCTAGCCCCGCCGCTTCCAGCAGCTTGGCCGTGTCCGTCTCATCGCCGATGCGCACCGCATGCTTGGACTGACCGCGAACGCCGCCGGCCAAGATCGGGCCCATTTGCTCGAAAACGCCGCGCTCTTCCAGTTCGGCCTCCATGAATAGCCCACGTGCGCGCCAATGCGGCTCTTGCGTCACTTCGGGGATCGTGAGGACAGGAGCCACGCAGGTATCATTCGCAGCCAGTTCCTCGGTCCACTCATCCCGCGTGCGCGTTTTGAAGGCGGCCTTGAACGCTGTGCGAATCTCATCTTGCATCGCATCGTTGTACTGATCGCCCGAAAACTCCGAAAGTCCCAGCCGCTCGCAGAGATTGCGGTAGAAATGCGGTTCGATCGCGCCGACCGAAACCCATTTATTGTCGCTCGTCTCGTAAAGATCGTAGAAGGCATAACGACCGGTGAGTAACACCTGCCGTGGCCCAGCCACCTCTTCTTCCGCGAGATACTGATCAACGGACAAGGACATCAAGGCAAGCACGCCTTCCGCGGCGGACACATCCAGAAAGCTGCCCTCCCCCGTGGCGCCCTTGCGGACAAGCGCCGCCATGATCGAGAGCACGGCATGCATGCCACCTCCTGCACTATCCGCAACCGTGGCGCCCGGAATCGGCGGGCCGCCGTCGGATCGCGGTTCTGTGCAGGCGAGGAACCCGGACATCGCGAGATAGTTGATGTCATGCCCCGCCCAGGTCGAGGCCGGACCATCTTGCCCGTACCCCGAGGTCGAGCAGTACACGAGTCCCGGATTGCGCGCCTTCATCGTTTCCCAACCGATGCCGAGACGATCGACGACGCCCGGTCGGTAGGACTCGATGACCACATCTGCCGACTCGGCCAGCTTGAGAAGCGCCTCTTTGCCCGACTCGGCCTTAAGGTCGATGCGCATCTTTTCAAAACCGCGCCCCGCCCCATAGGTGTGATAAACGGGCTTGGTTTGGAGCGCGCCCTTCTTGGACACGGGGGCGATCATCACGATACGCGCGCCGTAATCGGCAAGCATGCGTGCCGCGCGAGCAGCCGGGCCCACTGCGCCTAGGTTTAAGACGGTGATACCGGCAAGCATAGGTTTCGAGCCGGCTGTGCCAGCACGAGAGTGATTCGATGATCCGGGGGGCACGGGCGCTCCTGGTCTAGAAGTTCTTGGGGAGCCCGAGCGCACGTCGGGCGATGATGTTCTTCTGCACTTCGGACGTGCCGCCGCCAATCGTGTCGACCACTGTATAGCGATAGGATCGCTCGTAGCGTCCCGAAACCGGAGCCTCGTCCTGCCCGGGTTTCAACTGCGCGTCCGGGCCAATAATGTCGATCGCAGCGTCGGCAATGCGCTGCCCCAGCTGGGATTGCCACATCTTGTACATCGCGGCTTCCGTCGTGGGGACCCGATCCTTGAGCGCTTCGCTGATCACCTTCCGCTGGAGTTTGCGAGCGACTTCGAGATCGGCGCAGAGCTTGCCGATCGTCTGACGAACGACTGGGTCCTTCGCGAGCGGCTCGCCGTTCAAGGTCTCGTTGCGGACGTATTCGATGAGCCCATGCATCTTCATCTCGACCGGACCCACCGGGAGCATGGCGAAGCGTTCAAGGTCGAGCGCCTCACAGATATAGGTCCAGCCCTCTCCGACATTCCCCACCACATGCGAGTCAGGCACGAAAACGTCGTTGAAGAACACCTCGTTTGATCGCTCATCGCCGATTGTATAGGTGGCATGAATATCGAAGCCTTCATGATCCATCGGCACAAGGAAGAGCGTGATCCCCTTATGCTTGTGTTCGCCTGTACGCGCGCCGACCCAGTACCAATCCGCGAAATGCGCAGACGTCGTCCAAATTTTGTGTCCAGCAAGCACCCATCCGCCGCGTTCCTCGTCGCGCGTCGCTTTCAGCTGCATCGAGGCTGCATCGGAACCGGCCTGGGGTTCTGAATAGCCGATCGCGAATTCGACTTCGCCCTTGATAATCCGCGGCAGGAAATAGGATTTCAGTTCATCGTTGCCGTGGCGAATGATCGTCTTGCCGACAATGCCCACGCCCTTGCCGGGCTGTGGAGCGCCGAAGCGGGAAAGCGCCTCGGTGAGGAGGAAATCGTAGATGCCAGAGCGCTCTTGGCCGCCGTATTCCTTGGGCCAGGACATGCCGAGCCAACCCTGTTCGGCGAGCTTACCCATGAAGGCGCGCTTCGCAGGCGTTTCGACCGTTTGCGAAAGGTGTTCCGGATTATCATCCATCACATCCGATGATCGGTTCGCCTCCAGGAAGGCCACCACTTCTTTTTCAAAGGCCAGTTCAGCTTCGGACAGGGAAAAATCCATAGTCAGACTCCTCGCACATCGTATGCGACACAAGGGCGTAACAGCTCAGCGCACGAAAGTTGACCCCGGGACGCATTCAGCCTTCCCTGCACAATCCTCCGGCTCAGGAGAAACGATACGCGGCGTCTTGTAATAAGTCCAGCCCCGCCAAAGGGCCTTCTTGAAGGTTACTGGAGGTCTGTGGAGGTCTCAGGAGATCGCTGGAGATCTGCCGGGACGATCTCAAACGAGAGTCTCAGACCTTCAGCGCTGCATCTCCGTATTGATCTGCGAGCCGCCTCATCCCGCCGAGCCAGCGGTCGATGTCCTGCCCCTTGCGCTGGTAATAAATCCGAACCGACTCGTGCGGCAGAATCAGAAAGCACTCCTCGCGAAGTCCCTCAACCGTCACCTGAGCAAGCTCCTCGGGTTCGATCATGCCGTCGACTCCGGCGACGCCGCCATCCTTCATACCTGCCGTCATGTTCGTGCGGACGGCCTGTGGACAAAGCGCCGACACTTTGATGCCGCGACTGCCGTAGGTGATCGACACCCATTCAGCGAAGGCCACCGCCGCGTGCTTCGTCACCGCGTAGGGCGCGGATCCGATCTGGGAAAGCAGTCCCGCCGCGGAGCACGTATTGAGCAAATAGCCCTCCCCGCGTTCAAGCATCGAAGGCAGTACCGCATGCGCCGCATGCACATGCCCCATCACATTGATGTCCCAAATTTTGTTCCAGGCATCGACCTCGACCTCGGGTCCTCCCTCAATCGCAATGCCCGCATTCGAAACAAAAAGATCGATAGGACCCGCCTCGGCTTCGACGTCCTTGACCAACGCCTCGATCTGCCCGCGATCCGATACATCCAACCCACGGGCCATCCCGCCGATCGCCTCCGCGACAGAGGAAGCGCTTTTCTCGTCGAGATCCACCACCGCGATATGCCGCGCGCCCTCTTTCGCGAAGCGCTCGCAAAGCGCGCGCCCGATCCCGTTTCCGCCACCTGTCACCACGATGTTTTTGTCTGCGAGTTCCACGAGTTCCGCCCTTCCGCGAGTAGGCCGCCCACCGGCATTTCCCGGTAGGGTACCACCGCCGTCTCCTGTGATAGGGTTCGAAACATGACCTGGAAGCCTGAAATCGACGAAATTGAACGCCGCCGCCAAGTCGCCCTCAAAATGGGCGGAGACGAAGCAGTCGCCAAACACCACGCGCGCGGCCGCATGAATGTGCGCGAGAGAATCGAACGACTCGTCGACCGCGATAGCTTCAGCGAGCGCGGTCAGCTTGCTGGCTTCAGCGAGAAGGAAGACGGCTCCGACTATGCGCCCACGGGCATCGTGATGGGGACGGCCCGTATTACGGACCGACCCGTCGTGATTTGCGGCGACGACTTCACGATTCGCGGCGGCGCTTATTCACAGGCTGGTCTGAAAAAAGGGCTGTATGCAGAAGAGCTGGCGGTAAGGCGCAAGATTCCGCTCGTGCGCATGCTCGAAGCGGGCGGCGCATCCATCGCGGGAACGGGCGGCGGCGCGCGCGGGCGATCCGGCTACGACTGGACGTCCCCTCCTATGCTGAACGTACTTTCCATGCAGAGTATGCAGGCCGTCCCGGTCGTCTGCCTCGCGCTTGGTCCCGTCGCCGGCTTCCCCGCCGGCCGACTCGTCGCCTCACATCTCTCGATCATGACGAAGAACGATTCGCAGGTGTTGACCGGCGGCCCCGCCGTCGTCGCCCATGCCATGAAGGAAAATCTCACGAAAGAAGAGCTCGGTTCCGCCGAGATTCATGGACGCAACGGCATGGTCGACAACGTGGCCGCCGATGAAGACGATGCCCTGCGCATGGCCCAGCAATTTCTTTCTTATCTCCCAAGCCACGCCGGCGAAGCGCCGCCCTATTTCGATGTCGGCGACCGCGCTTCTCGACGCGATGAGAAGCTCCTCGAGCTGATCCCCCGCGAACGCCGACGCGCATTCAAGATGAGGAAGCTAATCGAGCTCGTCGTCGACGAACGCAGCTTCTTCGAAATAGGCAAGCTCTGGGGCCGCAGCCAAATCACGGGGCTTGCCCGCATGGACGGCTATTGCGTCGGTGTGATCGGCAACGATTGCCACTACGACGGTGGTTCCATGACCGCGGACGGCGCCGCCAAACTCCGACGCTTCATCGAACTCTGCGACCTCTTCCACATCCCGATTGTCTCCTTCGTCGACGAACCCGGATTCGCCATCGGCAGCGAAGCCGAGAAGGCCGGCACGATCCGAGCAGGTATGAACGTCATGTTCTCCGCGCTCCAGAGCGGCGTGCCCTGGTTTACCTGCGTCGTGCGCCGTTCGTACGGCGTCGCTCAGGGCATTCATCTCGGCCCCGGCGCAACCGTCGTCGCCTGGCCTTCCGCCATGAGCGGCGCACTTCCGGTCGAAAGCGGTGTCGATCTCGCCTTCCGCAAAGAAATCGAAGCCGCCGAGGATCCCGCGGCCCGCCGTGCCGAACTCGAAGATGAGATGGCAAAGGGACAAACCGTCATGCCGCGTGCAGAAGAACTCGGCGTGCATGACCTGATCGATCCGCGCGATACGCGGCCCACGATCTGCGAGTGGATCCACGAGGTACAAACCCAGGTTGAGGCGCACGCGCGCGCCGGCGTGCCGAAATACGCGATCCGGCCCTAGTCGCTCAACGGAATGCCTGGACTCAGTGCCCGCGGAAATCGGGCTTGCGCTTCTCGGAAAATGCCGCGACGGCCTCGGTGTAATCGTCCGTGAGCGCGCCGCGTACCATTCTGTCCGCCTCGTAACGGAGACACGTATCGAGGTCCTCCTCGAGCGCACGATTCAGGTTCGCCTTCATCCAGCGCAGCGCGATCGGTGGCCCCGCCGCGATCTTCGCCGCGAGTTCGAACGCCTCGGCCTGAAGCTGATCCTCGGGCACAACTCGATTGAAAATTCCCAGCTCCAGACATGTGGCCGCATCAACCCGGTCCGCCGTAAAATAGATCTCGCGTGCTTTGGCGGGGCCGACAAGCTTAGTCAGAAACCAGGTGCCACCGTAATCGCCCGACAAGCCGAGCTTGGCGAAGGACGTGATGATGAATGCGCGCTCGGAAGCGACACGCAGATCGCAGGACAACGCGATCGAACAGGCTGCTCCCGCCGCTGCGCCAGGAAGCGCCGCAATGGAAGGCTTCGAAGACTTGTGGAGCATGCGGGGCAGTTCATGCTCCCAGCGAAGCTGACGCTGCCGATCCTCCATGACCGGAGGTTTCCCTTCGCGCTGCATACGTTTCGTATCACCGCCAGCCGAGAAGGCGGTCCCCGCGCCTGTGATCAAAAAGCATCCGACGGACGGATCCTCCTCGAGGTCGCGCACGAGCACATAGAGCGCTTCTTTCATGTCCATAGTGAGGGCGTTCTTCGCCTCGGGTCGATTCAATGTCAGAATCGCAACCCGCTCTCGCACTTCGCAGAGAATCTCGGACGTGCCCGTCTCTCGCATTCCTTCGGCATTCGCTTCCGTCATGATGCTGCCCCCTAACGCCCGCGGTATCGCGGCGGACGATCCTCTGCCCGCGCCGCTTTCATTTCTTCGTAGTCGGCTGTTTCGTAGATCGCCGTCATGCCCATGGACTCTTCTTGCATCGTCCTCTGCGCCAGTGGATGCGCGATGCGCCCAAGCGTCCGGCGAAACATTTTCACGGGAAACGGAGGATTCGCGGCTATTTCTCGACAAATCGTCATCGCCGCGTCATCGAGCTCCGCGTCCGGCACGACCCGAGACACAACGCCGTGGCGAAGAGCCTCGTCCGCATCCATCGCACGCCCAGTGAGCGCGAGATCGGCAATCAAGCCGTGCCCAGCCATCTGGAAAAGCCGCGCCGTTCCTCCCGAGTCCGGAATCACACCATGGCGGATCTCCGGCAGCATCATCTTCGCGCTCTCCCCGGCGATTCGCATATCCCCGAGCAGCGCCCGTTCGAAAGAGCCGCCGATCACCCAGCCATGCATCGCCACCACCATCGGGACGGGCAAAGTAAAAAAGAGCTGAGTGCGCCGATGTCCGCGCTCGATGAACTCGAAATTGGTGATGTCCTCGCTACGCACGCCAATTTCGGAGGTGTCGCGGCCAGAAGAGAAGGACTTGCCCTCCCCCCTCCAGAGCACAACGCGAAGGTCGGGCTCGGTGTGGAGCCGCTCGAGCGCGTCGAAAAGCTGGCGGTCCATTACATCGTTGGCCGCATTGTGCTTTTCCGGCCGAGCGTTGCTGAGAACGGCAATTCCGTCCTCAATCTTCAGCGTGATGAATTCGTCTGCCACTCCAACTGCCATTCCGGACTCCCTCTCGACCCTTCGCCGCTGCGCGGCGCGGCAATGCATCTGGTCTCGCGTTTCGCTTCAGGAGGCTATCATTTTGAGCCCAACGATGCGGCCCGGACTGGGCCACGGAGGAGATTCAGAATGGGCTTGCCCGCACCCCCCGAGATTGGCGCCCACGCGCTGCCACTCGGTACTTACGATGGCCAAACCGTGATTGTCACGGGCGGCGGCACAGGACTAGGCAAAGCCATTGCCGTT
>JBDNFB010000175.1:0-5231 GCA_041690055.1 Myxococcota bacterium | reverse complement strand
TTTCGACCCGTTCTTCACGACAAAAGACCCGGGCAAAGGGACAGGACTCGGCCTCGCCAACGCTCGCCGACTTGCGGCAGAGATGGGCGGTCGGGTCGAACTGGCGCCGGAAGCGTCGAAATGGGGCGGTGCGCGGTTCTTGCTCGTTCTCCCCGCGAACGCTGAGGCGCAGGATGTGCCAGCCGTTCGAGACGCCGACTAATCCCGAATTTCGTAGTCCTTGATCTTGTAGAGCAGGGCGCGGTGGCTGATTTCAAGAAGCTTGGCGGCGTGCGTCCGGTTACCGTCGGTACGTGCCAGCGCCTTTCTAATCTGACCCGCCTCAAACGCCTGTCGAGCCCGCTTGAGACAGAGATCCTCTGGTTCCCCCTCATCGCCTGCAATGACCGTGCGAGCCCGCTCATGAATGATTGCGGGCAATGCACTGGCTTCGACCGCATCTCCATCACTCAGGATCATTGCGCGTTCCATCATGTTCTCAAGCTCGCGCACGTTCCCCGGCCAAGCGTAGTGAACCAGCAGGTCGAGAGCCTCGTCGGAAACGCGACGCGCCAATTTCCCAAGTTCATCGCGGAAGCCCATCAGGAAATGATCCACGAGCAAAGGAATATCTGCGCGCCGCTCGCGCAGCGGAGGCACTTCAAGTCGAACCACATTCAAACGGTAGAAAAGGTCTTCCCGAAAACCGCCTGACGCGATCTCATTCTCGAGATTCCGCGCGGTGGCGGCAATGACGCGCACATCCACGCAGATGGATTTGGACTCGCCGACGGGCCGAATCTCTTCTTCTTGAATCGCGCGAAGCAGCTTGACCTGAAGCGAAGGCGGCAGTTCAGCGATCTCATCTAGAAAAAGCGTGCCTTGATCCGCCTCAGCGAAAAGACCGCGCCGGGCTCGGCTCGCGCCGGTAAACGCGCCCTTGGCATGCCCGAAAAGCTCGCTTTCCAACAAATTTTCCGGAATCGCACCGCAATTCACGGCCACAAAGGGCATTTCTCGCCGCGGTGATTGGGCGTGAATCGCCCGCGCGATGACCTCTTTTCCTGTGCCGCTCTCTCCGGTCACGAGCACCGTCGACTTGTAGGCCGCCGTCCGTTCGAGCAATTCGAGGAGCTCGATCATGGCGTCCGAGGCGGCGACAATGGCCCGCTCGCCCAGGGTGCGCGACATATCACGCTGCAGCAGTTCCGTCTTCCGGCGCAGGCGCTCGCGCTCCGAGGCTTTCACAAGGGTGAGCCGAATTTCAGAAGGCTGGAAGGGCTTCGCTAGATAGTCGTAGGCACCGCGCTGGATCGCTTCTATCGCGAGATCCTCGGTTCCGTGGGCCGACATCAAAATGATCGGGACACCGGGCAATAGCCGCGATAGCTGCGGAATCAGGTCGAATCCGTCGAGCCCGGGCATCCGTAAATCACAAAGAATTGCGTCGATTGAATGGGCCGTCGCAGTCTCGAGAGCGACATCTCCAGACTCCGCTGTAAGCACGCTGTAGCCCTCTGAAGAGAGGATCAGCTCAAGGCTTTCCCGGAGAGCCGCGTCGTCGTCAACGATCAGGATGCGATCAAACATTCCGTTCCTTTGCGGCTTAAAGCAGGGGGAGTTGCCTATCGCCTTGCCGCTTGTTTTCCTCATTCGGTCGTTTCGTATCCGGCCTGAATGAATTTGCGCGCTGCTAAAACGCCACGCCCCCGCCGGCGCTTTGCAAATCCCTTGCACGCGTATCAGATGTGATTCGCCGCACAATGAAGCGGCGTCCAGGGCACTCAAGTCCCTGATTCAGCGGTCCGATAGGCCAATAGTCGGACCCGACCAGAGTGGAACGGGTCACGGAGGACGTTCAGTGACGACAAATCAGGTTCAGAGATTCAGAGAGAATCTCATGATGAGCAAGGCAGAACTAGCGCGGAAGGCAGGCCTTTCCACGCTGACGATCGATCGTGTCGAGGCGGGACGACCGTGTCGTCTCGATACCAAGCGAAAGATTCTGCTTGCCCTTGGCCTGAAGGTCACTGACAAGGATCGAGTTTTCGGATCCCTTGATGAGCAGGAAACCGGCGTACAGAACGCTGATTCGAGCTTCTCGGGTTACCGGCAATAGGGATCGCGGAGGGAACCCTCGGAATGAACTTTTCACTACCGAGTTTCAGCAAGGCCTCACTCATTGGACTCGATATTGGATCGAGCTCAGTGAAGGCCGTTGAGATCGTCCACAAGAGCAGGGACAAGGGCTTTGAACTTCGTTCTCTGGGCCAGGCACCGCTTGCGTCGGAAGCGATCGTTCAAGGGGCGTTCCTTAACTCCAGCGCGATCGTCGATGCGATTCGCGAAGCGATCGATAGCGGTCGCATGAGCGGCAAAGACGTCGCCGCTTCAGTGTCGGGTCATTCCGTCATCGTGAAGCGCGTCAATCTTCCGCAGATGAGTCGCGAAGAACTGGAAGACCAGATCCAGTGGGAAGCGGAACAGTACATCCCGTTCGACGTGAACGAAGTCAACCTCGACTTCCAGATTCTAGACTCGAACGAGGAAGAGGGACAGATGGATGTCCTTCTCGTCGCCGCAAAGAAAGACCTGATCGATGACTACGTTCAGGTCATCACGGAAGCGGGGCTGAATCCAGTCGCCATCGACGTAGCAGGCTTCGCGGTTCAGAACGCCTACGAAATCAACTACGACCCCGATCCCGAAGCGGTCGTGGCGCTCGTCAATATTGGTGCTCAGGTCGTGAACATCAACGTGCTGAAGAACGGGATCCCCGCCTTCACGCGCGACATCATGACCGGCGGCGCGCAGTACACCGAGGAAATCCAGAAGGCTCTCTCCGTCTCCTACGAGGAAGCGGAAAAGATCAAGATGGGTAGCCCTGGTAGTGATGCCCAGGTGCAGGAGGTGATTCCGCAAGAGGTCGAACAGGCCATGCGCAGTGTCTCCGACACCGTGATTGGTGAAATCTCCCGCTCCCTAGACTTCTTCGCCGCCACCTCCACAGACGCGCAGATCTCAAAGGTCCTGCTCTCTGGCGGTGGTTCGAAGATCTCCGGGTTCCAGTCCGCGTTCGCCGAACGAACGGGACTTGAAACAGCCTTGATGAACCCGCTGGCGCACATGCTGCCAAGCAAGGGATTTGAGGCTTCGTACCTTGAGATGATGGGGCCGCAGCTTGCTGTGGGAATTGGCCTGGCCACGAGGAGGATTGAACGATGACGATGGAAATCAATCTACTTCCGCATCGCGAAGCACGGCGCGCCGCTGACCTAAAAGAAAGCGTCATGGTCTTCTTTCTGGGCCTGATCGTTTTGCTGGGGGCCATTTTCTTTGTCGACCAGAGCATCAAGAGCGACCTCAAGTCGGCCAAGGCTGACGTGGCTCAGCTCGAAGCAGACATCGAGCGCTACAAGCCGCAACAAAAGCTGGTTGAAAAATTCAAGAAGAAGCGAAAGCAGCTGACGGACAAGCTCGAAATCATCGAGAGCCTTGAGAATGCACGCAACGGACCGGTGCTGGTGTTCGACCAGTTGTCTTCCAGTGTGCCCGAGCGACTCTGGCTGACCTCAATCGAAACGTCGGGCAAATCGATCAAGCTCGAAGGACAAAGTCTGGACACGGGAGTGGTGGCGGACTTTCTCCGCGGCCTGAATGCATCCCCCTTCTTCAGAAACGTCGACCTCGATAAGACGAGCGGCGGAAAAGTCGTGCAGGGCGTTCGACTCGTCAATTTTGTGATTCGCGCAGACATGGAAGCCTCGGTCAAAAAGACCGAGGCCTCTTGAGCACGAGGAGAGAAGAGCTTTGGAACTGAATGTCGATATTGACGAGAAGCTTGAGCAGCTCGCAAAAATCCCCAAGGTTATTCGGCTGGCGGTTGTCTCCGTTATGCTGGTCGGGATTGGCGCGGCCTACTGGTTCATGTCGTATGCACCGGTCGGGGAGGAACGCCAGGAGCTGGCCCTCCGTTCACAAGAACTGCAGCGCAATCTGAACAACGCGCGCACCGTCGCAGCGAATGTGCCTGAGTTTGAGGCTGAGGTAACGGGCCTGGAACGTGATCTGCAGCTCGCCCTCAAGCAGCTTCCTAACCGAAAGCAGTTTGAGGATCTCCTCCGGGATATCAGCACGGCGGGTAAGAAGGTGGGCGTCACGATCAAGTCAATTGATCGGGACCAGGAAATTCCCCGGCAGTTCTACGCCGAGGTGCCTTTCGATCTCGAAATCGAAGGTTCGTACCACGACTTGGCTCGCTTCTTCGAGATGGTCGCGAACTTGCCCCGAATCGTGAATGTGGGTGGTCTCAAGCTCAACGTGGCATCGGAAAACACGCAAGCAACCCGTCTCAAAGTAACGGGAAAAGCCAAGACGTACCGATTCCTCAACGAGGAGGCATAGCGTGATGCGTTCGCGATCCGAGGAGCAGGGAGCTCAGATGCAGAACAGGTGGACAAAGGCGCTTGGCTTCGTGCTGACTCTTGCCGTTATTTTGACGGGATGCGGTGGCGAAGAAATCCAGACAGGCAAGCCGACCGCGGCCGACTTCGAAAACGAACGGGACGCATTGGCGAACCGGGACAAGGTGAAGGCCAAGAGAAAGGCCAAGCAAAAGGCCGGTCAGTCTACTTCGCCGAAGACAGCAGCCGCTGGGTATGCCGTCGCGGCTCAGGACTATTTCTACGATCCGCGCGGTAAGCGCGATCCGTTCCGATCGTTTCGCTTCGTCGTCGACGAAGACTCGAGCGAGCAGGAACTATCCGGGCCGCTGGGCGATTTCGAGCTGGGACAGCTTGAGCTATCGGCCGTGATTTGGGACGCGGGAAATCCGCGAGCATTGATCACCGATCCCGGAGGACGATCGTTCATCGTTCGTGAAGGGGATCCAGTTGGAAAGAACAGTGGTCAGGTTATTCACATCGGTGACAGCCTCGTCCTCGTCAAAGAAACCTACGAGAACTTCGCAGGCGAACAGACGACAAAGGACGTGGAGTTACGGATTAGTTTGAGCCAGGGAGGGTGAACTCGATGGTCGGTCCGAAGAACGGATGGCTTAGGATGGGGATCCAGAGCGCAGTTGCAACATGTGTTGTTGTACTTGTGGCTTTGTGACCTTGCGCCGGAAAAGTGGACATGTTGATTACGCCGCTTTAGCTTGACTCATCTCCTCGAACTTCGCTGGACTCACATAACCGATCGTTGAGTGTTGTCGGATTCGATTGTAGAACACCTCGATGTATTCGCTGATT
>JBDNFB010000174.1:0-4969 GCA_041690055.1 Myxococcota bacterium | reverse complement strand
AATCAGCGAATACATCGAGGTGTTCTACAATCGAATCCGACAACACTCAACGATCGGTTATGTGAGTCCAGCGAAGTTCGAGGAGATGAGTCAAGCTAAAGCGGCGTAATCAACATGTCCACTTTTCCGGCGCAAGGTCACGGAGCATGAGAATGAGCCGGTATGGATTGGGAAGCGCGTTGATCGCGTCATGGACGAGTTGATGGGTCTCTCGCTCATGATCATCCGCTGGGCAAGCGTGGGTTCTCCCGTCCTGAACCGAACGGCACGGATTGCGACGCGGGTGCAGTCGAGTATGTCCCCCAGCCGGGTATTGGCGCCGGGCTGCTTTGCGGCTTCCTTGTGCTCGTCCGCGGACATCTAGGATCAAAGGCGCCACAAGCTCGACCTCGAGTCTCATTAGTTCATCGATTGCGTGAGTTCCTTTGACGTGTGAGTTCATTTAGAGCGGGAGAAGCATGACGCTTTCAGTCGAAGTCCATTGGTCTTTCCGCAGTCCCTATTCGTACCTGGCAACGCCTCGGCTGTTGCAGCTTGAGGGCGAATGCGATCTCGTCTTCGATATCCGGCCGGTTCTCCCTCTCGCCATTCGCTCGGAGGATTTCTTCGACAGAGTGAACCCGCTTTGGCCTCCGTATCTGATGCGGGACACAAAGCGGATTGCGGACTCGCTTGGCCTTCCGTTTCGTTGGCCGAACCCATGTCCGGTAGTGCAGACGCGCGAGGAGGGAACGGGGAGCCCCTTTTCGGACAGGACCGCTTAGATCTACTGCTGCGCTTAGAACAGAATGGCCTAACGAAAACGACTTGAGTCAAGCATCACCGGTTTGCAGACGCCCTCGTATCGACCCGGTCGTCATGTACTCTCCGCCGTCGTATTCTAGGCAGCACTCATAACGCACGAGGAGCGCTCCAGGAGAATCAGAATGCCGCAGCCGGTCATCTGCGCGATCAATGGTGCGGCGATTGGCGGCGGGATGTGTCTGACACTCGGCGCCGATATCCGGCTTGCCGCAGAGTCGGCTTATTCTAGGGCCGCTGGGATCAACAACGGTCTGACTGCGGTGGAGTTGGGACTGAGTTTTCTTCTCCCGCGCGCGATCGGCTCGTCCCGTGCGTTCGAGATCTGTTTGTCGGGTCGTGATGTGTCCGCGCGCGAGGCCGCGGACATCGGTCTCGTCTCGCGAACGGTTCCCGATGAGGCTTTGCTCCCCGAGGCTCTTAAACTAGCGGAGCAGCTCAACGGCTGGAGCACGCAGGGCGTTCAGTTGACCAAGCGAATGCTCTGGTCCGGACTTGAAACGAATAGTTTGCGCGCCGCAATTGAAATGGAGACGCACACCCAGCTCTACGTTCGGCTCACGACGAAGAACTTCGAAGAAGCGACCCGGGCGAGGAAAGAAGGGCGCAAGCCGAACTTCGAGGACTGAAAAACCACCCGCGAGACGGGCCATTCCAGCGTACAATAGCAACGAGCGCCGCGAAAAAGCGCGTGCCCAGGTTCTCCAGCCCTTGCTAAGGAGTCGATTCATCATGGATGCCAGAACTTTCGGACAGAACATCGCCCATATCGATCTATCGAAAGGCACTGTCGAGAACCGACCCGCGCCTAAGGAATGGGTCCGGAAATACATCGGCGGACGCGGCCTCGGTGTTCGCTACGTGCTTGAGAACGGGGTCGATGTTGATGCCCTCTCGCCCGAGAATATTCTGTGCTTCATGAACGGCCCCCTCAGTGGCAGCGAAGTCAGTATGAGTGGTCGTTGGGCCGCCGTGACGAAGTCGCCTCTGACGGGCACGGTCACCGATAGCCATCAGGGCGGTTGGAGCGGCGCGCGCGTCCGCTGGGCCGGGTTCGACGGACTCGTGTTCGAGGGGAAGGCGGATCGTCCTGTCTACGCCTTCATCGAAGACGGCGAGATTGAGATCCGCGACGCGAGCGATACGTGGGGAATGGGGATCCATGAGACGGTCGCCTTCTACCAAAAACGCTACGGCAAAAAGAACCTCTCCGTGAACGCGATCGGCCAAGCAGGCGAAAAGCTTTCGCGCTTTGCCGTTTGGGTCAACGAAGACGATCGCGCGTTTGGGCGCGGTGGCACGGGCGCGGTCGGCGGCAGCAAGAACCTGAAGGCGATCATCGTCCGCGCAAAGAACAAGAAGAGCGACGTGCCGGATAAGGACGCCTGGCTGAATGCGCGCAAGGTGGCTCTCGATACGATTCGCGATGAGAAGAACATCACGAGTCCGAAGAAGGGTGGCCTCTCGGTCTACGGCACGAATGTGCTCATGAACGTCACGAATAGCATCGGCGCGCTCGGCGTCCGTAATAGCCAGCTCACCTCCTTCGGGGAGCGCGCGGAGAGTCTTTCCGGCGAATACGTCGAGGAGAATATTCTTTCAGGCAACCCGACCTGCCATGCTTGCCCCGTTGCCTGCAAGAAAGAGGTGACGATCAAGGACGGCCCGTGGAAGGGGCTCAAGATGGAGAGCGTCGAGTACGAGCCGGCATGGGCGCTCGGCGCGAATTGCGACGTAGACGATATTCGCTCGGTCGCCAAGCTGATCGACCAGTGCAACGATTTTGGTCTCGATCCCATCGAACTCGGCAACGTCTACTCCGTCTTTATGGAATGCAGCGAACTCGGCGTGACGAACGGCACCTCTCTTAAGTGGGGCGACGACGCGGCCATGGTCGAACTGACTAAGCAGCTCGCTATGCGCGAAGGCATAGGCGACGCGCTTGCCGACGGTGCAGTCCGCGCGGCGGAGCATTTTGGGAAGCCTGAACTAGCGATGGCAGTGAAGGGGCAATCTGTGCCGGCTTACGATCCGCGCGGGTTGAAGGGCATGGGTCTTGGTTATGCGACGAGTAATCGCGGGGCGTGTCATCTTCGTGCCTACGTTGCAGCCGCGGAGCTGGGCGTGATCGGAATCGAAGCTGATCCGCTTGAGTGGAAAGGCAAGGGAGAGCTGGTTCAGGTCTTTCAAGATCTTGCTGCTTTCTCGGATAGCCTCGACCTCTGCAAGTTCAGCGCGTTTGCGCAGGGTGCCGAGGAATACGCGACCCAGTGGAGCGGGGCGATGGGCGTGCCTTTTAGTGCGGATGATGTAATGGCGGCGGGCGAGCGCGTCTATAACCTGGAGCGCTACTACAATAATCTGGCCGGCTTCCGCGAAGGCTCCGACACACTTCCGAAGCGCTTTACGGAAGAGGCGTCGACGCTCTCCGGCTCGAAGGGGCATGTCTCGGAGCTCGATGACATGCTCAAGGAGTACTATTCGGTGCGGGGCTGGAAGGACGGCGTTGTGCCCGAAGAGAAGCTGAAGGCGCTGCAGATTCCCTAAGGGTTAAGGGTTGCAGGCTCTTAATTGGCTGCGAGCGCTCGACTAGCCGCCCGCGACGGCGGGGAAGAATTCGATCGTCTGCGAACCGTCGACGACGGTGGCCATGCCTCCGGGCAAGAACTTAGAGCTGCGCCCGTTCACGAAGAGATGGATGTAGCGATCGAGCTGGCCAGCTTCGTCGAGAACCTCCTCGCGAAGGTCAGGATAGGCATCGACAACCGCCGAAAGGATCTCTTCGAGCGAGACACGTTCGGGGAGAGGGAGTTCGACGTGCTTCTGCCCGACGATCTTTCGCAAGGTTGCGTAGAAGCTGATTCGCATACACGAAGTGTAGGCAACGTCTAGATTCCTGCATCAGCGCTGCAGACTATCTCCTCAGCGAGTCAGTCTAGCCCGCCCTTCTGCCGTGCGATCAAGAAGCGCAGGATATGCGTGCGTAATTCCATGTACTCCGGCGTCTCGATCATCTTCGCCCGAGTCCGCGGTCGGGGCAGAGTCACTTCGATGGTCTCCGCCACGTTCGCGTTCGGCCCATTACTCATCAGAGCGATTCGATCGGACAGCAGAATGGCCTCATCGACGTCATGGGTCACCATGAACACCGCACATTCCGTCGCGGACCACATCCGAATCAGTTCGTCCTGAATGACACCGCGCGTGAGCGCGTCGATCTGCGCGAAGGGTTCATCGAGCAGGAGCATTTTCGGGTCGACGGCGAAGGCACGAGCGAGTCCCACTCTCTGGCGCATACCGCCGGACAGAAATGCGGGACGCTTCTTCTCGGAGCCCTCAAGGCCCATCATCTTGATGTACTTGGATGTGTACGCGTCGATCTCCGCCGCGTCCCAGTCGGCGTGGGAAGCACGGACAGCGATGCGCACATTGTCGAAAGCAGTCAGCCAGGGCATCAGGGCGAAGCTCTGAAACACGACCATGCGGTCTAGGCCGGGACGATCGATCTCTTGGCCGTCGAGAATGACGGCCCCTTTCGTGGGCGCTTCGAAACCCGCGATGATGTTCAGGAGCGTGCTCTTGCCGCAGCCTGAATGACCGATGATTGAAAGGAACTCGCCCTTTTCGAGTGTCATGTTCACATCTTCAAAGACGCAGAGATCCCCTTGGTCATCTCCGCCTTCTCTTTGCGGATAGGTCATCTCAAGTCCTTCAATACTCAACAGCGCGCTCATGATTTTCCTCGCAGGGTCGGTAGGAATGCGTGGGACGACTGGTTCTTTTCGCTTTGATGTCCGCGTTGACGTTTCGTCGCGCGGTCCGAGATCAGGCCTCGGGGTAGCTTGCCGTCTTGGCGAGAGCTCCGAATCCAGTGTCGAGAATCATGCCGACGACTCCGACGACGAGGATGGCGAAGAGGACGCCTGCGATGTCTAGATTGTTCCACTCGATCCAGGTCAGGTACCCCACGCCGAGTTCGCCTAACAACATTTCGGCGGGCACGACCGCGACTAGGGCACTGCCGAAGGAGATTCGCAGGCCGGCGATGATGGCGGGTGCGGCAGCGGGGAGAATTACAGTGAATAGACGCCGCGACCAGGAAAGCTCGAGTAGGCTCGAAACACGGAGATAGTCGGGTTTGATTGAACTGACGCCGAAGGCTGTGTTT
>JBDNFB010000173.1:0-37158 GCA_041690055.1 Myxococcota bacterium | reverse complement strand
ATCATCCCGCGTGAAAGACTCACGGCCGGACCGCCCTTGCCGAGTCGACTCATGGAATCGACGAGACCGCGGATGCGTTCGAGTTCGCCGCACGCCAGTTCGTGGTACTCGCCCCAGAAACTGGGATCGTCCGCGTTGCGCTTCTCCGGCGCAAGCGAGAGAAACGTGTTCACAGAAACCAGCGGATTATTGATCTCATGCGCCAGCCCCGCGGCCAACGTGCCTAACGTTCCAAGTCGGTCGACGCGTGCAACCTGCGCCCGCGACTTCCGGAGATCGTCGACGATTTGTGCGTTTTCAATCGCGATTACGGCCTGCATAGCCAAGCCTTCGACGAGCATGCGACCGTCCGCACCGAGCGTCGGGCCGCCGCGCCGGTTATCAACCGCGAGCGCACCCACAATGCTATGCTTTCCAGCGAGCGGGACAACGAAGACTTCTTCCGCGGAAACCTCGGTGAGCCACGCGCGCACAGGCGGCTCGAGATCGATGGCCTCTTCCCCGATCAGCATCTGCGAATCGCCCTTGCTAAGCCGGTCGAGGAAGCTCGGCGCCGTTTCGGGACCGAAGGTGATATCACGCAGCCGCTCGGCGACATCGTCATTCGGTTCGTTCGCCGCGAAGCCGAGTCGATTAGTGCCCTCCTTAAAGAGCAGAAGCGAACAGCCGTCGTAATCCAGTTCGTCGCGAAGCGCCTGCAAAAGTGTTTCGTGGAGATGTCCTTGATCGATGTCGCGATGAATCGTGCGCGAGAGCCGGTTCAGGATCATCAACTCTTCGAGCAGCGTCGCGCGTTCCGCTTCCAGCGCATACGCCTCGATCGCACGCTGCACAGTGAGCCGCATATCATCCGGCTCCCAAGGCTTGGCGACATAGCGGTAAATATTGCCATCGTTGATCGCATCGCCGAGGATCTTCGCGTCACCGTAGGCCGTGACAAGAATCCGCAGCGCGCGACTATCGAGCTCGCGTACGCGGCGGAGGAACTCGACGCCCTCGATGCCCGGCATTTTCTGGTCCGAGAGGACGACGGCGATCGGATTCTCGGCGAGGATCTGCAGGCCTTCCTTCGCGCTGCTGGCGGTCAGCACCGTGAAGTCACGCCGAAACGTCAGCTCGAAAATCCGCAGATTATCGCGCTCGTCGTCGACGTAGAGCACCGGATATTCGCGGTGATCCATGAGTCTGGTTGGCTTGGGGCGCATCCGGGCCTCGCACGGAATAGATCGGCTCCGATTACCCGTCCACTGCGAGAATCAGTTCACCATGAGGGTCGGCTCCGTGACGCGCACCGGCCCCCTAAAGCTTCAGGATCGGCTCCCCCCGCGTACGAATTGAGAGAAACCTATGGGCAGCTTCGCGCGCAGGCCCTAAAGGCGGGTGCTAAACGCCCCGGTGGGATTCGTTGCAGCATTCGCTCCGCAGGATTCCGTGGATTTCCGTGGGACTTCGAGAAACTCCGGGGGATTCCGTGGATTCCGCGGAATTAGACGGGATCGATCTGCCGCAGCTTGATGCCCGCTTCCACCAGCAGGTTCAGAGACACATTCCCGAGCGGGTAATCGCTCTGGTAGATCACTTCCTTCAGGCCGGCGTTGATGATCATCTTCGTGCATTGCAGGCAAGGTGAGAACGTCGTGTAGACCGTGCCGCCCTTGAGCGAGACACCGTGGTAGGCGGCCTGGGTGATCGCGTTTTCTTCCGCGTGGGAGCAGAGACATTCGTCCAGGCGCGTGCCGCCGGGCGCGAGATCGTTACAGCGCGGGCAGCCGCCTTCGTTGCAATTGGTCGTGCCGCGCGGCGTACCGTTATAGCCCGTCGAAATAATGCGCTTGTCCAGGGTCACGACGGCGGCGACTTTGCGCTTCACGCAATTGCTGCGCGAGGCGACGACGCGTGCGATGCCCATGAAATAATCGTCCCAGCCGGGTCGGGAGAAGGCGAGGTTCTTGCTCACCCAGGCCTGGATATCCTGCTGGAATTCCTCAATCGTCCCGTCATTGGTCAGCGTGAAGTCGGCGCCCGCCTGAACGGCATCAAGCTGCTGCGCATTGGGGTCATCGCTGCCGCGCTCCCGCGCTTCGAGGGCTTCGAGATCTGCCAGCGTTTCGGGATCGCCGGGCCGGCCGCGCAGGCGCATGCGCTCAAGACGCGTTTCGATCTGGGCATCGATCCAGACGAGATTGAAATTCTGGCCGCAGGCACGAAGAATCTCAACCTCAACAGGGTGCCGGATCGAATCGATCGCATAATTCCGGTCGGGCATGAGCGTGCTGGCGAGCGACTGCGCGAGTGCGCCGGGCCCGGATTTGCGACGCATTTCTTGCCCCGTCTTGATCATCAGATCACGCGACTCGGTCTGCCCCCGTGAGGCGAGTTCATTGCGAATCGCATCCGAAAGCGAGAGCGCCGTAAAGCTCCTCGCCTCCAGAAACTGAACCAGCTCACCCTTCCCTGCGCCATTTCGGCCCGCGACACCAATGATCATGCTGGCCATAGTCGGGCCCGCGCGCCGGCCGGTCAAGAGGCTGCGGAGCCGAAACCCACGAACTCGCCGTTTCGGCCTCCTAGGCGCGCATCCTTCAGTGCCGACCGACTCGCCGTGCTTGCCGGCAGCCCCTCAATCTGTCAGCCTGCGCCGATGCGAGTCTTTGTCACGGGTGCGTCCGGATTTGTGGGACGAAGACTCCTTCCGCGTCTGCATGAGGCCGGCCACGAAGCGATCGGCGCCGATCGCGAGATCGACGTCACGGAGCCGGCCGCGATCGGCGATGCCCTCGCTGCGCACGGGCCCGATGCGATCATTCACCTGGCAGCCATGAGCAGCGTCGCGCAGTCCTGGCGCGAGCCCGAGCGCTGCTTCCACATGAATTTCACGGGCACGCGGACCCTTCTCGGCGCGGTCGAAGCCCGCTGTCCCGACGCGAGGCTGTTGCTGATCGGTTCAGCAGATCAATATGTCGCCACGGCGCCCCAGGCCCGGCCGATGGACGAGTCGACGCCGCTCCGTCCGCGCTCGCCCTATGCACGCACGAAAGCCGCCGCCGAAATTCTGGGGCAGCGCGCCGCAGAGCGCGGCCTCGACGTCGTGCGCATCCGCGCCTTCAACCATACCGGCGCGGGGCAAAGCGATGATTTCGTCGCCTCAAGCTTCGCGCGTCAGGTTGCGGCGATTCACGCAGGGCGCCAGGAGCCGGTGCTTCGCGTGGGCAATCTCGAGTCGGTCCGCGATTTCCTACACGTGGACGATGTGATTGGCGCCTATCTGGCTCTGCTCAATCCCGCCGTGCCCGCGGACGTCTATCACGTCGCTGGAGAACAAGCGACGCCGATCCAGGTCGTGCTGGACCGTTTGCTTGCGATCGGCGGCATCGAGGCACTCGTCAAGACCGATCCCGATCGATTCCGTCCAACGGACTGGTTAGTCGGCGACGCTTCGCGACTTCGCGCGGCGACGGACTGGCAGCCTACACGCGGGCTCGATGCGATCCTCGAAGAGCTTTACCACGACTGGCTCGAACGCGACGCATAGCTGTCTCGCCTCGGGCCACGCCGGCGATCCGAGTTAAGCGAAATCGAGACAGAGTCCCACCCACTCACCGACGGAATCCGTGCGACTTCGGCGCCCTCTTTCCTTGAGCCCGTGACGGCCGAAAGTTTCTAGGACTTCGCTGACATCCTCTTCAAGCAGCCCGGCCAGAATCAGGACGCCGTCCTTCGAAATCCGTTCCGTGATCTGCCCCGCGATCGGTAGCATCTCCTGCTTCAACAGATTCGCAAGCACGAGCGGATAAGCGCCCTCGCTCGCCGGAACGTCTTCGATCGGCCCGGTAAAGAACCGGACCGACTCCGCTTCGGCGTTCACGCGTAATGCCTCATCCGCCGCGAGGGTCGCGATGGGGTCGAGATCGAAGCCGAGCGCATGCTTTGCGCCGAGCTTGACGGCAGCGAGTGCCAGGACACCGCTTCCAGTGCCTACGTCCAGGACTCGGTCGAACTGCGCGCGCCCGTCCTCCGAGGCCAGCAGTTCATCGATCCATTCGAGACAGAGTCGAGTTGAGGCATGGCCACCTATGCCAAAAGCCTGGCCCGGATCGATCACGACTTCTTTTTGCCCCGGCTCGAGGGCGTACTCGGCGAACGGCGGTCGCACAACGAGTCGCTCGGAGACGCGAATAGGATCGAGCCCCTCCTTCCAGGCCTCGCTCCAATCGACTTCGGGCGTAGGCTCCGCAGGCCCGATTTCCGTTCCCTCCGACGCATTCTCGGTCACCTGAGCGCGAATCGCCTCGATGATCGAACTCGGGCCATACACTTGGGCCCTGAAGAGTCCGTCCGCCTCAACTTCCTCGGCTCCTTCTGCGCCCGCCTCGAAAGCCTCTGCCAGCAGGAGCTCGCGCTCCAGCTCCCCCCTCGACGTGATCCAGAAACGTCGATATTCATCCGCCATGCCCGATTCCCCTTTGAAGACCGTCGTGCCGGCCGATCCGCTCGTTAAGAAAGCCCCGTCCGCCCACGCCCACGCGCGCGCAGCAGCAAAAGCAGGAACAGGAGCAGAAATGAAAAGTGAAGCGCAGTCTATCGCGACAGACGGCGGACCGTCGCGGACAGTCGGTCACGCCGGGCAGATCCTGCACAAGGGCTTGATCGGCCCGCTCCTCCTTGTCCTCCTCCTCCTCCTTCTCACCCAGGGCGGATGCTATTACAGCCATCTGGCATCGGGGCAGATCAAGATCCTTTGGCGGCGCCAGCCCATTGAAGACGCCCTTCATGATCCTGCGATCCAGCCCGACACGCGAGCGCTTCTCGAACTGGTCAAGCCCGTTCGCGAGTTCGCGGCGGAGCTTGGGCTCGAGGTCGGTGATCAGTATACGAGCTACGTCGACTGGCCCGAAGATCGTCTGGTCACGACGCTCGTGCGGACCGCGCCGGACTCCGCGGAACTCGTCGAATGGTGGTTCCCTGTGATCGGACGCCTCCCGTACAAGGGCTATTTCGATCGCACTTGGGCGGAAGAAGAAGCGGAGCGTCTGCGTGAGCAGCATGCCTACGATGTCTGTGTGAGCGGCGTGACCGCGTACTCAACGCTCGGATGGCTCGACGATCCGGTCACTACGCCCATGCTCGGGCGCGGCGCAGCCAGCCTTGTGGAGACGCTGCTCCACGAACTCGTACACGCGACCGCATTCCTTCCCGACGCAGCCGACTTCAACGAGAGCGTCGCGCAGTTCATCGGCCAACAAGCGGCGATTCGATTCTTCGAGGAACACAAAGTTCGCGAGACGGCCTCCGCACCAGGTCACAACTCCGCCGCAGCTTCCGACTCGCCAGGCCTAGCCGACTCGTCCACGTCGTCCCTGTCGTCCACTTCGCCTGCGTTGCCCGCCTTTCCCGCCTTGCCCGACGCCGTCACGGTACGCGATGCGATTCTGGATCGGCGCGAAATCGCGGCTCAGACCCTCGCCTTTCGAGCGAAACTGGGCGAACTCGAAGGCGTTCCGGATCGTGCGGCGCTTCGCGCGAAGGCCGAGGCCTCGATGCGCACGCAACTCCGGGCGATGCCGCTGCGCGTTTATGAAGGCGAGCGCGTCGCTGAGAAAGCCCGTCTCTCGGATGCCTGCCTTGCACTCGGCGGCACCTACGGAAAAGATCTTCCGCGACACGCCGTCGTTTTTCGCGCGCTCGGCGGTGATCTCGACGCAATGATTCAGCGCCTTGTCCTTTGGGCGGCAGAGGAACGCTCCGCCGAGTCGTTCTTCGAGATCGAATCGGTCGCAGCAGCGACCCAGAACTAACGTCCGATCAGCTCAACCACGCCTTCTTGAACGAGGCCGCGGAAGACGGCAAGGCACGCCTCCGTATCGACCAAAGCGTCATGTGCCCCGTCGATCTCGAGCCCCGTGTAATGCAGATAGGCCTCCGCGAGCGTCGGCCATTTGTAGCCGTATTTGCCAGGCAGCTTCAGCACGTCCGTCGAAGTCTCCTTAGTGCAGACGAGCTGGCGACCGTCCATGCGATGCGGCTTTTTGCCGACGCGGTAAAGCGCAGTCTTCATGAGCGATGAGTCAAAGGACAGATTGTGGGCGACGATGATATCTGCCTGCATGCACGCCTGGTTAAAGAGCGAACACGCGACGATCGGAGCGACGCCGTAGCGTTCGCAGTCTTCTTCGCTGAGCCCATGTGCCTCTTTGGCGGCGGGCTCGATCCGAACACCGTCGGCCAGCTTCACCATCATGGAAAGTCGCGCCCAGGCCTTCCAATCCGAGGTGTCGACCATGAGCATGCCGAGCTGAATCAAATCGGGTTGGCTTGGGTCTTCCGGCGGTTTGCGGAACTGGACCATTCCCGTGGTTTCCGTATCGAAAATCAGCGCCTTCACAGCGTCCCCCTCAAGCAATCATGTTCGGCTTATGGAAGATCATACGGCGAAGCGCCCCCTTCCGTCGACCGCGAATCCGCATCCGGGGCTTCTTAGAACTTGGAGGCCGAGACGATCTCCGCAGCCTCCGCAACCAAAGTATCCGTACGCCCCTTGCGGTAGCGCTCGACCACCGAGAGGAGCGCAGGCGCCACGAGCAGGTCCGCCAGGAACGCGACCATCGCTGAAAACGCCGCAAAGAGCCCAAAGGTCCGGATATTGGACATTTCGCTGAATCCAAAGATCGCGAAGCCCGCTGTGAGCACGAGGGATGTGAACAGCAAAGCGGATCCCGTTGTCCGGAGCGTCTCCGCCACCGCGAGTTCGAGATCTCCGCTCTCTTCATAATATCGATGAAATTTGTGCATGAAATGAATTGTGTCGTCGACCGCGATCCCGATCACCAAGGCGCCAATCATCATCGTCGTCGTATCCAGCGAGATCCCCATCCAGCCCATCACGCCCAGCACGGCCACGATCGGAATCAGGTTCGGAACCATGCTCACGAGCCCCTGTCGAAGGCTCCCTAACAAGATCATCATCAGAGGCGTAATTACAGCAATCGCGAACACGTAAGACCGGGTCATACTCACGATCACCGCATCAAAGATCTCCGCAAGCAGCATCATCAATCCGGTCAGCTGATAGTCCGCCCGATCCCCGATCCGCTTCTCGACCAAAGCGTCCACGTCCTTCAGAAAGGGCGGGAAGGCCAGCGCGTCCACAAAAGGCACACGAAGGCTCAGCCGAGCAAGCCGGTACTCTGAGTCGACGAGTTCTTCCGTATCGTCACTGCCACTATTTTCGAAGAGCAGAAGTTCTTGGGCGATCGCCTCCCGGGTCTCCGGAATACGGCGCATCTCTGGCCGATTCTCATTCAGCGCTTGATGCGTCTCCTGCACGACGTCAATGATCGAAAACGTGTCGCCGACCTTGACCGGGTCCGCCGCAAGGAAGCCGATCTCCTTACCCAGCCGATCGATGTCTGCGAGGAGTCTCGGCTCATAAAGCCCGCCCGGCTCCCGGGAATCGATCAGCACTTCCAACGAAACCGAGCCGCCGAGCGCCTCATCGATCGCCCGAAAATCCTGCACGATCCAATCATCCTGCGGAAACCACCTCAAACCGTTATGCGTAAAGCTCGTCTGAAGCGCACCCATGATCGCAAGCACGAGAAGAAGAGAAGTCGGCAAGAGAATTCGCCAGGGCGAGCGCGCAGCGAAGGTGCCTGCCGCTACGAGTGAACGCTCAAAGGGGAATACACCCTGCGCAATCGCTCCCCGCTTGGGTTCCGGCATAGGGAAAATCGCCATCAGAGCAGGCAAGAGCACAAGCGTGTAGATGAACGCGAGTGCCACCCCGATCGGCGCCAGAATGCCCAGATGCATCACCGCCGCCATTTCCGCAGTCACAAAGGAAGCCATTCCCGCCGCCGTCGTCACGCTCGTCATCAAAATCGCGAGACCGGAATGCCCCAGCGCAATCGCGATCGCGTCTTCCTGGCTCGCCCCCTCCATTCTCAAGCGATAGGCGATCGCCAAAATATGCACGGCGTCGCATACGCCCACGGTCAGCAGGAACACCGGAAGAATTTGCACCGCCGTCGAGCCCGGAATCTCAAGCCAGATCATCAGCCCGAGTGTCGCGGTCAGCGAAAGCACCACCACCATCAAGGGCAGAATGACACCGCCTACTCTCCGGAAGAGCAAAGCCAATACAAGACACATAATAAACAGCGTCATCGGCAACAAGATGCTCATGTCCCGCGTCATCCCCACATTGATGCGATAAGTCATGGCCATCGCACCCGCGAGATGCATCTCGAAATCCTCGGCATTCAACTCCTCAATCAACTCAAGAAGACCGAGGATTACAGCATCGCTCTCGGGGGCCGTGAGGTAGACCGGCGTGTCCCCCTCGCCCGTAGCCGCATCCTCAAAACCAGAGAGCGAACTCTCCGACGAAGCATTCACACCGATTTCCGTGAACGTCGACGGCTTAATTGAAATCGCCGTCACGTGGCCATCGGCGGAGAGCAATGAGTTCTCGTAAAGCGGATTGGCCAGCGCGAAGCTGCGAATCCGCTCAAGGTCCTCATCGCTCGCCGGCCAAGGATCGAGCAGGTCTTCAACGATGAGTCCGTCCGCATCCCCCCGCGTCACCCGCGCATTCAGCAGGCTATCCACCTCGTCGACATGCGGGATTTCCGTTTCGATCCGCTGATGCAGCGCGCGCAAGCGTTCCAGAAACTCAAGGTCGAAGAGATCCGTCGCGCGCACCGCAAGAATTAGGCGATCGTCGCGCCCAAATTGGTCCCGGAAAGCGTTGTATTCGATGACCGCCGGATCATCCGGAAGCAAAAATGCCTCCGCCGAATTATCCACCGTGAGCCCGGGCAAGAAGCTCAATAGCCAGCCCGTCACGGCTACAGAGAGAATCGTCGCCGGCCATCGATGTCGGATGACGAAACGGCCCCAGCGCTCAAAAAGCGCCTCGCTGCGAACCTGCCAGCTTTCTTTTGAGGGATCCCCATTCGACATGATCATTCACCTCGCTCCGCAGACGGAGAAAACGCGGCTCATGTGACGACTAAGCGCCTTAGGGCATTACCCAGGGCGTCACCATGAACCGGTTAACAAACGCCTTCCGACGATACCGAGTCGCATCTGAACGAATTCTGGGGCGCAACCATCGGAGGCACGACTGGCCTGCAGCATTTTGAGCCTCGGGGCAGCTCGGCTCCATTCCCAGCGAATGCTGACCCTTTTCCAGGGGTCGGATCTGGGGTTTAATTCGGAGCCTGTCCTTCCCTTGAAGGACTTTGATGTGGGGATCATGATGTCCAGCCTCGGAACCGATTCGGTGAAGCACTTTCTTCGTTCCACGCACACGCGCTCACGCAGTTTTCTGACCGCCTTTTCGACAGTGCTTATGCTCGTTGCGGTTGGCGTCATCACCGCCAATACCGCACCCGCCGCATCCGCCGAAGACGCGGATCATGCGAAGGCGCGCGAGATCATGCAAAAGGTCGATGACCGAGAAGACGGAGATAATCAGACCTCCAATCTCCAGATGATCCTGATCGACAAGCGCGACAAAAAACGGGTGCGCGAGCTGCGCTCGCTAAGCAAAGATAAAGGCGAAGACACTCTGTCGATGATGTTTTTCCTGAGCCCCCCCGACGTGGAAGACACGGGATTTCTCACGGTCGACTTTGATGCGGCCGAGCAAGACGATGACCAGTGGCTCTATCTGCCCGCGCTCAAGAAGACCAAGCGCATAGCGTCAAGCGATAAGAGCGGAAGCTTCATGGGCTCCGACTTCAGCTATGCGGACATGACCGACCGACCGCTCGAGTACTACGATTACAAGATCCTTCAGGAAAGCGAAGTCGATGGGCATCCCGTCTGGGTCATAGAGTCGACGCCACGCACCGAAGATGAAATTGACGAGACGGGCTATACCAAGTCGATTCAATTCGTCCGCAAAGACAACTACGTTGTCGTGCGGTCGAAGATCTGGGTCAAGAAGGGCAAGCGCAACAAGTACCTCGAGGTCCAGGAGCTCGAGGAGATCGACGGCGTCTGGGTTCCTACTCTGATGACCATGACCACGAAACGCGGAAAGCAGACGCTTCATAAGACGATCCTCCGCACCTCGGACGTGAAGTTTAATCAGGATCTGGATTTCGATTCCTTCTCCGTGCGCGGTCTCGAAACCGGTCCCTGATTCGTGCGCTCTTCGACTGATTACTCTTCGTCTCGATTTCGGGTCGGGTCTCTGCCCGCGTCTCCGCTTGCATTATTGGCCGCGCGCGTTGCCGCGCTCGTCGTTGCACTCGCGTTCGCGGTTGGCTTGCCTTCTGCGGGATGGGCGGACGACGATCTCGATGACATGATGGGCGGCTTCGACGACGAGTTCGATGCGTCGAAGCTGGACGACCTGAGTGATGAAGAAACGCCCGCGTGGCTCGCGGCGCTTCCCTTTGGCGAGGAGATCGCGGAGCGCGTAGACCTCAGCGGATCCATCTCGACCGGCGCCGTCTTCAGCTACCTCGGCAACCGAGTGCCGCACGGCGACGAAGATGGACGCTTCTCCGAATACGGCAACCTCACGCGACTCGACCTCGACGGTTTCCTTCAGCTCGACGTGGATCTGCCGGGCGGTTGGCAAGTCCGCGCCGAGGCGCTCGGCTGGTACGATTTCGTCTACCGGATCAAGGGCCGCAGCGATTACGGTGGCGAAGTCCTCGACGTGTACGAATGGCAAGTCGATTCCGGCGAGGTCTATATCGCCGGCCCGATTCACGACAAGGTGGATCTCACGATCGGGCGCAAGATCGTCAACTGGGGTCGCTCCGACACCTTCCGCGTCGTCGACGTCGTGAATCCACTCGACAATAAGGAGCCGGGACTCGTCGATATCGAAGACCTCCGCCGGCCGAAAGCGATGGTCAAATTCGACGCGCAGACCGGCCCCTGGAGCGCGCAGTTCCTGATCATCCCCGAAGCGCGCTTTGACCGACAGCCCCCCCTCGGCTCCGATTTCTTCCCCGACCCGACGACCTTCGGCGTTACGGTCGACCAGCTTTCTTTGTTTCAAATCGATGGACGTAGCGATTTCGGAGACACACCCAGCTTCGCCGGCAAAGTGGACGGTCGTTTTAGCGGCTGGGACTTCTCGGTCTACGGCGCCTACACAGACGAAGGCAGTCGTGTCCTGGATGCTCGACCGGGATTCGCTGCCCCTGGTGTCCCCAACGTCCCGCGCTTCGAAGCCAACCGCTTCGGCATGGTCGGTGCGGCAGGCAATTTCACTCGAGGCGCATGGCTCGTCAAAGCCGAAGTCGCCTACCTGAACGGCCTTCGTGTTCTCAACGGCCTCGACCCTACTACCCACCCCGTCCCGCTCACGAGCGAACGCAAAGATCGCATGGACTCGATGATCGGCGTGGAATACTACGGCCCTGATAGCCTCACGATCGCGCTCGAAATCGTGAACCGACATCTTCTCGACGATCCCGGCCAGAGCGGTATCGAGCGACTCACCGAGCAAAGCACCTTCCAAACCGGCCTTCGTATCAGCCGCCCCTTCTTCCGCGAACGCCTCGATGTGACGCTGCTCGCCATCATTATCGGCGAGCGCGCTCAGGACGGCGTCATCTTCCGCGCCTCCGGCAACTACGAGATCACGGACGCCCTCAAGTTCGATGGCGGCATCCTCATCTTCAGCGGCGGCCCCGACAGGGCCCTCGGCGCCTTCGACAAGAACGATCGCCTCTTCGCCGAACTCAAATACAGCTTCTAGTTCCGCTTCATCCGCGAAGGCTTATCTGCCGAGCCGCGGATGAGTTGCGCATGCGCTGCGCACAGGATGAGTGAGAGCGGAGCGTGCTCCCGCGCCGGACACGACAGCACGTGTGCGCACACCCTCATGACAAGCCCCGCCGATACCGAATAGAACCCGAACCTAGCCACAATCTATACCCATCGAGATCTATAAGGAACGAAGACGCGCGAACGCGTGTCCAACGGCCAACCCGCTGCGAGAGGGACCCCCCGCCGAATGAGTCATTCGAATCCGAAGAGCTGGACCGCCCGAGAAGCCGCCGAGCGGTCGGAGCAGTGGATCAGCGAGATCGAACGTGCCGTCCACGGCAAACGAGACGTCGTGCGCCGCGCCGTGACCTGCATGCTCGCAAAGGGGCATCTCTTGCTCGAGGACGTG
The DNA here is from genome assembly GCA_041690055.1 of Myxococcota bacterium. Taxonomy (GTDB): domain Bacteria; phylum Myxococcota_A; class UBA9160; order UBA9160; family UBA4427; genus UBA4427. Next base: position 25,010 of record JBDNFB010000173.1, on the reverse strand, counting down.
CCCGGCGTCGGCAAGACAACTCTTGCTCAGGCGCTCGCACGCACACTCGATGCGGACTTCCGCCGCATCCAGTTCACGAGCGACCTTCTTCCGGGCGACCTCACAGGCCTATCTCTGCCGGTCATGAATGAAGCGGGTGTGACAAGCGACTTCCGCTTTGTGCCGGGCCCGATCTTCGGCCATATCGTGTTGGCCGACGAGGTGAACCGTGCCAGCCCGAAAGCCCAGTCCGCATTGCTTGAGGCCATGAGCGAAAACACGGTCAGCGTCGATGGCGTGAGCCACGCTCTGCCCGATCCCTTTTTCGTCGTCGCAACCCAGAATCCGCTGGAGCATCACGGCACGCATCCCCTGCCCGAGAGCCAGCTCGACCGCTTCCTCATGCGCCTCTCGATCGGCTATCCCGACCGCGAGCACGAAGCGCGCGTACTCTGTGAAGACCCAAGCGCTAATGCCCTGCCACTGCTTGAAAAAATTCTTACGGTCGATGACCTAAAGGGCCTCCAGGCTGCGGCGGATGCCGTCAAGCTCGAAGACAGCTTGCTCGCCTATCTCCTGGATCTCGTCGAGGCGACCCGCATGCACGAAGGCCTTTCGCTTGGCGCCTCCACCCGCGGCGCCCTGGCGCTTCGCCGAGCCGGTCAGGCAGCGGCGCTCGTTGAAGGCCGTGACTACTGCATTCCGGAAGATATCCGCGATCTCGCAGTCGATGTCCTGGCCCATCGCGTCGCCGCCCATGCTCGCGGCGGCCTCCGCCCCGAAACCGAAGAGACCCGATGGATCGTCAGCGAGATCGTCGACCGGGTCGCCGTCCCGCTCTGAAACGCGCGGCCCAAAAATCTCGCCGCTTCCCCCGCGCCCCGCGATCGCTTCGCGCGACACGGGCCGGGTGGTGCTTTGTCGCGATCATCTTCGGCGTCGGTTTCGCCGCGCTGAACACGGGTAATAACCTGCTCTACCTCGTGTTCGCCATGTTGCTCGCGTTCCTCGTTTTATCGGGACTCCTTTCAGAGGCATCGCTCCGCGGCGTCCGCGTTGAACGCCACCTTCCCCGCGAACTCTTCGCCCGCGCGAAGAACCGCGTAGTCCTGCTCATCCATAATCGACAGGCACGCGTCGCCTCCCTCGCCATCACCCTCGAAGACCGCCTTAGCACGCCGGAAGGCGAAGTCGTCGCGGGCAGATGCTTCGCGCTTCGTATCGGACCGAATGAGAGTGCGGACCGCAGCTATGCCTTCGTTCCCGAAGCGCGCGGCCCCATCGAGTTTTCCGGTCTGCGCGTCTCGACCCGATTCCCCTTTGGCCTCTTCGTGAAATCCCTCGACCTCGAGGTCGCCGACGAGGCACTCGTCTACCCCCACGTTGAACCCACCCGTTTGCAGCCCGACCTCCCGGACCCGCGCGCCGAGAGCGAGGAACAAATCGGTATGGCCCTCGAAGGAGATTCGATCGCTGGCCTGCGCGAATTTGTCGCCGGCGATTCCATGACCCGCGTGAATTGGCGGCGCAGCGCCCGCGCCCGCAAGCTCCTCGTCGGCGAACGCGAAGGTGAAGCCTCCGCCGAGCTCGAAGTTGAGCTCCAGCTATCGCCCGAGATGGCCGGCGGCGTCTTAGAAGACCGAATTGCACAGACCGCCTCCCTCGTGGTTTCTCATCTAGAAGCCGGCTTGCAGGTGGGCCTGCGCTCGCCCCACGTGCGCTTCGCCCCGTCCTCTGGATTCCCGCATAGGACGGAGCTGCTCCGCTATCTCGCCACCGCAACGCCCACCCAAAGCACCACCGGTCACCCTTCCAAGGGCGCCGGCACGATCAACAAGGGCACCGCGTCATGACCCGCCGCGAATTCAGAGGTGCCGTCGAAGGCCCGCGCCCTGCTGCCGCGTGGCTGATGTCTCTTGTCGCCAGTGCGACACTTTGGGCCACGGATCAGATCCCACTCTGGGTCATCGCCGTCCAGGTCATCAGCTTCGGCCTCAGCTACTTCACGCGAAACGATCCACCCGCGTTCCGCACGAATCCGGTCTGGTTGAACATCTTCATGGCGGGCATTACGACGGTCACGATCCGCTCCGCGCTTGAGGGCAACCCCGCCACGATTTCGCTCGCCTACTTCACGGCACTCGCTCAGGGCCTCCAGTTACTCGATGCGCGGCCACGTAAATCCGAGTTCGTCCTGGTCGCCCTCGCGCTCTTCCAGGTCATCCTCGCCTCGAACCTCACGGACAGCGTGCTCTTCCCGCCGCTGCTCGTGATTTTCCTGGGCACGGTCACTTGGACGCTCCTCGTTCACACCTTGGCGATGGAGGCCGCGGAGGCGGGCGACCCCAGAGCGGTCTCAAGAGCGATTGCACCGGATCTCCGCCGAGCCACTTTCGTGGCGACGACGGCCTGCCTCGTGCTCGCGATGGTGCTCTTCGTCCTTCTGCCGCGCCTCAAAACGAACATCCTGCGCGGCGGCGGCAGACAGGGCATCGCCATGGCCGGCTTTTCGAATCGAGTCGAGTTAGGCGATGTGGGCAAGATCCGCTCCGATGACGCCATCGTACTTCGCGTCGAGGCCGTCGAGGGTGAGCTGCCCCCTGCTTCCGAAACCTATTGGCGGGGCCTCGCGTTCGATCATTTCGACGGCCGCAATTGGTCTATTTCCCGCTCTGAGCACGAAGCCAATCGACGGCCGATGAGTGGCGTGGGCCGTTTCGGCATCCAGATCCAGCCCGAAACCCAGACGGATCTTGACGCCCAGCGCATCGTCCGCGAACCCGTCGAAGCCGACGTGATCTTCACGAACGGACAAGTCGCCCGGATCGAAGGCCCCTTCCAGAGCATCGAAACCGATCGAAATGGCGGCCTCTATCTCCCTGGCCGCGGCGACGAACGCATCCGCTACACGCTCTGGTCAAAGACGGGCGAACGCAATGCCGCTCGTCTCGCGGAAGACCACGCCGCTCCGCCACTCGAATCCCGGCGCGGCGGCTCGCGCCCGGCGAAGCGCTATCTGCAGTTGCCCGAAGACCTCGATCCACGCGTCGTCGCCCACGCGGACGCGATCGCGAGCGAAGCACATAGCGATTTCGAACGCGTCTGGCAGATCCAGCAGGCGCTGCGCCAGAACGGCCAATACACCGATGCCCCGCCGCCCCTCGGCGACGAAGACACGTCGCCGATCGAAGCCTTCATCTTGGGCGACCAGGAAGGCCACTGCGAGTATTTTGCGAGTGCGATGGTCGTGCTGGCACGAAGCCAGGGGATCCCCGCGCGACTCGTGAATGGATTCGCGGGCGGCGTGCTCAACGAAATGGGCGGATTCCTTGAAGTCACCCGCGCTGACGCCCATGCCTGGGTCGAGGTGCATTTTGAAGACGCCGGCTGGGTTCGCTTCGACCCAACGCCGCCGGATCTACGCCTGCGCTCACAGCATGGCCTCTCGCTTTTCGCCCGACTCGCCCAAGTCGGCAGCGCCGTGGAGCTTTGGTGGTTCCAGCGCGTCGTCGATTTTGATAGCGCAGACCAGATTGGTGCCCTGCGCTCCATCTGGCTTGCCTGGAAAGATCGCAACGACGCCGCAGCGAATAGCACGGAATCAACGGGTACACGAAATGATTCCGAATTCGCTTGGACGAACCCACTCACTTCGGCCGACCCGCTCGTGCTCGGCGGCGTATTCGTCGCGCTCCTCGCTGCGCTCGCGCTCTTTAAAAGGCGCGGAACCGGCGAGCCCTTGCATGTCCCCGAGATCTATCGCCGGGCACAGCGCATCCTCGCCCGCCGCGGATGGGTGCGTGGGGAATCCATGTCCGCACGCGATTTCGCCTCGGAAGTCGCCAAGGAGATCTCTGCCCCTGGCGCCGCCGCCTTCGCAGAGATCACGGATCAATATCTCGCGGAGCGCTTCGGTGCGGCCCACGCAATCGATCTAAGCGAGGCCCTCGCGACCCTAGAGGACGCCGTAGAGGGGATGCGTTTGCGGGATCAAGCGAACGTCCGTTAGGCGCTCTTCCGCCCGACGCAGCCAACGCAAAAGCTGATCCGGATGCGGCATCGCCTTCACGCCGCCAGTCGGCGTCACTGGCTGAAGCACGAGTGGGATCGCGTCCGAGACACTCACTATCCGGTCCATCATTGCTTCGAATTCTTCATCACGCGTGGACGGCGTCAGCACGGCCTTCACGTAGACCGAGCCCGCCCGCTGAGCGACGCGCAAGAAAGCCTCATGAGCATCATGAAAGTCCTCGCCCGCAGGCTTCGGCAAGCGCGGCGCCATCGCCACTTCACTCGCAAATTTCCAGTCCATGGAAACCAGATCGATCGCGTCCACACACCGCTCAAGCGCCGCCGCGTGCAGACCATGCGTTTCGAGATAAACCCGCCGACCTCGCGCGCGGAGTGCCCGCGCCGCCGCTTCGATGGCGGCTGGCTGAAGCAGAGGCTCACCGCCCGTTAGACTGATCCAAGTCGATCGATTTGGCGCTAGGCGATCGCAGATATCCGCGATTTCGGAAGCCGAGATCGGGTTCGCGCGCACTTCGAATTCCGCCGCTCCGGGCGCTGTCTCGACGCGACAGGTTTCACTCGCCTTCCACGTATTTGGAGAGTCGCACCAGCTACAGCGCAGATCGCAGCCCCCGAAACGAACGAACACACTGGTCCGCCCGACCTCGGGCCCTTCGCCCTGTGCCGACGCAAAGACCTCGATGAGCGATGCCTTTGCCGTGGCGTTGGCATCGGCATCGCCCGTCGAGTCTTGCGCGGTTCTTGAATCCGCTTTTTCCGGTTTCGCCTGCTGGGTCACGCCAACTACTCAGCGTTCGAGCATGGATCGCCCCATGGCAATCTCACTCACGACCTCTTCGAGGCGTTCCGGCGAACGGTCGAGTCCCTGGATCCGGAATCGACAGACATGATCCGAATCCGGCTGGGCATCGACCCATTCGAGCTTGTCCGCGAGATAATCCGCGATCGCTAGATAGTCCAGCGAGCGCTTACCCGTCGTCTCGTCACCTCCGAAGATGAAGGTCGAGTCACCCGTTTGGCGCACGAGCGAAAGCGATGCGTCGTACCGCTCCCGCGCAATACGCCCCGCAAGATGCGCATCGTAGGGCTCGTCGATTTCCATCACGACCATCATATGCCCACCGAAATGCACGAGCCGAAAATCCCGCTTGGCCACCCAAGCCACTTCCGGCGGCACAGGCGGCAAGTCGATGAGTGCCGCCTCCTTGGCCAGATCACTCGGTCGTCCCGCCAGGAGCGGAGCCACGTCGGCCCTGATATCGCCGGTCTTCTGCGCGATCTCGTCCGCCCGGTATCGCCACAGGCGCCCCCAGCGTTCGAAGTCATGCTGCGTAAACCGACCCGTCGCCAGGTCGACCAACTTGTCCGAGAAACGGCTGCGTCGCGAACACGTCTCGAGCACGAGAGGCAGCGTACTGTCGATGCCTTCCCCACCCACGATCGCGTCCGCTCCGAGAGACTCACGCAGACCCGCCAGATCCTCCGGCGGCCACGCGTGGCGATCAAACCAAGTGAGCCGTCCACGATAGAGCGACGAAGCCTGAATCACGTCACGGGCTGGCGAAGGACTGAAGCCGATCACGATGATCGGTGTGTCCTCTCGCATATCGGTCGCCACACTGCGGAAGAACGTCATCAGCTCGGACTGGGGATAAATCCAAAGCCCTTCAAGCTGACGAATATCCCGCGCGAGCAGGATCGCCGAAAAGAGCGAATCCCGATCCGCGTGCACAACAATTGCCGACCGCTTTCGCGAGGCTGCACGTGCGTTGTCATCTGCGTCGTCGCCGTCGGCACCGCCTCTCCGCGGGCGTCGATCGCGGCGCGGGGAAGAGCTATCACCGTCCTCGATCTCTTCCTCGTCGTCGTAGCTCGGCTCCGTCGGCGCATCCTCGTCAAAATCCGGCACATCATCGAGCCGGGCGAGGATTTCAGAGAGGTCATCCGCATCGACGAAGTCCTCTTCGACCGACACGTCAGGAGAGTCACCTTCGTCGTCGGAGTCCTTACCACCTTCAGCCGATGGGCCGGCGCCCTTCTGATCATCGCGACCGCCGCCGCGCTTGCCACGCCGCCGTGATCTGCGCGCGCGTTCGCCGCCGCCATCGCCGTCCGAGTCGCCGCTCTCCGCCTTGACACCCGCGCCGCGGGCTCCCGAAGAACTCGGCCCGTCGTCGAGGTCCATCAACGAAACTTCTTCGAAGCGAGACTTGCGGCGCTTGCCGCCGTCGCCTGATTCGCCGTCTCCCTGGGAGGCCTCCGAGGCATTGGAGGCGCTGGAGGCGCTGGCGGAACTTGAGGCTTCGGCGGCATCGCCGTCGCCTTCTGCACCGCCACGGCCGCTGCGGCCGCCACGTCGCGATCGTCTTCGCCGCGGTCGTCCCCGACCGTCAACGTCGCCTGAATCGTCGCCCCCATCGGATCCGCCGGATCCTGAAGCATCTGCCTTGTCGGCGTGGTCGGCGTTGTTGGCGCTGGCGGCGCTGGCGGTATTGTCGGAATTGTCGGCCCGATCGCCTCGACCGGCTCGGTCAGCCCGCGGTCCGCGCGGCGGTCGGTTATCGGAACCATCGCCGTCTTCGCTCTGGCCGCTGCCCTCGTTCGAGGATTCCTCGCTGCCGCCTTCATCCGAACCCGAACGTCCGCGTCCGCCGCGCCGTCGACCCCGTCGCGCCGGTCGTGCCTCTGCGCCTTCGCCAGAGCCCGTGCTCACGAGATCCATCGACGCGCCCGTCGTCTGCCCCGACACAGTGCGCAGCTCGTAGGCGACGGTCAGTGCCGCCATCGCGCGATGGATCGCGGGCAAGAAGCGCTCCGCCGCGAGCAGAAGTCGCGGCGATCCCAGCTGAAGCGGCGGCGCCGTATCGCTGAACAGAATCGGTAGAAGCGCATTCATGGAAGACAGCGATTCGAGCACCGCTGCCAGCGACTGCCAATCGAACTCTTCTCGCACGGCCACGATGACGGGATCGCCCTCGGCATTGATGCCCACGGCATCGACGTCATCCAGTTCCCGGCCCGGCTGCGGCCAGGCGCGCAAGCCCCGCAGCTCCGTGCCTTCGGCGAGCTGTGCGACGACGCGCCCGCGCAGTCCCTCTTCACCGTCGCGCACCTTACGATCATTGAGGCGTCGTCGCAGCTGACCTTCGAGGCCGTCGAGGGCCCCCGCCAAGTCGGAACCGGAAAGCGCCGTCGTCGAGCGACCGCCCACATGTACTTCGAGCACTGCCGAGTCGCCGTCCGCGCGAATCTCAGCAACGCGGCGCGCCATCACAACGAGTTCGAGTCGATCTACACCGAGACGGACTGAGCCTCCGTGCTTCGCGGCTAAACCTTCGAGCCCCATGGCGCCACGCTTGAACGCGGCGCGGGCTTCCGTCGACTTCATTCGAGCGGCGAGCTGGCTCGCGCTGGTCGCGAGGACCGGCTGTCGCGGTTCGGCTTCCACAACGAGGCGGCCATCGGCCAGACCCGTCGCAGCGATCGGTTCGACCGTGTATGCCGTGCTGCCCAGCAGGCCGAGAAGGCGACGTGCGCCGGCGGGCCACTGCGGGGCGATGACCAGAACCTGGCCAGCGAACTCCGACTTTTCGACCGCTAGCGCCGCAGCGGCAATGCCGCCGAGAAGAGCTTCCGTCGCGGATCGCGGCGAGAACGAGACGATCAGCCTGGAGCCGTCCGCCTGCTCGCCCTGGCCGATCGCGGCCACAGTGTCCGGCACATCCGAGTCTGCCCAGGGTTCGAGCGAGGTGGCCTCGACGAGACCCTGCTCGAGTATGCGCGGGAGCCATTCGCTTGCGCTGATCGAAGCGCGTTTGCCTTCGGCGCTACTGCCCTTCCGCCGTCGCGAAAATCGTTTCATCATGATCTGTTTATTCTCCGGGCAGACGAAGGACGTCGCGCTTCGCGCGCGCCTCGTCAGCCGCTCTCTTTCGAGCTCTTGCTTGCCTGCGACGCCTTTCGGCTTTCGTGTCTCTCCTGTTCGCCCCCCAGCGAGGACAAGAGAGTGCGTCGGTCACGCCTGTCTGACTGATTATTCCGCTCTATTCCTATTCGACCGGAATATCGACGGGTGTCAGAACCAGCGTGCCGCCCTCGACGAGCGATGACGTCGCGTCTTGAATGACGCGAGCGAGCTCACAGTAAAGGCGGTCATGACTCAACACGGCCGGTAGCAATTGCTCCTGATTTGCGAATTCGAGCACGACGCCGCCGAAAAGCTTCCGGTCGTTGCGCACATGCTTCACCATTCGGTTCCACCGATCGACTGGAATCTCCAGCCGAAAATCTCTGAACTCCCGCCAATCCTCCGGCAGTTCTTCTTTTTCTAGGTAGACGACGATTTCATTCGCCGACTTCCCGCGCGTTACGCGCCAATATCTATTTTGCGAAAGCAGCAAAGCGCTGATCCTTCGGACTGACCCCAGACGGGTTCAGTCGTTATTTTCGTCCGCGAGTGCATCGATTTCGACGACCCGCAATTGGTCAAGGAAGGGACCAAAGAGCGATTCCACTCGGCTTCGCGCGATCAATGTCGCCGCCGCCGGGTCCGACTGAATTGCATCCGAAGCCGCCAGCAGAGCCTGCGCCATGTCCTGCCCCTGGGCCTTCCAGCGCGCCCAGGCGAGTTCCTCGAGCTGCCGCGGCATCAGTGCCTCCTGCGCCTCTTCTCGCAGCGACACCGCCGCCTCATCGATCCAGGCGTCGATCCTCTCACCGCGGGCCTCGCCTTCAAGACCTTCGACGGCTTCCGTGCCCTTGTCCATCCAGTCGGACACCCAGGCCGTGCTCGGCGGCCACGGACCCATCTGGCTCCCACGGATCTCCGCCGCTACCGCGTCGACTGCCAAAATCGCATCGTCCGCCGGACCGATCGCTTCGCGCACGACCGTCGCGGGCGTCTTCGCCCCGTCGAGGCTCTCGGGAAAGAGTCGGCCGCGCCATTCTATGAAGCTCGAGGGCAGCGGTCGTTCAACGGGCTGTGCGAGGCTCGCCCGACGCACCAAAGCGCAAAGCGCTTCGCGTTCGACTTCGAAGAGCCTCTGTTCGTTGCCCTTCGTCAGGCTGCGCAGGAAGCCGCGGACCTTACTTCGGCCGGCGTTGTAGATCTTGAAATCGAGAATGCCGCGTCCTTCGTCGAAACGAATCTCAAAGAGGCGCGCGCCGCCGCCGGGATGCGACTCCACGATGTAACCCATCCGGGCGCCGCGAAAATCGGGCGTCGAGAGATGCGCCGCTTCGATCTTGTCGGCATCGAGGATGCTCGACCCAGGGGCCTTCTTCGGCGCGGCTTTGGTTTCCGCGACCTTCACTTCGATTCCTTGGGAGCGGAGTCTGTGGCGAGCGCGGCGGAGCAGCTTTCGGCCCGCTTTCGCGACGCCGTCATCCGATGCGTTCAACAAAACCGCTACGCCGTCATCGGTCTCGCCCCAGGTCTCGATCAGTTCCGCAGCGGCGTCCGTCTCGTCATTGAGAACACAGACCAGAACGCGCCCAGCATCATCGGCGGGCAGCTGCTCTAATAGCCGGTAAGGATCCCCATCGGCCGATCGAATTTGTTCAGCGAGGCCACCCAACTCTTCGGCCGCGCGCTCAAGACTCTCCGGTAAGCTCATCTGTCTTTCTCAGTCTCAGTCTCCGAAGCGGCACGTGGCCGGCTCCCGAGTCTGCAGGCCCTAGATCGGCGCGTGCGGATCGAGCAGCTTTTTGTGCTCGTCCATCGCAAAGCGATCCGTCATGCCAGCAATGTAATCCGAGATCGCCCGAGGCTGACCTTCCCGCGAAAACCGCGTGCGCACATGCGCTGGAAGGAGCTTCGGGTCGTCCCGATAGGTTCTAAATAGATCTCCCACGATCCACTCCGCCTTGCGCGTGCGGCGCAGGACGCGGGGATGGTGATAGAAGTTTTCGTAGAGGAAGCTTTTGATCTCCCTCTTGCCTTGATCGAATTCGGAAGAGAACCCAACCAGGGGGCCCTTACGATCGCGCAGATCGACCAGGGATGCCGGTGGATCCGCCGCAAGTCGCCGCCCTGTCTCGAAAATAAGGTCACTGATCAGCGCGTCACCGAGCGCTCCGATGGTCTGAGCCCGCAGCACAGACGACGGCTTCCCTTTTCCCGAAAGCGCCAGTTTGCTCGCTTCGCTCCCCTCCGACGCAGAATCGGAGGCTGATCCGGACACCGTCGCCTGGGCCCGCTTCCAGAGCGACAGATCAGCGAGCTGCGGCACCGTCAGCACCTCCGACCGCAGGCCATCGTCCAGATCGTGATGGATATAAGCGATCTCGTCGGCGCAGTCCGCGACCTGGGCCTCGAGCGTCCTCTGCGCGTACCGCGTGGGCAGCTCGACGGGATGACTCCAGTCCGCTTCGTATTTAAGAATGCCCTCGCGGGTTTCGGCCGTCAGGTTCAGGCCACTGAATTCGCTATAGCGGTTCTCCAGCAGATCGACGATTCGCAGGCCCTGCCTATTGTGATCAAAGCCGCCGTCGTTCTCCATCCACTCAGCGAGCACCGCCTCCCCAGCATGACCGAAAGGTGTATGACCGAGATCATGGGCAAGCGTGATCGCCTCGCAGAGATCCTCATTCAATCGCAGCGCCCGAGCGATCGTGCGCGCCACTTGGGCCGCCTCGATCGTATGCGTCAGCCGGTTTCGATAATGGTCGTTCTCCAGGTGAACGAAGACCTGAGTCTTGAATTCGAGACGACGAAAGGCGCGAGCGTGGACAATTCGGTCGCGGTCGCGCTGGAAGGCTGTGCGGTAGGCATGCTCCGCTTCCGGGACGATTCGGCCCGCAGAGTCGCCGGCGCAAGCCGCAAACGGCGCGAGCCGTTGACGTTCTTCCTGCTCGAAAGCTTCCCTCGTGCGCCAGCTCATCGTTTTTCCCTACTCCTCGCCTGCTTCTCGCAGCAGCTCGCGCATTTTCGCACGAGATTCCGCATCAATATCATCGAGCGCCGGCGCATTCCGCGGCAGCAGCTCTCGCGAAATCGGGCCCCGAGGCTTCACGGCCTGAACTTCCCGCGGCGCGTAGCCCGCCGCATTGCCCCCGTCACTTCCGGCATCGCCTCCGCGCATAAGTACAAAAAACGCGAGCCCGGCAAGCACAACTGCTCCGAGGACCACCATCCCGCGCGAACCCAACATCGTCGATCTACTCCTTGCTTCTCTATTTGATTTATTTCGCATTTTCACGTTTTAGTGGTTGGCCTGAGAGTCCGTCGCCGTTCTGGGTTGAGGCGTCGCCGCCCCCTCTCAGGTTCCATCGCCCCCGTGCTTGATCCCCTGCGCCTATTCACGCCTCGAATCCCTCCGGGGGCAAGACTGGAAAATACGCCTGGCCCCTGGCCATGTCAACTTGTGAACGGCCGATCCCGCGACCTGAGTGGGAGGAACGGCGCGCCAGAGCCGCTAATCTGCCGCCATGCCGATTTTGAATGCACTTCCCGACCGACTTCTTTTGGGCCCAGGCCCTTCTAATGCCCACCCACGCGTACTCGAAGCCATGAGCCGACCCCTCGTCGGCCATCTCGATCCCGAGTTCATCGCCCTGCTCGACCGCGTAAAACAAGGCCTGCGCGATGTCTTCGAAACGAAGAACCCCATGACTCTGCCCATCTCCGCTACAGGCAGCGCAGGCATGGAGGCTGCCCTGGTCAACCTCCTTGAACCCGGTGACGCGGCCGTGATCGGCGTGAATGGCGTCTTCGGCGGACGCATGGCGGAAGTTTGCCGTCGCGCCGGCGCGAACGTGACTACGGTCGAAGCGACTTGGGGCACGACCCTCGATCCAAACGCCATGGCCGATGCGATCAAGAAAGTGAATCCGCGCGTCGTCTCGTTTGTTCACGCAGAAACCTCGACCGGCGTGTGTCAGCCCGTCGAAGACATTTCGGCGGCCGCTCGCGGCGCGGGCGCGTTCCTCGTCCTCGACTGCGTGACCTCGCTCGCCGGTCGGCCCGTAAAGCTCGACGCCTGGGGCGTCGACGCCGCATACAGCGGAACGCAGAAATGCTTGTCGTGCCCCCCCGGCCTCTCGCCTGTTTCGTTTTCAGAGCGCGCGATTGAGCACGTGAAGAAACGCAAGACGCCGGTGCAGAGCTGGTTCCTTGATCTCTCTCTACTCGCGGGCTACTACGCCGGCGAAAAACGTGTCTATCATCATACAGCCCCGATCACAGCAATCTACGGCCTCGCCGCCGGCCTCGACCTCGTGTTCGCAGAAGGGCTTCCCGCGCGCTTCGAACGGCATAGCGCTGCCGCCGCGCGCCTCGTCGATGGACTCGAAGAGATGGGTTTTTCGCCGCTCGTGGATGCAGCGGATCGCCTCCCAATGCTGACCTCCGTGCGACTTCCGGAACGCGTAGTGAGCCTCGGCGACGGCGCTGTCCGAACGCAGCTCCTGAACGAATTCAATATCGAAGTCGGCGCCGGCCTTGGCCCCCTCGCGGGCGAGATCTGGCGCATCGGCCTCATGGGCGAGAACGCGCGCCCCGAGCCCGTCGACCGACTGCTCGAGGCGCTGCACAAAATTCTTGACTAACACGATTCGCTATGATGTACGTCTCGCGGGCTCGGTCGCCGGTCGCCGGTCGCCGGTCACCGGTCACTAAGCGCTAAGCGCTAAGCGCGGAGAGTCTTATCGAAGAGCAGGAGCGTCTTCGCCCAGGCGTCCTTCGCCGCGGGGGCGTAATAAGTTCCGCGCTCGTCGCAGTGGAAGCCGTGGTCCGCGCCTTCGTAGACATGGACCTCGTGCTGGGTGCCGGCCGCTTCGAGGGCGCTGCGAATCGTCGCGACCTGATCGCCGGGGATCATGCCGTCGTCCGCGCCGAAATAGCACTGAATCTCGCCAGAGATCTTGCCCGTCCGACTCACCGTCGACGGTGCGCCGCCGGGGCCTTCCGGTGCGGCAATGCCGCCTCCGTAATAGGAAGCGGCCGCGGCGATATCGGTCTCGCAGGCGGTCAAGTAGGTCATATGGCCGCCGATGCAGAAACCCACGGCGCCGATCCTGTCGCCAACGACGTCTTTGCGCCCACGTAAATATGCGATGGAGTCTTGGGCGTCGGAGATCATCTGATCCGCCTTCAGCTGCCCAAGATGGCCCATGCCTGCGGCCATACCTTCATCGTTGTATTCGAGCTGGATCCCGGGGCCCGTGCGGTGGAAATAATCGGGTGCGAGCGCGACGTAGCCTTCGGCGGCGACGCGGCGCGTGACATCCTGGATATGCGCGTTCACGCCAAAAATCTCCATGTAGACGAGAACGGCCGGCGCGGGCTGGCCGCCTTCCGGAAGCGCCAGGTAAGCGCCCATGGTTTCGCCACCGGAGGTCGTGATCTGAATTTCTTCGCCGCGTACGGTCATGCTTGCTTCCTCTTGGATCTGTTAATTCGAAGATGCACCCGCAAGGCTCGTTGTCTCGGCGGGCCCAGCGCTTCAGGCTCTTCAGGAGTTTTCGCCGCTCTCGGCGCCACCTGCAGTCTAGGCGAGGCGCTCGAAATGAGCCTTCATCGCATCCAGGAATGCGGCGGAATTTTCTTGATGTGGGTGATGTTCGGCGCGGTCGATCGTGAGACGACGCGCGTTCGGCAGATGCTTCTCGAAGAGATCCGCGCCGGGCATAAAGTCCGCATCGTACTCGCCCACGAGAACCAAAGTCGGCATCGTGATTTCGCCGAGCCGCGGCACCTGCGACGGGGCATCGAAGAGCTCCATCCCAATCCCGCGATAGCTCTCGGGCGTCATCGCGAGGAGCCGGCGATGATTATGCGCCCAGTAGCGTTCGCCCCAACCACGGATGCATTCCGACGGCGAAGCGCGTCCGGCCTTTTCCGTGAGCTCTTGCAGCCGAGGCATCCCAAGCGCGTCCGCCAAATCCGCTGCCTTGATCAGCATCTCGCGCGAGAGTAATTCTGGCGTCTCGGGCGCCGTGCACATCAGGATCAGAGACCGCAGCCGCTCCGGAAACCTGAGCGCACAACGCAGAGCCACCATCCCGCCGAGCGAATGCCCAAGCAGATCACAGCGGTCTATCTCAAGCGCGTCGAGAAAGCCGCCCACATCTTCGACAATCTGTTCGAAGGACCAGCCTAAAGTACCTGATTTAGATGAGGAATTTCCATGACCGCGCAGGTCGGGCACGAGCACACGCCGCTGCTGGGCCAAAGGCGCTGCAACTCCGATAAAATCGTCGCGATGCCCCGTGAATCCGTGGATGAGAACGAGCGGAGGTTCGCCGGACTTGGAATCACCGGCGGGCTGGTCGAGATAGGCCATTTCGATATCGCCCACGCGGACGAACTTGGGCCTGCTCTCATCGACGCCGGTGACTGGAGCGGCCGCGCTCACCACGGCGGCGTTTGCGTTATCGGTGGTATTCCCAGTATCGGAGTCGTCCGCATTTTTGGGATTTCCGTCAGCCGGCATGCAGTCGCACCCAATCGCAATCGCGCGCGATGATCTCGGCCTCTTGTTCTGCGAGCTCGGCCAGTCGGGCCTCTTGGACGGGACGTTTGACGAGCCGGTTGGCAAGATCGACGTAGACGCCGTGATGCCGCGCCTCGCATGCGAGGAGTCCGCTGTAGAGCTCCGCGAGGACCGGATCTGAGACGCCTTCAGCCAAGATCTGAAAGCGCTCGCAGCTGCGCGCTTCGATGAGCGCGGAAATCAACAGAATATCGAGCAAGCGGTCGGGCTCTTCGCGGCGCACGAGTTGATGCAGCGCCATGCCGTACGGACTCGGTTTGATCGTTTCGTAGCGAATCCCGCGCGTATCGAGTTCCGCGAGGATGAGCTGGAAATGTTCGAGTTCCTCACGCGCGAGTTCCGCGATCGGCTCCTGCAAAAAGCGATGATGTGGATAAGAGAAGAGAAGTTTCATTGCCGCGCCCGCAGCTTTCTTCTCACAATGGGCGTGATCGAGCAGAATCTCGTCGAGTTGCCCAGCGGCGCGGGGGAGCCAATTCTTGTCTGTTTCGGAGGCGAGGTGGAGCATGGGAGGGGAGTCTACCCCGACCGCCCTCTTCCGCGCATGTTCGGCGTGGGTTGGGGTCGGTCTGCGCATCTCGGTGTGGGTCGGCGCGTATCGTCGCAGGTAGGCGTGGAGCCCCGGGTAAGACGTGGGTAAGACGCGGGTAGCCGCATCTCGGCGCGTGCCGGGCGCAGATCCTGCTAAATTACGGCTCCTACCAACGGGTGCGCATTGACCGCAACGAATTCTACTGGGGCACCAGCCTCTTCGGCCTCCCCGGAAAAAATCAGGCTCTACACGCAGGCCACAAATCCGTTTACGGAGAAAGTGGCCGCGGCGCTCGCGCTCAAGGGCCTGGCGTTCGAACGCGTGATCTCGGACGACCCGGACGATATGGCACGCCTGAGCCCGGTCGCGCGGACTTTGCCTGTGCTGGAGATTGATGGACGCCGGAAGGCCGACTCGGTCAAGATCGTGTCCTGGCTCGACTCGCTTTATCCGGAGCCTCCGCTTCTTTCGGCGGACCCCAGGATTGCGGATGCGCAAAGGCATCTCGCTGAGTGGTCCGATGATTCCTTTCTCTGGTATTTTAATCGCTGGCGCACCGCGCGGTACCCACGACCCGGCGACGACGAGCCCATCGAGGACAATTTGCTAGGCCGCATCCGGGATCATGTCGGGCGTCACCTGCGTCGCACGTCCGACCGGCCGGCTTCTCGTGCGGACGCGCGGGAGATGGAAATCATCAGCGAGATCGAGGCGCGCATGACGGATCTCGTGGGCTTCTTGCGCGACCGGCCCTATTTCCATGCGGACGAGCCAAGCGTGGCGGACCTGTCGGTGTATTCGATGCTTGTGGTTCTTCGGGCCGGAGCGATTCCGAACTGTGCTGAACTGATCGCGGATCGGCCCACACTCGCGGCGTTCGTCGATCGGATGAGCGAGCGGGTCGCGGCGGTGGAAGACGTGGAGAAAGCGCCAACTCCTGCGGGCGGCGACGCGGCCTAAGGCTCGGCGGGCCCGACCGGACCCGATCAACCATCACCCACTCAGCCATCACCCATCAGCCTAAGGAGGCCCCTCGTTCTGCGCCGGGCGAGCACTCGTCGGTTCCAGAACGCGCAAGGCCGATCAAGATCCGGAGATCCTGATCGGCCCGATCAGATGCGGTGACCGAATGCCTCGTCCGGTCCCTTACTTCTTCGGCGCCTCTTGCTTAGATCCTGAGCGGAAATTGAACGCCGGGCGGGACGTTCCCCACGCATGCCCTCACGCATATCTCCCGTACGGATAAGGTGGTTGTGCTTCCCCCTCGCGCGCCTGTACCCTCTAAGGACCGCGCGGCAGACTTGTCTCAGGATGATTGCAACCCCCTGAAACTCCAGACAAAACGCGTGGGCAAGGAGCTAAAACCATGCACGATCTCGTCCTCCGAGGCGGCACCCTTATCGACGGCACAGGCGGCCCGCGCCAGACCGGCGACCTCGCGATCGATGGCGACCGCATCGTCTCCGTCGGCGGTACCGCCGGCCCCGGCAAACGCGAAATTGATGCAAGCGGCTTTCTCGTCACGCCCGGCTTCGTCGACGTCCACACACATTACGATGGCCAGGTGAGCTGGGACTCGCTCCTCGAACCCTCCATCTATCACGGCGTCACGACCGTCGTCATGGGGAATTGCGGCGTAGGCTTCGCGCCCGCCGACCCGGCCCGACATGAATGGCTGATCAGCCTAATGGAAGGCGTCGAAGACATCCCGGGGACCGCACTCGCCGAAGGACTCACTTGGGATTGGGAGACCTTCCCCGAATATTTGGACGCCATCGAAAAGCGCCCGCATAGCATCGACTACGCCGCCCAACTTCCCCACGGCGCACTCCGCGCCTATGTCATGGGCGAACGCGGCGCGGACCATAACGAGCGCCCCACCCCCGAAGAAATCAAAGAGATGGCGCGCCTCACAAAAGAAGCCATCCAAGCCGGCGCCGTCGGCTTCACGACCTCGCGCACGGTCAATCATAAAACCGTCGAAGGCCAGCACACGCCAAGCTACACGGCGACAAGCGACGAACTCTGGGGCATCGCCGAAGGTCTGAAGGAAGCCGGTCAGGGCGTGTTCGAAATCGTCGGCGATTTCCCAGACCTCGAGCCCGAATTCGCGATGGTCCGTCAAATGGCGGAACGCAGCGGCCGCCCGATGTCGATCAGCGTCGCGCAGATCAATGAACGCCCCGAAGACTGGCGCCGCATGCTCGAGCTGATCGAAGAGGCGCAGAACGACGGTGTAAAAATCCACGCCCAGGTCGCGCCTCGCCCGGTCGGCGTCTGCATGTCGATGGAGGCGACCTACAATCCCTTCTTCAAGAACGAAGCGTTCTGCGAAGTGGCACATCTGTCCGTGGCCGAACGAGCAGAGAAGCTCGCCGAGCCAGAACTGAAGCAACGCGTGATCGAGGGCGGCATGGTGCTGCCCGCCGAGCGGCTTTACGTGCTCGCGGATCCGCCGGTCTACGAGCCCGCCGCGGAAGATTCGATCGCGGCGCTCGCCGAGGCGGCAGGCGTTTCGCCGGTGGAGTTTGCGCTGGATACGCTGATCGCAGATGAGGGGCGCGGCATGCTCTTCATGCCGGCGCTGAACTATTTCTACGGTAACTCGGATCATTGCCTCGAGATGCTCGAGCATCCCTACTCCGTGCCCGGCCTCGGCGACGGCGGCGCGCATGTGAGCTTCATTTCCGATGCGAGTTTCTCGACCTACCTCCTGACGCATTGGGCGCGGGACCGGAAGCGCGGGGATACGCTGCCTCTGGAATTTTTGGTGAAGCGCCAGACGCGGGACACGGCGGAGCTGGTGGGCTTCCTTGATCGGGGACAGCTGAAGCCCGGGATGAAGGCGGACGTGAACGTGATTGACTTCGAAGGGCTTCGCCTGCGCCGTCCGGAGATGCAGTACGACCTCCCGGCGGGCGGAAAGCGCCTGATCCAGAAGGCCGAGGGATACCGATACACAATCGTGAGTGGCGAGATCGTCATGGACGACGGCGCACCGACGGGCGCCATGCCCGGGAAGCTCGTGCGCGGGGCACAAAGCGCGGCGGTCTAGCCCAGGCGGACGGCGACATAGCGCAGCCGGCGGGCATTCGTCAGGGGAAGTCAGGGCCCCTTTCGGGCCGCTTGGCCGGAAATCGTTCGGTCGAAAAGCGTCCCGAGAGGCCTCGCAGGCACGCGTCAAATTGATACCGTTTTCGTATGGGCACAACACACCTCGACGAGATCGATCTCCACACACCTGAGCTTTACCTCACGCGCGGATACCCCTTCGAAGAATGGGACCTCATGCGCAAGGAGGAGCCGGTCTACTGGTACGAGCGTGAAGGGATTGCGCCCTTCTATTCCGTCACGCGGCATGAAGACATTCTGACGATCTCGAAGAACTCGGGCGTGTTCGTGAATAGTCGCCGCCTGCGGCTTCAATCGGTCGAAGACGACGCGCGGCAAGAAATATCCATGAAGATGCGCGCCGAAATGCGCGGCTGGGACCCCGAAGAGCCCACCGATTTCATCCTGATGGACGATCCGCGGCATCGTAATTTCCGCCTGCTCACGGCCAAACGGTTTACCCCCGCGGCGCTGCGCGGACTCGAAGGACATTTCGATGTCTTGTCGCGGCAGTTTGCGACAGAGTTCTCAGAGGAACTCCAAAGCGCAGGCAAGCGCGGCGAGACCACGGACTTCGTGAAGGGCTTCGCCGAAAAGCTGCCACTCGCGGCAATCGGCGAGATGATGGGCCTGCCTGATGGCGACTGGCGTCGGCTCAAGCAGCTCACGAACGTCATGATCGGCGCGCCGGAGAAGACCTTCTTCAAAGAGGGCGAGGATCGGAACGCCGGACAATGGCGCGCAGTCGAAGAGATCACGGACTATATGCTGAACGTGATTGAAGATCGCCGCGAGAAGGGTCCGGGCGGCGAAGATCTCTCTTCACAGCTCATCCATTCCAAGCTCGACGGCAAGCATCTCACGGAACAGCAGCTCCAGGGCTACCTCTTCGTCATCCTCGCCGCTGGAAACGAAACGACGCAGAACGCGATCACCGGCGGCGTGCATGCTTTGCTCGCGCATCCGGAGCAGAAGGCGCTGTTATGCGCGAATCCGAATAATCCGGAATTGATCGTGTCCGCCGCGGAAGAGATTCTTCGCTGGACCTCGCCGGTTCTGCAATTTGCGCGAACGGCGGTCGAGGACTTCGAGCTGAACGGCGTGAAGATCGAGGCCGGACAAGACGTCGGTATGTGGTACCCGTCGGCGAACCGCGACCCTGAGGTCTTCGATAGACCCTACGATTTCGATATCTCGCGGAACCCCAATAGGCATTTGGCCTTTGGTGGCTATGGGGCGCATTTCTGCTTGGGCGCGAACTTGGCCCGGTGGGAGCTGCGCGCGGCGCTGCGGGCTTTGATTCCCGTCTTGGCGCAGATGGAGCTCGGTGGCGAACCGCAGCGATGTCCGAACTTGCATGTGTCAGCGATTCACAAGCTGGAAGTGAACGCAGCAGCTTAGGGAGAGGCAGTCCACCTTCCGCATATTCCCCACCTTCCCCACTTTTCGCTCTTTCCGCCTCGCCAGATTTCTACTGCGCCGCAGAGCAGCGCGAGGACAATGAGCAGCGGTTTCATGTCCGGGATGTGCAAGAGCCCCTGCACCAGCATGCGGTCGTTGCGCTCGAGCGCCGCCCACTTATGCGCGCCCGCGGCGGCGAACTCCGTGCTCGCAAAGATCTCCGCGATATCTCGGCGGCTGCGGTACCGAACGATCACAATTCGGTCCCATCCCGTCGAAGCAAGATCGGCCCAATCGCTCCCAAAAATCGGATGCGAAGCGCGCGTCGCCAGAAGGCGAAGCATGACCTCACTGAATCGTTCGAAGGCTTCTTCGCCCGTGCCCGCGTGGGGCTGGGTTTCAAGATATCTCGCTTGTTCGTGAAAATCGTAGAGATTGACCGTGTAGAAAGCTCTTCCGTCATCCGCTTCGAGGAAACGGCGAAGCTCCGGTTAATTTCGTGCTGGAGACCTTTGGAGACAAATGGACTCTCCTCGTGATCCGCGATCTGCGGTTCCACGGCAAGCGCTACTACGGAAACTTCCTCGCTTCCGACGAAGGCATCTCGACCAATATTCTGGCCGACCGACTCGCGCGACTTGAACAGAACGACGTGATCGAAAAGGAAGTCGACCCCGACAATCGATCGAGAGCCATCTACCGATTGACGCAGAAAAGAAAGGACCTCCTGCCGGTCATGCTGGAGATCACCGCTTGGAGTGGCAAGTACGACGCGAAGACGAACGCGCCGCGGACTCTGCTCAGAGCACTCAAGAAGGACCGCGCGCCCTTGGTCGCGAAGATTCTCTCAGACTTGGATGAGGTCGAAGGCGGTTAATTCCACGCATGCCTTAGCCTTCACCCCGACACGTCCCGAGCCCAGACGCCGCCGCACATGCCTGAGATCAATCGGATGGAGATGGCCGGTGCCCCATAGAACGCCCGCATCAATCCGTATACACGTCGTCTCTGCTGAGCGCTTCGATAGGAAGTGGGTCCACCTTCGATGTCGTCGCGCTGACAATGAGAGCATCGGAGAATGCTATTCGATCCTCTTCGTCGGGCCGCGCGCGCATGGGCATACGGGCCATGACGTAGAGGACGAGGGCTGCATGAATCCCCGCCGTGAACACAAAAAGACTCCATGCCCCCCAATAGGAGACCAGCGCAGAAGCCACCAGCGGTCCCACTACTGCGCCTAACGCGTAGACCAAGAGGAGGCCGCTTGCCGCTTCTACGTAACCCTCGGGCGAGACAAAATCGTTGGTATGCGCCACGCTGACCGCGTAAAGCGGGAATGCGAAGAGTCCGTAGCCAACCCCGCCCAGAAGGACGAGGTTCGATGAGAGCCCCGAAAGCCAACCCAGCCCTAGCCCTGCTGCCGCCGCGCCTGCTCCTGTCAGCTGAATGACACGCCGGCGGTCGACGCGGTCCGAGAGCCTGCCCAGCGGCCACTGCCCCACCGCGCCCGCAATCACAGTCACGCTCATGAAAAATGCCACCTGCTCCGCCGTGCCGCCCGAATCCTGTACAAACAGAGGCGCGAGCGACCAGAAAGAACCATTCGTCAGACCCACAACGAGACAACCCATCACTCCCACCGGCGACGTCACGAAAAGTCGCCTCGGATCGAAGCGCGTCGCTTCAATTGGCTCCGGCACCGAAGCGCGCGTGAGCACAAGCGGCACAGCCGAAAGCGAGATCAAGATGGAGGCAACTGAAAAGAGCGCGAACTCGGTCGGCTCCGCGAGGGTCAGCGTCAACTGCCCGAGCGTAATCACCGTCAGCTGAATGATCGTATAGAGCGAGAAGACGAGGCCGCGGTCTTCGTTCGAAGACTTCTCGTTGAGCCAACTCTCTATGATCATGTAGAGGATCGCGAAGCAAGCGCCGGTAACCGCACGCAGGATCCACCAGACCAACGGATTCACCACCATCGCATGCGCGAGCACAACCACCGATGCAATCGAGACCGCCGCGGCGAAGGCGCGCACATGACCCGAGCGGGCGATCACCCGCGGACCCGAAATACATCCTCCAGCAAAGCCTAGAAAATACGCCGAGCCCAACACACCCAGCGCGGCCGGCGAGAAGCCTTCCAAACCACCGCGCACCGGGAGCAGCACCCCTTGCAAGCCACTTCCCATCAACAGGAGCGCGGTGCTCAGCAGGAGTGTCAAAATCGGAGCGATGATGCGAGTCATGACTATGATTGCTGCTTGAGTCGCGGCTCGCTTTTCGGCCTGACTCGCTAGGCCTCACTTGAAGGCGTCCGACTATTGTTTGGGCGGGTGGGAAATGGACGATACCGCGTTGCGCGGCAAGGGCTTCCTTCGCTCGGCCGCGAGCCTAAGCAGAGACCTCGAGGCCTTGCCCGCTCAGCAACGCGCGAACCAGCATATTTGCGTAGTCGAGGTGGTAGAGGATCAGGAAATAGTACGCGAGGAAGACCGCAAAGATCCCAATGACGGCAAGCGGTCGCGTCCGGAGTCGCCAGAGAAGACCTGAGCCGAGGGAGACAAGCGCGACCTTCGCGAGAATGAAGGCGATCGGGCTGTTATGGACGAGAGCGGCCATCACCGGGTTGGCTTCGGTGGCGAGACCGGTTTGGATCCAAATGAGCGTCAGAACCGCGTCGACAAGGTTAAGGACGAGGACGGCCTTGACGATGCCCTCGAGCCAGCGGAAATGCTGAAGGGTGCCGATATGCGCGGGGGCGTGTGTCGGGGACGGGATCGATTCTGCCATGAGTCTCGTCAAGTCATCGGCAGACGGGGCTCGGGGCATGACACGGAGGGCCTGATGACGTGCATGGCACTCCGGCCCTATGCCCGCGAAATCACCGTCCCCGCATCACCCGCGCAACATGCGCGCAGCGTCCCCGAGCGCGCCGATCACAGCCCGCTTGCCCGTCGTCCCAAGATCAGGCGGGGCTCCCTTGGCAGAGACAACGAATGAGCCCCTAATCACGAAGAGACGGGCTCTTGCTTCCCGTCGTCAGTGCCTCCAGCTCTTTCAGTCGGGCCGCCTCGTCGTCGGGCAGCCGCATCCCACCGGACCCGGTGAATCCGGCATGCGTTTCCTTCTCAAGCCGTTCGTAGGCGCGAAGCGCCGCCGGACTCGTCGGGGCCAAGCGGATCGCGGTCTCCCAGTAGAGATCGGCGCGAGACAGCCAGACGCTTTGGGCCGCCCCGTATTCCGCCCGACCCAGCAGTTCGTAAATCTGAGCGCGTTCGGCCGGAGTCGTTTGCGGGAGGGCCACGAGATCATGAAGCTGCGCAGACGCGATCAGGAATTCGATGAGCGCGCGGGCATCACCGGGATACACGCCGACGTTTTCGGCCGCCTTCGTCGCCGCTTCTGCGCGCGCGATCGTCGTCCCCACAAGATCGTCGGGCTTCAACTCACCTAGCACCGCGGCCCAATGTCGAGCGTCCTGGCGCACGGATTTCGCAAGGTTCGGATGCGCTTCAAACCTCGCCACCGTGTCTTTGGCGCGTAACGGGTCGCGAACGACCCGTACTGCCACCGTGAGGTAGCGAATCATCGGCCCCAGAAGCGTCTCAGGAACGATATCGGGTTCCGCAAAGGCCCTTTCATAGCGGTTCAGAGCGTCGTCGAATTGCCGCGTAGCCACCGAAATCCCCGCGCGCTCAAGCGGATCCAAAAGTTTCAGCGCGGACTCCTTAAGAAAGCCCTTCGTGATGAGCGAATCCGTCGCCGGTCCCCGCGCGTGGCAGGCCGTGCAGTCGTCTACCATCGATTGCACGATGAAGGCCGCATTCTCGAAACGCCCATGCTCGAAGAAATCATTCGCCCGCCGCACATCGCGCGACAGAGCCCGCCCGAAAAGCCGCGCGCCCGGATCCAGACCGTTGCCATGGGCCGGGAGTGCGTCGATGCGCCCCTGCAAGCGCTTGAAAGCCAGAGCCAACTCGTCCGCCTGCTCAGGAGAACCCAGCTCACCCTGAATCGCCGCGGGCAGCAAAACTTGGAGCTGCGAAAAAATCTCCTGCATCGCACCCCGGGTCGTCCCCTGCCCCGTGCTCTGCTCTGTGCCCTGCTCTGTGCCCAGTGCTGTGCCCGGAGATGCCCCCGCCGCGTCGCGCCCCTCGGCCGCGCTCTGCCCGACGCAAAGGGTCGCTATCACCGCGACTAATACACATATCCGTCGTTGTCTCGAAACCAAGCTTCTTCCCTTCACGCTTTTCCCCCGGCGACTTCTAGCGCCTCCTGAATTCTCAGGAGCTCTCCCACATTGTCCAAGGTCAACATCCCCACCAAAGCGCCGTCATGGGTGACTGCGACGGTTTTGCACGGCGCTTCGGCAAGCCGAATCAGCACAGCCTCCAGCATCTCGTGCGAATCCGCTGACGCCACCTCGCTCTGAAGCGCGGAGCCGACGCTCGCCTCTGCCCCGCCCTTCGAAAGCCCCGAGATCAAAGCCGCCTGGGAAAGGATTCCTACGACCTCGCCCGTCTCGGCAACGACCAGGAAATCCTTCTGCGAACCCGCCATCGTCATGTCGACCGGAACAGAAAGCGGATCCTCCGGGCGAAGCGTTTCGAAGGAAGTGAGCATCGCCTGCGCGACAGGTATTCCCGCCATCGATGACTTCATCTGAACCATACCGGCTTCCGCAGCCGCCCCGATCCAAACGAAGAGCGCGATGAAGATCAAAAATGGATTGACGAGCAGGCCGATCAGCCCGAAGCCGAGCGCCATCGCTTGCCCGACATTCGCCGCGATCTGAGTGGCCGCGACGTACTCCATTCGCGTCGCCAGTAATGCGCGCAGGGCCCGACCGCCGTCCATCGGAAACGCCGGGATCAAGTTGAACACCACCAACATCACGTTCACCCGCAGCAGTTGTTCGGTGAGCCCGCCTCGTCGCAGGCCGAAATCCAGCCAGTCGTCCTGACTCAGCGGCATTCCCAGCGCCAGCCAGAGCACCACAGCGATCACGACGTTCACCGCCGGACCCGCGACCGCGACGATCAGCTCCTGCATCGGATTTTCGGGCATTCGCTCCAGCCTCGCGACACCACCGATCGGCAGCAACGTGATGTCTGGCGTCCGAATCCCGAACCTCCGCGCCGCAAACGCGTGTCCGAATTCGTGCAACAACACGCACAGAAACAGCAGGCAGATGAACGTCACTCCGGTCAGCGCCGCCGCGACTCCGCCGCTCGCGTAGTAGCTCCACGCGACGAACGCCAGCAGCAGCAGGAACGTCGCGTGCACTTTCAGCTCGATCCCGGACACGCGGGCGATGGGGTAGGACCATTTCACGCGGCCCTACCTATCCGCATCCCGCCCCGGATGCAAAGCCGCGCCATTCTCAGGCCCCAGAATCAACGCTCGGCAACGAAAAACACCGCCGTCAGCGCGGCATTCGCGACGAGCATCGCCAGGATGCTCTT
>JBDNFB010000172.1:0-20465 GCA_041690055.1 Myxococcota bacterium | reverse complement strand
CTTAAACGGCGTACTTCGCTTGGTGCGAGACACACCTCTTGATCGCCCGCGTCGGGATCCGCCCGAAAAAACAATCTCGCAGCCATTCAGACAGAGCAAACCGACTCTGAAAAAGCCTCTCACTGAAGATTTGCTCGACCTTCAATCCGTTCTTCACCAACCCCAAAGCCACCGCTGGGGTCCCCCGTTTCGCGTTCTCGGATCGGTCTTTCATGAAGTTCCGCCAGACCGTCCAGATTGCAGCGCGGTAGAGAATCGACTGCCGCCGCTTAGAAAAGGCGATCGTCTCTCGCTTGTGATTCGAACTGCAATGCCGAAGCAGCATGTCGGACAAGTTCACTGGAAAGAGCGGATTTCTCGTCGTCCTCGCCGCCTTCGATGACGTCTGCTCATGCTGAAACGTCCGATCTCGAAGTCGTGCGAGCGAACGCCCGTAGGCCTGGTGTTCATCCGTTCGCAATACGACATGTCCGCCTGGAGGCACCACGCGACGCAGCAGTTTCTCGACCTGTTTCTCGGTCGCCAGCGGATCGGGCCTCCCGAACTTCTCTTCCAGCAGAACGCGTTTCTCCTTCTGTTTCGGGCGCATAGACCCGCTTCGCCGCAGCTCCGCATCATTGAAGCCATAGACGAACAAGGACTGCCCGACGACCAGGTTCAGATCCATCGGCCAGTACTGGCTGTGTTCGAAGGTCCGGAATCCGTCGAGCACCAGCGGCTCCTGAGGACATCCAGTCGGCTTCATCTTTTCCTGGAACAGGAGGCAGTGCCGGCCTAACCGATCACTCATGGCCCGAATCGTCGAATGGGAGACGCCGAACTCCCGGGCAATCTGCCGAAACCCGGAGCAGGACACGAGGCGATGAAACACCGGCCCGAGCAGTTCCGCGCGACGCAGCCAGTAGTCGGCCGCGAAGGTCTGAGAACTAAAAGAACGACTGCACTGAGAACAGCGGTACCGCTGAATCTTCTTGGGAATCTGGTCCCGAAAGAAGAATCCCTTCTTCACGTATCGCCAAGTTGTTGGATTCTTTCGGGATTTGCAGCGACTGTTGGGGCAAAACGGCGGACGGCGAGAACGAAGCGGAGTCGGCATCCCCACTGACATCGCAGGGAACGTGCCAGGCGCATTTTAATGTCCACGTCTAAACCCCAGGGTCTACTGGACCCTGGGGAGTGTCTCATGACAAGCAATCATCACCCGTCGATGCAGGTCAACGCTGAATACAATTCGAACGCGGTGTTAGCCGCGACCTCGGGTCTTGTTCTTGTCCGGCTTTGCGTTCTTCTCGATGAAGTCAATGATCTTTCCGGCGACATTTATTTCAGTTGCCCCTTCGATCCCCTCAAGTCCCGGAGAGGAGTTGACCTCCATCACGACGGGGCCGCGCTTCGATCTCAGAATGTCTACGCCAGCAACGTTCAATCCCATCGCTTTGGCGGACTTGATCGCGGTGGACCGTTCTTCGGGGGAAATTTTCTCGGCTTCAGCTACTCCGCCGCGATGAAGATTGGACCGGAACTCGCCCTCGGCGCCTCTTCGAATCATCGAGCCAACGACTTTGTCTCCGATCACGATGCACCGGATATCGGTTCCGCCCGCTTCCTTGATGAACTCCTGGACCATGAACTGGGCGTCGAGTCCACGGAAGGCTTCGATCACACTCTCCGCCGCATTTTGCGTCTCGCAGAGAACGACGCCGATGCCCTGCGTTCCCTGCAGGAGCTTGACGACGAGAGGAGCGCCGCCGACGAGTTCGATGAGATCTTTCGTGTATCGGGTCGAATGAGCGAATCCGGTCACCGGCATGCCGATGCCTTTTCGAGACATGAGCTGGAGTGAACGCAGTTTGTCGCGAGAACGATTAATTGCGACCGATTCGTTGGCACAGAAGACGCCCTGCATCTCGAACTGGCGTAAGACGGCGGTGCCGTAGCTTGTGATCGAACTCCCGATTCTCGGGATGACCGCATCGATTCCTTCTAGTTCCTTGCCTTTGTAGTGAATGGCTGGGTCCGCCGCGGCGATGTCCACGTAGCACCGAAGTGGATCGATGACGTCGACTTCATGGCCTGCCTTCTCGCCGGCTTCGACTAAGCGTCGGGTTGAATATAGATTCGGACCTCTTGAAAGGATGACAATTTTCATTCGATCTACTCCTGGGTCTGTGTCCTAATCGGACGTTTCTCTTTTCGAAGGCAGAGGCTTAGCGCAGCGAGTGCTAGCGGTCGCGCTCGCACAGAACGAATTTCCATTGTGCGTGCGCTCTCGAACTGCTTCAGGCTCAATGCTCCCCAAAACCCCGGTAGTGTTTCAATCGTCACAAGAAGGGATGGTTTTTTTGTGACAGAAGAGTGCAGCTGAGGTCTCGCTCAAGGCTTCATTGGACTCATCGGGGCGAATCATCTTTGAACCCGCCGAGGATCGCATTGCTGGGTGGAATCTAGACCGAGAGCGCTCGCTACGAGATCAAGAACAGGTCGAAGAAATCCCAGAACCGCGACTCGGGTTGAGTGCTCAATCACGTCGTGAATTCCAATGGGTGTCCTGACCCGATTCCTGACTCGCTCCTCGAGGCCGGAGGGGGGAGTGCTGACGCCCCTCGTCGGGGACGATTCTGCTCATTGTCTACGGAGAGATCGGGCTGTCCGTGCTTATCCGATTCCATGAAGTCCCACTGTCTATTTTGCCTCGCCAGATCCGCCCAGGCACCGTTCGTCCATGACGCTTCGCAATGTCCTCACAACACACCCCGGGTCGAAGCCGATCGTCACATCAGACCGAGCCTCGTGTTCTTAGCGAGGAAAGAAGGCTGCCGATTCTCGCGCACGGTCAAGGAGCAAAAAGGGGAAGCTCTTCGACCGGGGCCATAGTCTTGACATCCGCGGCCCGGCCCTTATAAACAAAATGCAATGACGAAACTTTCAAGTTCCCGAGCGTTCGTCCTAAACGAATGGAGCCTATCGATGTCCGACTTTACTCATCGCTTACAAGAAGAGTTTGAGAAGCTCAAGACTCGCAGAGACGAGCTGCGGGTTCAGATTGATCTCGGCAAGAAGGATGCTCAAGATGCCTGGGACGAGCTTGATGAAAAATGGGGTGACGTCGAGACGAAAATGAAACAGGTGGCCCGCTTCTCGCGCGATGCGGCTGGAGAGGTTGGCGATGCGGCGGGTGAAGTCGTAGCGGATGCCAAGGAAGGCCTGAAGTTGACTGCCTCTGAGGTGGGCGACGCTGCCGAGAAGCTGATGGAGGAAGTTCGCGAGGGATTCAAAAACCTCCGAAAGCTCCTTTAGGAACATCCGTAGGCACATCGGGTTCTGGAGACGGAGGTCTCTACCAATCGTTTCAGCGAGTTAGGGGCGAAGTACGCGTGGTGAAAAGCAATCCGGAAAATCATTCAAAACGACGTCTCTTGCCTCGCCGTTGGCGAGTCGGCGGATATTCGTTCGTCTTGTTGCTGCTTGCGATCGTTGTGCTCCAGAACTTGGAGCCGACTCACCTGGATATCCTTTTTTGGTCACTGGGGGATGTCCCTAAACTCGTTCTGGTCCTTGGCTCGATGTTCCTCGGCGTTTTGCTTTGGGAGATGGGACGGCTTCTTATCGGAATGTCCAACGATTAGGCCCAGGATTCGTGGGAGCTACTTTGTCTCAAGCAAAAGCGCGCTCGATCGTCGTGCGTGAGGCTTTGCGTCCTTACTGGCCCGTTAGGCGAATTCTGTCACGATGCTGTTTTTCGATCGACTTGGGTCGCAAGCAGCTCTGAGTTTGGGACGTTCCACTCGCTTCCCTCACACTTGAGAACGGTATAGACGGGTCCAACGCGCTCAAGCGTTCCTTGTCGGCCGGATATCGTCATCACGGCTCGCTCTCGAAGACTTTTTCGAATGTAGTAGCCGGCGAGAATCGAACTTACGACTTCACGCGAACCGAGGGCGAATGCCAGGCCGAGTCCGACCGAGGTGGCTGCGAGCAAGGTGATCACTGCCCATAGTAGGAGTGCTGTGTCTACGCCCAGCTGCTGGATCGCGAGAATTGAAACGACAATATTCAAGGACCCGCGTGCGGCCGTGCCGAGGCTTCGCGCGTAGGGCATATCAGCCGCTGCCGCGGCCGAACCTACGAGGTTGCCTACGAACCTGGCAATAAGCAAACCGAGGATGATGATAAACCCGGCCGCGATGATGTTCGGAAGGAATGCGATTAGACGATCGATCGTCTGAGTCACGGCCGTTAGCCCCAGCGTTTCCGCCGCTGAGAGGACGAATGTGAGCATCAGAAGCCAATACAATAGAACGCCGATCAGGCCTGAGGGGGGCTTCTCCATGCCTGCCTCTTGGAGCGTTTGCGTTAGGCCGAGTCGGCTTGCCGCATTATCCAGGCCGGCGCGGGCTATCACTCGGGTTGCGGCCCCCGAGAGGACGCGTGCGATCAACCACCCCACCATTAGCACGATGATCATTCCAAAGAAGCTTGGTATGAATCCAGCCACCCGCGCCCCGAGTTCGGAGAGCGAATGGACGACTATTTCTTGAAGTGCTTCAAGGCTCAGCTTGTCCATTTATGTTTCCTTCGTTGAGTTTTCAATGGGTTCGGGATCGTCGGTCGAATCCGGCCGCTCTTCTTCGAGGCCCAAGGCGAACGCGAAGACATCCAGAATTGGACCCAGGAACTCGCCGACGAAGACGGTCGTCGCGAACTCCAGGAAATCGGCAGATGCAATCGAGGCTTTCGCCTGATCGAGACTCTTCTCAACTAACTCCTCGACGCCGTCCGCTTCGGCGGGTATCCGGCGAAGCGGCGCGAGAAGCTCGTATCCTTCTTGCTCCCAATCTTCCATGTCGATCTACTCGCTGTCACTTTGATTGAGGGTTCGCTTAAGCTTTTCTAATCCACGTCGTACGCGCATCTTAATCGCGGATTCACCGAGGTTCATTTGGTGGGCGATCTCGGGGAAACTGTATTCCTCTGCGAATCGGAGAATGATCGCCTCTCTAGTAGCGGGATCGAGTGAGTCGAGCGCACTATTGAGCGAGTCACCGAGGGGGCCATCGGCGCCGCGATCGGCCTGACCTTGAATCTTGCGATCCTCGATGAACTCGGATGTCCGTCGATTGTCTCGATAACGCGAACGAAGGAGGTTCTTTGAGGAGTTCGACGTGATCGTATACAGCCAGTGCTGGAGCGGGCGGTCTAGACTGAATCGCCGAATCGACCGGAATACCCTCAGGAAGACGTCCTGCACAATCTCGTCCGCATCACTCGCATTGCCGACCAGGCGAAGCGCGCGTCGACGGATTCGGGGTGTATAGGTTTCGATGAGCTCGCGGAATGCAGCGGTGCCGTAGGGAAGCTCCGACTGGATGCGGCGCACCAAGTCGTTCTCTTTGGGCAATGCAAGCTCGGCTGGCCTATTCGCCAATCGCTGCTCCTGAGGAGCCAAGACGTCGCATACTTCGCGTTTTCGGCTTGACCTTAAGATGAAGAAGAATGCTGTCGAGGCGGAACTGACCAACTCGTCAACCGCGCAAACGAGATGGGCTCTTATTGCGGACGCGTTTCGGGTGAACCAGTCCCCGGGACGGCTCAGCTCGCCTCCGTCGAAATTGCCCATGACCCAAATACGATTGACCTGCAGCATCAACTCTTCCGATGACATTGTTCGGAAAACCCCGGGTGGGGCGGTGTCGTCACATTAGGAGTTCCTGCCGACTGCCTTCTCGAGCAGATGGTTAGGTCGATGGGCACGCATCGCGTAGCCCTTTGGAAAGGGAATAAGCAAGTGGTGTGCCAACGGTTAGAGAGCCGTAGGAAGCCGTTTCGGGAGATTTGGCGTGATGTGGCAGCGCAACGCTTGATCCGGCGCCTCCGGAACCGCACGTGACCGGAGGCTGGACTTCCGGTTTGTCGGTGGGATCAGCGTGGGTTTTTATGCGTAGAGGGCGCGCCGTGTGTCGCTTCAGGAGTGGCCCGAGGTGTCAAGAGTCTTCCGGGGGCCGCGGCTGTCGCACTGCGGAGCCGGCGAGTATCGGCGAAGGCACTGCGGGACTCACTCGCTACGTCGAGTTGAATCCCGGAAGTCTTCTTTGCGAAGGCCGTACTTGGTCATCTTCTCGGTGAAGGATCGCGGTGCCATGCCCGCGCTCTCGGCGGCAAGGCGAATCTTGCCCCCTGAGGCGCGGAGAACCTCGTTGAGGTAGCGGCGCTCCGTTTCGTCGAGGACGCGTTGGCGGATGTCTCGCCACGTAAGCTCGGCCCAGTCGACGGGTAGAAGAGGGACGATTCCTTCTTCTGTCGAGAGCGCTTGAACTGCGGCGGGGAGGTCTGTGACCTGGACCTCGGCGTCGGTTCCTACGATGACGGCCCGCTCGATCGCATTGGCGAGCTCGCGGACATTGCCGGGCCAGCTATAGGCGACGAGGCACTTCAGAGCTTCCTTGGAGATCCCGCACACATCCGAGTGCGCGAGTGCGCGGTAATGATCCACGTCGCTCTGCGCAATCTCGGGAATATCTTCTCTTCGTTCGCGCAAAGCGGGGAGGGAGAGACTAATGACGGCAAGGCGATAGTAGAGGTCATGGCGAAATCGTCCTTCCGCAACCTCCTTCTCCAAATCGCGATTCGTGGCAGCGATGAGCCGGACATCGATCTTTATGCGCTCCTCGGATCCAAGGGGTTGTACTTCGCGATCCTCAAGAACGTTCAGGAGCTTCGCCTGGAAATGCAGCGGCAGCTCCCCGATTTCATCAAGGAAGAGCGTTCCTCGATGGGCTAACTCGAAATAGCCTCTCCTGTCCCGGTCGGCGCCGGTAAAGGCGCCGCGCTCGTGGCCGAAGAGCTCGCTCTCGATCAGCGTGGGCGTGAGGGCCGCGCAGCTCACGGAGATGAAAGGACCCTGTCGGGTGCTCTCGTTGTGAAGCGAGCGCGCCAAGAGACCCTTCCCGACTCCGGTGTCTCCGAAGAGAAGCACCGTCGAGTCGCTCGACGCGGTTCGACGCGCTTGGCGAAGAAAGCGCTTCATCTCTGGACTCGATGTCGCGTAGTCCGCGAGCGTGTAGTCGTCGTCGGGCACCTCGCGGAGTTGAGCGTCGGCCTCCTGCAACCGTCGCTCTACGATCGTGCGGAAGCAGTCATGGAAGATGGCTTCCTCGACTGAGTCGGGAATGACGGCGAAACAGCCCGCAGCTGTCAGTTCGGCCCGTCGCTCAGCTTCGTCTTCCCCTCCGACGACAACGACTTGGGGTGGGGTTGGAATTTCCTTCAGAGATTCGATGAACCCGTAGCCGTCCCTTGGAATGAGCGCCTCGTCGACGACGACCAGGTCAATGCTGCGTCGTTCCAGTACCGCCATGAGTTCTTCGATGGAAGGCAGATTGACGGAGATACTCTCGACGTCGTTGAGTGCGGAGCCCACTCGGCGCCGCGTCTCCCCGGGTTCTGCGACGACGACTGTGCGTAAATACATCGCATCCCCCCCCCCCTGGCGTTTGTGCATTCCTCCGCAGGAGGCGCCGCCTCACGGATCCTCGCACAGACTGGAGGCTTTACCTCCGCTTTCTCGCTTCCCGTTGGAGGAGGCTCTGCCATCGGCACCAAACTTCCCTTCAGAATTAGGCACTTATCCAAAAACGTCCGCTCTCGTTCAGTGTGGCACGCAGCTTGCTAATAACGATTCAAGGAGGCAGCGCAGAGTGATAAATCCTGAAGATGCCACGCCGCCCGGATTAAGGCCTCGAACCGAATTGGATTTGAAGCCGGCGCCTAAGAAGAAGAAGTCCGCCGAAAAGAAGAGCGAGAATCCGTACCCGGTTTCTCAGCGGATTCCTCGACCGAAACGTTAGGCGCAGATCGCGGCTCAGGGGCTGCCGCGCCCCTTACCCGCTGCGTCCCCTATAGGAAGGAAATTACTCGATGGACAATCTCTTCGATCTAGCGGCTTGGCGAGAGATCTTGGTGAGCGCATTTTCGGAGCTTGGGGCCAACCTTGCCGGATTTCTGCCCAATCTCGTCGGCGCCGTTCTACTTCTTGTCGCTGGCTGGCTTCTTTCACGGGGTCTCGAGGCCGTTACCGCTAAGGCGTTGCGCACAGTGGGTTTAGACGGCGTCGCAGTTCGACTACAAGTGGCCGAACTACTCGAGCGCGCGGGTATCCGCCTGACCTTTTCACAGCTTGTCGCGAAGCTCATCTTTTGGCTCGTGATGTTGACCTTCGTACTTTCGAGTGTGGAGACCTTGGGACTCTCCGCGGTGACGGCGACGATCGACCGGCTCATCGCGTTCATTCCGAGTGTGATTGGCGCTGCGTTGATTGGGATTGGCGGGTTATTCCTGGGCCGCTTCGTTGCGACCTTGGTGAGTTCGGCGGCGGCTGCCGCCGGAGTTATGAGTGCGCCGCGCCTCGGTTTCATCGCACAGCTAGTCGTCGTCTCACTTGTTTTTGTGCTCGCCGCAGAACAGTTGGGGCTCGCGACGTCGATTCTAGTTCTTCCGTTCACGGTTTTGCTCGGGACGGCTGGATTCGGAGTCGGGTTGGCATTTGCGCTTGGCTCGCGGCATGTGATCTCGCACATCATGGCCGGACACTTCCTGAAGCAGTCTCTGCCACGGGACATAACGATCGAAGTGGACGGGCGGCGCGGCCTCGTGGAGCGCATCGGCGCTGTCGAAACTCTGCTTCGCAACGATGAACAGGCGTGGACGGTGCCGAACGCTCAGCTCCTCGACCATGTCGTCGTGCGCTAGCCCGAGAGAGGAGAGGCAGTGAGTCTCAATAAAAAGCTTGCAGGACAGGTCCTCGCAACGCACCCCGAACACGCGACGATTGTGCTCGAAAGACTGGGAGAGGACGAAACGATTCGCCTTCTTGACAGCACGAGCGTGGCAAACGCGACGAGCGTTCTCGAACGTTTATCGCCGCAATTCGCGACCCTTGTCGTGGGCGGAATCAAACGCGATCGCGCGGCCCAGATTCTAGACACAGTCGGGGTCGATGTTGCCGCGAGATTGGTCCGGCGCTTGTCGGAAGAGAGTCGGGACGAGCTTCTTGCTCTGACGACCGAGGCTCGCGCACGCGGCATTCGCTCAATTCTACAATTCCGCGAAGGCTCGGCGGGCGCCATCATGGACCCGGATGTGCTCGCGCTGCCAAGCGAGCTTAGTGCCCGAGAAGCGCTTAGACGCGTCCGGAAAACGCCGGAGCTGAGCCGTTACAACCTTTACGTTGTCGATCAAAGCCAGCGTCTCGTGGGCGTGCTGAACTTGCGGGAGTTGATCCTCGCTCGCGGACCTGCTCTGCTGGCCGACCTCATGGTGCGCGATCCGCTCCGTGTGCTCGCCACGGCGGATCGCGCGTCGGTACTCACACATCCAGGATGGAAGCGGGTCCACGCTCTTCCCGTCGTGGACGAAGCGGATGCCTTCCTGGGCGTGCTTCGCTACCGGGTTTTGCGGCAGCTCGAAGACGAACTCCTCGCTCCGAAAAACCAGGATGCAGAGGCTGGCGTTGCATTTGGACAGGTCATTGCGGCCGGCGCGCGCGGACTGCTCGGTGCGGTTTCGGGCTCGATCGCCGTCGATGCAGAGAGGGGCGGGCATGGCGCGAACAAGGGAAGCTGAACAGGCGCTTGCGGAGTGGCTGCTGACCGAGCGTCCCGAAGAAGCCGCTCGACTCATAGAAACGAGCGACGAAGTGGAGACGGCCACGCTATTGCAGGCGGTTCGGCCCGAGGCCGTGCTGGCGGTGATGCGCAGGCTGACTCCCGGCCGTGCAGCACGCGTACTTGTTGCGCTTTCGGAGGACGTTCGCCGGACCGTTTTGACCTCGCTCAACCAAAATCGTTCTGCCGCGATCCTTGCGCGCCTTGCGCCGGAAGAGCTCGAGCTTTGCTTGGCGGTGCTGGACGAGGAGTTCGTCGGGGATCTGCGCGCGCTGCTGGACTATCCGCCCGACACAGCCGGTTCGTTGATGGATCCTCGCGCGACTAGCTTTCGCCCCGATGCGACGACACGTGATGTTGTCCGTCGGCTTCGGCGTTTTCGTGATCGGCGCGTGCAGGACATCTTTCTTGTAGACGAAGAAGGGTTCCTGACGGGATCAATTCCGCTCGAGACGATCGTGCTTGCGGACCCGTTGGCGCAGCTCAGCTCGCTCACATTGGAGACACCGGTGAGCGTGCAGTCGATCGCGTCCCGGGAAGAAATTGTTCAGACGTTCGAGACGCATCGCATTGGCAGCCTTCCCGTGTTGGATTTGGACGGGCGGCTTCTTGGAGTCCTCCGACAAAAGGAGCTCATCGAGGTCGCGCAGGAGAGGGCAACCGCAAGCGCCGTGACAATGACAGGCGCGAGCGATCAGGAACGTGCACTTTCATCACCATTTTTCGCTGTTCGCAAGAGGCTGCCATGGCTTCAAATCAACCTGGTCACTGCCTTTCTTGCCGCAGCAGTCGTGAGCCTTTTTGAAGAGACGATCGCCGCGGTCACCGCGCTCGCGGTCCTGCTGCCCGTTGTTGCTGGGCAATCGGGAAACACCGGCGCGCAAGCGCTCGCCGTCACAATGCGGGGACTGGCGCTTCGGGAGGTACGCACGCGAGACTGGGTGCGCGTCGCGACGAAGGAATTTATTGCAGGAGCGATTAACGGTGTGGCGATCGCCGTTACGACATCGGTCGCAGTGTATTTTTGGAGTGATTCCGTCGGTCTCGCTGGGGTGATCGGCGTTTCGATGGTGATGGCGATGGCGGTCGCGGGGTTTTCCGGTGCGATCATTCCAATGGTGCTGACCGCGCTCCGGCAGGACCCCGCCCAGTCATCATCGATCATCTTGACGACGGTGACTGACGTAGCGGGCTTCTTCAGCTTCTTGGGGATCGCCACCCTCTTGATGGAGTACCTGTAATGCTAAGCGGCGACCGTATCCGGAATGATTTGAGAAGCAGAGCAGCGGCCATCGGCCGACAGGGGAATGATTGAATGGATGCGGGGCACGAGAGTCTTGATGCAGTAGGAGTGGCTTGGAGGTTGGGGGCGACTCTCTTCTTCGTTCTCCTGAATGGCTTTTTTGTGGCCGCGGAATTCGCGCTGGTCAAGATGCGCGGCTCTCGGGTCGATGCCCTCGTGACCGAGGGGAAACGCGGTGCGCTTAACATCCAGCACATCCATGCTCATCTCGACCATTACCTTTCCGCATGCCAATTGGGGATCACCCTGGCGAGCCTCGTCCTCGGCGCGCTTGGAGAACCTGCGGTATCCGTTCTGCTCATGGCCGCTGCATCTTCTGCTGGCTTCGAGGTGATGTCCGACGCAAGCTGGTTGCCGTTCGTGTCGATCGCGTTGGCATTCGCAGTCATCACTACGCTTCATATGACGATCGGCGAGCAAGCTCCCAAAATGTGGGCGATTCGCCGGTCAGAAAGCATGGCGTTGGCGACGGCACCTATTGTGCGGACGTTCGCATGGGTCTTCGCGCCGTTCATTTTCGGGATCAATGCAATTTCGAATGCGCTCCTTCGAATCATTGGCCTGCCGGCCGCTTCGCATGGCGAAGAAGCACACGGGACGGAGGAAATACGAAGCATTCTTTCTCTCTCCGCGGGCGCAGGTCATCTGTCTGAACGCCAATACGAGTTGACCGAGAACATCTTTAGAGTGATGCAACTCGAGGTCAAGCACATTTTGGTACCGCGATCCGACATTGCGCTTCTGAGTCTGGAGCGGCCACTTAAAGAGAACATGCGCCTGGTTGACGAGAGCAAGCACTCTCGATTTCCCGTTTGCGAAGTCGGTCTCGATACAATTATCGGATTCCTGAACACGCGAGATTTGCTCGGTGTCACTTTTCGTGGCCAAGACATTGATCTCAGAGCGCTCGCCCGAGACGCTCTCTTCGTTCCGGATACGATGGCGCTCACTGATTTCTTGAGCGAACTGCAAAAGCACCAAGCTCAGTGCGCGGCGGTCCTCGATGAACGCGGAACCGTGATCGGATTCGCATTTCGCGAAGACGTGCTCGAGCAGGTTGTGGGTCCGCTTGGTGATGAGTTTGATGAGCTGGACGAAGAACTCCGCGCAGTATCGCCCGGCGTCTTTGAGGTCTTGGGACGTGTTGCTCTTCCGGAGGTGCTCGACCGTCTTCAGTTTGTATTGGACGATGAAGAGGACGAAGAGGAAGATACGATCGGCGGGCACGTGACCGCGCGGCTTGGACGATTGGCAGAAGCGGGCGACGTCGTGATGGTGGGCCCGTATCGCGCTGAAGTGATCGAGTGTTCACCGCGGCGGGTCGAGCGACTTCGTCTCGGCCTAAATGGTGAATCAACCGAGGGGCGTGGCAACTCTGCCGATGGCACAGCAGACTAAGCGTCGGCGTCAGAGTCGAGTGACGAGTCGTGTCCCGTTAGATCCAAATGACGGCGGGTTTGGCTAGAGCGCTAGGCAATCGAACTTCAAGAAGGCTACTTGATGCTCACATCTGATTTACTCGTCGCCCTTGCCCCGACACTGGCAATTGCTGCCAGAATCGCGCTCATTTTCGCCATGGCGTTCGTGCTCAACAGAGTTCAGAAGGAATTGATCGCGAGGGCAATTCAGGCCGCTAGTCCGATGCCAAATGAAGACGCCGACGAGAGCTCAGATGTGCGCTCCCGAATGATTACGGCCGTCATCATCAAAATTGTTACGGCCGCTATCGCCACGGTCGGCGTTGTTATGATGCTCGGCATTCTTAAGGTGGATACGGCTCCCGTTCTGGCGACACTTGGTGTCGCGAGTCTGGGGCTCGGATTCGCTGCTCAAGACCTCATTCGCGACTATCTCCATGGCTCTTCATTTTCATGGAGGATTGGTACCGGATCGGCGATTGGGTGGTCATTGCAGGGAAGGAGGGCGAAGTGGAGGAGATCACGCCGCGGCGAACCATCCTGCGAGAGATCAACGGCACGATGCATACCATTGCTCACAGCCAAACTGCCCAGGCTAGCAATCAGACCCGGGATTGGGCTCGAATCAACTTGTTTGTCTCAGTCGCCGATAAAGAAGAGATTAGTCATGTCTATAAGATCATCGACGAGATTTGTCTGTCTTTGCAGGAAGAACCTGAGTTTTGGGTGGACCTACTTTCGACTCCGACGGCGATGCGTGTGAGCAATCTGGGCGACCACGGCGTTGAACTCTGCATTCGTGGCGACACTAAACCGGGAGAACAGTGGAATCTGGCCGGAGAGCTGCGCAAGAGAGTCAGGAATAGATTCGACCTGGAAGGAATTGAGATTCCCTGGCCGCATACCAAAGTATTTTTTTGGAAAAGCCAAGTAGGGCAATCATATTCGCGATGACCTGTTGCGAAAAATTCAGAGTCGGTACGGGGCCGGATGCGATCAACCTTGGCTTTCACACGCGTCAGTGGACGTCTCTACTATTCCAGGTCGGGCTCTGCGTCTGAAACGTATTCTCCCTCCGAATCGCGAAGCGGGCTAAACCATTGCAATGAAGAATAGGCGTCCACTTCACATGAATAGGTGCTGCCGTTTTCGATTTCACTGTGTCTCTCTGATATCCAGATGATCGCGGCAGCTTCCGGAAACTTCATTCCCTCAACCTGCTCCGCGTACAGACGGCGCAGGGTTGCGAGATCATCCATCGCCGCAGCGAGCAATCTCAATAGCAGCGAAGCCTTCGGGCCTTCGCGAAGCCAATCGCACTCATGCTTGCCGTTCGCAGTGAGCCGGACTCGGACTCGCGCCGCGTCGGGGATGCCGAATTCGCCGGAGAAGGTCTTTTGCAAAAACTCGACGGTCTCGAAAATTCTCGCCTGGCAGTCGAGGTCTGCGAACTGTTCCCACGGTCGGTCTTCGGTCAGATCGTCGATCAGGTTCTGCCGCACGCCCGCAGACAGTCGATCACCAAACACGAACGAGAGGACTCGATTCGTAGCCTCTCGTTGGCCCGTGTCTTGAGCGGCCATCGCCGCCATCTCTGCGAGGTCAGAATCCGGTGTCGAGTCGCCGTCATCGAAATCAAGGAGATCGAGAAGCGCACGGTATCGCTCACTCGTCCACGTAGCTGGAAGCGTGTGGACCTCCTCAAATTCCAAGACTTCGACCGTGAAACCGTGCTTCGTTGTCATCATCACCTTTCAGCGAAGCGCAGCGGCCGCGTGTCGCGTGTCGCCTTGGTGGGGTTCTCCCGGGAAGCGATGTTCAGATCTCCGGGGTACAGATCTACATGATAGCTGAAGACGCGGATAAACGATCTCGTGTATGCAATCAAAGCCGCGCGGCAGCAGCTCTGAGAGTGGCGCTTTCGTGATCGAGATCTTCTGATCTATTAGGCGTTCGTGACACGACCCGGAGACACGCGCCTGCCGCTGGCTAGGTGGCGTGATATGGAGCCTCATTCTTGCCTGCCTCGCGTCCTTGGTCGCAGAGGTTTTCATCTCCGTCGAGAGTCCGCATCACGCTTCCCTTGAGATCCTTGACTCGATATTGCTTGGCATATTCGCGATCGAGCTCGTCGCTCGCGGAGCGACCTACGAGCCCTCGGATACGAAAAGTTTTGAGCGCCCACCTCTGGGTCGGATGCGAGCTCACTTCACCAGGCGCCTTCGTTACCTGATGCATCTACTTGTTCTGGTTGATCTTGTGACGGTCCTTGCGCTTGAGCCAGAGCTTCGCAGGCTCCGCATTTTGCGCCTTCTTCGACTCTTCCGAGGCGTGCGAATCTTCCGCTACGGCAATCCCTTTCACTGGACTGCGTCATGCGTTCGAGCGGGATCGGCTGCTCTTTGCGTTGGCGTTCGGGTTTCTCCTGACACAGGTGGTTCTGGGCGGGACGGTTCTCTACTTCGCTGAGACCCGGAGCAATCCGGAGATGGGCTCAATCGGAGACGCGGCTTGGTACGCGCTCGTGACGATTACGACCGTCGGTTTCGGCGACATAACACCGGTCCCGGGTGTGGGGCGGGCCGTTTCCGGAATATTGACGATCGGCGGCATGTTCTCGCTCGCGAAGTTCGCGGGTATCGTGAGTCATAGTTTGCTGAATGCGGTTCTGAGCATTCGTGAGGAGCAGTTTCGCATGGGTAATCACGCAAACCATATCGTCGTCTGTGGCGATGAAGAGGGGATGGGGCTGCTTCTCGGTGCGCTACTCCAAGAGTACGATCCAGAGAAATCGAAGATCGTCGTGTTCACAGACAGCGATCGTCCTCCGGACGTGCCGCCTGAGATCTATTGGATCCGCGGCGACGCTACGAAGGAAAGCGAACTCGACAAAGTTCGCATTGGACGAGCCGCTGCGATCCTGGTAGCAGGTGGAAGAAGGACGAGTCCTCAGCAAGCGGATGCCGTGACAATTCTGACGCTCTTTACGATTCGGTCCTATCTGAAGAAGCAGAATTCGGCGAGCCGGCGGCGCCAGCCCGTTTACGTCGTCGCCGAAATTCTGGATGGCGAGAATGTTGAGCACGCTCGCGCTGCGGGGGCGGACGAAGTGATCGAGACTCGGAGGCTCGGCTTCTCTTTGCTCGCACATGCGATAGAACACCACGGCACAGCCGACACGCTGAGTGAAGTCGTTTTGGGCGGCGACAACACGCTCTTCGCAGGTGATCTCCCTGCCGACCTCGTCGGTTCTAGCTTTAGAGATCTGATCGCGGTTCTCGATCTTCGTGCGCGCGGCGGCTTGGTTATCGGCCTGACCGACAGCAAGACCGGTGCGGACTACGTCAATCCGAGCGGGGACCTCGTATTGAAGAAGAACATGAAGGTGCTCTATCTCGCGCCAAGTCGGATCCTCGATGTTTGATCACCAGATGCTCTTTCTGGATTCAGCCTAACGCTTCTAACGTTTGGAATGCTGTGGCGTTGGGATCTGCTGAACTGATTGGAATCGTCGAGCACTAGGACATGCTTCAGGGTACCCTCGGCAATGCGGCGCACGACAACGGCATGTTCTAAAGACCTTGGAATCGTGCGGGCCACCATTTAGTTAATGCCGCACGAAATGGATGCGACCTGCAGTCGGGAGTGAGACTGTGGGTGACCTGCGAGCCGAACGAATAGAGCGAGCAGAGCGAGAGAATCCCAAGCGGTTGGCCGGAGTGTTGGTCTTTGTACTGCTGAGCTCCTTTGCGACGCTGCTTTTTTTCGGGCGCGAGATTTATCAGCAGGCACCTCCGGTTCCTGAGACGGTGATGACGACCGAGGGTGCGATTGTCTACACGGGTGATGATATTCGTGCGGGCATGGACGTTTGGCGTTCCATCGGCGGGCAGGAACTCGGGTCCGTGTGGGGGCACGGGGCGTATGTGGCCCCTGATTGGACTGCAGATTGGCTACACCGCGAAGCCGTATTGCTCCTCGATTCGTGGGCGAGACACGAGGACGCGCGCGATTTCAACTCTCTTGGTGACGAACGAAAGGCGGCGCTGACCGCACGTTTACAGGGTGAACTCCGCACGAACACGTATGACGCCGTAACAGGCGCTATTCTGATTTCGACGGAGCGCGAGCGCGCTGTGCGCAAAGTTGCGGAGCATTACATCGCTCTTTTTGGCGATGCGCCTGAACTGAGCCAGCTGCGTGATGACTACGCTATGCCCTCCAACACGGTTTCGACGCCGGAGCGTGCAGAACGTTTAACGGCATTTCTGTTTTGGGCGACTTGGGCTTGCGTCACGGAACGGCCGGGAAGCGATATC
Source organism: Myxococcota bacterium (assembly GCA_041690055.1). Lineage (GTDB taxonomy): Bacteria > Myxococcota_A > UBA9160 > UBA9160 > UBA4427 > UBA4427. The sequence continues at coordinate 3,766 of JBDNFB010000172.1, read as the reverse complement.
ACCTACACCAATAACTGGCCGCCGGATGAACTCGTCGGCAATCGCCCGACCGGGGATATGCTCCTCGTCTCCGTCGCGAGCTTCGTTCTGCTCCTGGGGAGCATCGGTGGGCTGACCTGGTACTACGCCGCGACACGGCGCCGGTGGGAAGATGAGACCACCTCGCCGCTTCGAGATCCACTGCTCGGAATCGTCGTCACGCCCTCGATGCGGGCCACTCACAAGTATTTCTGGCTTGTGGGCGGGCTCCTTGTCGTTCAGATGCTCACGGGCGTTATCGTCGCCCACTACGGAGTCGAAGGCGTTGCGTTCTACGGTATTCCTCTTGCAGACTGGGTGCCTTACAGCTTGGCGCGTACGTGGCACACGCAACTTGGGATTTTCTGGATTGCGACCTCTTGGCTTGCCACCGGGTTGTTCATCGCTCCCGTGGTCTCGGGTGCTGAGCCCCGCTTCCAACGCGCTGGCGTGAATTTCCTGTTCTTGGCGCTCATCGTGATTGTCGTTGGCTCGATGGCGGGCCAAGCCATGGCGATTCATCAACGGCTCGGCGCCGAGATGAATTTTTGGTTCGGCCACCAAGGGTTTGAATACGTGGACCTCGGGCGTTTCTGGCAAGCGTTCTTGTGGGTCGGACTCTTCGTCTGGTTGGCGCTATTGGCGCGGTGTATTTGGCCCGCCTTCAAAAAAGCGGAGGGCGCCGAACGGTGGCTACTGGGTAGCTTCGCGCTCTCGGCCGCGGCGATTGCGCTTTTTTACAGCCCGGGTCTGTTCTGGGGGCAACACACGAATCTGGCAATCGCTGAGTACTGGCGGTGGTGGGTCGTGCACCTCTGGGTGGAAGCTTTTTTCGAGGTGTTTGCGGTCGTCGTCGTCGCCTTCTTGTTTTCTCGTATGGGTCTCGTCCGAAAGGAACTCGCTCTCCGGGCATGTCTGTTCACGACGATTCTCTATCTCGTTGGCGGTGTACTTGGAATGTTCCATCACCTCTATTTTTCGGGAACGACTCCGGTCATCATGGCGCTTGGTGGGATGTTCAGCGCGCTTGAATTGATGCCACTGGTACTCGTCGGGCACGAAGCCTACGAAAACCTAACAATTCTTCGACTGACCGATTGGATGAAGTCCTACAAATGGCCCGTCTACTTCATTGTCTCGGTCGCGTTCTGGAATCTTGTGGGCGCCGGACTCTTTGGCTTCCTGATCAATCCCCCGATTGCGCTCTACTATATGCAGGGTCTCAATACGACTCCCGTGCACGCCCATACCGCTCTGTTTGGCGTGTACGGCATGCTCGGGATTGGACTGACGCTCTTTTGCCTCCGGGGTTTGACGATCGACAAAGAGTGGGACACCCGCGCCCTGGGTTTTTCGTTCTGGGCCATGAACATCGGCTTGTCGCTCATGGTGTTGCTCAGCCTGCTTCCCGTCGGACTCGCACAGACCTGGGCCAGCGTGGAACATGGTATGTGGTACGCACGGTCGGCCGAATTCCTGCAGCATCCGACGCTTGAGACCCTCAGGTGGATGCGCGCCCTGGGTGACACGATCTTCGCTATTGGCATCCTGGGAGTCGGTTGGTTCGTCGTCGGTCTGACAATGGGCTGGTCGATCGTCGGAATGCGAGCCGACGTGCAGGTGGAAGGCGTGGCCCAAACCGCGTCGGGTGATGGAGCCGGCTCGGCTCCGGAGTAGTGACCGCGCACAATGATCCTCGGCGGGGCCGGCTCGCCCCTTTCCCATCGAGATCTACGACTCAGCGCACAATTCAGTCACGCTAGATCTGGCCTATCGACCTGCGAGCTGTCCGCCGTCGACGTTATAGAGCTGTCCGCTGATCCAGGCGCCTTGATCGCTGCACAAGTAGGCGACGATGCTGCCGATCTCTTTCGGCGCACCCGCGCGACCCATCGGGACATGCGCTTTGATGATCTCGGCCCACTGCGCCTCGCTGAGATCGTCCAGCCGTGAGGTACTCACGATCCCGGGACAGATGGCGTTGACGCGTATCCCGAATTGTCCGACTTCACCCGACATCGCGCAGGTCAAAGCGTGCAGCCCCGCCTTGCTGGCGGCGTAGGCCGCGGTATTCGCCGCCAGAAGTTTTCCACCGATGGACGAGATGTTGACGATCGCGCCGCCGTCGCCCTGGTCTATGAGTGTGCGGTCGAACACGTGGCTCATGTAGAAGCTGCCGTTGAGATTGACATCGATGACCTTGCTCCAGGCCTCGGGGTCGAGGTCGACGACGGGCACGCGGTCACCCGCGCGAGCGGCCCCCGCGTTGTTGATGAGGAAGTCGACTCGACCAAACTCCGAGACAACTTGCTCGTTCAGCGCGCGCACCGAGTCCAGGCTTGAAACGTCACTCACCACCGGTAAAGCACGGACGCCGAGCCCGCGAATTTCTTCGGCGACCGATTCGATGTCGCGCCAATCGGCCTTCTTCTCATCGTCGGGATATGCATCCGGCGATCGGCCGGTACCGGTGATCACGACATCGCAGCCGGCCTGGGCAAGCTCGAGTGCAATGGACCGGCCGATGCTTCGCATTCGCCCCGCGCCCGTCACCAGGGCCACCTTGCCTTTGAATCCCGTGAGTTCGTAGCTCATGTGTTTCCTTCTACTCCCGCGGAGCATGCCACCGATTCAGTCAGACCTAGCTGCGTGCCGGCTTGCGCCGGGCGCCTTTACGCCGCGGGCGTGCCGGTTTCTCAGCCGGTTTCTCCTGAGTCGTTTCGGCCGCTGCTCGCTTTCGCCGCCGGCGAACCGGTTTTTCAGCCGACGGTTTGTCTGTCGGTTTCGAAGCAGGCTTCTTGGACGCGGCCTGCTTTCGCCGTCGTTGCCCTTTCGGCTTGACCGGTTCGAAGTCGATGCGCCGCTGTTCCATGTCGACCTTGACCACGCGCACGCGCATCGGCGCGGCGAGCTGGTAGATCTGTTTGCTGCGGTTGCCGACCAGCCGATGCTTCGCCGCGTCGAACTCGTAATAGTCGTTCTCGAGCGCGGTGACATGCACCAGGCCTTCGACGAAGACGTCTTCGAGCTGCACGAACACGCCGAAGTTCGTGACGCCTGTGATGACGCCATCGAATTCGTCGCCGATCTTGTCGAGCATGAAATCGCATTTCAGCCAGGCGACGGCGTCGCGCGTGGCTTCGTCGGCCCGCTTGCCCGTCATCGAGCAGTGCTCTCCGAGTCGTTCCATTTCTTTCTGGCTATACCCGAAGCTGTCCGGCTTCTTGTTCAAGAGCGCGTGCTTAATGGCTCGATGCACGAGCAGATCCGGATAGCGTCGAATGGGAGAGGTGAAATGCGCGTACTCTTCGAGGGCAAGGCCGAAATGGCCCAGATTCTCCGGCTGATAGACCGCCCGGGACATTGACCGAAGCAGCACCGTCTCAACCAGGTTGGCGTAGGGCTTGCCGCGCACGTGCTCAAGAATCTTGCCGTAATGCTTGGGCTCGATGTTCTTGGTCCGCGGAAAGGGCACCGAAAGGGACGCGAGAAAGGCCTTCAGATCGGTCAATTTCTCCGCAGTCGGCTGGTCATGCACGCGGTATAGCGTCGGGATTTCCTTACGATGCAGGAAGCGCGCGGCTTCGACATTCGCCGCGATCATGCATTCCTCGATGATCTTATGGGCGTCGTTGCGCTCGTAGGTGCTGATCGATTCGATCCGGCGATCCTCGCCGAGTTCGACGAACGCTTCCGGCAGCTCGAAATCGATGGCGCCCCGCTTATGCCGCTGCTTGAGGAGCGCGTG
>JBDNFB010000171.1:0-14887 GCA_041690055.1 Myxococcota bacterium | reverse complement strand
TCTTCGGCGCTACGCGCCTCCGCCGATTCCCGAGACGCAGCTAGAGTGTTCGTATCTTGATTCATTCGAGTACACCATCCATCGCCCTACAGTAATTGTTCAGGGGCTTGGTGTCTCATGCTTGTTGGCAGAGAGGGCAGACCGACATCGAGTTGCTGGCTACGGCGGGAGATGGTTATGTGGTCGGGAGCTTCGAGGTCAAGAGCCATCAGCGACAAGACTGACCGAAGGAACCCCTCCGCCTGCCGAAGCGGTAATTTGAAGACGAGCCGGAGAACGAGTGCCGTTTCGATTGCCTGATCGGAGAACTTCCGCTGGCCGCCTCGTTTTCCTGATGGTCCAGGCTTCCAAAAGTCTGCCGCATCCGGGGAGAACCAAAGTGTGATGTCACCTCGTTGCACGAGCGCGCGGTCGTACTCGGCCCAGTTGCTCACGCGGTACTTCGTCTTGTACTTGGGGTGGACTCTTGAGTTCATGTTGAGAAGGTGGCGGATTAGGTCGAAAGGACCGCCGAGGCTGGGGCAATTAGCCGACTTTCTCAACGATTCGTGCACCAACGCCCTACAACGCCGATCGAGTCCACACCGAGCTGCAAGATTCGCCGATGGGCCGACCCACCGAGCACCGACCAACGCCTAAGGCTCAAGTCGTCGGATTGCCTCGGGTCGGTGGCCTTCATCATCGCTACGAGCGGCGAGAAGCAGCCTGATCTGCCCGATCTTCATTGCGACATCGCCCGTTTGGATCCGCCGGATGAATAAAGAGAACAGACAGGCCACCAATCAATCCCGCTAAAGACTCATGCCATCGAAGCCATCGAAGCCGTCGCCTGGCGCAGGGACCGGGGGATGGGTTGCTTGATCGCGTACGTACCCGGAGTCGCAGATAGTAACCGGTCGGGGAAGTGGACATTCGCCCGCGCCCGCTGCCAGCGTCAACGTAAGTGCCACTACGCTTCCATAACACGCGTCAGCAGCCAGAGTCGCCGTCACTGCTGATAGCTCCCCGTTCACATAGGCGTTCGCATCCAGCGTCGCAGTCGTTACTTCCACAAATTGCTCTACGAACGCACCGGCACCCAGTGTCGCCGTCACAGCATCGATGCCCTGGCACACGAACGCACCCGCACCCAGTGTTGCCGCTGTGCCCGCTGTCAGCCATCCCAGGACCTCCGCATTCGCACCCAGATTCACCATAGAGTCAGTTGATCCCAAGTCACCAGTCACTTGCGCGCGAGCACCCAGGACCACCGTCGTTCCCCCCTGCACCGAGCCCTCGACCCAAGCGTCAGCACTCAGCGCCACAGTCGTTCCCGCCAACAGATTCCCACTGATCTGCGCGCCTGCACCCAACGCCGCTGTGGTTCCCGCCGTCAGATCTCCAACCATCGACGCTCCTGCTCCCAGCGCCACAGTCGTTCCCGCCAACAGATTTCCACTGATCTGCGCGCCTGCACCCAGCGCTGCCGTGGTGCCCGCCGACAGATTTCCACTGATCTGCGCGCCTGCACCAAACGCCGCCGTGGTTCCCGCCGACAGATCTCCATTCATATACGTGTTTGCACCAAACTCTACCGTCCCTTCCGATGTCAGATTTCCATCGATCCCGCTGCCTGTACCTACTACAACCGTATCTGCTACTAGATTGGAGCTGACGTTATAGTTGTCGGCAATGGTCACGTCGTCGCTGGCAGTGCTTGGGCTGGAGTCACAGGAGTAAGTCCAACCATCGAGGTCACATCCTCCCACCGCGCCGCCGTCAAAGTTGATGGGGCCCGCTTGCGCGCCAGAGAGAGGAACGATCATCGAGACGACAATCGAGGCGAACATAAACTGCCTTACTGATTTCATTGTTGAATCTCCGGTATTTTTAGAGTTTTGCGCGACTTGATCCATTTTCACAAAATGCGAAATTGCGGCAGGGGAAAAGACAACAATGCTCCCTGCAGGATTCCCAAATTCACAACTTTGGACCAATCGTTGGCGACCCATCGGGGTTCCTCAAAGGTATTTAGAAACCAGCTCACGCTGCAGGTTTCTGGTTCAGAGTGATGTCAAACATAACGTGGGTGCATAACCACACGTATCGGACAAAGGGTGGAACAGATCACAGTTTTCTCGGATATGTCTTGATATTACCCCCCGCGGGATATGGAATCCTTCGATCCGCTCGCCCTTCACGTGCCGTGGTCAGAGAACGGTGAGCTAGCTCTGCTGGAAGCGATCGTCGGCTTGGCCTTCATGAAGGCTTCTCTGATGCCGGTCGCCCGCACTGGGCTTCGCCCATCTCGCCCAGGAAAGAGACACTCGCCCGGTTGCGTCCGTCGCCAGTAGTCGCGCAGGGCTTCGAGGAGCTGCGGTGTGAGAGCAGGGTCAGTCGATCTTTGGATCCCTTGCCCTGTTCAACGCGGATCCGCATGCGGCTCGAGTCGATGTCGGTCGGTCTGAGTCGAACAACCTCGCTCACGCGGAGCCCGGCGGAATAGGTGGTCAAGAAGAGCGCACGATGCTTGAGGGGGATAGGCAAAACAATCCCCGTTTTCAGCACAGCCGATACGTATCATTGAACTAAGCCTCGCGGACTCGGCAGGGTAGCTGTGCGGGTCGCTTCCGCCTCTTCGTGGTTCCTGGGGCCAGCAAACTCATTCTTCCCGGAACCTTTCCCCTCGTTCCCCCACCATGAACCTCCATGTGCGTGATTTCGCGCACGCCTTATGGCCGTGCCCTGGCGCCGCCCAGGAGGTCCCCCTGATGACGATGCTCCGCGAACAGAAGAACCACGCCGCGCAGGCATGCCCGGACTTACTCGACGCCTCCGACTTCGACTCCTCGAAGTAGTCCGTCGTGTGTGCGCCCGCGGAGTCTCGGGCTCCCGTGGCGACGAGTCTATCTGCAGCACGGGCATAGCCCGAACTGGGCGACCTCTTGCGCCAGTATGGGGAGCGTTATGCGGCGACCCATCGGGTGAGCTCCATCCAACGCAAAGTGATCCGAGACTTGAGCCAGTGTCGAACCGCCGCCCTCGGCGGTCATCTCGAAGCCTGTAATCGCTGCGGGCACCGCCGCCCGGTCTATCACTCGTGTCGCAATCGGCACTGCCCAAAATGCAGGAAGGCGTCCGCCTATTTTGCACAGGCGAAGTTCGACCGCCGACCGAGGTGATGGTGGAGTTCATCGACGATCTTGAACTCGGGGGTAAATCGTTGACGACCCATGGGACTCCTTCAGATAGCTCAATACTAGCCATCCTCGTGTCCACGATTTCGGGGGAAGTCCAAAGCACCAAATCGCCTGAGCAACCTGCCGGATTCCGTCCGGGACGTCGGCCGCTTCTGTCCCATAGATCGCTTTGGCAAAAAGTAGCATTTAAGCTACATTCCGAATATGCCGATTGAGCAAGTAGTCCGAATCTACGCTCGCTCGGACGGCATCGAGCCATTCACGAAGTCGCTCCGAGGACTTCGAGATGGACCAAGCCGCAATCGGATTCGACAACGCATCGCCCGCCTCCGCCTGGGCAACTTCGGAGACGCTCGTTCAGTTGGCGACGGAGTCCACGAACTCCGCGTCCATTTCGGCCCGGGCTATAGAGTCTATTTCGGTCGCCAGACCGCAGCCGTCGTGATCTTACTCTGTGGAGGGGACAAGGGCGCACAGGAACGCGATATCGAACGCGCGAAAGAGTACTGGCGCGATCAGAGGAGCCAAATCGATGACTAAGCAACGTCGCTATGAAGAAGTGCTCGATGAAGACCTCAAAGATCCAGCCGAGGCAGTCGGTTACCTGAACGCATGCCTGGAAGATGGAGACCCGGAGGTTTTCCTTCTTGCGCTGAGAGATGTTGCGCGCGCCCAGGGCGGGATCGCCAAGCTTGCAGAAATGACAGAATTGAATCGAGAGCACCTTTATCGGATTCTGTCAGAGAATGGCAATCCTGCATTCAGCAGCCTCGAAACCTTGCTGGATGCGATGGGCTTTCGATTGGCGGTTGCGCTAAAGGAAGCGAGCTAGGCGAGAGACGCGGGATGCGACAACCCCGCAAGCAATGCCAACCGCTTTGCGCTTTCAGATATCAGAACTTCACCGACCGTTGTTATTTAGCCTCTCATTGCATGGAGCACGAGACCAGATTCGAACTGGCGACCCTCACGTTGGCAAGTAATTCTGGGAATCGCGTAAGCGCCTATTACTGTTCATGTTCTTTTGATTCTTGGTCCGGTCTTACTAGGCACCGATGCGCGCTGAGAGGCAAAGAGAGGCAACTCGGATTCCTCGCGCGGCCGCTCTCATCCACGGTCAAACAGAATGCGGCCTTAACCGACTGATCGTAAGGGCCGAATACCACAGCGCACCGCGTTCACTCAGGCCGACTTCGCCCGAGTCGCATTCGGTTGAATCCGGACCAGGCGTCCGTTCCGCTCGAACACCAGGTCGGTATCAGTCGCCGCGGCCACAGCCTCCGCCCTGAGCCGAGCCCGCTTAAGCGCAGCAAGTGCGTCTTCGATCCCTGGAGCCGGTCGATCCGCTTCGTCATGTTCATCTGAATTCATGAATTGTCTCCATGGTCGATGATCGAGGGCTCTTCCCCTGCATTGTTATAGAGTATCCAACTCGACACGATCGGCTTGTAGATCCGATCGAAATTCTCTCGCCCCTTTCGAAACCGCCTTCGAATGACCTCTTCGGCCACCGAGTGCCCGCCTTGACGGACCCGTTCGGCTACCCGCGCAATCGCGAGTTCAGGAGTTGGCAGAGCCAGGAAATGAAGGCGCACGTCATACCCGGATCGACGCCAGTTCGAGATAGATCGAGCGTACGCCCGTCCTGCCAGCGTCGTCTCGAATCCGAAGCTTTCGCCGTCTCTGACTGACTCTTGAATCATCTCCAGCATGATCCGCCCCGCTCGGAGAGCCACTCGATCTGGAGCAAACGGGGACAACCCAGCAGCGATCAGGTCCGCATTGATAAAGACCGGACAAGCGGCCTCATGAGTGAGAAACTCACGCGCGAAGGTCGTCTTCCCTGCTCCGTTCGGACCGGCCAGAATGAAAATTCTCTTCGGTAGTATTTCGCTGCTCGTCACTCTATCTCCGACCTAATTGCGAATTCGATCATGGGACCCAACGTTCGCGGCTGACGCACCCAGCCAGTTTCTGGGACGCGGTCGAATCCAATAGGTCGATAATAGGATACAGCATGAAAAATCCGCGCATCCGGCCAGAATGCTCAGCTTGATTCGCCTGGTGAAGCCAAGACTCGCAAGCCTTCGCTAACGCCTCGACACACCGAATCCGAGCGCGTGCCGCCCCTCTTAATCCGGAAGCTGTTGATCAAGGTGTCTCGTGGATCACGAGACCAGATTCGAACTGGCGACTGGCCTAACGGCCAGTACTCGCTGATCGCTCTCAGCTCCCCCTTCCGTTGGCATGCTCTTAAGCGCGAGGCTCCAAAACAAAACTCACACCAAGCCCTGGACACAAAACAAGCCCGCCACACTTTGTGTGACGAGCTCATTTTGTGTTGGAGCACGAGACCAGATTCGAACTGGCGTTCCCTTCGAGGTCTGCGACCTCTCATACTCGCTGATCGCTAATCGCTCTCAGCTCCCCCTTCCGTTGGCTGCCTAAAATCGAAAGGCTCCAACCCCAAAACCAACCCAAAGCTCTAGATACAAAAAAGCCCGCCCCACTTCGTGGGACAGGCTTTTTTATATGTGGAGCACGAGACCAGATTCGAACTGGCGACCCTCACGTTGGCAAATAATTCCTGGAATCGCGTAAACGCCCGTCGCTGTTCAGGTTCTTTTAGTTCTTGGTCCGGTCTTACTAGGCACTGATGCGCACTGATAGGCAGGGAGAGGCAATTCGGACTTACCGAGCCGGCTATCTCGCGATGGCCGCTCAGCCATCGCTCACGAGCCGAATCGTTGATCCCTCGCCCCGGCCCTGTCCAATTCCTGACTGGATCGAGATTTTCGGGACAGGTCAGACCGTCTTGCCAATCCGTGAATCTCGGTCGCTTCCGGCCGAGCTGTTCGAGCAGTGCTCGGATTCACTCCTGGGAGTATGCGACGACCTGTTCCTGATGACGATTCACTCGGCCAGTTAAGATCAGTATGAATACTTGGAGCGGTAAAGCGGCCAGCGAAGCCCGGAGAATTGGGCCGAGACCCCAGACCTGGCGCTCACGTAAGTGACCGAAAATGCGCGTGTCTTGGTTCGGCGGACTTTTGGCACACTACGGGAGACCTTGATGATGATTGCCCCCCGCTGGATACTCGTCCTGCTCGTTGTTCTATTCGCCGCCCAAATCCAGGCGCTCACCTATCAGATCGACCTCGTCGCTGGCAATGTAAGTGCAATCGGGACGATCGAAAACGACGACACGATCGGCACGCTTTCTGCGATCAATATCGTGGCGTGGAACATCGAGCTTACGCGCGCGACCGACTCAGTATCCCTGTCCTCAACCACAGAATCTCTCGGTCTAATGTTGCTGGGAGGTACCCGACTCGCCCATCGCGGTCCGTCCTGCCCACGCCGTGATGCCTACCAACAGCAAAACCAGCCCGAGGGGGGATAGCGCGGGCACTGAGGCAACCGGAGGCGCCACGATCTCGACCTCGCTGAAGACCACGTTATCTTGGCTGTACGTGTAGAAGCCGAACCGACCATCTGCGAAGGATGCGACACCGGCCTGAGCCGCCGTAAGGGAGATTTCGCTGAGTCCGTCGATACTCACCTCCAGCAAATCCGATTCAAAGGTCACTTCGAAGGCGTAGTCCACATCCTGCACCCACGGCAGAAAGCCCCGAACGTCCCCTTTCGCGAGAATCTCCACTCCGCCTTCCTTGCACCAGAAATCGAGTGGAGCCGTCGCACTCGTCACTCGAGAGATCGCCGTGCCTCGCAGCCCATTGACGGAGGCGGGAAGGCAGGAAGATTGGAACTGAGTGTTCTGCTTCCAGTCGAAGAGAAGAAAATCAGTCGAAGTCGATCCGAGGTCACCGACTTCGTACCCGATCACGAACCCGAAGAAGTCGTCGTCACCAGTGCCGTTGACCCTCACCGTGAAGTTGAAGGTCCCGCCCTGTGCGTTGATGGTCGGCAGGAAGAAGACCGACGGATTTCCTTCGACACTTTGGATCACCGAAGTGCCGATGGGATCACCGCCCATGGTGAGGATCTCCTCCCCTACGCTCCAATTCCCAGCTGGGCTAAGTGATTCTGCAGTCCAACCGTTTAGATCCTCCGGGCCGGCTGCTGCCGTCGTACTCGCCATCAACAAAACCAACGCCACGAGACGGAGTGGCCATCGACGTGATGAGCCGGTCAACCCGTTACCGAGCCTGCCCGCGCCGCGCCCGGCGCCGCGTCGGCTGTTGGCCTCATCGCATGGCGCACTCTGTAACGAAAGTTGATCTGTCATTCCCTAACCCCGGCTTCTATAAATTGGAAGCGCATTCTAGCATCGAGGCGAGCCGGGATACTGACAATTTCACCGAGAGGACTAACCACCGGACTCGAGCTCGACTTCCCGGTCCCCGCTCAAGATGTCGAGCGTCAAAGGGCAAGATGTGCACGGGCTACTTCCGTTTCTGCTTCCGTGCGAGCCGCTAACTCCAACGCGATCCAGCGAGTCACGCGCCCGCTTTCGTGGGCGCGTGCGTTTACCGAGTGCGCGCAATAGTCCACACGCACCGCGCCCCGACCAAGCCGCTTGATGCTGCTCGATCGTCAAGCGACCGCTATGCCGCGCCGCGTTGCCTCCGAATCGACGAGAGGCCGACGAGCCCCGACGGGGCTACGTGGCCTCTTCAGGATGAGCACGAGACCAGATTCGAACTGGCATCCCCTTCGAGGTCTTCGACCTCCCATACTCGTCGCTCGCTAATCGCTCGCGTCTCCCCCTTCCGTTGGCAATGCTCTTAAGCGTAAGGCTCCAACACAAAACCAACATCGAGCACCAGGTACAAAAAGAGCCCGCCCTACTTCGTAGGACGAGCTCATTTTGTAGATGGAGCACGAGACCAGATTCGAACTGGCGACCCTCACGTTGGCAACGTGATGCTCTACCAGCTGAGCTACTCGTGCGAAAAGTCTTGATTCACACCCGACCTATTCGGTCGTTCTGTCTTCACGCTGAAAACCGTCTCCGGTTTTCTCGCAGCCATCGTCTGGTACAACCGCTGCGGGATCCAGTTTGTAAGCGAGCGCGTCCTCCGAGTCAAGATCCGAACCGGCAACGAACCCTATATTTCCGCAGACTTGCGCCTCTTCTCGCGAATCCGCCCTACCCCATCACTCCCATCGAGAATCCCCCCTCCGCCCCAAGGGGACCGGGCGACATTTAACCCCCCTGGAACCCGCCGAAGAGCCTCAGAGCTTCGTAATCTTCTCCCGGTCATCGCGCACGTCCTTCGTCGCGTTCCGAGTATCAAACACCCGCGGACCCACTGTGACAACCCGCTGATAATCCACATTCGGATGATCCGTCAGCACTACAACGAGATCCGAAGTCTTCAAAACCTCGTCCGTTAGATCCACACTCTTCATCCGCTCGCCGGCCAGCTCGCACTCGGGCACAAAGGGATCGTGGTACCGAATCACACCGCCACGCTCGACGAGACTCTTGATCACCTCCGAAGCCGGTGACTCGCGCATGTCATCCACTCCCGGCTTATACGCCACGCCCAGAATCAGGATCTGCGAACCGTTCACGGCGAGTCGGTCTTCGTTCAGCATCTCCGAGATGCGGTCGACGACATGGTCCGGCATGCCGGAGTTCACTTCCGTCGCCAGCTCAATGAACCGCGCGGGGAAGTTCAAGGACTTCATCTTCCACGAGAGGTACGCGGGATCGACGGGGATGCAGTGACCACCCAGGCCCGGGCCCGGCGTGAATTTCATGAAGCCGTAGGGCTTGGTGGCCGCGGCATCAATCACTTCCCAGACGTCCAAGCCAAGCTTCTCACACATGAGTGCGATCTCGTTGGCGAGGCCGATGTTAATCGCGCGGAAGGTGTTTTCGAGGAGCTTCACCATCTCGGCGGACTGCGTCGATGAAACCGGAACCGTGGTTTCGAAGACGGTTCCGAAGACCTGGCACGCCAGCTCGGTGCAGAGCGGGGTTTCGCCGCCGACGACCTTGGGCACGTTCGTGACCTTGAACTTGGTGTTGCCGGGATCGATTCGCTCGGGGGCGAATGCGAGGGAGTAGTCCTTGCCGATGGTCAGGCCGGAGTCTTCGAGCATGGGAATGACGAACTCGTGCGTGGTTCCCGGGTAGGTCGTGCTGCCGAGGATGATCAGCTGGCCTTCGCGCAGGTGCTTGCGGATTTCAGCGACGGCGGACGCGATGAAGGAAACATCGGGATCGCGCGTTTTGCGCAGCGGCGTGGGGACGCAGATATTGATGACGTCCATCTCGCCGAGCTGGTCGAATTCCGCTGTGGCATCGAGCTTGCCTGCTTTGACGAGCTTGGCGACCTCAGTGGATTCGACGTCACCGATATAGGAGCGGCCGTCTTTAACGGCGGCGACTTTCGTGCCGTCGACGTCGAAGCCAGTGACGCGGAAGCCTGCATTACCGAGTTCCACAACTAAGGGAAGGCCGACGTAGCCGAGACCGATCACGCCGATGCGTGCTTCGCGGGCTTCGATCTTGCCCTTGAGGTCTTGAAGTTTACTCATGTTGCTCATCCTTTTGAACGAGCCGCCCTCGTACTCCACAAGAAAAAGAGAGGCGGAGAAAGCGGGTGGTGCGGACGCGGGCCTGTTAGGCCTCGGTGCCCCATCCGAAATAGTCACGAAAATAGAGATAGCCCGACCACAGAGTGAGTGCCGTGGCGATGGCGAGAAGTGTCATTCCGATCTCGTGGGCGGGGAGACCGAGAGTCTCATGGTGGAACAGAAGTGCGCTGACGGCGACGCTCTGGGCGATGGCTTTGAGTTTTCCGGGGCCCTCGGCGGCCACGGTAAGGCCCTGAGAGCCGGCCATGCCGCGAAGGCCGGTGACTGCGAGTTCGCGGCCGATGATGACAACAACCATGGCGGAGCCCCAGATGGGGATGCGGCCAATCGAGAGCAGCATGACAAGCGCGGTCGTGACCAGAAGCTTGTCGGCAAGCGGGTCGAGCAGCTTGCCGATCCGGGTGATATCCCGCCCTCCGTCGCGGCGGGCGAGCCAGCCGTCGAGGATGTCGGTGACGGAAGCGATAATGAAGGCCCAGGCCATGAAGCGACTGCCGGCGAGGCTCTGGGCCATGGGGATGAAGAGCAGGATCGGGACGACGGCGATGCGGAGCATCGTGACCGTGTTAGGGAGATTCCAGAAGACCTCGCGTGGCTGGCCACTCGCGTCGAGGGGCGGGCCTGCGGGCGTGGCCTCTCCGGGAAGATCTTCGCTGGACTCGTCGGCTCTTGCGGCCACTTCGCTATCCACTTCACTGTCCCATCGTTCGGAGGTCTGCGTGAGACGAGACCCCGACAAGGGAGTGCCCGTTCTACGCGGAAAGGGGATGACGACCGCCCCGCCTGTGGGGTCCTGTTGCGATGCATTAGACATCGCTACCGGTTCCCGCTCGCGAGCCGCTCGGTCGCCCCCGAAAGGTTGCGATCCGAATACGCAGCTATGGGCGCTACGTCGCTTTGGGCCAGCGTCTCTTCTCCACTGAAAACGCGACGCGGGCGCTCAAAGTCACTTCGATAGTGACGATAGTATCTCAGGACCCGCTTTACGTAAGCCTGAGTCTCTTTGTAGGGAGGAACGCCGTTATACCGATCGACCGCTTTTGGACCGGCGTTATACGCTGCGAGTGCACGGGTCACATCACCGTAGCGATCGAGCATCATACGTAGATAGCGAGAACCGCCATCGATATTTTCGTCTGCGAGAAATGGCGTTCTCACTCCGAGTTCTTCCGCGGTGGCAGGCATGAGCTGCATGAGGCCCTGGGCGCCGACACGAGAGACGGCAAAGGGTTCGAAATTGGATTCGGCCGCGATCACCGCCTTCACAAGCGCGGGCTCGACTTTGTTCCGCAAAGAGTGCCGCACGATCATCCTGTCGTAGTAGCTCTGTTCCGGCACGGAGCGGCGGCGCGTGGGTGAGATCGAGGTACCGATCTGCGCGGCCTGGGTCTTCATTCGCCTGAAGCGCTTATCCACGGGCATATTGCTGAAATGGACGATGCCGTCGCCATCGATATAGCGGTAGACCGTGCCGCCGGCGCGGGCGGGGCCTGGCACCGACAGCCCCAGCGAAAGCCCGAGACCGAGGGCCAGGAGCAGACCCACCCGAGTTCGAGCGGATTGGGCTGGATTGCGGGGGGGCTTCAATGAAATGATTACCGTTCTCGGCTGGCGTACCCGGTCCACACCACATTTCCCCTGGGGCACGAATCCGCGACGGCTGGCGTTGGATCGGGCCCTAAGAGCCCGATAGTATTCTCGATCTTCTGATATCGGAGACTCCCCGGTCGGACCTGAGAGGCTGGAGGGCCAAAAATCGGACCGAGCCGCCTTTTTGGTGTGCGACGGCATATTCTCTTCCTGAGAGTCCCTTTCGGACGACCTCAAAGATGGAGCCCCAGCCGGAGCCATGAGCAAAACGCGCAAGAGCGATTCATCAAAAGGGCAAGAGAAGGGGCAGAGCACGCAAAAGGCGCAGAGGCCGCAGCAGGCACAAACTGAGCCCACGGGGAGACCCTATGGCGCTCGTGATGCTAGGGGTGCTCATGGCGACCACCAGCGGGACTTCGACTTCCTCGTGATCGGCTCAGGCCTAGCCGGCATGCATTACGCCCTGCGCGTGGCCGAGGCGGGCGACGTCGCGATCATCACGAAGCGCAAAGCCACCGACTCGGCGACGGATTGGGCGCAGGGCGGGATCGCCGCCGTGATGGATCCAAAGGACACCTTCGACGCCCACGCCGCCGACACCATGAACGCGGGCGGCGGAATCTGCCATGAGGAGACGGTCCGTTTTGTGGTGGAGAGCGGTCCGAAGGCGATCGAGGCGCTGCTTAAGCATGGCGTCGAGTTCGACCGCTCCGACAGTTCCGATGATCCAGACAATCCCGATGGAGTGCCCTTTGACCTAACACGAGAAGGCGGGCATTCAGAACGCCGCATTCTGCATCGCCGCGACTACACGGGCCGCGAAATCGAGCATTCGCTCCTCGCCCGAGTCCGCGCCCACCCGCGCATCCACCTCTTCGAGGACCACTGCGCGATCGACCTGATTACTGCCACTAAAATGGGGCGCACCGAAACCAACCGCGCCCTCGGCGCCTATGTGCTCGAAGCGTCTTCTGGCACGGTCCATGCGTATACGGCGCCGATCACGCTCATCGCCACCGGCGGCGCGGGCAAGGTCTACCTCTACACAAGCAATCCCGATGTCTCGAGCGGCGACGGCATGGCCATGGCGTACCGCGCGGGCGCGACCCTCGCGAATATGGAATTCATGCAGTTCCATCCGACCTGCCTCTTCCATCCGCAGGCGAAGTCCTTCCTGATCTCGGAAGCGGTGCGCGGCGAAGGCGGCATCCTGCGGCGACAAGACGGTACGGCCTTCATGGCGAGCTATCACGAGATGGCCGATCTCGCGCCGCGTGACGTCGTAGCCCGGGCGATTGATACAGAGCTAAAGCGCACGGGCGATGAATACGTCGTCCTCGACATTACGCATAAGGCCCCGGCCTATGTGCGCGGGCGCTTTCCGACAATATTCGAGCGCTGCCTCGAATACGGCATGGACATCACGCGGGAGCCGATTCCGGTCGTACCCGCGGCGCATTATTGCTGCGGCGGCGTGCGTACAAACCTGAAGGGCGAGACGGATCTTCCTAATCTTTTCGCAGCGGGCGAAGTCGCCTCGACGGGCCTCCACGGAGCCAATCGACTCGCGTCGAACTCGCTCCTTGAAGCATTGGTCTACGCGGAAGCTGCGGCCGAATCGGCGATGGCGCGCTATGCGGATGTCGAAGACGTCGGCGCCGTGGCCGCCTGGGCGTTCGGTGAAGCCACGCCGATTGACGAGGCCGTCGTCATCACGCAGAACTGGGACGAGATCCGACGCTTCATGTGGAATTACGTCGGCATCGTGCGCTCCGACCGTCGCCTCACCCGCGCGCTCAGCCGCATCCGCATGCTCAGCGAAGAGATCAACGAGTACTACTGGAATTTCCGCGTGACGCCGGAGCTGATCGAGCTGCGCAACCTGGCGATCGTCGCGGAGCTCGCGATCCGATGCGCCGACTTCCGAAAGGAGAGCCGCGGCCTGCATTACAACCTCGACCATCCGGAGCGCGACGACGTCAAGTTCGGGCGAGACACTTTGATCCAGCGCGGCGACAAACCCTGGATCAGCCCCGCCTAGTGCCCTCTTCTCTCTCTTTGCGATACGCCTTTATCTGGGCCTTTCCCCGCAGCTCCGCTCTCGTCCTCGCCTTCATCGCGCACTTCATCTTCGCTGCGGCCTTCGCGGTCGCTGCGGCCTTCGTCGTCGCTGCGGCGCCGGCAAGCGCGCTGATCTTTGCGAGTCCGAGTACGGAGCCAACGACCTCGCAGCCTGAAGACTTTCCTTATTGGGAGAATGTCACGCAGCGTCGCTACAACAGTCCTTCCGTGATCTATCTCGGTGGCGGATGGGCCCTCACAGCGCGGCATGTCGGCATGGGCGAGATCTTTCTGAATGGGACGATCTATCGTCCCCTCGCCGGTTCGCGGCGCACGCTCATGAATCTCGACGGCAGTCCCGCCGACGCAATGATCTTTGCGCTCGACCCGAGTCAGGCGCCGCCTGAGATGCCCATCCTTCCGCTTGCCACGAAGCCGGTTCAGGCCGGAGATGAAATCATCGTGATTGGATTCGGACGCGGGCGCGACAAAGTCGTCGAGTGGGAGATCGACGATGAACGGGTGTACGGATTCCAATGGTCGAGCGAGGGATCAAAGCGATGGGGGACGAACCGCGTGACCTCTGTTGGCCGGAACATCGCGCAAGGCTCCTGGCGGACGACCTCGATCTCCTTTGCCTTCGACCCGCCGCTCTCTGCGGCCTCGACGATCTACGAGGCACATGCTGCGGTCGGAGATTCCGGCGGCGCCGTTTTCGTGCGGAGGAAGGAAGGCTGGGAACTCACCGGTATGATGACCTCCGTGTCCGGATTTTCGGGCACGCCCCAACGCACTTCGACCTACGGCGACGTTACTTTCGCGGCAGACATTTCGAGCTACCGCGGCGAGATTCTACGCTGGACCCGACCGGCCTGCTCAAATGAACTGGATGATGATGGCGATCGCGAGACGGATTATCCGAAGGACCCGGGCTGCGATTCTCCCTTCGACCGCAACGAACGCGACCGGGGATCCAGCCTAAGCGAAGCGCTCTGGTCGACGGCGGCCTTCGTCCTTGCGGCCGGACTGATGTGGCTCTTGTGGGCGCGCATCCGATCCCGCAATCGCGTCTCTGACAGCGCCACTAACAGCGCCACCGACAACTCCACCGACAAGGCCACCGGCAACCCCACCGACAACGCCCCGACGCTCTAGAATGCCGGCGCTCCTCAAGGCTGCCTGCGCTAGGGCCGCGGAAAGAGCACGCCCATCTCGATCAGATTGACCACCGAGGCGCGCACGGTTTCCGACGGCTCGGGAATGATCGATTCCATACGCGCCAAATTCATCCCCGCCTTCGCGAGTTCGATCACGGCTCCGTCCGTCTTCTGCAATTCCGAGCCCCAGGCCTCTTCCTGCTCGACGTCGACCATAAATGTGGTGTCGCCAACGATCTCGAGCTCCATCTCGACATCCAGCCCCTCGTCCTCGCTCGAAGACCCCATGCTCTCATCGGAAATGAGCACCTGTGTCTGCTCGGCTTA
>JBDNFB010000170.1:0-3727 GCA_041690055.1 Myxococcota bacterium | reverse complement strand
CTTCGGCGCTACGCGCCTCCGCCGATTCCCGAGACGCAGCTAGAGTGTTCGTATCTTGATTCATTCGAGTACACCATCCATCGCCCTACAGTAATTGTTCAGGGGCTTGGTGTCTCATGCTTGTTGGCAGAGAGGGGTCCGGGACGCTAATCGGAGGGCTCCTCACGAGTGTCGTGACGTCTCTTCCTGAACTCGTCACAGTGTTGGCCGCGGTTCGTGCGGGCGCGTTGACCCTGGCTGTCGGTAACATCATTGGTGGCAACACCTTCGACGTCCTGTTCGTTGCGGCCGCCGACTATGCATTTCGAAGCGGTTCAGTCTACGCGTCGGTCGGAAACGGCACGATCTTTCTACTTGCCCTGACATTGCTTCTGACCGGAATTTTCGCGGCCGGACTGATCTATCGGCAGAAGAGCGGCATTGGCTTCGAGGGGACGGCCATCCTCATTGTGTATGCCGTGGGCTTCGCGACGTTGGCTTGGATGCGATGAAGAAGGAGCGCTCAGCCGGAAGTCCAGCAACATGGAGGGAGACCCGCTGACTATTCGACGCGGCACCTCAAATGATTCGAAATCACAAGAGTTGGACGTCGCACAGGGATCGATCTCGAGGGATTCGGAGGAGAACGGCGAACAGAGGTCCTATTCAACGATTCTTCAACAGGAGATCCGGACGGACGATGCCTTCCGGCGGTGCTAGTTTCCGAACAGACTCTGCGAACGGGAGCGGCGTCGGTAAGTTGTACAAACAGGCGAGATCTTTGAGCTTGAAGAATGGTTTCCGCGCCGTGCCGGAAGGATGGAATGATCGGACGCTCAGCGCGTTCGCGCCGGACAAGACGTGAGAACCAGGAATGGCTGAGAGTTTCGTCCTGAGTGCGATCCGTTGTTGGGGCTTCTTAATGCGACCTGGCATGCCCATTGCAGCCTTGGATACAGAGACAATGGCGAACGCAATGCCGGGGAGCGCGGACCGATGAGTTCGTCGAGCGCTCCGCGCGCTGAACCCACGACGGATTTCGCCGAACCGCCGGATAGGAGAAAACAATCATGCAGATGGCACTCAAAAGGACTTCGGTTAACGGACCAGATTCGGAGACGACCGCACAACACTTGCAGGAGGTGCTCGCCGATCTGATTGATCTCACGCTTCAAACGAAGCAGGCGCACTGGAACGTCGTAGGACGGGGATTTCGCGGTCTCCATCTGCAGTTCGACGACGTCGTCGCCCACACGCGAAACTACGCCGACACGGTCGCCGAGAGGATCGTGACGCTCGGCCAGCCTGCACAGGGATCCCTCATCCAAACTGATATGCAGTCGAAGTTGGACCCACTTCCGACGGGTTTCATTAGGGACGATGAAGCCGTGAAGCTCTTCGTAGAACGCCTCGACATCGTTTGTGGGCGAATGCGTCAACATCTTGGGTCCGTGAGAGAGACGGATCCGGTCAGCGAGGAGCTGCTCGTAAAGATTTTGGGAACGCTCGAGGAGCAGATGTGGATGTTCCACGCGCAAGCGCAGTAGGCGTTCCCAACTCTAACCTCCAACGCAAGGACGAGATGTCACGGACAAACCGGGCTACAGCACACAGTGTTCGCCCAAGGTCGGCGACCCCGGCGAGACACGACGATACGGCTGAGCGTGTGAGCGCTCTCGTTGTTGTGGGGGACAACAACGCAACGGAGGGGATTTGTTCCTCCCTTGCGAACATCAAGGCGACAGTGCGGCGCATTCCATCGGTCAACGCGGTGGATCGTGAGGGCGCATCTGAAGCACTCGCCTTTGTGTGGAACTGCGTAGACCTCGAACGCGGCTTCGGTCGCGCGGTCGGGCATCTCTACGAGGTCGCTCGGATTCCGATTTATGCGGTCGTCGGCGACGAGAGTGCTCCGCGGCTGTCGCGTGCACTGTACGGGGCGGGAGTTGACGGCGTATTTGCGTGGCCCCGCGAGGGTCTTCTGCTGGCTCGGTATGTCGCCGAGATGCTCTCCCTGCGGATGGTGCGGGGACCGGCAAAATCGGCGCAAGCTGCACTTGGCCGAGCCGTTCGCGCTCACTTGCGACAACTTCCGACGGTGAATCTGCCGATCAGTGTCGACGTCGAGCGGGGCCGTGTGAGTCTGGCGGGAACCGTCGAGGCTCTCTCAGACAGAGACGAGATCGAACATCGGATCGCGATGGTTCCCGGAGTCAGCGAGCTCGACGTGACGGGGCTGATGGTCGTCCCATTCCCCGCTTCGGACAACGAGATTCGCAGAGCGTGTCGGAGCATTCTTGCAGCGGAAGTGCCAGGTCGGACTGTGACCGCAAGTAGTGACGCTGGCCATATTCGGTTTCATGGAACGATCTCCGACCGACGCACAGCGCAACGTTTGCGCGAGATGGCGGCGAACGTACGAGGCGTCCGTGAGATCGATATGGAATTGGAAGTGTCTTCTGATGGGGCACGCCGCGATCGAAAGACGCAGAAGCGACTCGATGATCTGATCGCGGCGCTCTATGCCGACTGCGAGGTGCGCGTATCTTTCTACAAAGGTGTCGCTGTGATTGAGGGATCTGTGAATACGTTGAAACTCAAGCGCTCAGTTCAGAGATTCGTGGAGCAGCAGGGGGCGGTTTCGAGGGTGGTCAACAAGGTAGGCGTCATGACCTGATAGGCGAATTGATCCGTGAGCCGACCCCTCCGGGTTGGCACGATTCGTGAACTAACTAAAAATGGCTAGAAGTAGCTGTATACAAGTATCAAAAATTTTAATAGGGAGGAATTCTAATGAGTGATTACCGCACCTTTGTCATCCCGTTCGACTTCTCGGAACACGCCCGTGCCGCTCTCCTCGCCGGAACCGATCTCGCGAAGCGGATGAACGCGGATATTCATCTCGTTCACGTGATCCAGCCGCCGACTTATGCGTACGGATACGGTGGTGACATTGGAGGTGCGACAACGGTCGCTTTCAACATGACGGAGGTGCGGAACTCTGCGGATGCGTCGTTGAGCGCCGTCGCCGAAGGCGTCCAGAATTTCCCTGGGAAGATCGAGGCGCATGTCCTCGAGGGAAGCCAAGTGGATGCAGAACTTCGCGGGATCGCAGAGAAGCTCGACGCCGATCTCATCGTGATGGGGACGCATGGCCGCACCGGCTTGGCCCACGTCTTTTTGGGCAGCGTCGCGGAGCGCACACTCAGGATTGCGCCGTGTCCTGTCCTCACAGTGAAAGCCCCTGAAGGGAGTGAGAGCGATCGCTAACCCATACTGCGTTGCCGCCATCGAAAGGTTGAACCACAAAAGCCCGAAAAATTGGAGAACTCATGTCTGATCGAAGCTACCCCTCTCCGCGAACTTCGGATCTTCGAGACCTTGCCGAGCGGCATGGCCCCGTTATCAGTCTCTACGTGCCGGTCACCGCAGCCGTTCCGGATGCCGCGCAGAACTCTGTGCGCCACGCGCGTGTTGTCTCAGATGCGCTCACTCGCTGGCGCGAGTTAGGTGCTTCCGAAAGTGATGTCGAGAAAGCCGCTTACGCACTGAAGGGCTTTTCGGCGGAGGCGGCTCTCCCCGCGTCCACGGTTGAATCGCGCGCCGCGTTCTGGTCGTCCGACCAAGGGTTACGTGTCTTCGGCCTGCCGTTTCGCTGCGACGAATCCGCCCGTGTTGCTTCCTGCGCACGGATGCGACCGATCGCGTTTGCGGCGTCGCAACCTCACTCCTATCGCGTACTGACGTT
>JBDNFB010000169.1:0-7441 GCA_041690055.1 Myxococcota bacterium | reverse complement strand
GGGTTGGCTCGACGAGCATCTCAAAGGCGAATTTGAGATCGTGAAGGGACGCGGCGGTCCGGGCGACGAGCATGCCCTCTTTGAGGAGCGTCACGCCTGGGAAAAACTGCTGGGCAAGCATGGCTGGATTGGCGTGGGTTGGCCCAAGGAAGACGGCGGACGCGGACTCTCGCTGACCCAGCAGATGATCTTTCACGAGGAATATGCGCGAGCCGGCGGACCGGGACGCGTGGGTCATATCGGCGAGGGGTTGCTCGCGCCAACGGTGATCCATTTCGGAACCGACGACCAGAAGAAGCGCTTTCTGCCCAAGATTCTTTCGGGCGAAGAGGTTTGGTGTCAGGGGTATTCCGAGCCGGCTGCCGGTTCGGACCTGGCTGCGGTGCAGATGCGGGCCGAACTCGACGGCGACGAATGGGTACTGAACGGACAGAAGGTCTGGACCTCGGGCGCGGAATGGTCGGATTGGTGCTTCGTCGTCTGTCGCACGGATCCGGACGCGCAGCCCAAGCATCGCGGCATCTCCTATATCCTCGTTCCCATGGATCAGCCCGGCGTCGATATCCGGCCCATCGTCCAGATGACGGGTGACTCCGAATTTAGCGAGGTGTTCTTCAGCGACGCCCGGACGCCGAAGGACAATATCGTCGGTGAGG
This sequence comes from Myxococcota bacterium, assembly GCA_041690055.1. Lineage (GTDB taxonomy): Bacteria > Myxococcota_A > UBA9160 > UBA9160 > UBA4427 > UBA4427. The sequence continues at coordinate 6,785 of JBDNFB010000169.1, read as the reverse complement.
TGAATGGTGGCTGGGCCGTCTCGATGGGGACGCTGGCCTTCGAGCGCGGAGCTTCGACGCTCGGCCAACAGATGTCCTTCGAGAATGAACTCAACCAGATCATCGAAATCGCGAAAGCCAACGGAAGGGCGAAGGATCCCTTGATCCGACAGCGTATCGCCGAGTCTTGGAGTGGGTTGCGCATCCAGCGCTATCACGCCCTTCGCACACTCTCCGGAGCGGACGATGGAGAAGATCCGCCGCCGTCCTCGATGATTTCGAAGCTGTTCTGGGCGACTTGGCATAGAGACCTCGGGAAGCTGGCGATGGACGTAATAGGGCCGGATGCGGAGATCGCAGACGGCGCCCCCTACGATTTAAACGGTCTGCAGCGCATGTTCCTCTTTACGCGCTCGGACACGATTTACGCCGGATCGAATCAGATCCAGCGCAATATCATCTCGGAGCGCGCGCTAGGCATGCCCCGAGAGAAGCGCTAATTCGCTTCCGAGTCCGCACGAAGGAGTCCTTTTTCGATGTCTGATCGTCCAGTGAAGCAAACGCCGCCTCCCTATCTTGCGCCGCATGATCTCTTGCGCGGAAAGACCGTGCTTATGACAGCCGCCGCGGGAGCGGGGATCGGCTTCGCGACTGCGCAGCGATGTGTGGAAGAGGGCGCGCGTCTTTTCATCAGTGATATCCATGAAAAGCGCACGGCCGACGCGGCTGCAAAGTTGAACGAGATGGGTGGAGAGCCAGTTGGGCATCGACTCTGTAATGTTCGCGACGATGCCGATGTGCGTGGGCTGGTCGCGGCTGCAATCGAGGAAATGGGGCATATCGATGTCGTCATAAACAACGCCGGGCTCGGGGGCGAGACGCCCATCGTCGACATGACTGATGATCAGTGGGACGCCGTCATGGACATCACGCTAAATTCGGTTTTTCGAATGACCCGGGCGGTGATGCCGCACATGATGGAGCGACGCAGCGGCGTGATCGTCAATAATGCTTCGGTACTCGGCTGGCGTGGCCAAAAAGGGCAGGCGCATTATGCGGCTGCAAAGGCAGGCGTGATGGCCTTCACGCGATGCTCGGCGATGGAAGCGGCGGACTACGGTGTTCGTGTGAACGCGGTCGCACCGAGCCTCGCGGTGCATCCGTTCCTCGTGAAGACAACACCCCAGGAGCTGATCGATGAGCTTGAGGCCAAAGAGGCTTTCGGCCGAGGCGCGGCGCCCTGGGAAGTTTCTAATGTGATGGTTTTTCTCGCGAGCGATTACTCCTCGTACATGACGGGCGAAGTGGTCGCGGTCTCGAGCCAGCAGGCCTAGCCATCCGAATTGGAGCCTGTGAGGCTCATCTGCGCGCGATGCTGATCTTGGAATCCCGGCACGAGACCCCCTATTCGGACTCTCCTCATCATTGAGTCGTTGGTTTCACCCCTCAATTTTTTCCATTGGGTGAATCTCTTGCAGAGTATTGCCTAGTGTTCTCAAGTCACTGAAATCGGCCTCCGATGAATCGAGGGAGTGGGACGACCGCAGTTTGCGTCGGTTGACCACGCCCTTGGAGGGGTTCAGCGATGGCTTGCACCAATCAATATCGGTCCGGAATGCAGTGGGCGGTCGCTCTCATTGCGGCCGTACTGATTCCTGTTGCCGCCGCGCACGCCGACGAGGACCTCACCGAGTTCAGTCTCGAAGAACTCATGAACGTGGACGTCACTTCGGTTTCGAAGAAGGCGCAGAGCAAGATGGGCGCGGCAGCGGCCGTCACCGTGATCACCGCAGAAGATCTTCGCCGCGGCGGTTTTACGAGTGTTCCCGAAGCGCTTCGCACCGTGCCCGGCGTTCAGGTCGCCCGCATTGATGCAACGCGTTGGGCGATCTCGATTCGCGGCTTTGTCCAGGAGTTTACGAACAAACTGCTTGTGTTGATCGACGGGCGCAGCGTCTATACGCCGCTCTTCGGTGGCACGGTCTGGAACGAACAAAATATCCCGATCGAAGACATCGATCGGATCGAGGTCGTGCGCGGCCCCGGCGGCACGCTCTGGGGCGCTAATGCTGTGAATGGCGTGATCAATATCATTTCGAAGAAGGCGTCCGAAACTCAGGGCACGCGGGCGCATATTTTGGGGGGATCACACGAGGCGGGGTTGGCCGGGCGTCACGGCGGGACGATCGGGGAGTCCACGCAATATCGCTTCTCGCTGAAGGGCGAGACGATTCAGGACTACGATTTCGATCAGAGCTACGACGCAAGCGATGCAATGGATCAGCTTCGCACGAGCTTCCGACTTGATTCGCAACCCACAGAGAGTGACGAAATTTCGCTTCACCTCGACTATTTCGATCTCGATCGCGAAGCCGCACGCGGAATCGCGAACCCTGCACCTCCATTTCAGACGCTGCGTTTCGAGGACGAGCACTTCCGCCAACGCGGCGGAAACGCACTCCTTAAATACGTTCATACGTTCGATGATGAATCAAGCTTCGAGCTGAAGACTTATTACGACCGGGTACAGCGGCGTACGACGCTCAAAGAGGATAGTCATACCTTCGACATCGAAACCCAGCACGACTTCAACGTGCTGGAAAGCATGAACATGATCTGGGGGGTCAACTACCGGTACTGGACTACGCATATTGGCTCTGGCTCGGGGACAGTTGGCCTGCAGCCTAACGATGAAACGTTTCACCTCGGCAGTGGTTTCGTTCAGTTTCAATTAGACTTCTTCGACGACCGCCTCTCGTTGATCGGCGGGACGAAGCTCAGTGTGGGGACCGCGGCCGGATTCGAATACCAGCCTTCCGGCCGTGTGGTGGCGAAGCCGGCCGAAGGGCATACGGCCTGGTTCGCGGTCTCGCGTGCCGTCCGAACGCCGACGGTCATTGATCGTGATCTCTCGGGGTCGGTCGGCCCCCTTGCGCTGAACGGCGATCGCAGTTTCCGCAGCGAGAATCTCTTGAGCTTTGAACTCGGGTATCGCTATCACGCGCTCGACTGGTTGGCGGCCGAGCTGTCCGCCTTCCACTCCCAATACGACGATTTTTCAGCACTGCGTGGCGTCGGGCCAGGGCAGCTTCAGTTTTCGAACGCGGGGGATATTGAGGTTCGCGGCCTTGAGCTCGAGGTGACGTTGATCCCGACGAGTTGGCTTCGAATTGTCTCGGGTTACTCGATTCTCGACTACGGCGACAACGATCTCGTGCAGTCTCCTCTTAGCGCGGGGAACGAAGACGAACTCAATCCACGACATCAGTTCATGATCCGGTCGATGTTTGACCTTCCCTATGATCTAGAGCTGGATGCGGCGATCTACTACGTCGATGGCATGCCGGCAATCACGCCGGAATTGCAGAGTCGAAACGTCGAACAATACGTGCGACTTGATCTCCGCTTGGGCTGGAAGCCCCTGGAGTGGTTGGAAGTCTCGCTGGTCGGCCAAAACCTCACAGACAACCGCCATGCTGAGTTCAACGATATCCAGCGCAATCAATCCTCTCAAATCCCGCGCAGTGGCTACGCCAAGCTCACGTTCGACTTCTAGGCTGCAGTCTAAATGGGCGCGACGATCGGATAGAGAGCTATCTTCCCGTTCTCTAACGAGGAGTGAAGATGGCGATTTCCGACGAAGTGACTGTACAGCTCAAAGATGCAATGAGGGCGAAGGACCAGCGCAAGCTCTCTGCCCTGCGATCGATGCGCACAGCTTTTCTGAACGAGATGAAGAAGGATGGCTCGGAGTCGATTTCGGACGAAGCGTGTGAGACGATCCTCCGGAGGCTCGGCAAGCAGCGCAAGGAAAGCATCGAGGCCTTCTCTAATGCGGGTCGAGACGAGATGGCGGATGCGGAGCGCGCTGAGCTGGTCGTGATTGAGCAGTTCCTGCCGCAGCTGGCGGACGAAGCCCTGACCCGCGAATGGGTCCAAGCGGCCATCTCCGAGAGCGGTGCATCCAGTCCCAAGGAAATGGGCAAGGCGATGGGCGCTCTTATGAAAGCCCATAAGGCCGACATCGACGGAGCGCTCGCACGGGACATCATGCAGGAGCTGCTCGGCTAGCCGCCAGTTCTTGTCTGCTGTGGCCTGTGCGGAATCGCCGTGGCCTATTCGGGACCAGCGTGGCCTATTCGGGACCAGCGTGGCCTATTCGGGACCAGTGCGACCTATTCGGGATAGTACCGGCTGATCGTCTCGATGATGCAAGCCGGTCGATCGCTGCCCTCGATTTCGATCTTCAGCGTGACCTTCGCCTGGATGCCGCCGTCCTTCGTTTCTTCGACCGTGGCCAGTTCACCGGTGCCGCGGATCTTGGATCCGACCGGGACGGGGGAGGGGAAGCGAATTTTGTCGCAGCCGTAATTGACGCCCATCGAGATGCCCTGGACCTCGAGGAGCTGGGGCAGGAAGTAATTGGCGAGGGATGCCGTCAAATAGCCGTGCGCGATCGGCGCGCCGAAGGGGCCGCTCTTGGCCTTCTCGACATCGACGTGGATCCATTGATGGTCGCCCGTCGCGTCCGCGAAGGTATTGATGCGATCCTGCTCAATGGTGAGCCAGTCCGTGGGTTCGAAAACTTCGCCGACGCAATCTTTGAGTTCAAAAGGGGTCTTGAATACGCGCATTGCAGTGCTGCTCCTTGGGACGGGGCGGGCCTAGAGGCCGAGCGAAACTGCCACTCGTTCCCGGTGATAGGCGGGGTCTCCGAGCCAGCTCTCGCTCGCGCGGGCTCGCTTGAAATGGAGGTGAGGATCGTACTCCCAGGTGAAGCCCACGCCGCCATGGATCTGAATGTTATCGGCGGCACACTTGAAATAGGCTTCCGAACACCACGCCTTGGCCAGGGATGCATTGGTCGAGACATCATCGCTTCCGTCATCTGCGATGCACGCGGCGTAATAGAGAGCCGAGCGGCCGGTCTCGACCGCCAGCATCATATCGGCGGCCTTGTGCTTGATGGACTGGAAGGATCCAATGACCCGGCCGAATTGCTCGCGTTCCTTGGAGTAGGCGACGGCCATGTCGAGACAGCGCTGGGCGCCGCCGACCTGTTCCGCGGCGAGGGCGATGGCGGCGAGGTCGAGGGTTCGGCGGAGGCCAGTCCAGGCTTGTCCGGGTGTGCCGAGGCATGACGAAGCATCGACGCGCACACCGGAGAGTTGAACTTCCGCGATGCGCCTTGTCTGGTCCATGGTCGCAAGCGGCTTGCGCTCGAGACCGGCGGTGTCGCCGGAAACCATGAACACCGAAAGACCTTCTTCGCCCTGGCTCCCAGGAGTGCGTGCAGCGATCAGCAGAAGGTCGGATGAATGGCCGTCCACCACCCAGCATTTTTTGCCTTCGAGAATAAATCCGTCGCCGTCGGGCGTGGCTGTGGCGTGAACGGCATCCGCGTCCCATCGGCCTTCTTGTTCGGCGAAGGCGAGGGTGGCAGTGACTCTGCCCTCGGCGATGCCGGGCAGCTGCGACGCTTTCTGTTCTTCCGTGCCGAGTTCGAGAATCGCGTTCGCACCGAGCGCGACGGTCGAGAAGAAGGGCGCGCAAAGCATCGCTTCGCCAGCCGCCTCGAGCAGGATGATGAGATCGACCTGGCCGAGTCCGAGGCCGCCGTATTCTTCCGGGATATGGATGCAGGGCCAGCCCAGTTCCTGGGCGATCGCGGTCCAAAGCTCGGGGTCATATCCGAGCGGGCTTGTCATGGCCGTGCGGATATCCTCTGGGCCGCATCGCTCGGCTAGAAAGGCGCGAGCAATGCTGGCGAGTTCAATCTGATCCTCGTTGAATCGAAAATCCATAATGGCTCAGGCTCCTCAGGTTCCGTGGCATTTCTGGGGCACGGGCGCCTCTTTGATGAGTTCGATGACCTTGGCGCCGATCTCGTCGGGAGCCCATTTTGCACCCTTGTCGTAAGTCGGTCCATCTCGCCATCCGTCCGAGACGCCGATCATGCCGCCCTTGACTTCAAAGACGCGACCCGTGACTTCCCGAGACTCGGGACTGCCGAGCCAGACGACCAGCGGCGAGACATTGCCGGGATGGCTCTCGTCAAACGCGCCGTCTTCTGGCGGCTTCATGTCCGTGAAGATTGCTTCGGTCATGCGTGTGCGCGCGGCTGGGGCGATCGCGTTAGACGTGACGCCGTAGCGGCCGAGTTCCGCGGCCTGCACGAGAGTCAGCGCGGCGATCCCGCCCTTGGCGGCGGAGTAGGTGCCCTGGCCGACGCTGCCCTGGAGGCCGGCGCCGGAACTCGTGTTGATGATGCGGGCATCGACAGTAACGCCTGCCTTCGACTGAGCTCGCCAATGCTCGCAGGCATGCTTTGCGATGACAAAATGGCCCTTGAGATGCACGTTGATCACGGCATCCCATTCCTCTTCCGAGGTGGAGACGAACATGCGGTCTCGCAGGAAGCCGGCGTTATTCACGACGATATCGAGGCGACCAAAGGAGTCGAGCGCCTGTTCGACGATGCGCTTGCCCGTCGCGAATTCCGCGACGCTATCCGTGTTCGCGATGGCTTCGCCGCCCATGTCTATGATCTCTTGAACAACGGTCTCCGCCGGACCTTTCGAGCCGCCTTCGCCGTGGTTCGACACACCGATATCGTTGACGATGACCTTGGCGCCTTCAGCTGCGAAGGCGAGAGCGTGTTCTCGCCCGAGGCCTCCGCCTGCGCCGGTGACGACGACAACGCGTCCCTCACAAATGCCGCTCATTTTCTGTTCCTTTCCGAAGACGCTCCGCGACGGGCGCCCCTGCCGGCGCCTCTCACGTTCTGCGCACTATAAGTTTTCGTT
>JBDNFB010000168.1:0-13088 GCA_041690055.1 Myxococcota bacterium | reverse complement strand
GACCGGGCGGTTGCTGGGCGCGAGCCCAGGCTAGGTTTTCGTTTCGTTTTGATTAGTGGCGGCGAGGGACGGGAATCGAACCCGCCTGGATCGCGGCGACGCAATCCACACTCGATTTGAAGTCGAGGCCGGGCACCAGCCGCGGGAACCTCGCCGCCCTCGACTTTAGCAGGCGTCTCCGCACGTGGGGCACGTCGGTCACGTTCCGTTGCGCGGGCTTCGCGTAGTTCATGGTTCCCAGAGGCGCGCCAACGTGGCATCCTTATCACGTGTTGGATTATTCGCTCGGTGATGTCGCTCGAATCTTGAAGGTTTCGCCGCGCCGACTTCGCTACTGGCAGAAGACGCGCCTGGTAGAAACGATGTCGAGTGCGGACGCGGCCCGTGATTCGATCATTGCGAGCGCAGATAAACCGACCGACGCGGTTCACTCGAAGAACGCGATTTCCGCAGACGAGGCCAGCGCAGCGCCAGTCGGCGAAGATAGTTTTGCGTTTCGGGACTTGGTCGTTCTGCGCGCGATTGTCTCTTTGCTCGACAAAGGGATTCCGCTTCAGCGTATCCGACGCAATCTCGAAACCGTGCGCGACCGTCTCCCCGAAATGGATGACCCTGCGGCGGCACTCCGACTCTGGGCGGAAGATCCGGGTCGCATCGTCGTTCGGCATGATGGCCGCCTCGAAGAGGCAGGCGGGCAGCTCCTGCTTGAGTTTGATGCGGATCCGGCGGTCGGACTCGTCGCATCGCTCGCTGAACATGATGCGGCCAAGGAACTGATGCCGTTCAGGGAAACCGGGCGCGCGCCGGTGGATGAGGCAATCGCTTGGTTTGAACGCGGCTGCGAGTTGGATGCGGATCCAGCGAAGGCGCAGGCGGCCACTGAGGCCTATGAACGGGCACTCGAACTGGATCCGAATTTCGCGGATGCCTACTGCAATTTGGGCGCAGTCAGGTACAACCAAGGCCGCCTCCACGAAGCGCGACTGGCTTTCGAAGCGTGTCTTGCAGAGGAGTCTGATCACGTGGAGGCGAATTTTAACCTCGCCAACGTGCTCGAGGAAGCCGGCGAGGATGATGCGGCGCTGACGCATTATCGCCGCGCGCTCGCTTCAGACCCGCTCTATCCCGATCTTCATATCAACCTGGCACTTCTCTTCGAGAAGCTAGAGAGAGGGCTGGGCGCGACCCAGCATTGGCGCCGCTACCTCCTGCTGGACCCCCAAGGAAGCTGGGCCGAAGTCGCACGAGAACGATTGAAGAGCGTCTCCGGCGGCTCGTGAGCAACGGCTCCTGAGGAAAGCATCAAAAGGCTCGAATCTCCTCCCTTCGGAGGCCGATAGGGCCGGTGCGGAAACCCCAGCTTGAAATGTCACCCTAGACCGACTGCTAGACCCACTGAGGGAAGAGTTAGTCCGACTCGCGCTCTGCGATCGTTTTGATGTAGCCGGCCGCGTCGAGCAGGCCCGGAAGTTCGTCCGGGTTCGTCGGTCGAAGGCGAATCAGCCATCCCTCTCCGTAGCAGCTCTCATTGACGAGTTCGGGCTGGTCCTCGAGGAGTTCGTTGATGCCAAGCACTTCGCCCGTGAGCGGAGCGAAAAGATCCGATACCGCTTTCACTGATTCGATGGTGCCAAAAGGCGTGCCGGCTTCGGTCGTGGCGCCGACCTCGGGCAATTCGACGAAGACGATGTCGCCGAGTTGATCCTGCGCGAAATGGCTGATGCCGATCACGACTTCTTCCCCTTCAGAGCGGATCCACTCGTCTTCAGCGGTGTAGCGAAGTTCTTCGGGGGTTTCGTTGTCGGCCACGCGGCTTCCTCTCTTCTCTTTGGTTCTGGGCTCTTCGAGCGACGTTCTGCTTCCCGAGATCGTGTCTCGAAACGCGGCGCCTCCCAAGAATACTTGCTTCAGCGCAAGAAGGGGAGGCCTACGACTTGAGCGTCGACGTCCTTCTTGCGGATGCGGACCGAGAGGGCCTGTCCCACCTCGCTCAGACGTTTCGGAACGTAGCCGAGGCCAATGGACTTTCCGAAGGTCGGGGAGGGCGCGCCAGAGGTGACGCGTCCGACGGTCTGGCCTTCGTGCACGATTTCATAGTCCGCTCGGGCGATGCCACGGCCAGTCATTTCAAAGCCGATGAGTTGGGGAGATTCCGCGTCGCGCGGGCGTTTGGCGAGGGCTTCGGCGCCGATGAATCCAGTCTCCAGGCTTTTGACGAAGCGGTCGAGCCCTGCCTCGAAGGGGGAAGTCGTGTCGTCGAGCTCGTGTCCGTAGAGTGAAAGCGCCGCCTCAAGACGAAGGGTATCGCGTGCTCCGAGTCCGGCCGGAAGGATCCCGTCCTCTTGCCCGATGTCGAGGAGCCGGTCGAAGAGCATTTCAGCATGCGTGCCCGGGAGGTAAAGCTCGTATCCCGCGGCGCCCGTATAGCCGGAGGCCGAAACGAGCACATCAACACCCGCGAGCGAAAGGCGTGCGACTCGAAAGCGTTTCGGTAGCTTCGCGCCGGCAGAGGCAAGTTTGCCCAGGATGGTCGCGGAGGCTGGACCTTGCAGTGCGAGCAGGGCGGTCTCCGCGCTGCGATTCTCGACCGTAACGTCGGGGCCGACATGGTCCTGAATCCACGTGAAATCCTTCTCGATATTCGAGGCGTTCACGCAGAAGAAAAGTGCATCGTCCGCTTCGCGAGTGACCATCACATCGTCCACGCAGCCCGCATTGTCGTTCAGCATCAGGCCGTAGCGCGCGCGGTCGACCCGCAGCGAATCGATCTCGCAGGTCACGAGGGATTCCACCGCTTCATTCACACCGGGTCCCGAGAAATAGATCTGGCCCATATGCGAGACGTCGAAGAGTCCCGCTCGTTCGCGGACCGCTTGATGTTCCTCACGAATCGACGAGTATTGCACGGGCATGTGGAACCCAGCGAAGGGCATCATGCGTGCACCAAGCCGCTTATGCGCAGCGTAGAGCGGGGTTCTCTGCGCTTCCGACATGAGTCCCCCCGAACCTGACTCGGTTCCGCTCACAGTCCCTTGCGCTCCTTGTATGCCTGGAGCGTATTACGCAACAACATCGTGATCGTCATCGGCCCGATTCCGCGTCGCGAAGGCGTGATGATTCCCGCGATCCCCTTCGCTGCTTCGAAGTCGACGTCGCCAACGAGCTTGCCGTCGACTTCAGTCACGCCGACATCCATCACCGCCGCACCCGGTGCGATCCAATCCGCCTTCACCATCCGCGGGCTGCCGACGGCCGCCACGAGGATATCCGCGCTGCGGCACATTTCCGGCAGGTTTTCTGTTCGTGAATGACACATGGTCACGGTCGCATTCTGTTGCTGCAAGAGGATCGAGATGGGTTTGCCGACGATATTGCTGCGTCCAATCACGACGGCATGCTTGCCCGCGATCGGAATCTCATGTCGCTCGAGAACCGCCATCACGCCCAGCGGCGTGCACGAAATCAGCTTTGCATTGCCCAGCAAAAGCCGACCAAAATTGAGCGGATGAAGCGCATCCGCATCCTTCGCAGGATTGATCGCTTCGGCCACCACTTCCGGCGAGATATGCTTCGGCAAGGGCAGCTGAACCAGGATTCCATCGACGCCGTCGTCGTTATTCAGCTGATCCAGAAGCGTAAGTAATTCGTCCTGGCTCGTCGATTCGGGAAGGATATGTTCCGCCGAGTCCGCCCCGATGCGCTCGCAGGCGCGCTGCTTGCCCTTGATATAGGACCTGCTTGCGGGGTCGTCTCCGACCAGCACTACGGTGAGCTGCGGAGCGCGATGCCCCGCGGCCGTGAGCGCTTCGATTTCTTTGGCCATCTCATCGCGCAGCTCGTTAGCCAGGCCCAGGCCATCCACCACGATCGTTGCGATCTTGCCGCTCTTCGTTTCGCTCGGCACTAGGACTTGCTCGAGCTGGATCCAGCCTTGCTCGAAGACTTTGAGCCTGAGTCGCTAGAGGACGATTTAGCAGAGGGCTTCGACGAAGCTTTGGAAGGCTTCGAGTCCGCAGAAGCAGATGCAGAGGAAGACGAGTCGGAAGACGATGATGAATCGGAGGAGGACCCCGAGTCGGACTTCTTGCTCGTGCTGCCGTAGCCGTCCGCGTACCAACCGCCCCCCTTCAAAATGAAGTTGGGTGCGGAGAGCAGCTTCTTGACCTTGCGGCCCTTGCATTTAGGGCACGCCTTGATCGGATCGTCCGTGATCCGCTGCTCACGCTCAAACTCGAAATCGCACTTTTCACATTGGTAGTCGTAGGTCGGCATCCTGGGGTTCCTTGAAAGGTCTCGGTCGGCGCCTTTGATATCCCATTGGGGCAAAGCTGCCAACGGGTGTCAGGCTGCGTAGAGACTCGATCGGAATCTTAAAGATGCTTCAGGCCGTCGTCGACTCCTCGACGAATTCGGCCTGGGCAACCTCGGGCGCAGGTTCGGCTGAGGGGCCGCGGCGGCGAGTGGTCTGAAGATAGGAGACCGTGCCTTCCTCGAGCCCTTGGATGAGCGGATCATCCTCGGCATCGGTCTCAAGCGTCTCGAGCAGGGCGATATGGGTCTCGGCAGCGCTTCGGAGCGCCTCTCCAAGCCGGGTCCGGAGGCCTCGCATCTCGCGGATATCCTGACCGAGTCGGGCAGCGCGCCGATGAGACGCATCGAGAATCTTCTCAGCGCGGACTTCCACTTCGGCGAGTCGAAGATCGGCTTCGCGCTGGGAACTGGCGCGCAGCTCGTCGGTCATGGCCTGAGCGCTCACGAGCGTCTGTTTCAGCAGGTTCTCCTGGGAGGATAACTCTTCAACACGGCTTTCGAGGCGGCGAATGCGATCGCTCTGGCTCTCGGTCTCGCGGACGAGGGATTCATAATCTTCGGAGACGATCCGCAGGAAAGCATCGACTTCGTCGGGATCGAACCCTCGAAAACGATGGGCGAATTGATGGCTCTGGACGTCCAAGGGTGTCATGCGCATGGGGCGGGTTCTCCTCGCTACGGGCCCGGCTGGGGCCTCATATCCGAATGGGCGTCTTTGCAGGGGCAAAAGACACTCTCACTCCGGCAAGAGAATCGGCCAGAGGCGCGTCGATCTTGAGGAAATTGGTCACATCCGGCGCTGACGAGTAGCCGGTGAGGCGGCTGTAGGACGGCCTAGACGGCACCAGGACGACGAGAGCGCCCACCTGTAGCGAGAGAGGGCCTGCGGCCAGCGAGGCGAGGGGCGGGCTGGTCAGCCGTCGCGGAGGGCTTTGGAGCGCTCGGTCGCTGCCCGTACAGCGGCGTAGAGCGCAGCGCGGACGCCGCCAGCTTCGAGTTGCTCGAGTCCGGCGATCGTGGTCCCGCCCGGCGAGGTCACCTGATCCTTGAGGACGCCTGGGTGAGTGCCTGTCTCCAGGGCGAGTTTGGCGGCCCCGTAGACGGTCTGTGTGGCGAGCGCCTGTGCGGCGTCTCGGGGCAGACCCTGCCGGACGCCCGCATCCGAAAGGGCTTCGATCATCAGGAAGACATAGGCGGGGCCGCTGCCGGAGAGTCCCGTCACCGCGTCGAGAAGATCTTCGTTCGGGGCGCGCCAGCAATAGCCCGCCGCTTCCAGGACCTGCTCAACCAATGCAATATCGTCTTCGGAAACTCCTGCTGCGGGGAAATAAGCCGTGGCGCCTGCGCCGACGAGCGCCGGCGTATTTGGCATGGTGCGGACGACGCGAGCGAAGTCGGGAAGGGCGCCCTGTAGATCCGCCAGCGGCACGCCCGCCGCGATCGAGACCCAGAGGGGTCCAGCGGCGAGCTTCGGATCGAGGGCGCTGAGCACCCCCGCTACGGCGCCCGGTTTCACGGCGATTACGACCAGGTCGGTACCGTTGACGACTTCGTCATTATCCTCGACGGGCGTAGCCCCAATCGCCTCCGCGAACTGCGCGCGCGCCGCTTCGAAAGGATCCGAAGCGCGAATCTGGCTGGGGGCAAGGCCGGCCTCGACGAGCCCGCCGGCAAGCGCCCGGGCCATCGCGCCGCATCCGATGAAGCCAATCGTGCTCTTGACCAGTGCTGCATTCGCCATCTCGTCCGCGCTCCTCGTTTTTTGATGTGTGCTCGGTGTTTGTTCGATCTGTCGTCGGCATTTGGTCGGCATTTGTCAGATTAGGCCGGATCGAGTCGGATCAGCCGACGCGCTCGCCAAACAGGGCCGTACCGACGCGTACCAGCGTAGCGCCCTCTTCGACGGCCACCTCGAGATCGCCCGACATGCCCATCGAAAGTTCGCTGCTCGCCAGAGTCGGATCGAGTCTCGCCAGTGCCTCGCGCAACGAACGCAGCTGCGCAAAAGCAGGGCGAGAGGACTCCGGATCGTCACTCGCCGCGGGCACGGTCATCAGTCCACGCAGCCGAAGCGATGGCGCCTGCATGATTGTCTTCGCTAGGGGGAGGAGGGCATCGACTTCGCAGCCGCCTTTTTGAGGCTCTCCGCAGAGACTCAATTGAATCAATACGTCCAGCGTCTTGCCTTCCTGCTCGGCACGGCGTGCCAGTGTCGTGGCGAGTTCAGGCCGGTCAACGCTCTCCACCGTTTCAAATAGGCGCGCCGCGAGTCCCGCCTTATTGCGCTGGAGCCGGCCGACCATATGCCAACGAAGGATGGGCGGTCCGGACGCGTCAGAGGCATGCGAGTCGTCAGAGGCATGTGGGGCATGTGAAGCGCGAGCCGCGTCAGGTGCGGATGCAACTTTGGGCCAGCGGGCCAAAGCAAATTCGATCTGCGGCCGTATTCCCCGCGCTTCCTGGATATAGCTCTGTCCGAGTACACGCACGCCGGCAACGACGGCGGCGAGGATGCGCTCTTCGGGCTGGCGTTTGGCGACGCCGACGAGGGTGACTTCCGCCGGGTCGCGTCCCGCGCGTTCTGCAGCGGCCGCAATGCGAGTCTGCACCTGTTCGAGGCGCGCCCGGGCCTCTCGCAGAACCTCGCCGGAGAGGCCGAGGACTCGGCCTATTTCATCAGTGCTGTCGGCATTCTCGGAATTGGCCGTATTATCGGTTTTGGCGATCAAGCGATTCCTAATCGGTGGGGCGGGTGAAGGGAGTGGCTCCCTGTTGTTCGATGAGGGCCAGCGTTTCTTCGAGCGGAAGTCCGATCACGTTCGTCGAACTGCCGTGCACGCCGAGAATAAAACGAGCGCCTTCGCCCTGCAGCGCGTAGCCGCCGGCTTTATCGAGGGATTCGCCGACCGCGACATACTCGACTAACTCAGCGCGCGTGGCGGGGCGCATTTCGACTTCGCTGACGACGACTTGCGATGCAGTGGCGCGGCCATCACTCCAGGCGAGAGCGATTGCGGTCATGACGCGATGCTTCGTGCCGACCAATTGGCTGAGGAGTTCCACGGCATGTTCAGCGTCGCGCGGCTTACCCAGAACAGTATCCCCTGCGACGACGATCGTGTCGGATCCGAGGACCGGACGCGCGGGGGAATTGGGGAGTCGGTCGGCCACGTCTTCTGCTTTCTCCCGGGCAAGGCGTTCGGCAAGGTCAGCGGGCGCTTCGCCGGGCCGGGTCAATTCGTCGATGCCGGAGGGCCTAATTTCGAAGCGCAGCCCCGCATCGCCGAGAATCTGGCTGCGACGGGGCGAGCCGCTGGCCAGCACGAGGGACGGGTGGGAAGAGGCTGTGGCAGAGAGTGAGTTCGAATGCGGCACGCTCGCGAGTTACCCAAGAAGCTGTCGTCGCGTCAATGGTGGGGCGCCAAATCGGGCCGTGTTTCTGCCTGCCGAAGCGCCTTGAATCCCGACTTCTACGGTCTGGATCTCGTCTGGATCTCGTTGCCAACAACACAGCGGTCCAGTACGCTCCTGAGTCCGCCGCGCCCGGCATGCAAGGCCTTGGATTTGAAAGGCTTTCCGATTGAAATGCGTGAACGACGAACCCCGCCGGGACACCTCTAGCCAGGTCGACCGGGATATTGGTGGGGCATCAGTGGATCAGGCCAGGGCCGCCAAGCAGAAATGATCGTCGCCAGCGCATCGAAGTCGGGATATATCCGGCCCGCGCACACGGGCGGCGTTTCGCATCCAGGACTGAAAGACCGGCCCCATAGCGGGACCGGCTTCGGGAACACGAGGAAAGGATCGCCAGCACATGGGGCAGGTAGTCATTGCGAGTCGCCTCTCGGACGGGATCGTCGTCTTCTTGGCGAAGGCGTCGGCCGAATCGGTCGAGTGGGCCCTTCAGCTTGAAGATGCAGAGGTCGCTGCCGACGACGCACGGGCGAACGAAATGCTCGGTTTCGGTGAGGCGGATATCGCGTCACGCAACAAAGTGATGGATCCGTATCTGATCGATGTGGAAGAGCAGGGCGGTCAGCTGCGACCGACGAAATATCGCGAGGCGATTCGCTGCTTCGGACCCACGATTCGAACCGACCTCGGCAAGCAGGCCGAAGGCCCGGAGGCTTAGAGATGTATCACTACGACGAATACGATCATGCGCTCGTACAGGACCGCGTCGCCCAGTTCCGGCGCCAAGTTGAGCGGCGCATAGCCGGCGAGCTCACGGAAGAGCAGTTCCGGCCGCTGCGCCTGATGAACGGTCTCTATCTCCAGCTGCACGCCTATATGCTTCGCGTGGCGATTCCCTATGGCACTCTCAATTCGCCGCAGATGCGGAAGCTCGCGTATATCGCGCGTCGCTATGACAAGGGCTACGGCCATTTTACGACGCGCCAGAATTTGCAGTACAACTGGCCCAAGCTCGAGGAGACGCCGGATATTCTGGCCGAGCTCGCTGAAGTTGAAATGCACGCAATCCAGACTTCGGGCAACTGCATTCGCAACACGACGTCGGATCAGTACGCCGGCGCAGCCAAAGGCGAGATCGAAGATCCGCGCGTATGGTGCGAGATCATTCGGCAATGGTCGACGCTGCATCCCGAGTTCTCGTTCTTGCCGCGCAAGTTCAAGATCGCCGTCACGGGCTGTGACGATGATCGTGCCGCGGTCAAGGTGCACGATATTGGCCTGATCATGAAACGTGGCGAAGGCGGCGAGGCCGGCTTCGAAGTGATCGTAGGCGGAGGACTTGGTCGCACGGCCTTCATTGGCAAGACGATTCGAGACTTCTTGGGCAAAGAGGATCTACTCTCGTATCTCGAGGCCATCCTGCGCACCTACAATCAACTCGGGCGACGAGATAATAAGTACAAGGCGCGCATCAAGGTCACTGTTCACGAGACGGGGATTGAAGAGTTCCGCAATCTCGTCGAAGAGGAATGGAGGGCGATCAAAGATTCATCGCTTAAGCTTCCAAAAGAAGAGATCGACCGCATCGCGAAGCATTTCGAGCCGCCGGCTTTCCGGGTACTCGAAGATGAGGCGCCGGATGTCGATGCACGCATGAAGAGCGATCCGGGCTTTGCGGCCTGGGTGCATCATAATTGTGTGGATCACAAGATTGCCGGCTACGAGATTGCGAATATTTCCCTGAAGCCGGTAGGGCAGCCTCCGGGCGACGCGACGGCAGATCAAATGGACGCAGTCGCCGATCTCGCCGAGGAGTTCAGCTTTGGCGAGCTTAGAGTGACGCATTCGCAGAACCTGGTGCTTCCGCATGTGGAACGTGCCCAGCTCCCCGCGCTCTACGACAAGCTTGCGAAGCATGCCTTGGCTTCGCCTAACGTGGGACTGCTTTCCGATATCATCTGCTGTCCTGGGCTCGATTATTGCGCCCTGGCCAATGCGCGTTCGATTCCGATTGCGACGCGGATCACCGAGCGCTTCGCGTCACAGGAGCGCCTTGATATGATCGGGGAAATGCAGATCAAGATCTCGGGTTGCATCAACGCCTGTGGACATCATCACGTGGGCCATATCGGTATCCTCGGTGTCGATCGCAAGGGCGAGGAGCATTACCAGATTCAGCTCGGTGGCGACGCTAGTGAGAATGCGGCGCTTGGCAAGATCCTGGGTCGCGGCTTCTCCGCCGATGAGGTGGTCGATATCGTTGAGAAGATCGTCGATATCTATCTCGAAATTCGCGAAGACGGCGAACGCTTCATTGATACCTACCGCCGGGTCGGACAGAGCCCGTTCAAGGAGAAGGTCTATGGCACTGCTTGAGCGCCAGGGCGAAAGCGCAGCAACGATCGAGGATCGTTTCACGCGAGTCGATGACGAGTCGGCTCTGCCCGCTTCGGGTGGGATTTTGGTTTCGCTTCCGCGCTTTCAAGCGGACCGTGAGGCCTTGTTGGCACGCGAAGGCGAACTGGGTGTCTGGCTGGCATCGAACGAATCCCCGAGAGATTTCGAAAAGGCGGATCTCGGGAAGTTCGCGCTGGTCGCGTTGGATTTCCCGACCTTTGCCGACGGACGTGGATATTCTTCGGCGCGCATTTTGAAGGAACGTTTTCAGTTTAAAGGCGAGATTCGAGCGGTCGGAGATGTCTTGCTCGAGCAGCTCCCCTTCATGCTGCGCAGTGGCTTCACGACCTTCGAGACTGAGGAGTCTGGGTTCCTGGAAGGATTCAAGGCCGTGGTCAGCGAGGTTCGCGTTGTGTATCAGCCGACCGGCGACGGACGCGCGACCGCGATCGATCAGCGGCTCAGCCGCGGTTAGCCATAATGGATACGCGAGACGGGTTCCTGGGAGCGATTGGCGGAACGCCTTTGATCCGCTTGAAACGTGCCTCGGACCTGACCGGATGCGAGATCCTCGGTAAGGCCGAGTTTCTTAACCCGGGCGGCTCTGTGAAGGATCGTGCGGCACTCTCGATCGTGGAAGATGCCGAAGCGAGCGGTGCCCTGCGACCCGGTGGGACAATCGTCGAAGGCACGGCGGGTAATACAGGCATAGGCCTCGCCCTCGTAGGCAACGCCCGCGGCTACAAGACCGTGATCGTGATTCCCGAAACGCAGAGCCAGGAAAAGAAGGACATGCTCCGGCTCTGCGGAGCGGATGTGCGCGAAGTCCCCGCCAAGCCCTATAAAGACCCCGGGAACTATGTCCGAGTTTCCCATCGCCTCGCCCTTGAGCTCGCCGAGTCGACTCCCGAGGGCGTCATCTGGGCAAACCAGTTCGATAATCTCGCCAACCGTGAGGGGCATCGGACAACAACCGGCCCCGAAATCTGGGAACAGACGGACGGCAAGGTCGACGGTTTCGTCTGCGCGGTGGGCACAGGCGGCACGATCGCCGGCGTTGGTATGGCGCTCAAGGAAAAGAACCCGAAAATTCAAATAGGCCTCGCCGATCCCGAAGGTGCCGCGCTCTATCACTACTACGAGCACGGCTCTCTGAAAGCCGAAGGCACGTCGATCAGTGAGGGAATCGGCCAGGGTCGTATCACCGCGAACCTTGAAGGCGCTCCCATCGACTGTGCCTTTCAAATCCCGGACAGCGAATGGCTACCAATTGCGTTCGGCTTGCTCAAGAATGAGGGGCTTTGCCTCGGCGGTTCAAGCGGTGTGAACGTCGCCGGCGCGATTAAGCTCGCCGAGCGTCTTGGCCCCGGGCATACGATCGTGACGATTCTCTGCGATTCCGGTACGCGGTATCAGAGCAAGATGTTCAATCCTGCTTTCTTGAAAGAGAAGGGGCTTCCGGTTCCCGAATGGCTCTAGTCGACGAGACTTGGGGAGGCATGAAGCTCGCGCTTCGCGCCGCTCTGCAGGTGGAAGTCGAAACAGTGCATGCGTTTCTTTCCGCTTGGTTTCGCGGAGAGATGCCTGAGTCGGAAGAGGCCTACGCCCGGGAGTGGGCGGATCGATTGGCGCCCGGCCTCATCAATATCCAGCCCTCAGGCCGCATTCTGACGCGCGAGCAGCTCGTGGAGGGGGTTCGGGCAGGCTACGGGAGCAATCCCGATTTTCGCATTGAGATCCGAGAGACTGAGTTGCGCGGCTTCGATTCAGAGGGCGGGATGGCGCTTTTTACGTACGCCGAATTTCAGACGGGCGCGCGTCAGACTGTGCCGGCGGATAATGTGCGGGTCTCGAGCGCGCTCTTCTCGTTAGGCGATGGCGTGAACCGGCCGCTCTGGGTGCATATTCATGAGACGGCACGGATCGAAACGCCGAGCGCCTAGCTCTTTGGCGGATGCTGGAGTCTCTGGATGAGCAGCAAATGTCCAAAGAGCGCGAGCGTGACGAAGACCGTCGGAAGCCAGACGAAGGGCGCGATCGTGACCCAGAGATTGAGCTGCTCAGGGCCGTAGGCCGCGATCACCGGTGTCGATCGAATCGCGATGGTCACGATATTGATCAACAAGCCCAGCCCGATTCCGGTAAACGCCCAGAGTATCGCACGCGGTGCGTCGCTCACGACACCCCATAATCCGATCAGCGCAGCGAGAATACCTGTGATGATGTCGAAGTTCTGCCCCGAGAAGCTCATCTGAATCGGCATCACGCCCTCGGTGGCGGCCCGATACATGATCAACTCAAGCGGAATTCGAAAGGCCTGGAAGCCGACGAGGAGTGCGATCGGTGCCTCGCCCGCGAGCTTCTTCGCCCATCGCATTCGACTGAGCGCGAGCGTCATTAAGAAGCCAAACGTAAACAGCAGAACCGCCGGCGGAGGAAAGCTCTCCCAATTCTGGAGGGCGCCGAATTGTGCGAGCGCGCCGGTAAACGCCATCCAGCATGCAATCACAAGCGTCGCCGGGCCAGGCTGAATCTTCGTCCAGCGCGCGGTGGCTGCGACGCAGATGCCCAATGTCACGAGCAGGAGCGTGACGAAGAGCCCGGTCAGTAGGACGGAAGGCTCAGCCATTCAGGGCAGTGCCCGTCGCTTCCCAAATCGCCCCCATCGTTTCCTCGCCTAGGTGGCGGACGCGGCCATCGCGCTCAAGCTTCTTGAGATGCGAAGTGACGGATTGAGCGGCCGCTGAATGCAGCGATTCTGGATACCCGACGTAGATACGCTTGACCATCGTTAGGGCATCGCCATCGCCCGCGGTGACAGCCTCCATGACCTGGCGCTCGCGCGCTCGGCGATGCTCCAGGTACTCGCGGATTTTCTCCGGACCTTGGGTAATACGCGGACCATGAGCGGGGTAGATATGATGGGGGGCTTCCTCAAGCACTCGCTCGAGCGAGTCCATGTATTC
>JBDNFB010000167.1:0-47399 GCA_041690055.1 Myxococcota bacterium | reverse complement strand
TCAGCCTTCGACTCGCGCAGACTGAATCGGTCGACGGGATTGTCACGGTCGGTGTGCCGCTTGGCTTGTCCGCGCCAACGCGATTTCTGCTGCCTCTGGTTCGTCAGTTTGTGCGTTTCCGGAAGAAGACAGGGTCGGATATTCGGGACCCCAATGCGCGGGCACGGCATCCCGGCTTGGAGGCGATGCCACTGGCCTCGGTTGCTGAGCTCATTCGGTTACAGGCGATTGTGACAGACGACCTGGCGCGCGTGACCGCACCGATCCTAGTTTCTCATGGTCGGCTGGATCGGACGGCCCATCCGCGCGACGCGGAGCAGATCTACGCGCAGGTCGCCTCGGAGCAGAAAGAGATTCTGTCGCTGGAACGGTCCGGGCACGTCTCAACGGTCGACTATGACGGAGAGGCGCTCGCGCTCGCGGCGGGGGAGTTTCTGGGCCGAGAGCTGGGCCGAGAGTAGGCGCCGGCGCCTAACTAGAAGACTCGATCCAACCAAGATATTCGATCAGGGTCGCTTCGTCTTCAGAGGAGATCTCGCTGAACCGGAGGCCGACGCCTTTACGGGTCGAGCCCTGCTGCATGCTCGCGTAAAGGACCTCGCCGTCGAACGTGAGGGTGCGTCCGAGTTCCGGAAGCGCGATTTCGCATCGCATCGACCTATGCGCTTCGATGGATTCATCGGTCGTGATGAAGACGCCGCCGCGCCCAACCTCCGTCGCGACACAAGGCGCATCCCATCCTTCGAGTTGTGCGGAGAGCCGCTGTGGATAGCGGGTGAAGCGCCGATCACCTGGCGTATTGATGAGTTGGTTCAGTCGGGCGACAAAGGCCGTCGGATCTTTAGGATAGGCCAGATATCCCGCCGCGCCTACGATCCGGGCCGCCTCGCGTCGGCTCTCCTGCTTCGTTTCGTCCAGTAAAACCACCGGAATCCGCTCGATCCCCGGGAGCGCGCGCGATCCCTGTACGAAGGTGGCGCCATCGCTCCGGCCTAACGCGTACTGCGAAAGGACGAGATCGGGGCTCATCCCAGCCAATCGGATCAGCGCTTCGGTTTCGCTGCGCGCCGTCGCCAGCTGGTAGCCCTGTTGGTTGAGCGCGGCACGCAGTTCCGCATTTTCGATGACTTGATTGCCGACGAGCAGGATCTTCGGGCGATGTGCCGTCTGTGTCTGAGCGGCCTTGACCAGAGGAGGCGCGGAGGGACCGCCGTCTTGCGCGCGGATGCGCTGCTCGGACTCTGCCGCCTGCGCTTTTTTCTTGAGCGCTTCGATCTGTGTTCCGATCAGGCATTCGAGATCTGCACCGGATTCGAGTGCGCTGGTCACGTCTAAAATACGGTCATCCATATTGTGGATTGGGATGCCCGAGAGGGGGCCGCTGCTCGGGAGGATCGCTTCGTCGATGCGCTGCATGAGCACGCGCGTCTTCGGTGCTTCGCCCTGAATCGGGAAGGCGAGGACCGAGGCGCCTTCAACGGCGCCGACATCCATACCGAGACTTTTTAGGATGCGTCCCGTTTCGCGGAGTTCATTCGTTCGCTGACGCCAGGCCTGGCGAATGGCCGCTTCTACGGCAGCGCGATCAGCGCAGCGCTGGACATTTAAGAGAGGGAGGCCGAAGACGGCCCGCGGGCGAAGGCATTTGATCTGGTCTGGTCCGACGGTGGCGAAGATGATTCGCTCGATTGAGAGGGGCCCCGAGACGGATTCAAAGGGTGCAGAGCCGATCGGGATTGAGATCAGCAGGCTGCGGCCTCCCGGCATCGTGCGCGCGGAGAGCCCCATGCGCTCGAAACGGGCGCGCTGTCGCTCCTGGTGGCGATCTAGCTGCGGATCGGCTGCGGACATAAACACTCCTCCGGGGCTCTTTTCGACGGAGCGAGGCCCCGTCTTGACGGCGTTCGGCACGAACCGGGAGCGGGGTGAACCGCTTAGGTAGGAATTTCAGATGCAATTCGGCTCGGGTTTGCTCTAGGCCTGCTCAGGTCGTCCTGGATTAGATCTGGGCCTAAAGGCCTACTCGTGTGTGCCCGATACGCCTCAGGTACTCATAAATGTGACCCCGGTCACGATTGTCTAATTCCGGAGCCTTTCCAATGCGCGTGCGCCGATACCTGACCGCCCTTGTCTGCCTATCGACTCTCGCCTTCACGCAGAACGTGGTCGGCGGCACGTCCATGGCCGAATCGGGTAGCGCGGCGACCCAGGCTGAGATGGGGCATCAGGCGACGCTCCATGCGGGCAGCGCGGGCCGGTTCGGGCGCGACGTGCCTAATCCGAGCACTATGATGCTCTTCGTTTGCGGGCTCGCTGGCCTGACCGCCGCGGGCAGTCGCCGACCCTAGGGCGACGCGGAACTCGCCTAGGCGAAAGGGCGAGCGCTGCTGAGCGCGCCGCGTTGCGAACCATCCCAGACAAGCCCGCATAGAGCGCCTATATTCCGACTTACCCGTACGACCGACCGATCTGCTTCCGAGCTTCGGGCAGTGATTGGCGTCTGATCTCGATGTGCGCAGCGCATCACGGGAATCGGAACACCTTGTCTGACCGGCCTACTCGACGCATCCAGCGGGGGATCAGCGTATGACCTCCGATCCTGTTTCGCTTGGTTCTGGATCGCCTGACTCCGACAAGGATGGGGCTTCCTCGGCCGTCCGCGAACTCGATCCGCAGCCGGATCAAGGACGCTCCGCCTATCGCTGGATTCTGCCCTTGGTCGCTTTGGCGATCGGCTTGCTTGGCTACTGGCTACTCGTGGCGACGCGAGAAAAACCGGAAGAGAAAGAGCCGGTCGTGGTCTCGCCGCTTGTTCGGGTCATGCTCGCCGAGCCGGAAGATATTCGGCTCACTGTGATCTCGCGCGGGACTGTTATGCCCCGGACGGAAAGTGATTTGGTGGCGGAGGTGCGGGGGCGCGTTGTGTCGGTTTCGCCTGGGCTGAGGGCAGGGGGCGTGTTCGCCGCGGGCGATGAATTATTGCAGATTGATGATCGAGAATTTCGGATCGCACGAGACCGCGCACGCGCGATGCTCGCCGTGCGAAAGAGCGAAGCGAGGCTTGCGCGCACAGAAGCGGAGCGGCGTCGCGAATTGGCGCGTCTGGGCGCCGCGAGTTCGGCGGATCTCGGACAATTTGAAAACCGCGAGCGGGTTGCGAACGCCAGCTCGCTCGAAGCAAGTGCGGCCCTCGCCCAGGCAGAACTGGATCTCGAGCGAACGCGTGTCCGTGCACCCTACGAAGGGCGTGTCCGAGAGCGCGCCGTCGACGTCGGGCAATTTGTTTCTCCTGGCACGAAGCTGGGCCGGATTTTCGCGATCGACTACGCGGAGATTCGCCTACCCATTCAGACTGATGATCTCGCGTATCTTGACCTTGAGGCCGGTGGTGGCGGAATTGGTGAGACGTCGGGCGGCGCGCCCGTGCGACTCTCGGGGAGATTGGGCGGGCGTGAGCTGATCTGGCCAGCACGCCTCGTTCGCGCCGAGGCGGCAATCGACGAGCGGACGCGAATGCTGCATGTCGTGGCTCGAGTGGATGACCCCTACGCGATGGGGAGCCGTGCCGCGGTGGAAAGCGAGAAGGGCGACGAGATCGTCGCATCCGCCGAGGTCTCGGCAGCCGCTGCGCTGGAAGTGGTCGGATCCAATGAAAACCCCGGTGACTCGAGCTGGACGCCGCAGCAGAATGCGCCTTTGCCGTCAGGGCTCTTCGTGAAGGCGGAAATTCAGGGGCGCGCGCTTGAGGATGTATACGTGCTGCCGGTGATGGCGATGCGGGACGGTGACCGCATCTTCGTTGTGGATGACGAGATGAAGCTGCGTATTCGCGTCGTGCGGGTTGCGCGCCGCGACCGAGATCATGTCGTGGTCGAGGGGGGCGTATCTCTGGGAGATCGGATCGTAGTCTCGCCTCTGCGGATCTATTCCGAGGGCATGCAGCTGCGTGTTGTTGAGGCCGACGCATCATGAATCGCGCGATTGCTTGGTTCGCAGAGAATCATGTCGCGGCCAACCTCTTGATGGCTGCGATCCTGATCGGCGGCCTAATGACCGCGCCGACCATCAAGCAGACGATCATGCCGGATTTCGATTTCAACTACGTATCGGTGACGGTGGTTTACCCAGGTGCTTCGCCGGAAGAGATCGAAAAGTCCGTCACGATTCGCATCGAAGAAGAGATCGAAGATATCGAGGGCATCGAAGAAATCACTTCGTCCGCGAACGAAGGAGCGACCAACCTCATCGTCGAGCTCTCCTCGGACACCGACCTCTCGAAGGCTCTCGATGAGATCGAAAGTCGCGTTGACGGCATCAGCACCTTTCCCGAGGAAATCGAAGAGCCGCTCATCTCGGAGCTGCAACTGCGCATGGGCGTGATGGATATCGCGATTCATGGCCCCCTCGACGAAAAGAGTCTGAAGGCCCTCGGACAGCGCACGCGAGACGAGATCGCTCGGCTGCCCGGCGTTTCGCAGGTCGCGCTCTCAGCGACGCGTCCCTATGAGATCTCGATCGAGGTCTCCGAAGCCGCGTTGCAGAGTTATGGGCTGCGCTTCGACGATGTGGTGGCGGCCGTGCGGCAGACTTCGATCGATATGCCCGGTGGCGCCGTGCGCACGAGCGGGGGCGAAATTCTTCTCCGGACCGATAACCAAGCCTATTGGGGAAGCGAGTTCGCTGAAATTCCGTTGCTTGTGCGGAGCGATGGGACGCGGGTCACGGTCGGCGAAGTGGCATCGGTCGTGGACGGTTTTGAGGAGAACATCAAGAAGACGACCTTCGACGGTGATCCTGCCGTCTTCGTTCAGGTCTACCGCGTCGGCGAGCAACAGGCTTTGACGGTTGCGGCGAAGGTGCATGAGTATCTGGAAGAGTCGAGGCTGGGTCTTCCGAACGGCGCGCAGATGACGGTCTGGGACGACGACTCTCGCTATCTGGCGGGCCGCATCGACATGATGCTTGGGAACGCCTTCGCGGGGTTCTTCCTGGTCATCTTACTCCTCGCCGTGTTCCTCAAATTCCGGATCGCATTCTGGGTGGCGATGGGACTGCCTGTTTCTGTGGCAGGGGCGTTGATGGTCATGCCGGCGGTCGGGATCGATATTAATATCCTGACGGTCTTCGCATTTATCATGGCACTCGGCATCTTGGTCGACGACGCCATTGTCACGGGCGAGAATATTTTCACGCATCAAAGTGCGACGCCCAACGATCCGTTAGGCGCGGCCATTCGCGGGACGCAGGAAGTGACGACGCCGGTGATCTTCGGTGTGCTCACGACGGTGGCGGCGTTTGCGCCTTTCGCTCTGATCGAAGGCGACGCGCAGTTTATGGCTGTGCCGATGGGCGGGATCATGTGCATCTCGCTGCTCTTTTCCCTGGTTGAGTCGAAGTTGGTTCTGCCCTCGCATCTTGGGCACGGCTCGGGGGTTGGGCAGGAGCCGCGTTTCGCGTTCAGTAAGGCCTGGGCGCGTTTCCAAGGTCGGGTGAATAAGGCGCTCGAGTCCTTTCTTGAGAGGCGTTACAAGCCCGCAGTGCTGAAAGCGGTCGAGTACCGCTATCTCACGATCGCGATTGCGATGGCCGTGTTCATGATTGCGCTTGGCATGGTGGCGGGCGGGCGCGTCAAGTCCGTGATGATGCCTTCGAGCGAGGCGGACAACGTGTACGCGCGGATCACGATGCCGCTCGGGACGCCGGTTGTCGAGACGGAAGACGCGGTGGCGCGGGTGAGTGCGGCGCTGATGACGCTGCGCGAGGAACTCGAGTCTGAACGGCCGGCCGAAGAGGAGCCCCTCGTGCGCCATGTGCTCACGCTTGTCGGATCGCATCGGGGAGACAGTCCGACTGACCGTCCGGGCGAGATTGGTCAGCCTCATCTAGGTCAGGTCACGGTCGAGCTGGCGCCTTCGGAAGAGCGCTCGGTTGATGCGAGCGAGATTGCCAATCGATGGCGCGAATTAACGGGATCGATTCCGGGGGCGGAAGAGCTGCTCTTCACCGGTATGATGCGGCAGTTCGGGGATCCGATTTCAGTCGAGCTGCGCGGCGAGAACATGGACCAGCTGAAGGCCGCTGCGGCTGAACTGACCGACGCCTTGGCACGTTTCCCTGGAGTGAGCGATGTCCGTGACTCGCATAGAGACGGGAAGCAAGAACTCAAGATCGCGATCCGACCTGAGGCGGAATCGCTGGGTCTCACGGTGCAAGACGTGGGGCGGCAGGTTCGGCAGGCTTTTTACGGCGCCGAAGCGCAGCGCATCCAACGCGGACAAGACGAAGTCAAGGTGATGGTCCGTTACCCCGCCGACGAACGGCGCTCCTTGCGTGACGTCGAGACACTGCGTATTCGCTTGGCGGACGGGACGGCCGTGCCTTTCCCCTCGGTGGCGAGCGCGGAGCTCGGACGCGGCGCGGCCTCTTTGCGACGGATCAACAGCGAGCGCCGAGTGCAGGTGAGTGCGGGGCTGGATGAGCGGCAGGGGAATGCCGTCGAGATCGCAGCGGTGCTTGAGAGCGAAGTGATGCCCGAGATCCTGTCGCGTTACCCCGAAGTGGCCTGGGGCTTTCAAGGCGAGCAAAAGGAACGGGGGGAAGCGATGGGCAGCCTAGCGACGGCTGCAAAGGTGGCGGTGATGTCGATCTTCATCCTGATCGCAGTCCCGCTTCGATCGTATTTGCAGGCGATCGTGATCATGCTGACGATTCCCTTCGGCTATGTAGGCGCTGTGCTGGGGCACTGGATCTGCGGCTACGATATCAGCTTCCTTTCGATGATCGGCATCATGGCCTGTGCGGGCGTGGTCGTGAACGACAGCTTGGTGCTCGTCACTTTCATGAATCGTTTGCGTGAGGCCGGGCAGACCGTACGTGAGGCCGCAGTGGCCGCAGGCGGGCGCCGGTTTCGACCGATCATGCTGACGTCGGCCACGACCTTTGCGGGACTGGCTCCCGTCATGATGGAACAATCGACTCAGGCGCAATTCGTAATCCCCATGGCGATCTCACTGGGCTTTGGCGTCCTCGTCGCCACGTTATTTACACTGCTAATGATTCCCGCGGCGATGGTCATCGTGGAAGACATCCAGATCTTGCGAGCTCGTGTGTTCGCTCGAGTACTGGGCGAAGCCCGTCCGGCCCTGGGCCCGTCTCAAACGCCCTAGGGCGTTTCCCTGAGGCGTTTCTCGAGCGCATCGCTCAAAAGGTGCCGAAGGTTGGCTGGCGAGTTTCTTCTTCTTGGTGGGAATAGGCATGCCGTTGCGCGTCTTCCCTTTTCATGATCGGCTCGATACTGATTCTGGGGACGACGACTACGGCATCGCTTTGGCTCGGTTTCTTCCCGCCGGAGGCCTGGGTGCGTCGGGTGCTTGCAGGCGTGGAGCCCATTTCGCCTTGAAAACCAACGTGAATCCGGCCCGCTCGCTACACTGAAAGCTGTGCGCGACGGATGCGACTCGCGGGAACGTGAGGGGCCACGCGCAGAAGGGGAGAATTCCGCTGCGTTCCGGGGCCAAGCCATCCTCAGCACCTGTCGTGGCGAAGCCGTCTACTGGTTTCGCGGATCTGCTCTCGGAGTTAGGTCTTGAGTCGACGAGCGATCCAGCTGCGGATGCTTTTGTTCTTTGTGAACGGGAGGGGCAGCTCGACCTTCGGCCACCCGGAGAAACGGGGCGCGACGGAATCGTGGCGGCGTTCCCGCCCGATAAAGGCGCCGCCGGCGGGCGACAGAATCCGCTGATTCGGGCTTTTGGGAAACGCATTCAGACGGTTTTTGATCTGACGGCGGGGCTCGGTGCCGACGCCTATCGTCTTGCGGCGGCGGGCTATTCTGTCCGCGGCTTTGAGCGGGACCCGGCGGTCTATGCCGTGCTCGCATCGGGCTGGGCGCGGGCACAGGCGGAAGCGGCCGTACCGGCTGCGCTGATCGAGCGCCTTCGATTCGAGTGGGGCGAGGCGGAGGCCGCATTGGCGCAGGTCGATGCTTTGGATATGGGGGTCTACTTTGATCCAATGTATCCGCCGCCGAAGCGCCAATCGGCGCTGCCGAAAAGGGAGCTTCAGGTGCTCAGATCAATGCTCTCGACCGGCGAAGATTCGACGGCGCTCCTTGAAGCGGCACGTCAGCGCGCGTCGCGCGTCGTCGTGAAGCGGCCGCATCATGCGCCGCCGCTCCTGCCTGGGGCGAGCTTTGAACTCGAGAGTAAGCTCGTCCGCTTCGATGTCTATATGAATCCCGAGCGGATGGGGGAGGGCGAATCGTGAGTACGCTTTGGGCGTTGGCTTCGGATTTGGATGAGGCAGGGGCTTATGTACTCGATGCCGATGAATCGCGTCATGTGACGACGCGGCGTCTTCGTGTCGGCGATACGATGATATTATTCAACGGCGCCGGCCGAACGGCTGAGGCGCGCATCGAAGCGATCAAGAAAAAGTCGGTCGAGGTGGTCACCGATTCCGTTGAGGTCGCGCCTGCGCCGACTTCCGGCTGTGTGCTCGCAACAGCGATCCCGAAAGGAGATCGGCTATCGACGATGCTGCAAATGTTGACGCAGTTGGGTGTGACGGAATGGCAGCCTTTGATTCTGCAGGACTCGGCTGTGCGCGGACTCGATCCCGAGGCGAAACGATTGCGCCGGATTTTGGTGGAGAGTGCGAAGGTCGCGAGACGGCCTTGGCTTCTTTCGGTCAATTTGCCGCGGGAGCTGGGGGTCGTGCTGGATGAAAAGGCCGGCTCGGATGCGGCGCCGATCTATTTTGGGGATCGCGAAGGGCAAGGGAGCGGTCTCGCTCCCGGCGCGGGATTGATTTTAATTGGGCCGGAAGCGGGCTTTGCGGCGACCGAGCGCGACGCGATCCTTCGGGCAGGGGCTTTGCCTTGCGCTTTTTCTCCGCATAACCTCCGGATAGAAGTCGCTGCCGTCGGTGCGGCGGTGGCGCTCAACCTCGCTTCGGCGCGGGTCCAAGACGTCCGAAACTCTTAGGGAGAGCAAGTTGGCGATTGATCATATGCTCGAGCGAATTCTGCATGCGCCGGTCTACGACGTCGCCATTGAATCGCCACTCGATGAAGCGGAGCGGCTTTCGCAGCGCCTCAGAAATCGCATCTTCATTAAACGCGAAGATCTGCAGCCAATCTTCTCCTTTAAACTTCGCGGCGCCTATAACCGCATTCGAAACATCGAGGAGCGCGATCGCGCATTAGGCGTCGTCGCCGCCTCGGCCGGAAATCATGCCCAGGGCGTTGCGCTAGCCGCATCTCGACTTGGCATCGCTGCGAAGATCGTGATGCCGCGAACGACCCCCTCGATCAAGGTCGATGCGGTGCGTCGCCTGGGCGGAAACGCGATTCTCGAAGGGGACGGGTACGACGAGGCGGCGGCCTATGCCCGGGAAATCGAGGCGCGGGAGGGAAGCATCTTTGTGCATCCCTATGATGATCCTGATGTGATCGCGGGGCAGGGGACGGTGGGCATGGAGATCCTGCGGCAGCACGCAGGTCCGCCCGACGCGATCTTTGTGCCGGTCGGCGGAGGGGGCCTCGCCGCAGGCATCGTCGCCTATGTTCGCGAAGTAGCACCTCATGTTCGCGTGATCGGTGTGGAGCCCGATGATGCGGCTTGCTTGGCGGGAGCGCTTCGGGCCGGTAAGCCCGTGGATGTGGGGCCCGTAGGCCTATTTGCGGACGGCGTCGCTGTACGTCAGGTGGGGGCGCATCCCTTTGAGATTTTGCGCGACGGAATCGACGAAGTGGTGACCGTTGGGATCGACGAAATCTGCGCTGCGATTCGAGACGTTTTCGAAGACACGCGATCGATTGCAGAGCCGGCGGGGGCACTCGCGATTGCGGGGATGAAACGCTGGATCTCGCGAGACGAGGTGCAGGGCGCGTCGCTTGTTGCGATCAATTCGGGCGCGAATATGAACTTCGATCGGCTGCGGCATATCGCTGAGCGCGCCGAATTCGGAGAACAGAGAGAGGCCCTGCTGGCGGTCACCATTCCTGAAGAACCCGGTTCGTTTCAGGCGCTCTGCCGAGCGATCGGCGACCGCGCGGTGACAGAGTTTAATTACCGAATTGGTGCATCGGAACAGGCCCATGTCTTCGTGGGCGTCGGCCTTGATGGCGGTCAAACTTCTTGCTCCGTGGTGCTCGATGATCTGGAACGCGCGGGCTTCGGCGTGGTCGATATGACGGGTAACGAAATGGCCAGATTGCATGTGCGCTACATGGTCGGCGGTCGCGTCGGACGCAATGACGAACGCCTCTTCCGTTTTGAGTTTCCCGAACGGCCCGGGGCGCTGATGCGCTTTTTGGATCGGATCGGGGGGCGCTGGAATATCAGCCTCTTTCACTACCGAAACCACGGCGCTGCGTTTGGTCGAGTGTTAGTCGGCCTTGAGGCTTTGGACGGGGATTGGGGCGACCTCGAGCGCCGGTTCGAGGAACTCGGATTTGCCTGTGTCGAAGAGACTTCAAATCCGGCGAACGCGCTCTTCTTAGGCTAAATGGGGCCGGGCTAGCGGGAGCCGGGCTAGCTGGGCCTGGGCCAATTGGAGCTGGGCTGAGAGGGTCGCGTCGCCGTCGGGCGTTAGAGCAGTTCGCGCAGGCGCCTGAAATCCTGGCGGATATTCCAAGCGAAGTAGGGGCGCGTGATCCTGCCGAGGACTGAGCTCCCTTCAAAATGCAGGAAGCGACAAGCATCCGGTCCCTCCGGTCGTGCCGCCATGCCCACCTGTCCGTAGCGGGATCGCATCAGGCACCAACCGGGCCGAAGCACAGTATCGAAATTCATCCAAATGCCCGCCGGAGTCTTTGCTTCGAGGCGAATCGAATCGCCCTCGCGCGAAAGGATGCGCAAGTCCTTCACCGTGCCTTCGAAGCGCTTTGTGTTGCCTTCGAGGTCCGCGATGAAGGACCAGAGGCGATCGAAGGAAACCTCAAAGCGTGTTTCGTCTAGCGCCACATGGGGCAGCGCGGCGGCGAGGGCGCGCATCCGATCCACAGGATCGACCGTCGCCGTGGGCCAAGCGTATCCGTCGGCCGGGATCGCATCCGTGTCATCCGTTTGTGGGGATTCGGGTGTGCTCATGATTTCCATCCTTGGCGGAAGGCTTCGCGCGCACGATGCAGCCTGGACTTGACCGTGCCCCGCGCGAGTTGGAGCTCTTCTGCAGCTTCGCTTTCGGAAAGGCCCTCGAGGTCTCGCAGGATTAGGATCACGCGATGGTCGGCGGGCAGAGTTTCGAGGACGCGGGTCACGTCGCTGCGCAGATTCGGATCAAGCGGGCGGCCGGGAGTGGCATCTGCATGTTCGACGAGGGGCTCGCGCCGTCTTCGCTCGGCGTGGCGAATTGCTTCTCGGGTCGCGATGCGTCGAACCCAAGAGCGAAGCGAAGCAGGATCCCGCAACCCGCCGAGATCGCGCATTACCTGGATCAGCGTTTCCTGTGCTGCGTCCGGACCCGCATCGAGTGCAATCGAACCGCAGAGTCGACCGACCCAGGGCGCAAGAGAATCGAGCAGTTCGCCGAGTGCGATCAGGTCTCCGCGCTGGGCGGCCCGAATTTGGTTGAATACTTCCACCGAGGCAAGGGGAGGAGGCCCAGCTAAAGGTTCCGGGGCATCGGGATTTTTCGCGTTTTTTACGGACAAGGACTAGTCGTCCTCGGGATCCTCTTCCCGCAATCGGATCGGGCCAAAGAGTTCAGGGAACTTACCCTGCCTCCCTGCATAGAAGGCGCGCACGGTTTCCATGTCATCAGGAATATCGCCGGAGGGTTTGAAGGGGGGACTGAATCCGCCGCGCTTCCTTTCATAGTCGAGGTAGCTCATCACGATCGGAACCCCCGCGGTGTTGGCTATGTGATAGAAGCCGGACTTCCAATATTCTGATCGGGCCCGCGTGCCCTCGGCTGGGACGGCCAGGCCGAACTCTTCATGCTCCGGCTGTTGAAAGATGCGCGCCATGGCAACGACCATGTTCTCGCGTTGATGTCGCACGACGGAGACGCCGCCGAGAAATCGCATGACCGGTCCCATGGGGCCGCGGAAGAGTGTGTTCTTCCCCATCCACGAGATCTGCATCTCGAAATATTCGGAGAAAGCGAGGAGGTAGGCGAAATCCCAGTTCGAAGTATGGGGAGCCGCGATCAGCACATATTGCTTGGGCTCAGGCCGGCCGCCATCCGGCTTCCAGCCAGTCAGAGCAAGGAATAGGCGTGCGATCGTTCGCCGGACGGGCCGCTTTGACATGGAGCAAGCTTAGCGGTCCGGACCCACGGCGCCCGTCGAACCAGCCGTCTACACTCGGCCGCCCATGACTTCGAAGCAAAGAGCGATTCTGTTTGTGGCGGTGATCTGCCAGGGGCTCTCCGTTGGCCTTACCTACGGCATTTTTCCCGTGTTTCTCGTCCCGCTGGAGACGCTCTACGAGGCGCCGCGGACCGTGATCAGCGCGGGACAGATCCTGATCATGACCGCGCTGACGGCCGGGAGCATATTTGCCGGGTCCGTCCTCGATAAGGGCTATGGCCGCGGTTTGATGATGGGAGGAGCGCTGCTCCTTTCGGGCTCGCTCGCTCTCGCGAGTGTGGCGCCAAACCTCTGGGTGCTCGGGCTCGCTGCAATTGGGATGGGCTTCGCTGTCCCTTCGGTGGGACCACTCGCCGGAGCGTCTCTGCTCACGCGTTATTTCGATGAAGGCCGCGGTCGCGCGATGGGGCTGATGAGTATGGGGCCGCCGATGGGGTCCGGAATGCTGGCGGCGCTGGCGGGTTGGAGCGTTATCGAGTTTGGCGTCCGGCCGAGTTTTTTGCTTTTTGCAGGACTTGCTGCAGTGATCATGGTGCCGATGATCGCGTGGATTGTTCCGGCGCGATTCGAAGTCGATGAGAGTGCGGAGGCCGCTCCGGCGATCTCGATGGGCGATGTTTTTCGCATGCCGGTCTTTTGGTGGACGGCGAGTGTGTTCGCGTTAGGCGCGGGGATTTCGACGGGCTGGACTGTGCATCTGAGTGCGTTCTTTGCGGAGACCGGGCTCGACGAGGCTCAGCGTACGGGACTGCTTGCGACGGTCTTCTGGATGGGCGTGCCGGGCGCGCTCTTCTTCGGTTCCTTGTCTGACCGACTTCCTCTTGAGGCGCTCTACAGCTTCATGCTGGGCGGGCAGGCGCTTGGATTCTTCCTGTTTTCGATGAACCCGACACCGTTCTGGGTTGTCGCCATTGGGGTCGGCCTTGGATTCTTGACGGGGGGCATGATTCCGCTCTTCCTCGTGTTGTTGGGTAAGCGTATGGGGCCGGAGGCGTTCGGGCGTGCGATGGGGCTTTCAAATTTAATGATGCTTCCGGTGATGGCGGTCTCGGTCGTGATCGCGGCGCGCATTTTCGAGTCACAGGGAAGCTACCAAGGGGCGCTTCGCATCTTTGTGGTGGGTATTCTCTTGGCAATAGTTTCAGTGTTTGGTTCAAAACGGAGTGCGGCAGAAAAATGACGAAGGCGTATACATTTCGCGATGCAAAGGTGGAGTCGAAGGTGCTTCGGGCGCTGAATTTCAGCGGTGGTTTCGCGGCGAAGGCGGGGCTCCGTCCCTCGCTAGCGCCCGACGATCTTGTTGCGGCCGCTGTGAAAGAGGCGGGCTCCGACGCATTTGGAAGCGATAGCTTCCGCGAGCCGCTTGAGCGTTATGTGGACGCGCTGGAATCCGAGGCGAAACTCACGACCTTTGGGCGCATTGCTGTGGGCAAAATGATCACGAAGCAGCTCGTGGCCCGAATCCAATTGCGAGAGTGGACTAACGTCCATGCCGAGGCGGCGCAGGAAGAGATCCGCCGGCCCTGGATCATTCTTGGTCTACCGCGAACTGGGACGAGCTTGCTCTCTATTCTTCTCGGTCTCGATCCGATGGCCCGGCCGCTTCGGCAATGGGAAGCGCAAAACGTGATTCCGCCGGCAACGCTTGCGACTGCCGCCGAAGACCCGCGCATCGCGAAAACGGTGGCGCAGTTCGAGGGGCTTCATAAACTGAATCCACCCTTTAAGGCGATGCATCCGACGGGCGCCATGTTGGCCGAGGAGTGCATCCCCTTGTTGATGATGGATCTGCGCTGTCTCGGTATGGAGACCCAGGCCTTCGTGCCGAGCTATGGGGAATGGCTGCAGTCCTGCGATATGGCGCCGGCCTATACCCAACATAAGATGGCGCTTCAGGCTCTGCAGACGGGGCAGCCGACCGAGAGCTGGGTGTTGAAGACGCCGAATCATCTTTGGTGTCTGGAGACGCTGCTTGAGTTCTATCCCGATGCGCGGCTGATCTGGACGCATCGCGACCCGGGGCCAGTCACGACTTCCGTTGCAAGTCTGAACTCCACTCTGCAGCGGACGTTTACGAACGATCACGATCCGCTCGCTGTGGGCGCGGACTGGATGAAAAAGCTCCAGCATGCCGTTCGATGCGGCATGGAATTCGACGCAGCGCAGGGCGAGGGCTGGTGCACGCATGTGAATTACAGCGATCTGATGGCTGATCCGCGCAGCACTATTCGGAAGATCTACGCGCATTTCGACGAGACGCCGAGCGAGCTGCATGAACGTCGCGTTGAAGCGTGGATCCGCGAAAAACCCAAGGCGGCCGATGGGCACCACGTCTACGATCCGAAAGATTTTGGCTGGACCTATCCGGGGCTTGCCGACGAGTGGCGCGAATATATCGAGCGATTCGAGATCCCCGCCGAGAAACGCGACTAGAACCTGCGGCCTAACGGCGCTTGAAGTTGGGCTTTCTTTTTTGAGCGAAGGCCTTCGGGCCTTCTTTAGAATCCTCGCTGGCGAAGACCGCCTGGCCGTAGTCGAATTCGTAGGCGAGCGCCTCGTCGAGCCCCATTCCGTCGGTCTCGTGCAAAGTGCGGGTGATGGCCTCGACTGCGAGCGGTCCATTGCTAGCGATGACCTCTGCAATCTCTCGCGCTTTTTCGAGTGCGGAGCCGTCGGGGACGACATGGCCGATGAGGCCGATGTCGAGGGCCTGTTGCGCGGTGATATGCTTGCCCGTGAGCAGGATCTCGGCCGCCTGGGTGTAGGGGATCTGGCGGGGGAGGCGGACGGCTGAGCCGGCCATGGGATACAAGGACCAGCGCGCTTCCGATACGCCGAAGCGAGCGCTCTCGCCGGCCACGCGGATCTCCATCGCTTGGAGTAGCTCGGTGCCGCCCGCGATTGCGACGCCCTCCACAGCAGCAATAATCGGCTTCGTCGGGCGATAGCCTCGGAACATGCCCTTCCAATGAATGTCCGGATCTTCTTTCATGCGGGCCATCACATCCACGCCCTTATCGACATCGCCGTCATCTCCGGCCATGCCTTTCAGATCGGCGCCGGAACAGAAGTTTCCTTCAGCGCCGGTCACGATGATACAGCGGATCTCGGTGTCCTCGGATGCCTCGCGATAGGCGTCATACATCCGAATCAACATCGCACCCGTGAGCGCGTTGAAGCGCTTGGGGCGATTCATCGTCAGGGTCATGATGTGATTGTCTTTTTCGACGAGCAGGTCGGACATCGTTTTCTTCCTATGCTTCGGAGAGGGCCTTGGATTCGCCGATGAGAAGCTTAATGCAAACCTAGAGTGAAGCGGCGGACGCGCGTTGCGAGCCGCGCTTCGTGTCTTTCTTCCCAGGTGAGGACACGATGTTCGAACTCGAGGTCCGCCTCGTCAAGAGGGCGAGGCGCGGTCAAGTTTTCGATCGCTGATCCGAGGAGTCCGTCCCGGTAGAAGTCTT
Organism: Myxococcota bacterium; assembly: GCA_041690055.1. Lineage (GTDB taxonomy): Bacteria > Myxococcota_A > UBA9160 > UBA9160 > UBA4427 > UBA4427. The sequence goes on along the minus strand of JBDNFB010000167.1, from coordinate 31,619 downwards.
TGTGGGAGAGGTTCTGCTGGAGGCTCTCTGCCTGGACGTGCAAGCGGGCTTCGTTGCGCTGAAGCATTTCTGTGAAGCCCTTCGCGAAGGGCGCGTTGGGCTCGATCTGCCAGCCGGTTTCGTAGAAGAGTGGATGCGAGCGGAAAAGGAGTGTCGCGGTGGGTTTATTATGCAGCATGGCTTCGAGGAGCACGCTGCTGGGCGTGCCGATCACGCAGGCGGCTCGTGCGAGTGCGTCCGTGAAGCTCCCCTGCGTTTCAAAACGCGCATTGGGCAGAACAGTACGCACACGCTCCGAAAGAGAGGAGTCGAAGAGGCGAACGAGGATGCGTGCTCCGTAGGGCTGAAGCCCGTGTGCGCAGCCCTCGAGTGCCGCGCCGAGCCGAGCGCGCTCGGCCTTGGAGAATGCGGCGGCTTTTGCAGTGGTGAGCAGGAAGTCGAATTCGAACGCGCGCTCTGGGAGGGGCATAGTCACGATGCGTCGGTTCGCGTACTCGAGAAGGACGAGTTCGCGATTCGTGTTCTGCGCTTCAATCCAGCGCGTCTGTGCGGCACCGATTGACGCGACCGCATCATGGATCACGGGGGCGAAGAGCGATCGTGCGGCTTCCGCGCCAGGCTGTTGGAGGCTGGGGTTCGCATGGACATTGGCCCACTCAAGCGGGCCATCGACGAGAAGCAGAGTGGGAACGCCGCGGCGGCGAGCGATGAAGATCCATCGATTCACGTCGGGACGGGGATAGTTCTTTGAAATGACGAGCCGGCAGAGGGGAAGCACGCGCTCGATCATCTTTTCCTGGTGGGGTTTCAGGAATACGAATCGTTCGCTCATCTCCTCGGGGACGCGGCCCGCGAGCGCTTCGAAGGCGCGCTGCGAGGACAGGACGAGGATCTTGTCGCGGACGTTCGTCGGCCGCGGGCCCGGGCGGGACGCGTGGCGGTCCAGGAATGTTCCGAGCGAACGAAAGGCCGCTTCTTGTGAGAGCTCGGCTTCCGCGAATGCGCGGCCCGCCCGCCCGCGTGCGGCGAGCCCGCTCGGCGCTTCGATCCACTCAGAGAGGCGGCGAATCCAGCCCTCCGCATCCTCCTCGATTGCTATGCCGGATTCGCCTGCCTCTTCCAAGCCTTCCGCGCCGACCGCGGTGGTGAGCAGGGGCAGCGCGAAGGCGAGGGCCTCCACATTCTTGATCTTGAGTCCGCTTCCAAAACGAACGGGATTGATTGCGATATCGATCGTCGGCCAGAAGTCCTCGATCCGGTCGAGGAGGCCAACCCTATTCACGCCGGGGGCCTCGTGATGCCAGTCGTGGCAGACCTGACCCGCCACGCAGAGCTCGACTTTCTGCCCGAAACGAGATTCGAGCGCGGGCCACACCTGTTCCATGAACCAGTCGAGCGCGCCTCGGTTAGCCTCGTCCCGTCCGCCCAAAAAACCGAGCCGGATGCATTGGCTCTCTGCGCTGCGCAGGGTGTCCGAAGGGAGGCCAGGAAGGTTCGGTAAGTCCAGGCCATGCGGAATCACGAGCACTTCGGACTCGGGCAGCGTGCGCCGGATCAGGCTTCCCTCCTTGTCCTGGATCGCAATAATCGCGTCAAAGGTCTTGAGCGCTCGCATTTCTTCGCCCGCACCAATCTCGCGCGCGACGGAGGCACCCGCAGCGCGGTAGCGCTCGGCTCTTTGATAGAGCAGGTCGTGGGTGTCTATGACGAAGCGAGTGTCCTCGTCGAGGCCATCCGGTCGGGGGTAGACCGTTTGGATCAGGCGGAGAAATTCGACGATGACGACGCGGGGCCGGCGCGTTCGCAAAACGGACTCGACGAAGCTGCGGCGTGCGGGCGAGCTCGATCCGAAGGGGGAGAACTCGGAATCCGAACGTGCGCGGCGGGGGCGCAGGCCGGGTACGGCGGTGCGGAGCGCATGTTTGATCGATCGGGTTTCGATTTCCAGTCCGGGGAAAGCGCGAGTGAAGGCGGCGATCCTTGATTTCTCTTCGGCATCGACCCGCCCCACGTAGGCCACGTGCACGGAGTCGCCGCGGGCGGCGGCGTATTCGACGAGGGAGGCGATGCGCTGTTCCGAGCCGATGGACCGCCGCCAGAACCTTCGGTCCGTGATGAAGAGGATGTCGGTTCTCATACGCGAGTCGGACGGCGTGCGACGAAGGACGTGGGAAATCTGGGGTTCTCGCCCTCGATCTGCTCAGCATCGAGGTCGCCGGTCGCGGCGCGCTGGTAGAAGGACGTGAAGCGGTCCAGAGTGATGTCTAGGTCTAGATAGCGGGCCACCCAGTCGCGGCCACGGGCGACGTAGGTGTCGCAGGCGTCCGGATCGTCGAGCAAGGCGATGATGCCCTCTGCAACGGCTTCGGGCGTGCGTTCGGCTTCGGCGAACTCGATCCCGGAGCGGCCGATGGCGCTCGATTGGCCTTCGAAGGGAGTGATCAGGACGGGGCAGGCGGAGGCCATTGCTTCGAGTACGACGTTAGGCGTACCGCCCTCGCGCGCGGTGGGAAGAACGACGAGATCGGCGGCGGCGTAGACCTCGGCGAGATCGTCGCGGACGCCGGGGAGATGCACGCGGTCGGGATGCTTGGATTCTGCGATGAGTTTTTCGAGACGTGCGGAGAACGTATCCAGATTCTTGCTGTTTCGGTCATGTCGCGGTCCGACCAGGACCAGCTCCGCGTCCGGAAAGCGATCGAGGACCTGGGTCCATGCTTCGACCAGGAGGTCACTTCCTTTGCGCGGGCAGATGGCACCGACGGAGAGGATGACGGGGCCCGTGCCTTGAACGCCGAGACTTTTCTTCGCGGCAAGGCTCTCTTCTTCGGAATGCGGGCGGTACAGGCTCAGATCGACGCCATTCGGGATGACGGCGATGGGCACGTCGACGCCGAGCCGCCGGAGATAGCCGCTGATCTGCTCGCTGCTCGTGATCACGCCGTCGAAGCTGTTGTAGAAGCTGCGGACCATCCAAGTCTTGAAGCGACGGAGGGTTTTTGAAGGATGTTCGATGGGGCGCGCGATCTGAATCGCGTACACGAGAGGGATCCGCTCGCGCCGCAGTCGACGAATCCAGAGCAGCGATTCGAAGCGTTCAAACGAATGAAGTTGGATCAGGTCGGGGCGTGTTTCGGCTTGGCGGCAGAGCTTGATGAGTGCGTGAAAGAAAGTGGAGGTTCGACGGATGCCGGTTTCGTCCGGGAGCCGGACGCGGTGGACCGGCATACCGTCGGCGAAATCGGTCGGAATGAGTCCCCCTACCGGGTAGCGCTCCCAGCCCAGGGAGCGGTTGCTTTGTCCGACTTCGTGAAAAGCGTCCTTGGTCCGCGCAGTTCCGGCCAGGACGCGTGCCTCGACGTTTCGTTTGCGGAGCCCGGGCTGGTAGCGCATGAAGCGCAGCGATCCGCCGCCGAAGGTCGGATAGAAGATGGCCAGCGCGAGGCAGAGCTTGAGCCCCATGCCCGGCGAAGCGTCTTCTTCCTCGAACATGTGCACCGGATCGCGCGGCGCGGGGCCGCCTTCGAATTCGGAGCTCAACGCCGTCTCGAGTCCACGGGGTTCGACCGACGACTTCGGCTAGAAGAACATCGCGTCGAGTGAGATCGCGCCCGGCCCTATGAGCAGGAATATCAGGCAGATCACGGCGAGGTTGATCGTGTATTCGGCACCCGGCGGGTCGTTCGTGATCAGGTAGCCGGCGCCGCGATGGCCGACGATGCCCGCGACGGCCATCGTGACGATCAGCACAATGCAGGCCGGGCGAGTGGCCAGGCCGACCGCCAAGAGGGCGCCGCCTGCGAGCTCGGAGACCATGGCCATACGGGCCTGAACGGCGGGCATCGGCACGCCGAGGCTCTCGAGCCAGCTGGCAAAGCCGTCGAGCGAGCCATTGCCTACGACGCCGATCTTGCCAAGGGCGTGGATGATAAAGCAGACGCCGATGGCCACGCGCCCAATCAAGAGGGCGAGGTCGACGAAGAGTGGGTTCGTGCCGGTGAGCAGGGCGCCAAGATCCATGGTTTGTGAAGCTCCTTTATGCGGTCTCGCGGTTTTAGCACAGGGAATCGGAGACGACCGCCGGCCCGGAAACGGTCCCCGGCGATTGAGACCCTGGGCGATTACCTCCATACTCCCCGTCTCAGTCGTTCCGCCGTCTCTGGCGGCCGGATGGAGCCCCCAAGAAAGGCCGAAATGAGCCCGTCTGCCAAGCCCGTATTCGAACGTGTCGAAGCCACCGCGGATTTCCCTGCGATGGAGCGGGAGATTCTTGAATTCTGGGAGCAAGTCGACGCTTTCCGGGAGAGCAATCGCCGCCGGGAGGGCGCCGAGTCCTTCGTTTTCTATGACGGCCCGCCTTTTGCGACGGGCAAGCCCCATTATGGGCACCTGCTCGCCGGCACGATCAAAGACATCGTCCCGCGCTTCTGGAATATGCGCGGGCATCACGTCGAGCGCCGCTTCGGCTGGGACTGTCACGGACTGCCCATCGAAGCCCTCGCGCAGGAAGCCCTCGGCCTCGCCGGCACGGGCGAGATCCTCGAGCGCGGCGTCGACGTGTTCAACGAACAGTGCCGCTCCATGGTCGACACCTACGTCGAAGAATGGCGCCGCACGGTTTCGCGGATGGGGCGCTGGTGCGATTTCGATAACGATTATAAAACCATGGACATCGATTTTATGGAGTCGGTGTGGTGGGTCTTCAAGCAACTCTGGGACAAGGAGCGCGTCTACAAAAGCTACCGAATCATGCCGTACTCCTGGAAGCTCGCGACACCGCTCTCGAATTTTGAAGCGAATAGCAATTACAAGGACGTGCAGGACCCGGCGATTACGGTTCGGTTCCGTCTGCGCGATGCAGCCGACGCTGCCCGAATCTCGCCTACGCTCGCGAGCGATAAGGGCTTGTTTCTCACGGCTTGGACGACGACACCTTGGACGCTGCCTGAAAATCTCGCGCTCTGCGTGGGGACCGATATTGAATATGCCGTCGTTGAGGATCTCGAGAGCGGCGATCATCTGATCTTTGCCCTCGCGCGGCTGGGTGCGTATGACAAGAAACTCGTGGACGCGATGGCGGAAGCCGGTGAAGCGGGCGAGTCGGGCTGTGCCGGTGACAAGTATCGCCTTGTGAAGCGCGGCGTCCCGGCAAACGACCTCGTCGGGCTTCACTACGAGCCGCTCTTCCCGTACTTCGCGGATCAGCCAAATAGCTTCGTCGTCCTGCAGGACGGCTTCGTCACCACCGAGGACGGCACGGGCATAGTGCATATCGCCCCGGCCTATGGTGAGGACGATTTCCGAATCGGACGCGCGGCGAATATCGATCTCGTCGACCCGCTCGACGAAGAGGCGCGCTTCCAGGAGCCCGTCACGGAATACAAAGGCCAGGGCGTGAAGGATGCCGACAAGGCGATCATCAAGCGCCTAAAGGATGAGGGCAATCTCGTACTGCAGAGCACAATCCTGCATAGCTATCCCTTTTGTGAGCGGACAGAAACACCGCTGATCTATCGCGCGATTGAGGCCTGGTACGTGAAGGTCGAAGATATCCGCGACGATCTCGTGGCGAATAACGAAGAAGTTGGCTGGGTCCCGAAAAACGTGGGCGCGAATCGCTTCGGGAATTGGCTGAAGGACGCGAACGACTGGAATATCAGCCGCAACCGCTTCTGGGGCTCCTGTATTCCTATTTGGGTCAACGTCGAAGATCCCGAGGACACGATCTGTGTCGGTTCCCGCGAGGAACTCAGGGAACTCTCGGGTGTGCTCGTCGATGATTTGCATAAACACATCGTCGATGAGGTGGTGATCGAGCGCGACGGCAAGACCTATCGTCGAACGCCCGAGGTACTCGACTGTTGGTTTGAGTCGGGCGCGATGCCCTATGCCCAGCAGCATTATCCCTTTGAGCGCGAAGGCGAACTCGATTCGTTCTTCCCGGCAGATTTTATCGCCGAAGGGCTCGACCAGACGCGCGGATGGTTTTATACGCTGCTCGTCCTGGGGACGACGCTCTTCGGAAAGAGTCCGTACAAGAATGTGATTGTGAACGGTCTGATTCTTGCGAACGACGGCAAGAAAATGTCGAAGCGTTTGCAGAATTATCCGGACCCGATGGAGATGCTCGAGCAGTTCGGCGCCGACGCCTTGCGCGCCTATCTCATCAATTCACCGGTCGTGCGTGCGGAAGAACTTCGCTTTGAGGAAACCGGGATCAAGGAAATCGTGCGCACGGTTGTGCTGCCGTATTGGAACGTGCTCTCGTTCTTTACGACCTATGCGAGTCTTGACGGTTATGACCCGCGGACCTGGGAGCCTGCGCCGGTGGCGGAGCGCGCAGATATTGACCGATGGATCCTCTCCGTGTTGCAGAGCCTCGTGCGCGACGTGAACGAAGAGATGGAGGGCTATCGGCTCTATGCGGTCGTGCCGCGGCTCGTGAGTTTTATCGATGACCTAACGAACTGGTATGTGCGTCGCTCGCGAGCGCGTTTTTGGAAGAGCGATGACGATGTCGATAAGACGAATGCCTTCGCGACGCTCTACACGGTGCTCACGACTTTCTCGGAAGTCCTGGCGCCGTTCATGCCCTTCCTGACTGAAGCCGTGTACCAGCGGATCGTTCGGCCTGTGGACGCTGACGCCGCTGAGAGTGTGCATTGGCGGGATTATCCGCAGGCGGATAAGGCGTTGATCCAGCCGGATCTGGAGCGGCGGATGGCGATTGTGCGGGGCGTGTCGACGCTCGGTCGGCGTGTGCGCGAGGACCATAAGCTGAAGGTCCGACAGCCGCTGCGCGAACTGACGGTGGTGCATCGTGATGCGACGGTGCGCGAGGACGTGCTGGCCGCGGCGGAGTTGATCGCCGACGAACTGAACGTGAAGAAGGTTTCGGTCGAGGAGGACGAGAGTGCGTTTGCGACGGTGATTGTGAAGCCGAACTTTAAGACGCTCGGGAAGCGATGTGGTCCGAAGCTCAAGCAGATCGGGCCGGCGCTGGCAGCCTGGGGCTTTGATGAAGTGAGCCGGCTTGAGGCGGGCGAGTCGATCGAAGTCGAGGGCGAGGCGCTCTCGCTTGAGGACGTGATTCTTCAGCGAGCAGCGGGCGAGGGCGCAGCGACGGCGAGCGACGGTGAATACACGGTTGTGCTCGATGCGACGCTCGATGAGGCACTCCGCCGAGAAGGCATAGCGCGAGACGCGATCAATCTCTTCAATAACGTGCGCAAGGAAAAAGGCTTCGCAGTTTCGGATCGGGTACGGATCCGCTGGGCCTGTGAACAGGCTGAGGTCGCCGCGGCGCTGGAAGAGTTCGGTGAACTCGTGGCGAAAGAGGTTCTGGCGGGTGACTTTGCGTCGATGACCGCGAGTTCAGATGCGGAGGAGACGCAGCTCGCGGGCGCTACGCTTCACTACTCGATCGCACGCGTGTAATGAATAGGTTCTGCCCTTTGCTCCCGGTGGGCCCGAGCCGAATCAGCCGACCGGGTCGACCAAGCCCGGTCGAGCCGACTAAGCCAGCCGACTAAGCCAGCCGAATCGCCCAAGTAGAAAGAGGAGCCCCATCTTGTCTGATCAGACGTCCTTCGTTCATCAGGAAACTCTCCATCGAAAGGTCGGCGATTCCGAGAAAGCCATTCGGATCTTGCGGATTGATCATGGTAAGCCGAACTCGATCTCCCAAGCGGTTGCCGAAGAGCTGATGAAGGCGCTTGAAGAGGCGGAGGCATCCGCCGATGCAATCGTGATTTTGGGCAAGCCGGGCATGCTGAGCGGCGGTTTCGACCTCCCGACGATGGGGAAGGGCGCGCAGGCGGCGCACGATATGGTGAAGTCCGGTGGGCGGCTTTTGATGGCGATCTTTAACCATGCGAAACCCGTGGTGGTGGGCTGCACTGGGCATGCGATGGCGATGGGTGCGTTCATCGCGATGTCGGGCGACGAACGGATCGGGGCGCAGGGCAAGTTTAAGCTCGGAATGAACGAGACGGCGATCGGCATGACACTGCCGACTTTTGGTATTGAGCTCGCACGCACGCGGCTGTCCAAGCGACATTTCGACCGAGCCGTTGTGCATTCGACGATTTACGATCCGGAGGGCGCCGTCGATATCGGCATTCTCGACCGACTGGTCGAACCCGATCAGGTCGAATCGGAGTGCATAATGGCGGCGACGCGCTTGGCGCAGCTCAAGCAGCCGGCCTTTCGGAATAACAAGCGGCTCGCTCATACCGAGACGGTCGAGCTGATTACGTCGACGCTCGAAGAGAATATGGCCTCTCTGATGAAGGTCGATTGAGTCGGCTTTCAGTCGACGGCGAATCGACTCTCGCTTCGGTTCTCGTTTAGGCTCTGATTTCGGCTCTGATCTCGACCCGGATTCGACCCTCGGTCGCGCTCAAGAAGGAGTGAACGCATGCAGCTGAACGGCATCGCCCATGTCCAGTTCTCCGTGCGCGACATGAAAAGATCGCGCGCGTTCTGGTCCCCTCTGCTGGAGCTCTTCGAAATGCAGATCCTCATCGATACCGAGACGTAGTTCTACTGCATCGGCAGTCGTACGGGCATCGCCCTCTCGCCAGTGGATCCGGAATTCAAAGACGAGATTTTCAACCAGCGCCGTGCAGGGATTCATCATCTCTGCCTGCGCGCCCGCGAACGCGAGCATATTGACGAGGTCCACGACTTTGTTACGAAGCTGGGCGCCTCGATTGTGCACGAACCCCGCGAAGACGGCTTCGCCCCGGGCTATTACTCGCTTCTCTTCGAAGATCCGGACGGCATCCGGATCGAAGTCAACCACGTCCCGGGCCGAGGCCATCTGAAGTCGGACTAGAGCGCAGCCACTCTGATTAAAGCGCAGCTACTTCGACCGGAATGCCGTTCGCGATATGCGTGCCCGAGGGCACGTCAAGCAGCGTCTCGTCCGTCAGGTAGTTCGAGCATGCGCCCGGCTGTTTGTCTTGCGCAACCGAGAGGCGGACGCCCTTCACCTGATGTCCGAAGCCGTGGGGCAGGCTGACGACGCCCGCCATCATCTCGTCCGTGACCTGGCATTCCACTTCGATCTCGCCAATGCGCGAGCGTACGCGAACGAATTTCCCACTCTCGATCCCGAGTCCCTTCGCATCGTCGGGATGGATCAGCAAGGTGCAGCGATTCGGGCCTTTCGCGAGCGCCGGCAAGTTATGCAACCAGGAATTCATGTTTCGAATCTGCCGTCGGCCGACAAGCACCATTCGATCGGCGCGGCTCCGCTCGTCGAGACCAGCGGCAAGTCGAGGGAGATCGGCGGTCACGTATTCCGGTGCAAGCTGAATGCGATCGAGGGGCATGCATCCCGGCAGGCGGTTCGCGACGAGGGGGCCGAGGTCGATGCCATGATCCGCTGCCCGCAGTTTTTCGAGGTTCAAGCCATCGGAACTCTCGTCGAATTGGTCGCCGTAGGGACCGACTCGGACCATCGCTTCGATCATGCGCATTGGGCCCTGATCATCTTGCAGCTTTGCGAAGGCTTCTTCGGGCGTGACGTCGGGGCATCCCGTGCCCGGGCCGACGACCATGGCGAGCAGGCCCTTGATCATTAGATCGTCGACCTGCTGCCAGGTGGCGCCGGCCATGCGCGCGCCGAGATCGCAGAGGATCTGCCAATGGTCGCGCTGATCCTCGTTCGGTTCGAAGAGGCGAGGGGACCAGCGCGAGAAGTTATGCACGGTCGTCGTCTCGAAGAGGAAATCGTAGTTTTCGTGCTCAAGTTGGACCGTGCTCGGCAGGATCAGATCAGCGTGTCGCGTGGTCTCGTTCAGATAGATGTCGATCGACACCATAAAGTCGAGCTCTTCGAGCGCAGCGGCGAGGCGTTCTCCGTTGGGTGCGGAGAGGACGGGGTTGCCCATCACAGTGACGAAGCCGCGCATGCGCTGTTCGCCGGCGCTGGCTTCTTCCATCTCTTCCGCCATGACGCCGCAGGGGATCTGCGCGGTGATTTCGGGGATCTGTCGGGCGACCGTCTTGTAGCGACCGTACTCGAAGGGCTCGGCTGGGCGGCCGGCTTCGAAGCGGCCCGTGGCGGGGCGCGGGAACATCATGCCGCCTTCGGCATCGAGGCGACCCGTGAGAATGTTCACGACGTAGATCAGCCAACTTGCGAGTGTGCCGTACTCCTGGGTACAGAGGCCGATACGGCCGTACCAGGCGCCCTTGGCGGCGCTGAAATCGCGGACGAGTTGGCGGGTGGTGTCGGCGGGGATACCGGTCGCCGCGGCCACCTTTTCGGGCGCGTAATCGCTTGCGATGCGCTTGATCTCGTCGACGCCGTCCGTGAATTCAGAGAGCCGGCCGAGGTCGACGAGGCCTTCCGCGAAGAGCACTTGGCAAACGGAGAGCAGGAAATAGGCGTCCGAGCCCGGCTTGATGAAGATATGGTCCGAAGCGATTTCGGCCGTCTCGGTGCGGCGTGGGTCGAGGGTCACGACGCGGCCGCCGCGGGCGATAATATCGCCGAGCCGCTTCTTCGCGTTGGGGCCGGACATCAGGCTGCCTTGGGAGACGAGTGGGTTGCCGCCCATGCAGATGAAAAAGTCGGTCCGCTCGAGATCCGGGATGGGGAACATCCAGGGATCGCCGGTCATGTTATGCAGCGCCACATTCTGCGGAAACTGATCCATTGTGGCTGCCGAAAAGGAGCGCTCGGTTCCCATTCCGTTCAAGAAAGGGGGGATATAGAGCTGGCCACCGACGTTATGTCCAGTGGGATTTCCAATATAGAAGCCATTGGCGTTCGCGCCGTGCTTTTCCTTGATCTCGAGCAGGCGCGTGACCGCAAGGTTCATGGCCGCATCCCATTCGATCTCTTCCCAGCTGCCGTCGACGCGCTTTCGGATCGGCTTTTTGAGGCGCTCCGGATCTTCGTAGATCTCCTTCATCGCGTAGGCCTTGGGACAGAGGTAGCCTCGGCTGCGCTCGTCTTCGGGGTCGCCTTCGATCCGTAAGACGCTTTGCGCGACCGGGTCAATCTCGACGCGAAGGCCGCAGCTGGCCTCGCAGGTCGGACACGAGCGATGAATGATCTGGGTCGGGCGGGATTCGGCGTTGGCGGCCATGGCGATTCTCCTCAGCGTAAGCGGATCGCAATCCTAGCCAAACGCATCAGGGCGATGCGAGACCTGCTGGAGCGTCTTTGATCGCTTCTGGCTGGCCCGAGTCGTGCGGGTCGCCTTGCGGCTCGCCGGCTCGCCGGGTCAGCTGGATCGTCGAATCAGTCCCTCCTGCACGCCTGAGGCGACCAGCCGGCCTTCACGCGTGTAGAAGAGGGCTCGGCCGAGCGCGCGCGAACCCTTCAAGACGGGGCTGTCCTGCACCACGTAAATCCAGTCGTCCATTCTAAATGTGTCGTGAAACCAGATGGCATGGTCGAGACTCGCGGACTGGACGCCGGGGCTCATGACCCGGAAATCCATCGGATGGAGCGCGGCCACAAGGATCGTGAGATCCGAAACCCACGCGAGCACTGCGGAGTTGAGCCCTTGATCGTTCGGCATCGGGCCGCGACTGCGCAGCCAGCAGCGAAGCGACGGCTTGTCGTGATCGCCGGGCGTCATGTCGAGCCCGCCCTCGACGCGAATCTGGATCGGGCCGACGCCGAATTCTTCCGCGCTCACTTCTATGCCCAGGCCGGAGAGGGCGCGGCGCACCCCGTCCTCATATTCTTCACCGACGGGCTCGGGCGGAATCTCGACATCCATTTGATGTCCTTCGGCGGGCTCATCGATATGGAAGGACGCGGAGAGTTCGAAGATCGGCGTGCCGTCCTGACGGGCCGTCACGCGGCGCGTATTAAAGCTTCTGCCTTCGCGAATTCGCTCGACGGCGTAGTCGATCGGGAGCTCAGGATTGCCCGCACGCAGAAAATAGCCGTGGACGGAGTGGATTTCGCGTCCTTCGACGGTTGCCGCCGCGGCGCGCATCGCCTGCGCAAAGACCGATCCGCCAAAAATCCGGCCATTGCGAGAAAGCTGGCTATGGCCACGGAAGATGTCGCTTTCGCCCCCTTCGAGGTCGAGGTGGTCAAGGAGTTCGCGCAGGGCGCGGTCGGGTTTCGCCATCATGATGGCCAGAGGGGTAGCGAAAGGAGGGATACTCAGCCGGTCCCGAAGCGGATATTGTTTAGGCGGGTTCGGGCGGGTCCGTTTGCAAGCGACGGGGTCAACCTTGCGCGCCCTGATTCAATCAGATCACCATAATTAAATTACCAAAGGAGACCCGCTACTGGGTCCCACCCGCGCAAGCACGGGCAAACGAGGAATTTCCCCGATGGCCGAACTGCCTTTCCTGCTCTTCGATGCAGACAACCATTACTACGAAGCCGAAGATGCGTTCACGCGACACATCGACCCGCGCATGAAGAAGCGCTGCATGAACTGGGCGGACGTGAACGGCCGCAAAGAGTTGCTCGTCGCCGGCAAGATCAACCGATTTATTCCGAACCCGACTTTCGATCCCGTCGCACGACCGGGTTGTCTCGACGATTATTACCGGGGCATCAACCCCGAAGGGAAGGGCATCCGCGAAGCGTTTGGTGCGCTTGAGCCCATTCGCCCAGAGTATCGGGACCGTGACCTTCGGCTGAAGGTCATGGACGAGCAGCGCATCGAGAAGGCGATCTACTTCCCGACGCTGGGTGTCGGGATGGAAGAAGTGCTTAAGGATGATTCTGAAGCGGTGCACACTGCCTTTGAAGCGTTCAACCGCTGGCTGCTGGACGATTGGGGCTTCGCCTACCAGGAGCGCATCTATGCGGCGCCCTATATCTCGCTGATCGATCTCGACCGCGGCATCAAGGAACTCGAGTGGGCGCTTGCGAATGATGCGCGCTTTGTGGTGATGCGGCCTTCATTTGTCTACAACGCTGCCGGTGGACGCTCGCCCGCCGACCCATATTTCGATCCCTTCTGGAAGATCGTCAACGACGAAGGAATCACGGTCGTCTACCACGGAGGCGACTCCGGCTACGGCAAGTACATGGACGATTGGGGCGAAGGCGGCGGCATCCAAAGCTTTAGCAACTCGCCTCTGCGCAGTATCGCTATGGCGTACAAGGCCCCGTACGACTTGATGGCCGCTCTAATCTCGCATCGACTCTTTGAGCGCTTCCCGAATATTCGGATGGCGAGCATTGAGATGGGTGCGTTCTGGGTGTCCTGGCTTTTTCAGGCAATGGAGCGTTCGTACAATCAGGAGCCGAACGGCTTCTTCGAGAATCCGCTCGAAACGTTCAAGCGCCATATTTGGATCGCACCCTTTCACGAGGACAGCATCCTGGGGCTCAAGGACATGCTGGGCGCGGATCGAATGCTGCTGGGCTCGGATTGGCCGCATGCTGAGGGACTTCCGGATCCGACGGATTTCGCGTTGGAGCTCGATGGCTTTAGTGACGCCGAGATCAAGAACGTGATGCGCGATAACGCGCTCGGCCTTTCGGAGCGCCGCCCGGTCTGAGATCGTTTGGTGCTTCTTATTCGACGACGCCCCACCTGTGTTAGGTGGGGCGTCGCGCCCTGAACCTGCCTAGTAAGGAAGATGAATCATGCACGCCGCCCTGCTCGAAAAAAGTCAAGAACCGCTGGCCTTTGCTCAGGATATCGACGTTTCCGATCCTGGGCCGCGAGAGGTGCGCGTGAAGATCTCGCATTGCGGGATTTGTCATTCGGATTTGTCGATGGTCGATATGCCGGGCGGAGGACAGGTGCCCTGTATTCTCGGGCATGAGGCTGCGGGGGTGGTCGATGAAGTGGGGTCTGCCGTGTTGCGTCTCGCGAAGGGCGACAAAGTGATGCTCACGCCGATCTCCTCCTGCGGCTCTTGTTATTACTGCGTTCGGGGCCAGTCCGCGCTGTGCGCGGAGAGCCAGAACTTCATGACGGGATTGCGCAGCGACGGGACCTCGCCGTTCTCTAGGGGTGGGGCGAGAGTCTATCAGGGCTTTGGTGTGGGTGGTTTCGGTGAGTACACGGTGGTCAACGAAGGGCGCGCCGTGAAGGTCGATCCCGACACGCCGCTCGAGATCGCATGTGTGCTCGGCTGTGCGGTCCAGACCGGTGTGGGCGCGGTACTTAACACGGCGAAAGTAGAAGAGGGCGCAACGGTCCTCGTCACCGGTCTGGGTGGGATCGGTATCTCGATCGTGCAGGGCGCGCGGCTCGCGAATGCGGCACGCATCATCGTCTCCGATCCTGTCGCCGAACGGCGGGAGTACGCGGCGAATTTCGGGGCGACGGATATTCTCGACCCTGGCCAAGACGATATCGTTGCTAAAGCGATCGAACTCACGGGCGGGATCGGAGTCGACTATGCCTTCGACGGTGCGGGGCATTCCGATCTGATCGTGCAGTGCATGAACGCCTGCCGGATAGGGGGGACGACGACGATGGTGGGCGCGCCGATGACGCCGCTCGAATTGCCGATTCCGGCGATGATGCTCACGCACGAAAAGAAGCTGCAGGGATGCCTCCTGGGTTCCTGCAATAGTCATCGCGATATCCCGCGCTTCCTGGCGCTCTGGCGACGGGGCGCTCTCGACCTGGAGAGCATGATCAGCCATCGCCGCCCGATTGCTGACATTAATGCCGGGCTCGAGGATATGCGGCAGGGGCGTGGACTCCGGACGGTTCTCGAACTCTAGGGAAATCGACTTCTGCGTAGGCGAATCGGGAGGCGAGTCGAGAAGCGCGTCGAGCAGCTCAGCTCGGCAAATCGATCTTGTAGAGCGCGGCGGCATTGTCCTGCAGGATCTTCCGCTTGCGCGTTTCGGTCCAGTCCGCCGAGACTTCAGCAATGTACTCCTGCACATTGGGGTAGAGGCAGGTCGGATGAGGGAAGTCCGTCTCGAAGAGGACATTGTCCTCGCCGATCTGGTCGATCAGTTTCGTAGGCGCGGTCTTCTCGAACCAGAAACATCCGTAGACATGATCCCGGAAATAGTCTGAGGGCTTCTTCGTGAGCTTCACTTCGAGATGTGATGCCGTTTCTTCCCATTCGTAGTCGATTGATTCGAGGACGAAGGGGATCCAGCCGATCCCGCTCTCGACGGACACAATCTTGAGCTTGGGGCAGCGCTCGAAAATGCCGCTGTAAAGCATGTTCGAGATCACCCGCGAGTTCTCGACGAAGAGCGCCGCGGAGCCGAGGGCGAGGCGTCGCCGCATGCCGTTCGAAGGCCAGGCCGCGCGACCGAACATGTTGAACGACGTTTCGCTCGCGCCGATATGGAAGTTCACGGGGAGTTCCGCATCGTTGCAAGCATCCCAGAAGGGCTTCCACGCATCATCGCCCAGGTCGGGGAGGCCGATGCTGTCGGGGTCGCTGCACATGACGATGCCCTTGAGTCCGAGGGATTTCGCGCGCTCCACTTCTTCGACGCTCTGTTCGATATTCCACCAGGGCATCAGCGCCATCGGGAGTAGACGGTCGCCGGAGTCGGCCTGAATCTCGGCCATCGCATCGTTGTAGATCTGTGCGCAGGCGAGGCGGAGGTCAGAGTCCTCGACCTTCATGAAGTTCTGGCTGCCGAAGCCCGCGACGTTCGGGTAGAGGATTTGCGCGTAGAGTCCGAACTCGTCGAGGAGCTTCACGCGTTCCTTCATGTCATAGGAAGCGGGGTGGACGTCTTCGATCTGGTAGCCGAAAAAATCGACGCCGCGAGATTTGTTGCCGTCCTTTTTGATGACGCTCGACGGGTTCGTGGTCGAGATTTGAATATCGCGGTCCACAACCCAGTTACGTTCAGCGCCGCTGCCGACGACGCGGGGGAGGCGATCCTTCATGGACGCGGGCGCCCGGGAGCTCCAGAGATCATGGGGTTCGGTGATATGCGCATCGACGTCGATGATCGAAAGGTCGGAGGCGGTTTGAACAGCTGCGGCGGCCATGGCTTTTTCCTCGGGCTACGGCGGGCGTGCTGCCCGCTCAGTGAACAGGGCGCCGTCGATTCCCGACGTGGCACCTGCTTGCTCCAAAAACGTGACTCCAAAAGCGTTGCCCGAAAAGGATAGTGCCTTGACCGGACTGCGCTCGGACTATGCCCGGACTGCGCCCGGACCACGCCCGGACCACGCCCGACTAGGCCGAGGTGTCTCGGCGAGCGATCAGCATCGATCCGGAGGTTCGGAAAAGCGCTTCTTCTTCGGGGGAGTAGAGCGTGTCCTCGATCGAGACGATGCCCGCGCTGGGGCGTGACTTGGATAAGCGCTTCGATGTGAAGCGGCGAATCAGGCGCACCCGCGAGTCGGCGCGGACGGGGGCGAGGAGCGCGAGGCCGTCCCCGCCGAGCCCCGCAATCAGGGCCAGGGGGCCGGGGAGGTCATGGGAGAGGCGCGCCGAAATGGCGAAGATATGCGGCGCACAGGCCGCGATTCCCTTGAAGATCGAGGCCTGTGCGACGTCCTCATCGAGATGATGCGGGTATGGGTCCCAGCGACGGGCGAAATCCATCACCTCGTCGCGGGGAACCGTGTACCAGGGACTCTCGAATTGACTGTCGACTTCGATGTCCTCGAAGTAGATCTTCATATCTTCTTCTCTTGCAGATTCTGTGGGCTTTTATCTGGACCCTGCGGCGAGGGGTCCCGCCTAGCTCTTGGCCGGGCCGCCGGATAGGGCGGCCTTGCCGATCGCCGGTTCGACGAACTGGGTGAAGTTGGGGCCTCGGCGCAGCGCATGTCCGCCGTCGACGTTGATCGCGCAACCCGTCACCCAGCGCGATTCCTGGCCGATAAGGAAGCGGGCGAGGTGGGCCACGTCTTCCGATTCACCGACGCCGTCCATGGGCGTGTTGTCGATGTAGGAGTTGTAGACCTCGCTCTCGCGCGGGACGCCTTCCATGATCTCGGTGGCGATGAAGCCCGGCCGGATCGAGTTGAAGCGGATATGGCTCGGACCGAATTCGTCCGCGGCGTTCTTCATCATCTCTTCGATGCCCGCCTTGCCGACGGTATAGGCGCCGAAATAGAGATGCGTCGTATGTCCAGCGATCGACGACATCCCGACGAAGGAGCCGCCTCCCGCCTCGACCATGAGCGGAACCGTATGCTTCACGCAAAGCATCGTGCTGACCACGTTCAGGTGCAGCACGCGAATGAACTCCTCCGTGTCCTGCAGGTGGTAGGGGCCCATGCCGCCGCCGCCGCCTGCATTCGCGACGCAGCCGTCGAGGCTGCCGGTGGGCTTGGCGGCGAATTCGACAATGCGCTGGACATCGTCCTCGCTGGTGACGTCACCGGCGGTGTACTGAATGCTGCCACCATGTCCGAGGACGCCTTCGATCTTCTTGGCTGCGTCCTTCAGCTTGGATTCCGTACGACCACAGATCGTGACCGCTGCGCCGTCGGCGGCCATACGTGCGGCGCAAGCGGCGCCGATGCCGGTGCCGCCGCCCGTCACGAGGACGGACATGCCTTCGAGTCCGCCGCTGGGGATCGATCCTTTGAGTTTTTGGGCTGCCATTTTCTTCGTCTCCTTGAACGGGGGTGAGCGCATAGTGGGCGCTTAGAATTGGCTCCGAAGATAACCCGATCAATGCCGGCGACCATGCCTGGAATGACACGATTCGAAGGGCTTCGGGCGATGCGGAAAAGCGAGATTGAGTTACCGTCGCCGGTCCCCTGACCGGCGGATTGGGCATAGACAGATGCTCGGTCTAACTCGGTGGCCTTCGGATGGAAGCCTGAGTCGCCGGTCGAACGCGTGAAGGAAATGTCATGTCGATCCGATTGACCGTTCAGCTCCCCATCAAGGCCGGCGAGGCCGATGCCTTTGAGAAGTCTGCCGCTCCGGCGCTCGCGCGCGTGAAGGCAGAAGACAAGGGCTGCGAGATGTACGACCTATTCAAGAGCGTCGATGACGACACGCGCTACGTGATGGTCGAGAGCTGGGCGACTTCAGAAGATCTCGATGCGCATATGACGTCGGCGGCGATGGGCGATGTGGGCAAGGCGCTGGGCGGTTTCATCGCCGGCGCGCCCGTGATGAATAAATACGAAGACTGATCCCGTCTTTTATCTGTCACCTGTCTACCTTCCTACCCTGCCTCAGTACCAATCGGCCCTAGCGCGCCGGAGCGGTTGGGGTGGACTGGGTCGATTCCGTAGATGATTGAATGACCGCAAGCAGAGGCCGCCCGAACCGGGCCGGCCTCTGCTTCGCCAGGAGTCCCGATGGCCGATGCGCCTGCCTATATGATCGCGAATTTTGTGATTCACGATGCCGACGAATACCGCAAATACGAGAAGGGCTTCTTCCCGATCCTTCAGAAGCACGGCGGCAGTTTTCACACCTTTGACGACAGCTCCGAGACGCTTGAAGGCGACGGTTCCCCGGAAGGCCGCATCGTAATTTTCCAGTTCCCGAGCGAAGCCGCCGCGCGCGCGTGGTGGGCCGATCCGGACTATCAGGCGCTTTCGGAATTCCGCCGCGCCGGCACGAAGATGAACTTCCTGCAGCTCGTCCACGGACTGCCGCCACGGACCTAATGCTTTAAGTAAGTCTCCGCGAGCAGCTCGTAGGAGCGCAGGCGTGCTTTGAACTCGTAACAGATCGTCACGATGCCAAGCAGGTCCGTATCGTAGCGCTCCGCGATTTCGTCGAGCTCTTTGGCGACCTGTTCGGGGCTCCCCGTGGTCGCGCGCATGCCTGAATGTTCGAGGAAGCGGAGCTCCTCGGGCGTGAAGTCATGGGCCATGGCTTCTTCGGGCGGGATGATGCCGGGGCCTCTTTGGTTGCGCGCCATTTGCAGGCGCGAGACCTTGAGGCTTGAGGCATGCCATTCGGCTTCTTCCTGCGTGTCCGCGCAAAACACCTGCACGGCGATATGCACGAGCGGCTTCGCGAGCTGCGGCGAAGGTCGGAAATGCTTGCGGTAATGCTCGACGATCGACGGGCCGTTGGCTGCGTTCCCAAAGAAATGCGCAAAGCTGAAGGGTAGGCCGCGCTGCGCGGCAAGCTGCGCCGAGTCGACGCCTGAGCCCAGCAGCCAGACCTCGGGCATGCCTTCGGTCGGCGGTCCCGGACGGAGCGTCGCAAACGGATGTTCCGGGGGCAGCGTGTCGCCGAGATAGCCGATCAGGTCGTCGACCTGTTCGGGGTAGGCGCGCACATCGTTGGGCTGACCGGGGTAGGCCATCGCGACTGCGGTGCGCTGGTCTCCGCCCGGCGCGCGGCCGAGGCCGAGATCGACGCGGCCGGGAAAGAGCGTCTCGAGCATGCGGAAGTTCTCGGCGACCTTGAAGGCGCTGTAGTGCGGGAGCATGACGCCGCCGCTGCCTACACGGATCGTCGAGGTGGCTGCACCGATCTGACCGATCAGGATCTCGGGGCTGGTGCTCGCGATGCCGGGCAGGTTGTGATGCTCAGCAACCCAGAAGCGCTCGTAGCCCATCGCCTCGCAGGCGACGGCGAGTTCGACAGTTTCGCGCAAGGCGTCTGCGCCTGTTCCTCCTTTGCGGACGGGGGATTGTTCGACGACGGTGAGCGTGAGCGGTTTGGCCATGCCCTGAGATTAAGCGAATTCGGGTCCAGTGGCTCCCTCTATGAGGCACCCGGAGTAGAGATCCGCGTGATACGCTTTTGGGGCCTGTCCGACCGGCCCACCGACCGAGTCGTGGCGAAAGGCGAGGAGAAGCCCATGCGAGCCGCCTGTTTTGTGGAGACCGGAAAGCCGATGGAGGTCGCGGAGCTGCCTGACCCGACGCCGGGCGCAGGAGAGATCGTGCTTCGTGTCGGCGGTTGCGGCATTTGTGGTTCGGACCTGCACGTGACGGAACTCGGCGGCGCGGTGCCCCGCGGCGCGATCATGGGGCACGAGTTTGCCGGCGAGATCGTGGCGGTCGGGAAGGACGCTGCCGGGTCGCACGGGCCTTGGCGCGAAGGCGACCGGGTCTGCACTATGCCGGGGATCAGTTGCGGGACGTGCGTGCGATGTCTGTCCGGCGACGTGATGGGCTGTGCGGCACTGCGCATGACGGGCTTCGGGGATATCGGCGGAGGGTATGCGGAGTACGCGCTGGCGGGCGATAGGATGACGTTCCGTTTGCCAGAAAACGTGTCGACCGCGGACGGGGCGATTGTGGAACCGCTCGCGGTCGGCCTGCACGCGGTGGACAAAGCGGGCCTCACTCCCGGCGAAGATGTCTTGATTCTGGGGGCCGGGCCTGTGGGGCTGGCGGTGGCCGCCTGGGCCAAGCTGCTCGGCGCGCGTGAAGTGGTGGTTAGCGATCCCGCGGATCATCGCCGTGCGCTTGCGGAGAGCCTCGGTGCGACCGCCGTGATCGATCCGCAAAAAGAAGAACTCGCCGCCGCCTTCGAGAAGATCACGGGGCATGCGCCGCGCCTTGGGTTTGAATGCGTTGGACGGCCCGGGATGGTTCAGGAAATCGCGAATATCGCCGAGCGCGGCGCGACGGTTCTTTCGGCGGGCATGTGCATGGCGCTGGATCCGATCAATCCCCTCGTGATGGGCACGAAAGAACTCACTATCCAATTTGTTTCGTATTACCGGCACGGGGATTTCGCGTTGACCGTAGACATGCTCGCGGCGGAACGGATGGACCCGCTTCCGATGGTGACTGACCGGATAGCGCTCGATGCTTTGCCTGCGGCTTTTGAGGCTTTGCGCACGCCGTCGACCGAATGCAAGGTCATCGTTCAACCCTGAATCGAGGGATGAACAATCCGCCTAGAACGGGCAGCAGACGCAGTCCATCGGCAGATTGAGATACTGTTTTCCGCGGCGGCCCCGTGGTCTACTGTCGGAGCTTCACGCCGGGAAAATCCGGAAGGAGCCAAGATCCATGACCGCGAACCCCCATGCCGGACGTCCGATCACAGACGACGACGCGACCATCGCCAAGGCGCTGGAAGATGTCAGCGTCCCGACGCTCTTGCTCTCTCTCGTTCATATGACGGGGGATTCGAGCTGGATTCGCGGGGACTTGAAGCCGCAGGGCCTCTTCCTGAATGAAGTGCAGGGCTTTATGCCGCCTGAGATGCAAGCAGAAGCACGCGCGAAGGCGCTCGAAGTGATCAAGGCTTACCGCGATGGCGGCTGCAAATTGCCGTCGCCGCCGAGCCTAGAAATGATTCAGGAGATGATGAGCTTTCTGGTCTGCTCGGAAGTGCCTGAGGAATATATTCCAATGATGCTCGAGGAGATGGAACTTGATGGGCGCGATGCGCGCGCCGTCGCGTGGGCCCCGTCCTCGGCGGAAGCGCGTTCAGATTTCCCGGTCGTCGTGATCGGCTGCGGTCAGTCCGGTCTGCTGGCGGGGATTCGCCTGAAAGAAGCGGGCATTCCCTTCACGATTATCGAAAAGAATCCTGCGGTCGGCGGCACTTGGTACGAGAATCAGTATCCGGGTTGCCGTGTCGATGTCGGAAATCACTTCTATTCTTATAGCTTCGAGCCCAGCGATCAATGGACCGAGTTCTTCTCCCAGCAGCCGGAGCTTCAGGCCTATTTCGAAGACGTGATGAATCGGCATGCGCTCCGTGAGGCGATTCGGTTCGAAACGGAAGTGGTCTCGGCGCGCTGGGACGAAGCCGCCGGCACGTGGTCCGTGACGACGCGGGACGCTTCGGGCAAGGAAGAAACACTCGTCGCACGCGCCGTGATCAGCGCAGTGGGGCAGCTCAACCGGGCCAAGCTCCCTGACATTCCGGGCATCGAAGACTTCAAGGGCCCGAGCTTTCACTCCTCGAATTGGGACCATTCAGTTGACTACAAGGATAAGCGTGTGGCGGTGATCGGCGCGGGGGCAAGTGGCTTTCAGCTCGTCCCGACGATCGCTCCCAGCACCGCACAGCTCACGGTCTTTCAGCGCACCGCCCAGTGGATGTTCCCCAATCCCAACTATCACGAGAAGGTGGGGCCGGGGAAGGCGTGGGCTATTAGGCACTTGCCCTTCTACGGACGCTGGTACCGCTTCCTGCTCTTCTGGCCGGGATGCGATGGCGGACTCGCCGCGGCGAAAATCGATCCCGAGTATCCGAATCAGGAAATCGCGGTTTCGGCGGTGAACGAGGCGACGCGCCAGATGTTCACGGACTGGATTACCAGCCAGCTCGGCGATGACGCAGAACTCATTGCGAAATGTGTTCCCGATTATCCGCCCACTGCTAAGAGGACGCTCCAAGACAATGGAAGCTGGTTAGGTGCGCTCACGCGAGACAATGTCGAACTCGTCCGCGACGGCATAGCCCGCATCGACGAGAAGGGCGTGGTCCTCGAGGACGGCCGGCATTTCGAGGTGGACGTGATCGTTTACGCGACCGGTTTTCAGGCGAGCAAGATGCTCTTCCCCATGGAGATAGTGGGGCGTGACGGCGTGGTACTCTCTGAACATTGGGGCGACGAACCAAGCGCGTATCTTGGCATCAGCACGCCCGGATTTCCGAATCTATTCTTCATGTATGGGCCAGGCACGAACCTCGCGCACGGCGGCAGTTTGATCTTCCACTCAGAGTGTCAAATGCGGTACATCACGGGTTGCTTGAAGCTGCTCGTGGAAGAGGGGCGAACCGCTATGCAGCCGAAGCAGGACGTCAATGACGCGTACGGCGGTCGGCTCCAAAAAGAGCTCGAAGGACTGGTCTGGTCGAGCCCGCACGTGAAGCATTCCTGGTATAAGAACTCGAAGGGACGGATTCATATCCTGAGTCCCTGGCGGCTTGTGGACTATTGGACCTGGACGCGGGAGCCGGACGCGGCTGATTTCGAATTCAGCTGAGTCCGCACCCCGATTCGTGGGTTAGAATGCCGGTCGAAGTCGGCTGGGATGAGACGATCCATGCCCAAATAAGTGTGAAGAGCGCGAAGAGTGTGAAGAGAATGGAGAGACGATGAGCAAGGCTGAGTACGGGGTAGTGGAAGCCGGGACGGTTTCGAATTGGAGTGACACGGCGGACGTCGTGATTATCGGCCTTGGATGCGCCGGTGTGACGGCGGCGATCGAAGCGCGCGAAGCCGGTGCCGATGTCCTCGTCTTCGAGCGCGCCAGCGGCGGCGGCGGTGTCACCGGAATGGCCGCGGGGCATCTCTACCTTGGCGGAGGCACGCGCGTCCAGAAGGCGGTCGGCGTCGAAGATACCGTCGAGGACATGTTCACCTATCTGATGATGAACACCCCCGACCCCGATGAGGCCAAGATCCGACTCTACTGTGAAGAGAGCGTCGAGCATTTCGATTGGCTCGTCGCGCGCGGCGTCCCCTTTAACGACACGATGTATAAGGGTAAGCACGTTCTCCAGATGACGGATGAATGTCTGATCTGGTCGGGCAATGAAGAAGTCTACCCCTTCCGCGAAAAGGCCAAGCCTGCACCGCGCGGCCACAAGGTCGCCCAGGTCGGGGAGCTTGGCGGCGCCAAGATGATGGAGTGCCTAACGACGAAGGCGGTCGCGCTCGGCGTGCGCATCATTTATGACGCCCACGTGCATGAACTCGTTCGCGAGGACGGCCGCATCGTGGGTGCGAGCTACCGCGTCTACGGCGAAGACAAGGGCAGCGTGCGCGCAAACAAGGGAGTCATTCTTGCCGCTGGCCAGTTCACGCAGAACGATGATCTCTTAAAAGAGTACCTGCCTGAGCTTCTAGACGAGGCCTACACGAGGCAGTTTACGCCCTACGATGACGGCGCGGGGCATCAGCTCGGCAAGGCAGCGGGCGGTGTGCTGAAGCATATGGACGGCGCTCTGATGACGGCGGCCTTCTATCCGCCGGAAAGCCATATCAAGGGCATCCTCGTGAACAAGAACGGCAAGCGCTATGTCTCCGAGGATTCCTACCATTCTCGTTCGAGCATGATCACGACACAGCAGCCGGACCGCAAAGGCTGGCTGATCCTCGACGAGAAGACCTATGCGGTCGAGCCGCAGCATTACGGCGCGTACCCGCTGGTGGACGCGTTCGAGAGTGTGGAAGAGATGGAGAAGGCGCTCGGCTTGCCGACGGGTTCGCTGCAGGAGACGATGGCGAACTATAATAAGCATGCCGCAAACGGTGAGGATCCTGAGTTCCACAAGGGTAAGAAGTGGCTCACGCCGCTCGATAATGCGCCGTTTGCCGCGCTCGACGCTTCGGTGGGACAGGCGACGTATATGGCCTTCACGCTCGGCGGCCTCGACGTGACGATCGACGCGGAAGTGGTCGCGGGAGGCGGCGGCACGGTCCCGGGTCTCTACGCGATCGGCGGATGCGCCTCGAATATTGCTCAGGACGGCACGGGCTATTCCAGTGGCACGTGCATCGGCGAATCGACCTTCTTTGGTCGCCGCGCCGGCAAGCACGCCGCCGCGAACAGCTAGCCCTCGAAGGGGGGCCGGACGAGTTCGCTCGGAGTCCGGCCCGCGTCGTACTCGGCCTGCATGGCTTCCATGCGGGCGAGGGTCTCGGGGGCTTGGGCAACGCTCTGAAAGATGCGCTGCTCATTCGCAAGCGCTTCTTCGAGCGGCAGTTCTTCGGATTCCGACAGGATACGCTTGGTCGCGGCGAGGCCCGCAGCTGGATGTTGGGCCAGGCGCCGCGCCCAGGCAAGGGCAGTCTCACGTGCTCGGCCTTTGGCAACGACGCGGTTGATCGCGCCTAGGGTATGAAGCCGGGCGGCCGAGACGGGGGCGCCATCGGGCACCATTTCGGCGGCGGCGGAGCGGCCGATAAGGCGAGAAAGGCGAGCGACTCCGCCAAGGCCGGGCGTCAGGCCGATCAGGACTTCTGGCTGCGCGATGCGCACCTGTTCCTCAGCGATACGGAGATCGCAGCACCAGCCGATCTCAGCGCCGCCCCCCGAGCAGTCTCCTGAAATTGCGGCGATGCTGATCATTTCGCCCTTCGCGAGCTCATCCGCTGTGCGGAAGAAGCCACCGCCGTCGCTGCCCGACTCTTTCCCGCCAAATAGCTTTGCCAAGTCGCCCAGCGAGGCATGCCCGAACCAATGCCCCGGCACGTCCGAAGCCAGGACCACGATGCGCGCTCCTGCTTCGCGGGCCGTAACGAGTCGGTCCGCGAGGTCTCCTATCGCCTCGAACGTGCTCGGATTCGGCGCCTCGCCGGTCATGGTGATCAGCGCGATCTCCGGCTGGTCCCAGGCCAGCGAGATGCGCGAGCCTGATGTTTCGGAAGAGGGCATGGCAGAGCTTGCTCCTAAGGGTGTTCAGGGTGTTGAGCGCGGAGCATTAGGCGAGCGGTAGCGAGCGATCCTGCGATTAATGCGGTCGGTCGCCCGCCAACGTCGTGCGGTGAAGAACGCGCAGATGCCCGTCGTAGCCACCGTCCGCAAAATGCATCGTCGAACGGTTGTCCCAAAGAACGAGCATATTGGGCTCCCATTGATGTCGATGTACGAACTCGTCCTGGGTCATATGGTCGTAGAGAAACTTGAGGAGCACGAAGTTCTCGGCGGGTGAGAGTCCGTCGATTCCCACGGTATAGACGGGGTTTACGAAGAGTGACTTTCGGCCGGTGACGGGATGTGTGCGAACAACAGGATGAGTCTCTGTGTCCTCCGCGTCCTCGGAGACCACGATTTTCATCGTTCGCTCCGCGGTCTCTTTCGCGAAGATGCCGCGGGGCCCGTAGGCGAAGGAAGCGCTATGCGTAGCGCATAGACCTTCGAGCATGCCCTGCATGGTTTCGGAGAGTGCTTCCCAGGCGCGGTGCCCATCGGCGTAGAGCGTATCGCCTCCGCCCGGCGGAACGGTTTTCGAATGGAGCAAGGTGCCGGAGGGCGGGCAGTGCTGAAAACTCCGGTCTGAATGCCAGGCGGCGCCGAAGTTTTGCGCCGTCTCATCGGGCTCTCGCCGAAGCTCAAGCATGTTCGGGTGGCCTTCCATGGGCTCGATGAACGGGTCGCTTCCGAATTTGCCGAGAGATTCCGTAAACGCTTCCAGTTGCGCGGGCTCGAGCGTCTGATTCGGAAAGACCAGGAATCCGTGCTTGGCCCAAGCTTCGCGAAGCGTATTCGCGATGTCGGCCGAGAGCGGTTGGGATAGGTCTGGGCCGCTCACGCGGGCCCCGAAATCAGCTTTGAGGGGCTCAATCGTGACCTCGCTCGTCTGCGGCTTTGCGGCGGAGGGGGCGCTCATAACAGGATCTCCTGAGTGGGAAGCGAAGGCTGATATTCTACACGTCAAAAGGCCCGCGGAGCATTGCACGCGCTGGTTGACTTTGCTGACTCAGGGTCGTATTCGTGTCTCTCACTGCGACCGGAGAGAACTCATGGAAGACGTGCGAAATGCGCTCAATCTGCCCCCCTGCTGTCAGGTGGGATTTGTCTACCCCAACCTCGAAGACGCGATCAAGCTCTTCGAGCCGCTCTTCGGCGAGTTCAAGATCGTCTCTTACGGTCCAACCGAAGGCGCGCTCTATCGGGGCAAACTCGAGCCCTACGAACTGCGTATGGGTATCGCCTACACAGGCGATCTTGAACTCGAATTGATTGAGTGGGTGAGCGGGAAGACGCCCCACAAAGAATTCCTCGATGCGGGCAAGACCGGCATGCAGCATCTCAGTTTCACCGTAGAGGATCTGGATGATGTGGTGGAGCGCGCGAAGCCGCTTGGCTTTGAGGCGGTCTGGTACCACGCTATGAGTGACGAAATTAAATACGCGTACCTTGAGCGGGAAGACGATCCGGTTCTCATCGAACTAACACAACGCCCCTGGTCGGGCGGCAACGTTCAGCTGGACGATTAGGAGAGCGGGAGAATTTGATGAGCGCAGTAAGCGGACCTGGCGAGATGACACCGGACGAGAAGGCGAGGGCGCGCAAGCGTCTCGTCGAGGGCGAGTCCTGGGAAGACTTTTGTGAGCAGCTCAAAGTCGCGGGACGTGTGATCGACGCGTTCGGTGATGAGCCTACGGATCAGGAGCGAGCGGAGTGGTACCGCTTTCTTTCGCGTTTGGCGCGAAACGGTTTCGAGCGGATGGTCGAGAATTGCGAGCCGGATCGGCCGCGACTTCGCGATGCGCCCTGGCGGCAGAGCATCAACGTTCAGAGCCCGGACCAAGATCACCTGCTTTCTGAGTTCGTCGACGGTCGCTACGAGTACAAGATCACAGGTAATCGCGGGACGCTGCCCTATTTCATCGTGGCGTCTTGGAAGGCGCCGCAACCGCGTGACCTCGCGGCGCGGAACTGGGCGGAACAAGGTGTGGCGGGACTGCGCGAGTTCGATCCCGCGACGCTTCAGACCGGAGCATTCCTCGCCAGTCACGCTCTCGACTTTGATGCCGACGGGAACTTCGAGATTCGTGTGGGACAGAAAGAACAGCCGGGGAATTGGCTGCCGATCGAGCCGGATACAACGGGAATCCTCGTCCGCACGGTCTACCACGAACGCGACAAAGTGATCCCGCCGACCATGAAAATCGAGCGACTCGACCCGCCGCGGCCTCGCCCGGTTGAGCCCGAAGAGGTCGCCGCCGGTTTGGCGAAGACTGGACAGATCGTCTTGGGCTACGCGGAGCTGGTCCGCACCTGGTGGCAAGATAATCTCTCCAATCGGCCGAACGAGATCGAATTCTCCGAGGCGACCTATCTCAGCAACGGCGGCGTACAGGATCGGCTGCACGGGTTCGGCTGTTGGGCGAAGCCGGAAGGGCAGGCGTTGGTCCTACGCTTCACGCCACCGCCTTGTGAACACTGGATCCTCCAGGTCTGTAATCGCTGGCAGGAAAACCTCGATGTCTATGAAGACGGGCAGGGTTATGTCACGAAGTTCACCGCCAAGTATGAAGACGATGGATCGGTCATCGCCGTGATTGCCGACGAAGATCCCGGACTCGGCGTGAACTGGGTTGACTCATTCCAACATATTGGTGGCGTGTTCAGCTTGCGCTTGATTCAGACCGAGGGCGGACCCGAAATCGTACTCCACGAAGTCTCGCTCGAGGCGCTCACACGCGACGGCCTGAAAGTAATCGAAGGTGTCACGCCCGTGATCAGCGGCCGAGTGACGGAGTAGCGACCTGAATGGTTCTCCTCAGTCTCGACATTGATGGCACGATGGAAGTGGGCGATCCGCCCGGTCCGATCCCCGTCGAAAAAATCCGACAGGCGAAGGCGCTCGGCTATCTGGTGGGCAGCGCATCGGATCGCGTAATGAGTGATCAGCAGCGCCTATGGGATCGGAATCAAATCGAGATGGATTTCGTGGGGCATAAGCACAAGTTGGATGAGATCCGCGCGCGCTTTCCACAGGCGACGCGCTGGATTCATATCGGCGACGGGGACGCTGACCATATCTACGCCGTGCAGCACGGCTTCGAGTTCTACTGGGTCGATCAGGTCCCGGCGGACGGGACCGAGGGCTGGATCTTCTAACCGGTCTGCGCGCGCGCTGAGAAGGCGACGAGCACCCGGCGACGGCCCTCGAAGGGGCGACGTCCATGCATTACGAGATGATTGTCGAGGATCGCGACGTCACCCTTTTGCCAGTTCAGGTCGAGGTCGAGACGTTCCGTCTCTTCCGCGACGGCGTCTCGCAAATCGAGTGGGATCGAGTCCCCGTTGCCCAGTCGGACGGCGTGTTCTGGATCGTTCCGATCGTCCTTCCAGGACCTTGTCGCGACGAGTTGATTGAAGAACGCACGCCTAACGCCTTTCGTCGGCCCAGCTTTCTCGCTTTTCCCGCCTTCCAGCTTCAGGACCGCAGGGAGGCGAGGTGTCGTTGCGTCGAGGCAGTCCTGGTCTTGCCAGATCCACGTGTATCCGAGCTGCGCGAGCTTGGCTTCGGCCTCCGCGCGAGACGTTACGCTTAACGTGCCGCGCCAGCTGCGGCCGAGAGCGGAGGCCGGGTCGTCCTCGGGCGGCATCACGGTTCGGTACTGAAAACCGTGGGTTTCCGCAGCGCCTGCGAAATCGGGGAAGCGTTGCGCGACCGCTTCGTATACCTGGTCGGATCGGCAAAGCGCGGTCGCTCCACCGTGCGCCGCAGGCGTTTCGCAGAAAAAGAACAGGTCGCGCGGATGCGCCGGCGTCTGGGCGAGTTCGTGATGCAGCCGAATCGTCGCTTCGGGCGGCGCCTCGTTCGCCGTAAATACCCGCTCCGTGAGATCGACGCGCACGGCATTACTCAAAGAGTCGCGGTAGCTGAACGTTCCCAGATCAAATGCGCCGACCCACGCATCAAAATCCTCCGCCGTCTCCAGCGGAAACCCGCGAAACAGCAGCGCGCCCTCGGCTCGCAGCGAAGTCACCAGCTCGCCGCGCCGCGCCTTCACCCAGTCCAGCGCCGCTGCCCGTTCGCCGATCCCTGCCGAGTTCTCCACCAGAACCGGAAAGCTCAACGCCGCTGCGGCCTAGCGGGCGTCTCGCCCGCTCTGGAAAGCGCCTGCGGCCTAGCGGGCGTCTCGCCCGCTCTAGCAAAAGGCGGTGCGGGTTCGAGGTCGGAGCAGGACTCGAAGTAGCCACATCGCGTGCAACGGATCTTGCATTTCAGCCCCTCCATCTGCTGGGAGCAGTTCAAACACACGTAGCGGTCCTGATCCTGACTCATAGCTCCCCCCCCTTGTCCCGAAAGCATACCCCAAGGTGGAGGTCAGCTCGCTTCTCGAGCTGTTGGAACGACGCTCGCGGCCTCGGCCTCGTTCGCACGCGCAGTCGCGTCCCCGTCGAGCTGAAGCCGGGCCAGGTCCGCGTAGAGACCCCCCTGTGCGATCAACTCCTCATGTGTGCCCTGGGCGACGATGCGGCCGCCGTCGACGACGAGGATGCGATGGGCGCCGCGGACCGTGGCGAGGCGATGGGCGATGACGATGGTGGTGCGCCCGCTCTTGAGACCCTCGAGCGCTTGCTGGACGAGGCGTTCGCTTTGCGAATCGAGGGAGCTGGTGGCTTCGTCGAGGAGCAGGATTGGGGCGTCTCTCAGCACGGCGCGGGCGATGGCCACGCGCTGTCGCTGGCCGCCGGAGAGGGTCATGCCGTTCTCGCCAAGGGAGGTGTCGTAGCCCGCAGGAAGGTTTTGAGCGAACTCGTCCACCCGCGCTGCGCGGGCGGCGGCTTCCACATCTTCATCCGTTGCGTCCGGTCGGCCGTAGCGAATGTTCTCGCGCAGGGTCTCGCTGAAGATGGCGGTTTCTTGGGGAACGATGGCCATCCGGCTGCGGAGGTCTTGGGGGTCAGCCTGAGGAAGTGCCACGCCGTCGACACGAATCACGCCGGCATCAGGATCGTAAAAACGAAGCAGCATACGCAGGACCGTACTCTTGCCGGCGCCCGAGGGACCGACGATCGCGACCGTTTCGCCAGGCTCGGCGCGAAAGCTGAAGTCCTGGAGCGCGACGACATCTCGCCGTGTGGGGTAGGCAAAGGACACGCCTTCGAAGACGACCTCGCCGCGGCCCGGCTTGGGCAGCGCGACCGGGTTCGCCGGCGCACTAATTTCCGGCTCGACGGCAAGCAATTCAAAGAGTCGTTCCGCGGCGCCCGCGGCCAATTGAAGATCGCCCCAGACTTCCGTGAGTGCGGCCATGCTCATGGCAGAGAACATTGCGTAGAGCACGAACTGGCCGAGCTGTCCGCTGCTCATTGTGCCTTCGAGGACGCCTTGTGCGCCGACCCAGAGGATGCCTGCGATGAAGGAGAAGACGAGGAAGATGACGAGGGCGGTGAGGATCGCGCGGGCGATGAGGCGTTGTCGTGCTGCGCCAAACGCGGTTTCCACGACTTCGCGGTAGCGGAGTCGATCGGCGACTTCGTGGGTGAAGGCCTGAACGGTTTGGATGAAGCTGAGCGCTTCGCCTGCGAAGACGTTCGTGTCGGCGAGTGTGTCCTGGCTGCGTCGCGAGAGGCGGCGTACGAGTCGCCCGAAGCCGAGCAAGGGGAACGCGATCGCCGGAATCGCCAGCAGCACAAGTCCGGAAAGTTTCGGACTCGTAAAGACCAGAAGCCCGACCGAGCCGGCGAGCGTAAACGCATTGCGCAGCGCGATCGAAATCGTCGAGCCCACGACGGTCTTGATCAGCGTTGTATCCGTCGTGAGGCGAGACTGAATCTCGCCCGTATGGTTCTTCTCGAAGAAGGCCGGGCTTTGCCCGACGACGTGATCGAACACTGCCGATCGCAGATCCGTAACGACGCGCTCGCCGATCCAGGAGACGAGGAAGAAGCGGAGCGAACTCGTGATCCCCATCAAGAAGGCGACGATGATGAGACCCATGAAATACTGATCGAGGGTCTCGGCGTTTTCCGTCGAGAAGCCGTTATCGATCACGACCCGCACGGTCAGCGGAATAACCAGCATGACGCCGGTGGAGGCGGCGAGTGCGAGCAGCGCGCCGACGACTACGCCGCGGTACGGCCGCACGAATGGAATCAGAGACTGGAGCGGGCGGAGCTTTTTCCCCTTCGGTCGCCGCTTGGGATCATCGGCCTCGGAAGGCGAAGGCTGTGCGTCGGTGGACGGCGGTGTGGGCATGGGTGGGGCGGTCGGCGACTCGGTCGGGGAACGCAGGGGGAATCCAATCTTGGGCGCGCGGGGTGGGCTCTGGCTGGGCTGGGGGAAAGTGGCCGGAGTGGGGCTGGAGTGGAGTTGGAGTGGGGTTGGCGACCTCTGACCCTCAGTCTATCGCG
>JBDNFB010000166.1:0-11936 GCA_041690055.1 Myxococcota bacterium | reverse complement strand
CACGAAAAGAGCGATCAGCATGAGGATGGTGGCCGTAGAGAAATCACCTTCCGCTACCGCGAAAATAGAGAAGACACCCAGCGCAGCACCGCTGGCTGTGAATAAGTGGACGCCCCAGGCCCACACCTGGTTCTTTGCCGGGCGATTTCTTTCAGTCATGGTCACGAGTTCTTTCCGTCTGCCGACGCGAAGCATATCAAAGCGGCTAGTCTCCGGCTGGCGCGCCTATCTCTGATTCGCACGGCGAAGCGTCCAAGGGGTCAGAGGCGTCAGACGGTGAAAGCGTGGAGAGGTGGCGTGAACGCGTGCACGCTTCAAAGCGATTTGAGGGGGGTCCTAAGGGATCCATGGGGATCTTCGGTCATGGCAAAGGGCGACCATTCAAAAGACGCGCGCCGGCCCGACCGCGCGGCCGGGCAGTTTCGCGCAACGCGCCTCGAGCGCGCGCTCGATTGGGCAGCCTCTCTCGCTCCTTCTCCGCTGCGATTAGCCACCTCATGCTGCGGCATGTCGATGGCGCAGGGAGGAGATTTTTTCGAAGCGCTTGGGACGGGACCGCCGGCGGTCTCAAGCCGCTCCGCCGATCTTCTGGTGGTGGCAGGAAGCCTGTCGCGAAAGCAGGTCGAGACGGTGCGCGGTATCTATCAGCGCATGCTGGAGCCACGCTGGGTGATCGCCTGGGGGGCCTGCGCGATTTCGGGCGGCCCTTATGAGAATTACGCGACGATTTCAGGCCTTTCCCGAATCATTCCCGTCGATCTAGTCGTGCCGGGCTGTCCTCCTTCGCCGGTGGCGCTGCGCGCTGCGCTGTCGTGTTTACGTGAGGGGCAGCGCGAGGGCCAGCTTGAGGCGGCTGTCGGAAATTCGCCGAGGGGCGTCGGCCAAAGTCTCGAACACAGTGCATCAAGCGAGGCTCCGGAATGGCCGATCCAGAGAACTGAGCTGGCTGATTTGTGAGAAGTGGCCGCTCGTGAGAAGCGTCGAGAGAAGCACCCGTTCGTCAGAACGTGAGCGGATAGAAGCTGAATGTGTTTTAAAGGCTCGGTGTAGAGCAAACCGGAGCGAGAGAGGAAGAGCATGTCGATCAACGTAGAGCTGCCGTCCCTGGGTGAAAGCGTGTACGAGGGGACCGTGGCGAGATGGCTGGTTGCGGAGGGCGAAATCGTCGAGGTGGACCAGCCGATCGTGGAAGTCACGACGGATAAGGTCGACGCCGAGATTCCGGCTCCGTCCGCGGGCATGATCGAAAAGATTCTCGCGCAAGAAGGCTCCGTCGTCGAAGTGGGCGCAGTCCTCGCGATCATCGATCCCGAGGCCAAGGAAAATGCGGCCCCGTCGACCGAGCCGGCCAGCGTGCCGCCGACCGTCGCTGCGCCGTCTGCGCCCACTGCGACAGGATCGCAATCGGCACCTTCAGTCTCTTCTGAAGCGGCGGCCGCGACGCCGGTCGCGCGTCGCATCGCCGAGGACTCTGCGCTCGATCTCCGCGAAGTCCAGGGGACGGGCAGCGCCGGCCGAGTCACGAAGGACGACGTGCTCCGGCATCAAGAGAAGGAACAACAGGCCGCGCCTATTGCGCCTATTGCGCCTATAGCCGCGGCCACGGCCCCCGTGGCTCAGGCCCCCGCGCAAGTACCCCCGCGCGCGCGTGAAGCGCGTCGCCCCGCCCCGAATTTCGGTTATACGCTTCAGCCCGGTGACAAGGTGATCCCGATGACGCCGATGCGTCGGATCATTGCGGATCACATGGTCTATTCAAAGCGGACCAGCCCGCATGTCGGGACGGTCGCAGAAGTCGACCTTTCCGGCGTCGTGCGGCTTCGCAACAAGCACAAGAATTCCTTCAAGGACACCTACGGAATCTCGCTCACGTTCCTGCCCTTCATTGTGCATGCAGTGACGCGCGCGCTTCGCGAGTTTCCGGCGCTGAACGCTTCGATCGTCGAAGACGCGATCATCGAAAAGCAGGATGTGCATGTCGGTGTCGCTGCCGAAACGGAGAAGGGACTTGTTGTGCCCGTTGTGCGGCATGCGGACCGTCTCTCGCTTTCAGGGACCGCACAGACGATCAACGATCTCGCAACCCGGGCGCGCACGAAGAAGCTCTCTGCCGACGACCTGAAGGGCGGCACGTTCACGGTCTCGAATCCTGGACGGCAGGGCAACCTCTACGGCTTTGCCATCATCAATCAGCCCCAGGTCGGCATCCTGCGCATGGGCGAAATCGCCAAGCGCGCGGTCGTGCGGCAGCTCGACGGCGAGGATGTGATCGTGATCCGGACGATGATGTATTTGGCCCTTTCCTATGATCATCGCGCCGTTGATGGCGCCCCGGCCAATGGATTTCTGAATCGCATAGGCGAGATCTTGGAAGCGGCCGAGTTCGACCTTTAAGGGGTCAACGTAAGGGTTTAAGGTAAGGCTATAAGGGAGATCGGTCTTGGGCGATTCGCCGCTTTCGGTCGAGTGGCTCGGCACGATCGGCTACGGGGAAGCACTCGCGCTCCAAGAGGCGGCCGTGGCGGACCGCGTTGCCGGTCGCACGGGCGACCGACTTTTTCTGTTGGAGCATCCCGCCGTCATCACGCTGGGCCGGAGTACGGATCCGGGCAATCTGCATGAGAGCCCGGATGATCTGCGTGCGGCGGGCGTCGAGGTTTTCGAGGTGGGGCGCGGGGGGGATGTCACCTATCACGCGCCCGGGCAGCTGGTCGGCTATCCCATTCTCGATCTCGACGCGCTGGGCCGTCGCGATGTCCATCTCCATCTTCGATTGCTCGAACAGGGGCTGATCGAGGCGCTTGAGACGCTTGGGGTGCCGGCGACGCGCGTCGAAGGCTGGACAGGTGTCTTCGTCGATCGGTCGCGGAGTGCACGTCCTGAAGGGCCGGAGCGGAAGATCGCATCGATCGGGGTGGGGATCCGGCGTTGGGTCACGTTCCACGGCTTTGCGCTCAATGTGAGCCTCGATCTGCGGGGCTTCGATGCGATCGTGCCCTGTGGTCTTTCCGACGTTCAGATGACTTCTGTGGCGGCGGAGTTGGGACTCGCTGGCAGAAGCTCCGCATCGCCAAGCGATGCGTCGGCGCGAGAGGCCCTCGACGAACGCGTCCGGAATGCGGTGGCCCGCAGGATGGGAGTCGTGCTCTCCGGCTGATTTGCTCTTTTTCTCGCTCGCGCCCCTCCAACCTTCTATCCTCTGGCCATGGGTTCAGAGGTTGTCGTCGTCAAACGGAACCGCCGGCGAGCATTTGCTTTGCTTTGGGCCGTGCCTGCTTGGCTGCGGGGGATCGCGGTGGGTGCGCGTACGCTGCTCGATGCGAAGGAAACTGCCGCGAGCGTTACGCGAAACGCCTCCGACGGAAACGGGCATGGTCAATACGACGCGTCACTGACGGTCCCTATGCTCTTCCTGAACGCCGAGGGCCAACACGCGTGCACGGGCTGTCAGCGCTGTGCTGAGGTCTGCCCGAGCCGCTGCCTCGAGATTGCGGGCACCTCGGAATCAGTCGGTGGCCAAGGCGTTGAACGCTTCGTTCTTGATTTGACCCGCTGCATAGGCTGCGGTGATTGCGTCGCGGTTTGTCCCGAGTCGGCGCTTCGGGCGGAGCCCCTCGGATCGGGTTTTCATGCGCTGGCGACTGGCGACGCGCGACTGCGGAGAGACCTCCTGACCGAGGAGACAATGTCGTGACCGAGAATGCGGAGTCTTCCAAGGACCGCACACAGTTAGAGGGGCTCGGCGGGCCCGATGCGCTTAGCTCACGATGGCGCCATTGGAGCGTGTCGGTGCGGGCCGCAGAGCCCGGCGCTCTCGTCGCGGACGTGCCGCCGGAGAATCTTCTTCGTGTGTTAGGCGACGCGCGAGACGCGGAGGGTCCCGGCTTTCGTCGACTCGTGGACTTGACGGCTGTGGACCATGGTGTGGAAGCGACTGGCGCTCGTTTTGATTTGATTTACTGGCTGAGTCGGCCGGAGGGTGGCGACTCCCTGCGCGTTCGCGTTGCGCTCGGGACTTCGTCAGGAGGAGCGCTCGGACTGTTTCCCGGATTGCAGCCCGAATCACCGCTCGGAGCATCCTCCGAATCGCCGCGAGAGGCAGCCCCCGAAGTGGACTCGATCGTGAGCCTCTGGCCCTCGGCGAATTGGCTGGAGAGGGAAGTCTTCGACCTTTTTGGGATCGCTTTCAGAGGGCATCCTAATTTGCGTCGCCTGCTGCTCCCGGCCGACTTCGAGGGAGCCCCGCTGCGCAAGGACTATCCGCGCCAACCGAATCTGCCATTGCCCAAACCGCTTGAGGCGACTTATTCGCCTGAGACGCCTGAGACGGGCGAGCGATGAGCCTTATTCCCGACGGCCCGGCGACGCTCTCCGAAGCGCTCGGATTTCCTGAAACCGTTCTCGAAGTGGGGCAGCCGCATCCCGGCGTCCGGCGTGTCCTGACGGGGGCAGGCGGGACGACCAGTTTCGTCGTCTCTCTCGATGACGAGCGGATCATTGATCTTGAGGTGGAGCTCGGCTTCGGGCATCGCGGTTTTGAGAAGGAAGTTGAATCCGTGCCCTGGCGCGGGGCGCTGCCCTATGTGCGGCGACTCGGCTTTTCGGGCGGGCTCATCGCCGAGGTGGGGTACTGCCTCGCGGTCGAATCCTTGATCGGCCTTCCTCTGCCGGATCGTGCGATCTGGCTGCGGATGCTAGGCAGCGAACTGGCGCGCGTGACCGATCATTTCGCGCGTCTCGCAGCGCTTTCTGCCGCGATTGCGATGCCGGCTGCCGAGCAAGCGGCGCAATGGGGAGAAGTGGAAGCGTCGCGACTCCTTCGCCTCGTGACCGGGCGCGGCCCGCTCGAGGGCTGGCTCTGCTTTGGCGGGGTGCGCTCAGGGCTCCCGACCGATTTTGCCGAACCCTTCGAAGCGGCGCGGAACCGTTTGAAGCAGGCGATCGACCGCTTTCAGCAGCTCGCGGTCGATAATCCAAGCTGTCGTAGTAGGCTGAACGGCGTTGCCTCGATCTCTGCGCATGAAGGGGTTGAACTCGGGCTTTCGGGGCCGGTCCTGCGCGCGACCGGCGCGCCTTTTGATGTACGTAGGGATCGCCCCTATCTGGCCTACGGGTCGATCGACTTCGACGTGCCCGTCGGGTCGTCCGGCGATAGTCTGGACCGTATGTTAGTTGTGGTAGAGGAGATCGTTCAGAGTCTTCGTATCGCCGAGCAATGCGCATCGCTACTCGAGTCGATCGGCCCGGGCGAAGTGGTCCGCAGCGACTCGGAGTGGGTGCTTGAGTCGGCGTCTCCGTCTCCGTCTCCGTCCACGCCCACGCCGCCCACGCCGCGCGTGCCGGCGGGAGAGGTGGCGTTGTCTGTCGAGGCCTCGACGGGTGAGCTCGGGTTCTTTCTTGTTTCGGATGGTGGGGAGTTGCCGCGTCGCATTCGCTGTCGACCGCCGAGCCTATTTCACGCACAGGCGATGCCGCGGCTCATGAAGGGGGAGCGGCTCGACGACCTTTTGCCCACGGCGGCGCTTCTGCATTTGGTCTCAGGGGAATGCGATCGATGATGGAAGACGTGAAAGACGCGAGTGCTACGCCGGGTCCGCCGCCGCTGCGGCCTTTTGGACTGCAGCTTCATCACGATGGTCGCTTCAGTCATGAAGGGCAGCCGATCGGTAATCGTCGCCTGCGAGAGCATTTCGAGCGATCCGTGGAATATCTCGCGGACGAGGGAAAGTTCATTGTCCGCTTGAAGCATTTTCGCGGCGAGGTGGAGGTCCAGGAGGCGGGGTTTTTCGTGCGGGCAGTCGATCTTGCGAAGGGCGAGGTGCATCTCTCGGACGCGTCGACGGAGGCGCTGGACCTTTCCTCGCTGGCCGAATCGCCGATTGATGGGGCATTGATCTGCCGCGTGAAGCGCGATCTTGCGCCGGAGGGCCTTCTTGCTCGCTTTCTGCATGGCCCCCAGGCTGAGCTGCTTCAGGCGGTGGAATTGGACGGCGAGAGTCTTTTCGTCGAGATGGGCGGTCGGCGCGAGCCGATGCCCGAACCCGCGCCTTTAGACTAAGAAAACGGCACGAATTAAAGCCCACGGCGTGGGCCAAGTTCGAATCTTCGGGACACTCAGCGACCACCGCCGATTGACTCGGAGGGAACGCTCTTGTATTTCTTCCGCTCCACGGTCTTCCGCCCATGCGAGCTATGAGGAAGACGAGGATGTGCGCCTCGCGTGCACTCCGAGGCGGCGTAGCCAAGCGGCTAAGGCACGGGCCTGCAAAGCCCTGATCCCCGGTTCGAGTCCGGGCGCCGCCTCCACTTGCTTTTTGAGAGCGTTGGGTCGGCGCTGCAAATGCGGTGTTTCTTGCCCGCTTGGCGAGGTTTTGGAGACGCCGGTGCCGGGCGGAGTCTTCTGCCCGCTTGGGGCGCGTATTGAGCTCTGCTTCTCGAGTCTCCGCGGTGCCGTTTGCCTGAGCGGTGCTGGCCGGCCTGTCCTATTCGCTTCGGGGGGCGGGGTCGAGCTTCCTTCCGTCGGTGTTGAAGATGGGGAAGTCGGCTTTGCCCATGCGTTGCAGGAAGAGTTGGACGGAGACGCCGAGCACGCCGAGGCCGTATTTCACGGAGCGGCTGAAGTTGATCGAAGAGGCGTCTTCGAAGTAGGCGGCCGGGCAGCTGATCTCGCCGATGTGGAAATCCTGATTCAGAATCTGCGCGAGCATTTGGTTGTCGAAGACGAAATCGTCGGAGTTCTCGAGCAAAGGCAGGTCTTCGAGGACGCGGCGCGTGAAGGCGCGGTAGCCGGTGTGATACTCGGAGAGCTTGGCGCCGGCGAGTGCGTTTTGCGTGGCGGTGAGGAAGCGGTTCGCGACGTATTTATAGCGGGGCATGCCGCCGGCGAGGGCGCTGCCGCCGAGGATTCTGGAGCCCAGAACCACATCAAAGGGGCCATCCGTCAGCATGCTGACCATCGCCGGAATAAGCTTGGGGGTATATTGGTAGTCGGGGTGGAGCATGACCACGACGTCGGCCCCGAGGCGCAGCGCTTCTTGGTAACACGTCTTCTGATTGCCGCCGTAGCCTCGGTTCTTTGGATGAACGAGGGTGCGGAGGCCGAGGCGCTCAGCTTCGGCGACGGTGCCGTCGGAACTGGCATCGTCCGTGACGACGACCTCATCCACGAGATCCATGGGGATCTCGCCCACAGTCTTCTCGAGGGTCAGGGCCGCGTTATATGCCGGCATGACGACGACGACGCGTTGATCGTGGAACATGCGGCTTCGTTCTCCCGAGCTGGACTCCGTGGGCGAGGGCTTCTTTTTTCGATCCGGAAAGGCGTCCTGCGACGGTCCGGTATAGACTTTGGGTGGCTGCCCGGGTGGCGAAATGGTAAACGCGGGCGACTTAAAATCGCCTGGCCTTAGGCCGTGCAGGTTCGAATCCTGCTCCGGGCACCACTTTCCTTGTTCAGTCGATGAGGTTGAGCACTCGCTCCCTGATATCGTCTGTCGCTAACAGGTCTTCGAGCGCGTCTCGGTCGAGCAGAGTTGTGCGCAAATAGCCTTGTTCGGGGCGGTCGATCTCGACTCGGTAGACTTCTTCGGGCTCGCTGAAGACCTGCCGGATGCGCAGGGATTGGTCTTCGTCGCCTTCGAGGATCTGCACGCGTAGGGAATCGACGATCCGATCGCTGCGATCGTCACAAAGCACGTTTGGATCCATCGCGTCTTGCGTGGTCCGGCGGGCGCGTCCGAGGAGTTTGAAGCTGCCGTGGGGTTTCATTCGAAAGCGGAGCATACCGGCGCGGGGCGCACCACATCAAGCATGATTAGGGAGTCCATGGAGTCTTCGGATGCGTCGGGCGCGATTTCGTTCATGATCGCGCGCAACGAGAAGGCGAGCGATCGGCAAGAGCGCCTGTGTCGAGACGCCATCGAAGCAGATGCCAAAGGAGCCGTCATTGTCCGCTCCGTCGGGCGAGCCGAGGAGGGCGGGGTGAAGCGTAGTTTTCGACCATGCGACGTGTCCTGCACATTTGAAGGCGCGGCCGCTCGGCAGCCGAATCTCAAGTCGAAGCGGGGTGCCGGGAACAAGCTCCGCTGAGGCGAAGACGTGGACGCCACCGAGACCGATATTGGTGCAGCGAGCGAGAGGCGCGACTTCTTCCCCTTCCTGCGTCCAAAGGCGAACGCGTGCGTGAAGCGGGATGCGCTCGCCTCCGCGACGGGACCTCGGGTGGGGATGTTGTCTGAGTGCTGTGCTCATGGTCTTGTCCTCTTCTGCCTGCCCTGCGTATCGGCGGCGAGTGCTCAATCTCTTGAGTGCAAATCAGATGCGGGGCGCTCTGCATGTCCGCGTCGGTGTAGGGAAAACCGGAGACGCCTTTTGGACGGGATCTCTCAAGCTGAGCTCTTTGGCGGTCGATGGGATTACGGGTAACGACTCAGAGGGAACCCTGAGCAGCGGTATCAGAAGCAGCGAGGAGACGGCGTGCCGGACGGGCGCAATGCAGGATTCGGATTCGGGGCCATTGTCCCGAGAATCGAGCGAGCGTCTGGGGCTCCGTGCCGATGAGCGCGCGCATTGTCGCGCGGGCCGGTCGAATGGTTCTGCGCGAATCGAGCGACAGCGGTGGTGCCGCCGTGCCTTGGGATCGCGCTCTTGTCTTGAGCGCCGATTCGCGTTCGTTTCCTCTCGCCGATCTCTTGAGTCTCGTGCATAGCGCCGGGAAATCCGGCTTCTTGCTCTTCCAATTCGAGGGGGAAGAGTAAGCGGTCTACCTGAGTCGCGGCGAAGTCGTCTTTGCACAATCGAACCAGGCGAGCGATCGTCTCTGCGCCTGCCTGCAGCGCGCGGAATCCCTAACACAGAAGCAGCTCGACCGTGCGAAGAAGCGATATCACCCGACGATGCGTTTCGGCAAGGTGTTAGTGGGACTTGGTTATCTCACGCCGCGCGACCTTTGGTCCGGTGTCAAGACACAAGTGGAACATATCGTGCGCTCGCTGTTTGCGTACACTTCAGGCTGGATCTACTTCTGGGAAGGCGAGATCGAACCGGACAACGTCGTACGGCTTTCTTTGCCAACGCATCGATTGATCGGCGAACTCGCAGCGCCGCTCGTGCACTGGATGGTCAGGAAGCCGTTGCGCGCGGCTGAACCGAATTATTGAAGAAGGGGCCGCACGAGGGCACGTCCTGCTTCAGGGCGTCCGGTTCTCGGATCGAGGAGCCCTGGATCCCGCCGATTGAGCAGAGGGGGCTTCGCCTTGTGGGGGACCCAATTCGTCAGGCAGATGAGGCGCTCGGTGAAATCGTCGGCGATCTGGAATTCGAGTTGCGCAATCCTCCGGGCATTGAAGATTGCAGCGCCTTCCTGGAGGCCGTCGGCCCTTTGCGGGCTATGCTCTTGCGCTGATGCCCC
Source organism: Myxococcota bacterium (assembly GCA_041690055.1). GTDB lineage: Bacteria > Myxococcota_A > UBA9160 > UBA9160 > UBA4427 > UBA4427. Next base: position 2,527 of record JBDNFB010000166.1, on the reverse strand, counting down.
AATTCGTCAGAAGCCTTCGCTCCTGATCGCAGGCGGGCCTTGCCCGCGAACCTCTGTCCGCGACTTCTCGGATTGGCATGGCCAAAGCTTCCTCCTCACATCGATCTTCTTCTCGCCCTACGCGTCCCGCGCTTCGTGACGCGCCACAATCGCCGGGCTGGCTGACTGGAATCCACTCCGTCCGCGAGGCGTTGCGTGCGCGGCGTCGGCAAATTGACCGGCTCTGGCTGCGCGCCGGTTCGAACCGAGAGGACCATCAAGAGCTGGCCGCATTGGCTCGGAAGGCGGGTGTTCGGGTTGAGGAAGTCTCCGAGGCCGAAATCGAACGCGTGGCCGGTGCTGATAGCAATCCCCAGGGGGTCGCGCTGGATGCGGGCCCGATTCCGGAGCTGTCCCTTTCATCGCTGGTCGAGTGGGCCAGCGGAAGGCGAGCGGGTGAGCGAGGTCCGGGGAGTCGGCTCGTCGCGCTCGATGGGGTCGAAGATCCCCAGAACGTCGGTGCGGTGGCCCGGGTCGCTGAGTCAGCCGGCGTTTCTGGGCTGATTCTGACCGATCGCCGATCGCCAGGGCTGACTCCGACAGTCAGCAGGGCGTCTGCGGGAGCGATCGAGTGGCTGCCGGTGGCGCGTGTGGGGAATCTGGGGCGAGCCCTGGCCGACTTGCAGGCGCAATCGTACTGGATTGTGGCGGCTGCTCTGGAGGGAAGCCAGCCCTTGTTCGACGTCGAGGACCGATTGCTGACAGGCAATCTGGCGATCGTTCTGGGGGCCGAAGGGAAGGGCATTCGGCCCAGTATTCTCGATCAGGCCGACCATCTCGTGCAGATCCCGATGCGGGGGCGTATAGCCTCACTTAATGTCTCTACCGCAGGAGCTGTGATCTTGTACGATCTGCTTCGGCGAGCGGATTCTGGATCAGCGTCGGACTGAGGCGAGCCGGCCTCTAAACCGGTTTGCGTGCCCAGAGATGTCCCTGAGGAGCTTGCCAGCGGGGACGAAGCCGGCCTATAGTCTTCGCTCGCGCACCTAGCTGGCGTAGCTCAACTGGTAGAGCATCGGATTTGTAATCCGAAGGTTAAGGGTTCGAGTCCCCTCGCCAGCTCCGGATCGGAACGGCGGGATCAGATTCAACTCCAAAGTCTTGTGTTTTACATGTGTATGTACAATCAGGCTTAAGTCGTCGTTTGAAAAAAGAAATCGAGCAACAGAGATAGAGCAATGCGGGAAAGTTCTTTCGCAACTGGCAATCGAAGCGGATCCGTTTATTCAGAAGAGCGCTGCTAGGTGACACAGATGGAACCGCAGGAAAGTCGACGCGGGACACACCCGGTAGCCGGTTACGAGAGATAATTAGAGTAGGTAGTAGGTAGTAGGTAAGTAGGTAGAAGCCTGGAAGTTCAGGCAGTGAGTCGGGGTAAAGAATTCGCAAACGCTGATAAGGCTTGAGTCGGGTGGCTCGAGTGTTTTGACCGCTCAACGATTCCTTCGCTTACTTCCAATGGGAAGCGAGGAGAACCGGGCGGTTCTTTGCGCTTCGGATTCTGGAAAGAGTGGAAAGGTCCAAGTAACGCGAGCTTTCGAAGCGCGCGGCTCTGGGTCGGATGGAAAGAACAGAAGAACTGCAGAAGAAGAATGAAGAAGAAGTCGGACTGATCAGAATTTTCGATTCGCGGCGGGGCGTGCCACGGATCGTTGGGAAAATCAAAATTAGCGGGTACGCGGAGAGATACCGAAGCGGTTAAACGGGGCAGACTGTAAATCTGCTGGCCTTAGGCCTACGGAGGTTCGAATCCTCCTCTCTCCACCAGCCCGAGTTTTATGAGCGTTGCTCAACGTGGTTCCTGTCTTGCTAGTAGAGACGCACGATGGGAAGAAGGCAGAAGAGGAATTCTCAGATTAATGAGGCAACGAGGTTTTAAGCGGGAGTAGCTCAGCTGGCTAGAGCACCAGCCTTCCAAGCTGGGGGTCGCGGGTTCGAATCCCGTCTCCCGCTCCATTTGCTTTCGCAATCTGATGCCTTGGTGGCGGGTTGCCAGGACAGGAAGCGAATGGAAGCAAGCGGGCGCAAGCGAAGTCGGCGAGTGGAACCGAGTGGCAACGAACAAGGAACCAGTTGGAAACCAATTGGCAACGAAATAGGAAATCAGCTCACGTAGCTCAGGTGGTAGAGCACGTCCTTGGTAAGGACGAGGTCAGCGGTTCGAGCCCGCTCGTGAGCTCCATAGAAGCAGGTAGGACGAGTACAACAGACTGATCTCATCGAGAGATGCCCATCAAACACCTTGATTGCGCCGAGACCCGGCGGAGGAGGTGCGGGGGGTGGCAGGCCGAAGAGGTCGGCCCAAAAGTCAGCCCAACCAGGCAACGACTAAAAGAGAAGCGATACAGATGGCGAAAGAGAAGTTCGAACGAAATAAGCCCCATGTAAATGTGGGCACCATCGGTCACGTTGACCACGGCAAGACGACGCTGACGGCGGCGATAACTGCCCGACAGGCTCATAAGGGGCTTGCGGAGAAGATGGACTT
>JBDNFB010000165.1:0-5484 GCA_041690055.1 Myxococcota bacterium | reverse complement strand
CTCTTAACCGACGCAGCTCGAGGGGGTTTGGAGCCTGATCCTGCAACCCGACTCCGAGGGGCCTGCCCTCATCTCTGATGTAGTTGACGCACGGCTTCGATCTACCGCGCGCGCTCGTGACACACGAAGGCCGTCGCTTTTGCGAGGATTTCCTTTTCCATCCGGAGTTCGCGAACTTCTTTACGAAGGCGTTGCAGCTCCATGCGTTCATTTTCGCCTATGGCGTCGCCTGACTTTTCCGCCCTTCGAACCCATTCTCCGACGGACTTTGCGGCGATCCCAAGCTCCATCGCGATGCTCGCCATCGAACGATCGCTTTCCTTCACCAGCTTCACGGTTTCAGCTTTGAACTCTTCGGTAAATCGTCTTCTTGTCTGCTTCTTCTTGGCCATTTTGAACTCCCCGAGAAAGACTAGCTTCCTCTGGTAAGTCCACTTTTCCGTGCAAGGTCAAACAGCACCTGGCAGTTGCTCTCGGCGCTCACGCATAACCTTGCGCGGGACTTCCAAATGAAGACCGGGCTCGCGGCGCTGCGGAAGAACACGCGGAAGCGAACCAATCGCTACAGCTTCCGATCGATGAGGACGCTCCGCTTTTTACTCGTCCACATCCTGGGTCGTATCGCACGGCCAAAGGGGCGAAGCGAACTTCGAATCGCAGCCGCACCATCGGCCCGGAAGAGGATCCAGGCCGTCATCGATGCCATCGCGGCTTGACCCGCGCTCAACTATCTCTAAAACGCCGAATCTAATGTCGGATCAGGGCTAGGAGATCCGCTCGGCGGAGCGTCAATTGCGTTAAAATCCGGCTTTCAGAGACAGCTTCGACATCCCGACCTACACAAACGATTCCGGCAGCCTTGGGCTGCGGTCCTAATCCGCCAAATACGCTTCGCAGAAGATGCGACCGTTCCGACCTTAGAGAGAGCGAGCCCACTCAGTTGTCACGCGGACCCAACGACGCTTCAGAAAAAGACATACTTGCCCTTGAACCTTTGATTCGCACAATTCCGGATTACCCAAAACCAGGGATCCAGTTTCGCGACATCACGACACTCCTCGCAGACCCGAACGGGCTCAAGGCCTCGATCGACCGAATTGCCGAGCGTTACTCAGAATCGGGAATCGATTGTATTGCCGGCATCGAAGCCCGCGGCTTCATCTTCGGCACGGCGATCGCCTATGCCATGGGCTTAGGCTTTATTCCCATTCGAAAATCAGGCAAGCTGCCCGGAGAAACTGTCGGTCGAGACTTCAAACTTGAATACGGTGAGGACCGCATCGAGCTGCATCGCGGCGCGATCGAAGCTGGCCAGCGCGTGCTCCTCATCGATGATCTGATTGCAACTGGCGGCACAGCCGAAGCCGCGATCCTACTGCTCCAAGAGATTGGAGCCGAGGTCGTCGCGAGCGCCTTCGTCATCGCTCTTCCCGACCTGGGCGGCGTAGAGCGCCTCCATAAGACCGGGACCGACGTATTCTGGCTGAGCGAATTCGCCGGCGACTAGCTTTTTACTGCGACGCTGGACTTTCCAATGCGTATCCAAGACAGTCTCATGCGAACGATTTGGCACGACGGCGATGCCGGCCCCATCACAATCATCGACCAGACGCTGCTTCCCCATCGCTTCGGCCTGCGCGAGCTCCGTACGCTTGAAGATGCGTGCGAGGCAATCCGAACCATGCGTGTGCGCGGCGCCCCGCTGATCGGCGCTACAGCCGCCCACGGACTGGCCCTCGCCCTATCCGCCGACCCCTCGGATAACGGGCTTACCTGCGCACACAAAGACCTTCTCGCGACCCGACCTACCGCGGTCAATTTGCGATGGGCCCTCGATCGTGTCGCCGGCGTTGTCACGAACGCGCGCCCTACTACGCGGGCTCGACTTGCGCGCGAAGAGGCGATCCGAATCTGTGATGAAGACACCGAAGTCTGCAAAGCCATCGGTGAAACCGGACTCCCTATCATCAAAGCTCTCCAAGCGAAGAATCCTGAACGTCCGGTCCAGATCCTGACTCATTGCAACGCAGGTTGGCTCGCCACCGTCGATTGGGGAACAGCCCTCGCTCCTATTTACAAAGCGCAGCAAGCTGGAATCCCCGTCCATGTGTGGGTCGATGAGACGCGGCCTCGCAATCAGGGCACGAGTCTCACGGCATTCGAACTCCGCGAGCAAGGCATCCCGCATACCGTGATTGTCGACAACGCAGGTGGCCACTTCATGCAGCGCGGCCAAATTGACGCCGTCATTGTGGGAAGTGATCGCACGACGGCCGCCGGCGATGTCTGCAACAAGATCGGGACGTATTTGAAGGCACTCGCGGCCCATGCACACGAAATCCCGTTCTACGTTGCACTGCCAAGCTCGACAATTGACTGGACGCTCGAAGATGGAGTCGCCGATATCCCGATCGAAGATCGCGATGGCGCTGAGGTTCGCGAGCTGACGGGTCGTGACGCAGAAGGTGAACTGCGCACCGTTTCAATTTTCGGGCCCGAAACACCAATCGCGAATCCGGCCTTCGACGTCACGCCATCGCGCTATGTCACTGCGCTTCTCACAGAGCATGGCGTCTTCCGACCTGAGAAAGCCGACCTTGCTCGCCTCCGAAAGAAGCTGTTTATTCGCGAATGAACAAAATGAATCCGGGCACGGCCTATCCCGTTACGCCTAAGCCAATGCTCTTCCGTGTGCCAGAATGCTCAATCTCGCGCTCCCGCGGAAGCCAGCATCTCAAGCGTGATCCGCGAAGTCGAAACAATCTCCTCCATCGACATCACCGCGCCGCTCGATTTGCGCGCCGCATCCACGAAGGCCTGGACGGCCCCCTTCTGCCCCTTGTCCTGATTAAGCCCCTTGAGCTTCTTGCCACCCGGCAGAGTCGTCACCCGGAAGTTCTCACAAATCGCGCTCTTCCCGTCCGCATGCACTTCCCAGCGCTCCTTCGGGAGCTCCGAACTTGCGTTCGCGAGATAAGAGATCGAAGCCGTCGAGCCGTCGGGATAAGAAACCAAAGCCATCATGGAGTCTTCGTTCTCTGGATCACGTCCAAGCGCACGGGCCTGCACGCCGTTCGGAATCTGCCCGACGAGGTACGTGCATAAGTCCACGAAATGACAGGCCTCGCCGATGATTCGGCCACCGCCAACAGCGGGATCCGTCAGCCAAGTTCCGCCCGGCGTCGCGCCCGCCGCGATCACATACTGAATCGCCATCGGACCTGCTCGGCGCTCAAAGGCTTCGCGTACGGCGCGCGCATGAGAAGAGAAGCGGCGGTTATATCCAACGATCAAGACGCCGTTGGTCTCCTCTGCGGCCCGCGCGACCGACTCGACCTCTTCCATCGTGAGCCCAACGGGCTTCTCGAGCCAAACCGCCTTCCCCGCCCGAAGTGCCGACTCCGCAAGCTCAGCATGCGAATCATGCGGCGTGGTAATGAAGACCAGATCGATCCCGTCATCCGTGAAGACTGCACTAGGATCGGTTCCGCATTCCGCGAAGCCGAATCGCTCCGCCGTCCGTTTCGCCGAGGGGCCCGTAGAGGTCACCACCGTCTTATGCTTCAGGCCGGAGGTCTTTTCCAGAATAGGCAACAAGACCGCCTTCGCATAATTGCCGGCGCCCACGAAGCCCACGCCGAGATCGCCCGTCGCACGCGAAGACGCTGCGGCTCCCGTCCCGGACTGCAAAGACTGGCTTCGAGAACGATCCACATCCTCCGAATACCGAAAAACCGCCGCCAGCGCCTTCCGCTCCCCCTTCGCGAGCAGCTCATACGTATCCGTCGCCGCCTCAAACTCAACCACCTCAAGATCCATCTTCAAAGGATCGATCGAACCCCGCGCTGCCAGGTCCACAAACGCCTGCAGATTCCGCTGCTCCGTCCAGCGCACGTAGGCGATGGGATAATCGAGCCCGACTTCCTCGTACCGTCGATCGTAGCGACCCGGCCCGTACGACATGCTCATCCGAAGCTCGAGTTCTTTGTCGTAGAAGCTCCGACGATCAAGGTCCATCGCCGTCGCGCCCACAGCGACCACCCGTCCCTTATGCCGGCACAGGTCCGCGGCCAGCTGAATCGGCGCCGAGCTATCGGAAGCCGCAGTCACGATCACGAGATCCGCGCCGTGGCCACCCGTCGCATGCGCCAAGAAAGGGGCGTGGTCATCGCCGGGCGCTGCGCCGAAGTCCATTCCCTGCGCGAGGGCCTGCTCAATTCGCTTGGGGTCGAGGTCGACCCCGTACACTCGGCAACCGTTCGCAAGAAGGAGCTGAACGGTCAGCTGTCCGATCAACCCAAGGCCGATCACGGCGACTACTTCGCCTAAGGTCGGATCGCCCACGCGCAGACCCTGCATAGCGATCGCACCGAGCGTCGCAAACGCAGCGCGATCGAGGCTCAACCCTTCCGGCACATGCGCCGTCAGGTTCTCCGGTACCACGACGAGCTCCGCATGATTCGCGTAGCCTGCTCCCGCACACGCAACGCGGTCGCCCGGCGCAAAGGCCGTGACGCCCGCACCGACTTCTTCGACAATTCCCGCACTCGCATAACCCAAGGGCTGCGGCGCATCGAGTTTATTCACCACGGTCCTATAAGTCGGAAGCGGCCCTTCATGCTGGAGCTTCCGAATCACCTGCTTCACAAGATCCGGGCGACTGCGCGCTTTACCTAGCATAGACTTGCGCGCGAAATCCATCGCCATTTTCTCTGTGCCCGGCGACATCACGGAATGCACGTTGCGCACGAGCACAAACCCGGGCCCCACGGCCGGCGCCGGCACTTCAACGAGCTCAAGCGCGCCCGAGCGAGCATTTTGCAGAATTTGCTTCACAAAATTCTCCTTTCTTCTAGCGTGCGTCGAGTTCGACGTGCCCGATCCAGCCGGCGTGTGCTTCAAATGGCACCGAAGCCGAAATCTCGTCCAGAGTCCGGTCCGCCACCGCACCACCCTGATTCGCGACCTCACCGACTTCCACGTCCGCTGCGGAACGCACTGCTGTGATGCGCGGCCCCTCGTCGTGCATAGGACCGGCGACCGTCGGAAGCTTCTCTTCGTCGAAACCCATCAGCCTAATTGCGACAAGATCCACACCGACCGGATCCGTTCCCGCAATCACAGCTCCGAGCTTCACGTCCGACGGCGCAAGCGGCCCTTCGCCCTCTCCGGCCAGAATGCCGTCGATGATCGTGAGCACCGTTCGGACAGGCTTCGGCGCATCCAGATGCAGGCCGTTGGCGTCGCTATAATAGAGACATCGATTCAAGTCGCAGCACATGCGCCAAGTCGTGCGGTTGCCGTACCAGTTGCCGGCCCGAATGAACTGATCGCCGCGGGCGGCCGTCTCGACCTTGCGCGCCATCTGAAAGAACTTGAGTCCCTTCCCCTTGGCGAGCAGAGGTCGCGCGATCTCCGTCGCCTTGCTGCGAACGCGATCGATCCATTTGTCCTGCGGAAATTCGTCGCCGCCCTCGCCGACCG
>JBDNFB010000164.1:0-8013 GCA_041690055.1 Myxococcota bacterium | reverse complement strand
TCATGAAGCGGCAGTTCTCCGAAACCGTGTCCCGCTATTCCAGGCAGGGAATACGGGTGCATGTCTGGGAGCCTCTGCCGGGGGCAAAGGCGAACGTGCCTCGATCCGTCGCACGGGCGATGCTTCGCGGACAAACAGACCCCGGAGCAGACCTGAGGATCGCGACTCAGGACTACCGATCGACCTATTCCTTCTTCTTCGAATGTCTCCAGGAGAATCAGCAGTGGATCGATCAGACCTACTCACCATCATCAATATTGTGTGACCTGGAATATTGCGCTGTGATGCTGGATGGCGAGCCGGCCTACTTCGATGGCTCACATCTCACGGAATCGCTCTTTCAGCACTGGGTCCGAATGATGCAGGAATCCGATCGGGCCGCAGCGGTCTTGGCTCGGCCCCTTACAACCGTCGAGGCTCGCGTAAAACAGATGGCCTCGGGCAGTCGTGACCAGGATCAATAAGGAGAACTTCGAGAAGTGTTTTACCCCGGCGTGCGCTGTACTTCTTGATCAGCTGCTGGGATTTCATTGCGGCAACTTCTTTGAAGGTCCGGGCCCAGCAGCATGACCTTGATCCGCAAAAAGCAATAAGTTGATTGCGCCGCTTCAGCCGCGGAGGGGCTACTCGACCTTTTCTTTCGGCGGAAGAATCCGGGCGGGGATGCCGATGGCTGTTGCGCCGGGGGGAACATCTTCAAGCACTACGCTCATTGCGCCGATGCGTGCGCCTTTCCCGATCTCGATGCCACCGAGCACCTGCGCATAGGCCCCAAATTCAACATCGTCGCCAATCGCCGGTACGGGCCCGCCTTCGTGGCGGTTTCCTATGGTCACGCCCTGGCGCAGGGTGCAGCCGGCTCCGATCTTTACTTCGGAATGGATGAAGATGTTTCCAAAATGATGGATCCGCAGCCCGGGGCCGATTTCCACGAGCTTGGTAAAACTGATTCCCGTCAGTGTTTCCACGATGCGATACGCGAACCAGTAAATCCGGTCCAGTAAAAAACGGACCATCCCCGATGGCCGGGCATCACCCCACCGGCCGAAACGGTAAACGGCCAACGCCCACATGGACTGCTCGCGCAGAAATGCTTTTTCGGGGTAGCGCGCCTTGTCCTGCTTCCAGTTGCTGCCACCGCCGGGAGCGTCGCTCTTGTACTCAATGATGACCGCTTCTTTGTTGCTCCGTCTGTCCTTTGAATATTTCAGTTGGCCGAGCATCTGGGCCCATTTGCCCAGCATGGTGAAGGCGCCGTATACAAGAGCCTCACGGAAGTGGGTTGCCCGGGAACGGATCCCGCGCGCGATACGCATGGCTTGCAGTGCCTGTAAAACCAGAGCTGCTGCGCCACCGGCCGCTGCCCCTGTCGGGCCAAACAAAATCCAGCCAGACACAAGGAGAAGAATCGTGAGCACCAGCCAGTTTCTCGTCCACGAAGTCGCGCTTTGTGTCATGCGGTGGAAAGGAATCTGATCCGCGGGATACGATCCCTTCAAACGTATCACGACATCCTTGCCGCCATAGCCGCTACGGACATTGCGTGTCCACCACTCGCGGAAGTGCAGGATATTGGCATCGTGCAGCGTCATCTCCGCATCCAGCCGCAGGATCTTAAAATCTTCCCGGCGAATGCGGAGGCATAATTCCGGCTCCTCGCCGGCGATCAGTTCTTCGTTGAATCCGCCCACGCTCTGGAAAGCCTCGGTGCGCATCAGCGCATCGCCGCCGCAGGAGTCTGCTTCGCCAATCGGCGTGTTCCACTCGATATCGCACATCCGGTTGTAGATAGAGTTTTCAGGGAACCGTTCCCGTCTGCGGCCGCACACGACGGCCGCAGACGAGTTGTCTTCAAGCGCCGCGATTGCAGTCGGAATCCAGCTCTCAACCACCTCGCAATCGCCATCGATAAACTGCACAAACTGCGAATCCGGCAGGTTCTGGCGCATTCGGGCAAAGCCTTCATTGCGGGCACGCGGCATGGAAAACGGGCGGGACAGGTCCAGATCAACCACTTCGGCACCGCGCTCCAATGCCGCTTCCCGGCTGCCATCGGTGGAACCGGAATCGACGTACACCAGGCACGAGGCGGCTGTGCGCAACGAATCCAGGCAACGGATCAGCCGTTCGCCCTCGTTGCGTCCAATCACGACGACGCCGACCTGCTGCTGCCTATCGGTGTTGTCCATTGCCTGCGCCTGCCTTTGAGATTGTAAGAAGCTCGGAAAGAAACTGGTGGTATCGGCCATGCAACAGGTTCAGCCAGAAGCGTGTGTCATGCGACCGAATCAATATTATTGACGAAGGCTTCTTCGCAACTCATGTGTACAAGCACATCGGCGGAACGGTAAGGATCCGGCATCTTTCAGCACCGCCGATACTCCGCATTGTGACAACTAAGCCCCGGAGGGGCTACCTGGCGGCGTCCGGGGGCGCATTCTTCGACGACGCACCGGCGTCGAGTAAGGCGGCCTTCCAGCTCTAAAGCCGGCGGCCCGAGTCCTTCCAGTAGCGTTCACGGATCGTGCGGCGCGCAAGCTTCCCGGTTTCCGTGCGGGGTAGGGCTGAATCAAAGTCCACGCCGCGCGGGACCTGATAACCCGATAGCTTCTTGCGACAATGCGCGAGGATTGCCTCAGTCGCTCGCGCGTGCTCGGCCTCCTTCTCGTTGGTTTGGGCGGTCTGGACGGCCTCGCCTGTCCGCCCCGTCGCCGTTTCCACAAGTTCGATGACCGCGCGGACCTCTTCGCCCCATTCCTCATTGGGAATTCCGACGACGCAACAGTCGGCCACGAGGTCGAGTTCCAGGATCGCCGATTCGATTTGGGCGGGATAGATGTTCACGCCGCCCGAGATGATGACGTCGGCGCGTCGATCGCAGAGGAAGAGATATCCGTCGTCGTCGATGTATCCGATATCGCCCATCGTGAAGTAGCCCGCTCCGTGGCGGCTCTCGGCCGTCTTCTCGGGATCGTCTTTGTATTCGAAAGGGGAGGAGCCGAGGTCGAAGCAGACTGTGCCCTCGACGCCTGCGGCTACGGGATTGCCGTCATCATTCAGGATGCGCAGCTCGACGCCTGGTCGCGGTCGGCCCACCGAACCTGGCTTCTGCAGCCATTCCTCCGAGCCGATCATGACGCCGCCGCCTTCGGTGCCCCCGTAAAACTCGAAGAGAATCGGTCCCCACCATTCGATCATGGATTGCTTCACGGGGACGGAGACGGGCGCTGATCCGTGACAGACCAGGCGGAGCGAGCTTAGATCGTATCGATTGCGCACTTCCTCGGGAAGGCGGAGCAGTCGAACGAAATGAGTCGGGACCAAAAAAGTCGAAGTCGCTTTGTATTTCTCGACGGCAGCAAGGAAGGCCTCTGCGTCGAATTTTTCCATCAAGACGATATCGGAGCCAATTAGTAGTGCTCCGTCGCAGTAGGTGTTAGGTCCAGCGTGATATAGCGGTGCGGAGACCAGATGCGTTCCGTCTTGAGCGCCTTTGGGCAGGAACGCCTGCATCATGGCCATGCCAGCAGAGGCGACGAGCGTAGGTGGCGGTCCTTCCGGGGGACTCGCTCGGAGTACGCCCTTGGGTCGGCCGGTTGTCCCGGACGTGTAGAGCATCGTGTCGCCGCAAAGCGGGCGATCGTATTCCGCCGAGGACTCCGCCTCGATGTCTTGCCATGGGCGGAATCCAGGGATCTCGCCGCCGACGGCAAAACGTCGCTCGGGCGCGATCTTGTCGGCACCCAGGAGTGCGATCTCCGCATAACGGGCGTCAACGATGAACACATCCGCCTCACAATTCTCCACGACGTACGCGACATCGTCGGATGTCCAGCGTCCGGAGAGCGGCGTGAAGCGTCGCCCGGACCACGTCGCACCGCGATACACGGCGAGGAATTCGGGCGTGTTGGCGAGAAGGCAGGCGACGGACCCGCGCGTCGGGACGCCGGCGGCGTCGAGGGCGCGGGCGAAGCGGTGGGCGCCAGCGAGGGCGTCAGCGTTGTGGACAAGATGGACAGGAGCGCTCATGGGGCAGAAAGATAGGGAGCGAGCCAGTCCGGCGCCGCGCTTGTCAGGCGGGGAGGAATTGCCGAACGTGTGGGCCACCGATGACCGATGACCCGTGACCGAGGGGCCGCTGAGGGGCTCAAATAAGGAAGAGGCGCGATGCCGATCGAAATTCAGAACTTCTCCCATATCGTGATGTCCGTTTCGGATCTGGAGGCCTCGGTCGCCTTCTATTCAGGGCTGCTTGGGCTCGAGAAGATCTTTGAACAGGAGGTGCCTGAGCCGGGAAAGCAGGGCAGAACGCGAAGCATGGTGGGATGCCTGGTCGGAGGCAGCATGGTGATCGAGTTCGGCGCCAACCGGGCGCATCCCAAGCGTGTCGACGGCTCTGGTTCGCCGATTTTGGCCTTCTCGGTGGCTGATATAGAGCAGACCCACCGGGCGATTCTGGCGGCGGGGGTGAAGCCCCTGATGGGGCCGCGTGAGATGGCGCCTGGATTGATGATGCTCTTCGTGCAGGATCCGGACGGGCGGACGATCGAGTTCGCGCAGTTTCCAAAGGGACTCGCGAATAGCGCCGAGTACGCTCTGGCCGATCGCTAGCGGAGGGGATGCGTCCTCCGGGGGGAGGCGGGCTCCCAGAGAGGCGTGTCGGGGCTCGGTTGGGCCTGTGTAAGTCAGGCCGATTTGCTCCCGCAATTCGCCGGCATGCATCGCAACATGTTGAAAAGCCGGCCGATTTGCTTGCTCGGGCCCGCGGGAGTCGCTAATCACTACGCCGGGATCCGTTCATCCCCCGTGCCAATTTGCGTCCTCTCTGAGGGGCGCACAGAGGCTGCTTTCGACTGTTTTTTTTCGTGAGAAGCGTGTTTCCTAGATTTCGTAGGTTTCGTAGGTTTCGTAAGGGACGCGTTTCGTGACCGTGACTAGAGACGGCGTAACGAGGCAGCGCGGCACGGGTGAGAGAGCGCCCCATGGCTAGACAATATTAATTAGACATCAGAAAAAGATGGATAGACACCCGCCCCGGGAAAGGGCGCCCACCCGCGACACGCGCGAGGTTCGGGATCGAGCGAATGGCTCGAGGGTGGGTCGAGAGCGGGCGCCCAGAAGGCCCCCGGTCACGCTCGTCATCTTCAGCTTGAGATCGAACGCAAAGCTGGCTTCGCCGAAAGGCGTTACGGAAGTCAGCTCGCATCGCTCAAGTCGAGATGAACCGGGCGGACTCCCTGCTCTCCGATTGATGAGGATGGATTTGAGAAATGAATGAGCTGATTGCCCAACTGACCCAGATTTCGCTTGGCGCGAGTGTTCTGGGTCTGGTCGTTGCGACCTTCTTTTACTTTCGTGTGAAGAGCCTGCCTGAAGGCACTGACACCATGAACATGATCGCGCGGTATATCCGTGAAGGTTCGATGACCTTCCTGATGCGCGAGTACAAGGTGTTGGCGGTCTACGCCGTCGTCGTCTTTATTTTCCTTTATTTTGCGCTGGGGCTCATTTCGGGACTCTGCTTCCTCTTCGGCGCGTTCCTCTCGCTGTTTTCCGGCTTCATCGGAATGAAGGCCGCGACCTACGCCAACGTGCGTACGTGTCAGGCGGCGCGCGAAGGCTCCAAGCCGAACGCGCTGCTGACGGCCCTCGACGGCGGCGCGGTCATGGGCCTCGCAGTCGCTTCGACCGCGATCCTCGGCCTCGGCGGTCTCTTCTACTTCTACGCGGCTTCTCCGGAGCTGCCGACCGTGCTGCATAGCTTCGCAGTGGGCGCGTCTTCGATCGCGCTCTTCTCGCGCATCGGCGGCGGCATCTACACCAAGGCTGCGGATGTCGGTTCCGACATCGCGGGTAAGGTCATCGAAGGCATCCCGGAAGATGATCCGCGCAACCCGGGCGGCATCGCCGACAATGTGGGTGATAACGTGGGCGACGTCGCCGGTATGGGCGCCGACATCTACGAGTCCCTCGTGGCGGCCATCGTCGCAGCCATGGCGATCGCTTTGACGGCGAAATCGTCTTATGTGATGGGTCTCTTCACGAATAACCCGACGACGTCGGACGGTGTTGCCCTCGCGGTCGCGCTTCCGCTCTTCATCTCGGGTGTTGGCCTCCTGGTCTCCATCGTCTGCATCTTCATCGCCCGCGCACTTCGCCAGAACTCGCCGGCGATGGTGCTTCGTGCGGCGCTGATCGTGCCCTCGATCATCATCTGCATCGTGGCGTGGGTGATCATGCCGATGCTCGGTGTGAGCCAGGCTGTGACCTACGCGCTCGCGGCGGGCGCCATCGGTGGCGCTTTGATCGGTCTTGTGACGGAGTACTACACCGCATGGGGCCCCGTCGAGAAAATCGCTGAAGCTTCCAAGACGGGCGCCGGTACGGGCATCATCTCGGGTCTCGCAGTCGGCATGGAGAGCACGGTTGTTTCGCTCTTCATCGTCGCAGTCGTCGGCTACATCGCCAACGCGGTCATGCCGGAAGGCATGGGCCTCTTCGGCATCGCACTGGGCGCTGTCGGCATGCTTGCCGGTACGGCCATCGTCATGACGGTCGACGCCTACGGTCCCATCTCGGACAACGCGGGCGGCATTTCGGAGATGAGTGGCCTGGGCAAGGAAGTCCGGGACATTACGGACGAACTCGACTCGGTCGGTAACACCACGGCAGCCATCGGTAAGGGCTTTGCCATTGGTTCCGCGACGCTGACGGTGTTGGCGCTCTTCTCGGCCTTCATTCTTGAAGTGAACCACGTGCGTATCGGCGAAGGCATGGCTCCGCTGGTCCTGAAGCTCGACGAGGCGCCAATCTTGATCGGTCTTCTCCTCGGCGCATGTCTTCCCTACGCGGTCGGTGCTTCGACGATGATCGCGGTCGGTAAGGCTGCTCAGGCGATCATTCAGGAGATCAAACGCCAGTTCGACGAGATCCCGGGTCTCCGTGAAGGCAACGCCGAGCCGGACGGAACGGCGATCGTCGATATCGCAACGAAGGCGGCCCTCTCTCAGATGGTGCTGCCTGGCTGTGTCGCGATCCTCGCGCCGGTCGGCATTGGCTTCCTGATGGGCCCGGCCGCTCTCGCGGGCATGCTCGCGGGTGCGGTGGCTGTCGGTGCCTCGCTTTCGCTCTTCATGGCGAATGCCGGTGGTGCCTGGGATAACGCCAAGAAGTACATCGAAGCCGGTGGCCTCGAAGGACACCCGAAGGGCTCTGAAGCGCATACGGCGGCCGTCATTGGTGACACTGTGGGCGATCCCTTCAAGGATACTTCTGGACCCGGCGTAGCGATTCTGATCAAGGTCATGAGTGTGGTGAGTCTTCTCATCGCACCCCTGATCGCGACCTTCTAATTAAGGGCAGCCGCAGGCGCCTCTTTGAAAGGGAGCCGCAGGCGTTTTAGAGACCGAGGCTTCTCAAGAGGCGAAGGTGACTAAGGCGTGATCAGGATTCGAGTGCCGCGCCTCTCTGGTGCGTGTCGCTCACAAAAATGAACGCCCCGATCCAATTGGATCGGGGCGTTTTTTCTTAATTCTCGCCACCGGAAATGCACGTTGAACTAAGCCGCTGTCGCGGCAGGGCAGCTGAACGGGGCGCTGGGAGCTGAGGCCGCCAGCCCAGCAAGCTCCCGCACGTGCTCAGCCGAGACGAGGTGGCTCGACTCCTGACGTGCACTTCGTTTCTCAAGCATCGTGCGTTGTTCCGGACCACCTACTCGGCCGGCCTTCGCGTCAGCGAGGTCGTCCGTCTAAGACCCGCGGACATCGACTCCGCGCGCATGTTGATCCGCGTCGAACAGGGCAAGGGTGCCAAGGATCGGCTCACGCTGCTCTCACCGCAGCTCCTCGAAGCGCTGCGCGACTACTGGCGACGGACGCAACCCGGCGAGTATCTCTTTCCTGGGCGAGGCTGAAGCTGACCTTGCGCCGGAAAAGTGGACATGTTGATTACGCCGCTTTAGCTTGACTCATCTCCTCGAACTTCGCTGGACTCACATAACCGATCGTTGAGTGT
>JBDNFB010000163.1:0-19585 GCA_041690055.1 Myxococcota bacterium | reverse complement strand
GTTGACGGACCGTCGTCCCCCGAAGGCAATCCCGCTTGTCCGAATTCACTCAAAGGGTGCAACAGCTCCCCAGCATATACTCTGCCGTACGCGATCTCGCTCAAAGATCCGATCGGTCAGACCCAGGAGTGATTCTCCTTGAACCGAGGTAGTTTGGAGCGCAAACTCCGACGACAACGATGCTTCCATCACACGTCTCTGGGGCCAATCGGGTATCGAGCCCAGTGCGGCCCAGCAGTCCCGTGAGCACGCTGTCGGTGCCCGGACGCTCGAAGCCATCCGGGGAGGGGAAGGCATGACCAAATTCACGGCAAGAGGCGGTCAGGCGGCCTGGTGGCTTCGACACCGGTTCCTTGCGTTCCCCTTTGCCGCGTTCCTGGTCGTCGTTTGCGCAAGCTTCATGTCCCCGCGGGTCACCATGGCAGCCGATGTCCCTCGGGGAATAATCGTTAAATACCGGCAAACTGGGCCGGCAGCACTCGACGGCTGCGCCGAAACCCTTTCGCGTCGGGGGGACCCGTTCCGTTCAGCCACACGTGACGGCTCCGCTTCCTTGGACGAAATTCACCGGCGTTTCGGCATAAGCAGACATCGCAGTCTGATCGATCTGGCCACACCGATTGACGCCGCGTCCCCGCTTCACTCCGTCCCGGCGCCCCCCCCCGGTGCGCACTTATCCGTCGCACCGGCCACGCGGCTGGAAGAGCGCCGGGCTCGACTCGCCTCAAGAGGCCGCTCAGCAGCTCGAAGAGCCGCTGACTCGTCTCCGTCCGCGGCCCGAGCTGCCGCATCCCGGTCCGATGACCGCATGGCCGCCCTTGCTCATGTCTACCGCGTAGCCATTCGCAGCGGCGAATCCGTTGACGCCGCCGTTGCTGCCCTCGCCGCCGACCCCCACGTCGAATACGCACAGCCCGATCACGCGCATGAGCTCGATCAAGCGATTTCCTTCGATGATCCATTTCTCACGAGCGAGGAAAGCTGGGGGCAGCCCTATTCCGATCTCTGGGGTGCCCACCGCGTGGGGGCGCCCATGGTCTGGCCGTTCGCGGACGGAACCGGCTCGATCGTCGCAGTCGTAGACAGCGGGCTCGACCGTTTTCATCCGGATATCGCCGCCAACGTCTGGGTGAATCCCGGGGAGGATCTCAACGGCGACGGGATTGCGAGCGATGAAGATGAAAACGGAGTGGATGATGACGGCAACGGATTCATAGATGACCTAACGGGCTTTGACTTTGCGAACTCGGTTGATGCGGATGAAGACGGACGCCTTGATGGGCCAGGCGATATCTCCGACGCGGATCCATTCGACGATAACGGTCACGGGACGCATGTGGCGGGCACGATTGCTGCTGTCGGAGGGAACGGCCTCGGGATTGTGGGTATCGCGCCAGGTGCCAAGATCATGGCGCTCAAGGGCTTTCCGGCTGAGGGCTCCGCGAGCGATTCTGTGCTGTGGCGGGCGGTGCTCTATGCTGCGGAGAATGGCGCGAGCGTGATCAACACGAGTTGGTCTTGTGGGCGGCGATGTCCGACTAATCCGCTGGCGGAAGAAGTGCTTTCTATTGTGGAGAGTCTCGGTGCTGTCGTTGTGACCTCGGCGGGGAACGCGAGCGAGGACGTCGTTTTTCGAAGCCCTGAGAATACCTCGGCCGCCATTACGGTGGGGTCGACGGGTGTTTTCGATCGGCTTTCGAGTTTCTCGAATCTGGGTTGGCTCGTCGATCTTGTGGCGCCCGGCGGCGGGCCGAGCGGGACACCCGGCGTGCGAGTTTCACGCCGGAATATCCTGTCGCTTCTCTCAAGCGGCGCGCGAGAGACCCAGCTTGCCTTCGCGGTGGGCGAGCAGTATCTCCGACTCGCCGGCACCTCGATGTCGGCACCCCATGTGACGGGAGCGGTTGCCGTACTGCGCGCCCGCAGGCCGGAACTGTCGCCGCGAGATGTGCGGCATTTGCTTCGGCTCACGGCTGAAGATCTTGGCTCTTCTGGAATCGATCCTGAAATGGGCGCGGGCCTGCTCGACTTGGCCGCGTTAGTCGAAGCGCCGATGCCCGATATTCGTTTCCAAATTGCCGCGCCACGCGCGGGCGCCTTTCATTCGCCGCTCTCGGGAGCGCTTCCGATTCGTGTCCAGGCTACGGGCTCGGACCTTGAGGCGGTCGAGATCACGATCGGCCGTGGTCTGTCGCCCAGCGACTTTGTTCCGCTGGCTGAATTCGGTACATCGACGGAGCGACTTCAGTCCGACGCGAACGGGGAGTATCTCCTCGCGGAGTGGGATACGCAGGCGGTGCCGGAGGGGCCTCATGTGATTCGTGTCCGCGCGCGCCTGACTGGCGGGCGAGCACTCGACGAGTTCACAATTGTTGCCATCGAGCGCAATGCGCCTGTTGCGCTCTCGTCACTCACGCTCGACGCGGGGCGCCCGGAGCTCGATGGAGCGCAAGTTTATTGGCACCGCGACGAAGTGACGGACTCGGCCGTGACTTCCCAGATTCATGATCCCTACTCCATGCGGTTTCCGTCGGGTGCCTGGCTCGCCCGAGGCTTTGAACCGACGCCGCGGCAGATCTACGCGGGGGAAGGCGACCAGCGAAACCTCACGGTAGACGAGGGCGAAATCGCCTGGGTCGTGCGCAGAGAGGGAATCAATCGGATTGAACATTGCCGAAGGCCGGAGGGGCGGGCGAAGTGTTTGCCGCGGGAAGTGACACAGGCGCCGGGCGCCATGACGCGTCCCTTTCTGGCAAAGGGCTGGCTTACCTGGACGCGGAGCGATGCGGGAGAAAACGTGATTGAAGGATGTCGCGTCGATGGCCCGAACGGAATTTGTACGGCGATCCCCCTGGTGCGTGCGGAGTCTCGCGGCGATTGGTCTCTTCAGTCCTTTGATGGCGACACGCTCTTGTTGCGCAACCCGTTTGGCGTGGCTTTGTGTCGTTTGAATGAGGTGAAGACTCAGGGATGTGTTCCTGAGCCGATTGTTTTTCCGGCGGGAGACGCCGCGCCCATCGAGCCGATTCATTTCGCCGATCTGATGGTATTCAGTCGCGCGAGCACCGAACTCGTCTGGCCCCCGGGATGCCCGCCGGGCGTCTACACGGCGACCTGTCGTCCCAAAGCGGAGCTCGTCGTCCAGTATTACGCATGCGCGCTCGAAGGTGTGCCTGCGAGCTGCGAGTCCATCCCGGTCTCCGGCCGCGCGCCGATCAACCAAGCCCAGGGTGTGGCGGTATCGGAGCGGCGAATCGTTTGGTCAATGGGCAGCGCAACCGAGAGCGCAGCGATCCGCTTTTGCGAGTTCGACCGGCTGCGCCGACGCTGCCCGGCTCAGCGCCTCGGTGGCACGCCTGCATTCGCGACCTCTCCCGCGATCGAAGGCGACCGAATCGTCTGGGAAGACAGTCGGACGGGACCCATTGGGATTTGGGGGTTCACCCTGCCGGGTTTTCCTGCGGCTCGCAGTGTGCGCGTCGTGGCGGGGAAGCCTTTCTCGATCCCCGTCTGGGCGCGTCATGGGATGTCCCCATCGCTCGAGTTTGAGCTCGAGAGTGCTGCAGGCGTGTCCATCGCCGCGGCTTCCGGGCGGGTAGAGGGACTCCGGAAGCGGGCACGCTTCGTGAGCACGGCACGGGTTCGCGGTGTTATGCCGGCCGATCAGTCCGGGACAAGCATCTGGATTCTTCGCGCACGAGGCGAAGGGGGACTGAGCTCGGAACAGCGGATTGAGATCCAAGTCCGGGATTAGGCCGCTCTTAGCGCGGCCTTCGTTTTGGCTTTCGTTCCGGTTTTCGTTCCGGCTCCGGCCCAGGCCCAGGCCCAGGATTTCCCCTCTAGCATTATCCGCCTAACGTCTATACTGGAAGTCGACTTCCGCCTCAGCTTCTTCTCGGGCGGATACGATCAATCCGTGATCCGGCGACTTCGCGCAGGCCGGGTCGGTTGCGCTCGAATCGCCCAGCAGCCGAAACGCTTGGCAGCGACAGCCTCCGAAGTCGATTTCCCGCTCAGGGCAGCTCTGACACGGTTCGGGCATCCAGTCCGTCCCGCGGTACGCCTTCATGCCGGGTGCGTCTTGCCAGCACGCCTCGAGCGGATGTGTTTGAGCGTTCCAGAAATCGAGCCCCGGCAACTCGCCCGCTTCATGGCAGGGAAGCACTTGCCCGGTCGGGTTGACGACCATCGCGAGGCGCCCCCATCCGCCCATGCAGGGTTTCGGTCGGTCTGCATAGTAGTCGGGGAGAACGAAGAGGATTGTGGGGCCGCCCGGAATCTTCTGTGCCGCCTTTACCTCTGCGCTTGCCTTTGCAAGTTGACCGCGCGTCGGCATTAAAGCGGCGCGGTTGCGCAGTGCCCAGCCGTGGTACTGCGTGTTTGCGAGTTCCAGCCGGTCTGCGCCGAGCCGTCGTGCGAGTGCGATGACTTCGGGGACCGAAGCGAGATTGTCGCGATGCAAAACACAATTGAGCGTGAGGGCGAGTCCAAGCGATCTCGTCCGCTCGCAGATCGCCATCTTTTCTTCGAAGCTCCGTGTTCCCGCGATTCGGTTGGAACCCTCGGCGTCGGCGTCCTGGATCGAGACCTGAACGCTGCGCAGTCCAAGGGCAGCAAGATCGCTGAGTCGGTCGGGCGTGAGCGGCATGCCCGCGGTCACGAGATGCGCGTAGAGGTCGGCGTCCTGGGCATGGGAGAGGATCTGCTCAAGGTCCTTGCGCGTGCTCGGCTCGCCGCCGGTGAGGCCAACATGCACCACGCCTAACTCCGCAGCCTCGCGAAAAACGCGCCCCCAATCTTCCGCACTGAGACTCTCTCGGTATTCCCGAAAAGCAAGTGGATTCGAGCAATAAGGACATTGCAGCGGGCACCGGTAGGTGAGCTCCGCAATCAAGTTGAGAGGGGCCGCATTCATGATGAAACCTCGGAGCATCGAACAAGGCCACCCAGCTCGATCATTTCATCCAGGAAGGCGCCGACCGAAGAGGTCAGGTCGGAGACGTCCGGATGGCGCTGGGACAACTCGGCGATGATCTCGTCGGCCGTGCGCGGTTCGAGACAGAGGCGCAAGATTTCGCCGCCACTGCCTCCGAGTCGCATGGCGCGTTCGGGAAGGACGAGGATATCTCCTTCCTTGCGAGTTTTGAGGTCCGCGTGCGGGGAGAGCGCAATACGATCGTCGGGGCGGTTCTGCGTGTCGATATCGGGGTTCAAAGCTGAATCTCCATCTCGTCTTCGGCAAGCTCGATGCCGGCGGCCTCGATGCGCGCTTTTTCCGGGCTTGCGCCATTGCAAAGAGGATTGCTCCCGGCCATCTGAATATAGAGCGATCGGCCACTCATGCCGGCGAGCACAGCAAGTGATCCGTCCCGGCCGTCGATGGGAAGATGGCCTATCTCGCTCGCCGAATGCACGCCGGGCCGAAGGGATCGGGCCTCGTCATCGGCATAACACGTCCCGTCTATGAAGCGGAGGTCTGCAGTGCGGAGTTCCGCGAGAGTCGCGGAGTCCATTTTAGTGATGCGCGGTGCCCAGACGAGTCGCTGACCCGATCGTGTATCTGTCACGCGCACGCCGCATCGGCCGCGGCCTGCTCGTGGGGCGATTTCGCGAAGGTGATCGGGCACGGGGCCGGGTAAGGGGAAAAAGCGTGCTTCCAGTTCGCCGTCGCGATCGAGCGGAAAGGGGCGGTCCCAGGGGTAGGCGCCCCAGAGCGGTTCAAGGCTCCGAAAAGCGGCGTCGTGTTCTTGCAGCGCGACTTGCAGCTTCTGCGGGCTAGCGATGCGTGCCGAGAGGCCGTGCTGCAGGGCCAGGGCGCCGGCACTCGCATCGAGTTCCGCGGAGGTGAGGACCAGCGTGTCGATCGGCACGGCCCGGGAGCCCGGCGCTGGCGCGAAACGTGGCGTGCTTGCGAGCGAGTCGGCCAATTGAAAGGGCGCTTCAAGAATCGAATAGCGAATCCCATCTGCGGAAAGCGCGAGGCAAGCCCCGCGCCGACGTGAGACCTGTGGATCATTGGCTCGGGCGCGGAGCGCAATCTCGCTGCCATCATTCCAGGCGGGCATCCCGGCGGCGTTCCCTGAACCAAGTACGAGCACCTGCACTCAGGCTTCCTCGGGCGGTGCATCGGCGTCGATGATGCGTGTCGCGAGATCGAGGTCGAATCCCTGGCGGGCGAGCACGCCGAGCTGCTTGTCGCGCTGGGCCGTGCGTTTTTCGGGGTCGAGGCAATAGGGGCCGAGGCGCCGCTTGCGCGCAATGCGCCAGGCCGCGTCCTGTTCCGCATCCGGGCCCGCGTCGCTGAGAATGTCCTCGATGATTGCTTCGGAGACGCCCTTTACTTGCAGCTTCGAAACGACGTAGGCGTGGGAGCGTCCTTGGCGCTCGAGTCGCGCCGCGAGCTGGGTCGCGAATCGCCGATCGTCTACGTAGCCGCGGGCGACGAGCCGCGCGGCGATGCTGGGGATGACGTCGAGCAGGGCCTCGGCGTCTTCCCCACTCTGGGCGCAGCGCGTCGCCAGCTTCCGCGCGAGCGCATCGCAGACCCCCTTTTCGGTCGTTTCCCATTTTGCGGCGTAACGCAGCGCCGCCTGCTCGAGCCATTCCTCGTCGAGCGGCGCGCCGCCGGGTTTGCGGCCAAGCGTGCGGGCGGAGCTGGGCGAAGAGCCAGAAGCAGAGGCGCGGGTGCCGGAGCGGGGCCGATGCGGTTCCATAGTTCGCACGCTAACAAATCGCACGCGCGACCGAGCGAGGACTGCCCGCGGGCATTTTAGGTTCGAGTTGAGTGGCGCGCGCTGCGGCGATGATGGATCCGCTGCTGAAAGACGTTTGAAGATGCCCGAACTGCCGGAAGTCGAGACGACACGTCGACGGATTGCCCCACTTATGGTGGGGCGACGGATCGAACGCGTGGTGACGACGGCGCCGAGCTATTTCTTTATTACGCCCCCGGACCAGCTACGCACGGCCCTTGAGGGGCGCCTGATCGAAACGCTTGACCGGGCGGGCAAATATCTGCTGGCGGGATTCCAGGGTGGGGATCGCCTCCTCCTGCATTTGGGCATGACGGGACAGCTCTTTTCGAGCGAGGCAACGAGCATGCGACTGCTTTCCGCGACGGCGCGAGCCTCTTTGCCTCCCGATGAACAGCGCCGCTTTGAGCCCGATAAACACACGCATCTTCAATTCGAGCTCTCGGGCGGGGGACCCCGGGTGTATTTCCGAGATGTGCGCAAATTCGGCAAAGTGGAATGGCTTGCCTCGGGGAGCAAGAACGAGCGGCTTGACCGGCTAGGACCCGACGCGCTTGGCGTGACGGGGGAGCTGCTTTTTCGAGCTAATCGGGGGCGCCGAGTGGCGATCAAGTCCATGCTGCTCGATCAGTCGGTGATGGCGGGCTGCGGCAATATCTACGCGGACGAGGCTCTTTTTCTGGGCGGCGTGCGCCCGGGGCGTGCGGCTCGGCGGGTCACGCTTGCGGAATGCGATGCGATTGCGGACGGGCTTCGACGGGTGCTCGCTCGATCGATCGAGACGGGGGGATCGAGCATCTCTGATTATGTGGCGCCGGACGGGGCCGACGGCGGGTATCAGGACGAGCGGAAAGTGTACGCGCGCAAGGGCAGCCCGTGTCTGGTCTGCAGCGAGGAGATCAAGCGAAAAGTGATCGCGCAGCGTTCGAGTCATTATTGTCCCCGGTGTCAGAAATGATCCGCAGAAACGGAGCGAGCGCATGCTGAGTTTGGTGGAGTTGCGCCGCGTGGCGGAGAGTCTTTCGGAAACGCTCGTGGGGGGGCGTATCGAACGATGGGTTGAGCCGGATCGCGGCAGGCTGGCGTTTTTAATCTATCGCGGTGCCCATCGCGGTGCCTATCCCGGAGGAGACGCTGGGCCCAGCGGTGAGGTGCAAAAGCGGAAATGCGTCGTTAGTCTCGATGCGCGTCCCGAAGTCGCGCATTGCGGGGTCCTTCCGAAGATGCCCCCGGCGCCGAGTTCGCTGCCGGCGTTCAGTGCCTATCTCCGCGCGCATCTTTCCCGCGCACGCCTGGAGTCAGTGTCGGTGCGCGGGGACGACCGGCAGTTGGCCCTCCGGTTTTCCGCGGCGTCTGGCGAGTTTACGCTTTTGCTCTCGATCTTTGGGCGTAAGAGCAATCTCTACCTGTTGGATGCAGAGGAGCGGATTCTGCAGGTCCTGCGGCCGCTGGACGAGACGCGCAGTGAGTTGGCGATCGGGGGAGTCTTTCAGGATCCGGAGAGCGCAGCGCCGATGAGCGGTGCAGACCGCTTCGAGGCGAACTCGGGTTTCGGACTGCTTTCAAAAATCGGGGAACGTTATGCG
The DNA here is from genome assembly GCA_041690055.1 of Myxococcota bacterium. GTDB lineage: Bacteria > Myxococcota_A > UBA9160 > UBA9160 > UBA4427 > UBA4427. The sequence continues at coordinate 11,247 of JBDNFB010000163.1, read as the reverse complement.
GGCGAGATTGACGACCGATCGGAGCAGGATGACCGAAGGCGGTTGATGCAGGCGCTGAAGAAAGAACGCAAGTCGACCGCGCGCCGAGTGGGGCGGATCGAGGTGGAGCTTGCGGAAGCGGAAGAGGCCACCACGCTTCAGCGAAACGGTGAGTTGTTGAAGGCGAACCTTGGGCGTATTTCGCCGGGCGATGTTTCGGTCATCGTGAAGGATTTTGAAACCGGCGACGCGATCGAGATCCCCCTCGATCCAAAACGCTCAGCGAAGCAAAACCTCGAGGCCACCTTTAAACGCTACCAGAAGCTCTTGCGTCGATTGACTAAGGCGGGAGGGCAGATCGATACGGCACGGACTTCACTCGCCGAAATTGTCGCGCTCGAAGAAGAAGTGCGGGATGTCGAGGACCTTGAGGAATTGCTGGCGCGCAATGATGTCAAGAAACTCCTGGGCCGGCATACGACCAAGGTTGGCACCGTGCCGAGCAAGGCGATCGCGGAAAAGTCCTCTCTGCCCAACGTCTACCGGAACATGCCGAGGAAGCTTCATCCGCGTCGCTATCAAAGTGTGGAAGGGATGGAGATCTGGGTCGGGCGCAGCGATGAAGCGAACGATTACCTGACCACGCGCTTTGCGCGCGGGAAAGATCTCTTTTTCCATCTTGATGGCGCGCCGGGAAGTCACGTGATCTTGCGAACGGAAGGGCGAGATGATCCGCCTTCGGAAGCTGTTCTGGATGCCTGCGAACTGGCCGTTCATTTCTCGAAGCAGAAGAATGCCGGGCGGGCGGATGTTCATGTGGTGCCGATCAAGAACGTGAAAAAGCCCAAGGGCGCGAAGCGGGGTCTTGTCTATGTGACGGGCGGTAAGTCGGTTCATCTTCGGCGCGAAGCTGCCCGGCTCGAACGCTTATTGGCCGCGAAGATCGACGACTAGCGATCGCTGCTCTCGGCTCAATCTCCTCGAGTACCTCTGTCACGCCTTTCGTCCCCCCGTCCCCCCGTCCCCCCGGTCACCCTTTGCCCCTTCTGTCCTCCCAGTCACTTCGTAGAGCGATGAGCGCCGGCAGGAAAACGAGGTTCGACACGACCGTCAGGACCATGCCGATGCCGAGCACGACGCCGAGTGAAGAAACGCCCTTATGAGAAGATAGGGCGAGGGTGCCGAAGCTAACCGTAGTCGTAAGTGCGCTGTAGAAGACGGCGCGTGCGGTCGTGCTCGAGAGCAGCTCGCCGTGTCGGTTCTCTCTTGCGAGGACCTCTGCGCGGTGCACGAGGTGGATGCCGCTATCGACGCCGATGCCGAGCAGGAGCGGGATCACGACGACGTTCACGAAATTGAAGGCGATTCCCAGGGTCGCCATGATCCCGATGGTCAATAGATTGCTAAGTGCCAGCGGGAGCAGCACCAGAATGACCGGCATTGGGCGCCGCCAGAGGATGAACAGGAAGAGCGTGATCAGCACGACGGCATAGCTCAGCGCTTCGCGGAACGAATCGCGTGTGGCTTCGGCGAAGGCGATCATGTTCATGGGTAGGCCCGTCGCCGAGGGCACAACTGTCTGGACTTCGCGTGCGAAACGCGTGAAGGCGGCTTCCTCTGTGAGCTGCTCGGCGGGAAAGATCTGCACGCGCGCGCGACCATCCTCGGTCAGCATGCGGCTTCGGAGTTGTGATGGCAGATCGTCGAGTGTGACTTCATTGATGAGCGTCGCTTCGCGAAGCCGTGAGAGTTGGTCCGTGAGCCCGCCGAGGAGCACCGTCTCAAGCCGCGCGAGCGCTCCGGGCACATCGTCGTTCTGGTCGACGCGAGTCAGAAACTCATCCAGACGGTTGCGCAATGCGTGCATGCTCGTCGCCAGAATGCCGCGGTCTTCATCGATCGGAGGACTCGATAGATAGGCGTGGAGCGAGCGCAGAGCCGCGACCTGCGCTTCGATAGAACGTTCTTCTTGATATGCGGGGGCGGTACGCGGCGCGTCGAGCATGAGTCCGACGTCTTCGAGAATCATGAGTTTCTCTTCTTGATTCGTCGGAACGTAATCCGCGAGGGTCAAAGCCATATCAACCGTGTCGAGTTTTTCGACTTCGCGCGCGATCCGGGTGGCGCTCTCAAGATCGGGCGCAATGGTGTCCATCGGCCAGGGCGAGCGTTGCCCCGCTTCTTCGAGCATCTCGTTGAAGACTTTCACGCTCTCGGTTTCGGGATCGCGCATGCGCACGACATTGGCATCGATCTGGACGTCGAGGGCTTTCCAAGCGCCGAAGAAGAGTAGGCCGAGCGCGACGATTGTGACCGCGACGGGTTTCTCCGCGACGCGTCCCCACCAGGGGTTTCTGAAACTCATGTCGCGCGAGATATCGCGCTCTGGATCGAGACGGCAGGTGCGGACAAGAAGAGCGGGGAAGAGCGTGGTCGTCAGGAAAAGGTTCACCACCATGCCGGTGCCCGCGATGAGCCCGAGTTCGGCGACACCGACGTTATCTGTCGGGATGAAGACGTAGAAGCCGGTTGCGGTCGTGATCGTGCAGATCACAAAAGAGCTGCCGACTTGCTGGATCGCGTGATCAAGAGCGGTTGCGTGGGGGTCGGCTTCGCCGGCGGCCGCGGCTGCGCGGAGTCCGTCAGCGAAAGCCATGCCGAGATGGATCGTGAAGTCGACGCCCAGGCCGATGAAAAGAATCGCGAAGGAGAGGCTGATTAAATTCAGTGAGCCCACGGCGGCCGCTGCGAATCCGCCCGTCCAAACCAGGCCCACGAGCAGAGTGATGATGGAGGCGATGACGAGCTTGATCGAACGAAGCGCGCGCATGAGGACGATGACCACGACGAAGAACGTGATCACACCGCCGAGACCGATGTCCCAGATCAGGCCAGACATCTCGTCGTAGTTGAGAACCGGATTGCCTGTGAGGCGGATGGTGACGCCATGATCGGGATCGAGATCGGCCTCTTCTGCTATGCGACGGATTTCTTGCATGGGTTTGGCGCCGGCGAAGAGGCTGCCGAAGTCGAGGACGGGGTCTACGACGAGAACCCAGCGCTTGACTGTCTCGACCGAGGAGCCGCGCAGCAGGATCTCTTCCCAGGAAATCGCCAGGGGAAACTCTTGATAGGCCTCGACGGTTGCATCGCCAACGCGGTTGAGAAGATCTGCCATCTCTTCGACCGGCGTGCCGTCTTCGTTTCTTTCTTCAAGGGCTTGTTCAATCAAGGAGGCAAGGTTGGCGACAGTGGGCTCGCGTTCGAGCGCCGTGAGGATGGGTTGGACTTGCGCGATCTGAAGTGCGAAATCGTCGAGATCCTCGACCTCGCGGTAAAGCAGTCCGTGCTTTTCGAAGAACTCACCTGAGCCTGGGATGTAGACATTTTTGAAGAATGCAGGTCGGGTTTCGAGTGCGGCCTGTAGGGTTTTTGCCGCTTCGCGCGCGACCTCAGGCGTTTCGCCATCGATCACGACGAGCATGACGTTTTCGATGTTGGGAAAACTTTTGGAGAACGCGAGGTAGTTCTGCCGCGCTTCAAGATGCTCCGCGACGAGCGTGACATTGTCGGAATTGATTCCGAGATTCAGCGCCGCAAACACGGCTAGGCCGATCGTCGCGACGGCGATGGCGGCCAGGAAAGTTCCCGCGTGCTGGTGAACGGATCGGACCCACCTGATGAGGGGGGCGGTCAGCGCAGCTTCAAAACGATCCATGTGGCTTTGGGGCCTCTCGGGGGACTGGGTTCACCCCCGAGATAGCGAATAGCGCCGCGTACTTCGACGTTTCAGGTAGACCCGACCGTCGCGAAAGTCAGCGAGTCCGGCCGAGGAGTCAGGCGTTTCAGGCCGCGCTTTCCTCGCGGGCGGCTAGAAGGGCCTCACGGGTGAATTCGGCCGCGAATATGAGTCCGAGCAGGGCACGGGTGCAGACAAGGCCCGCGGACAAGAGAATGCTCATGGCGAGCAGCTCCGCGTCCGGAGCCAGGCCTGAGAAGAGCTCAATGAAGACGATCTGCCCGGTGCCTAGACCCCCTGCGGCGATCGGGAGCGCGGAGACGGCGAGCAGGATGGCCACGTTCATTGCCAGCCGGAAGACGCCGACTTCGACCTCGAAGACCCAGAAAAGCACTCCCATCAATGCGATGTAGCAGAGCACGAACAATCCTCGGAGAAAAAAAAGCTCGAGCAGAGTCTGAAGCGGCAGCGTTCGCGGCGCTCGGAAGAGATCGAGTTCGCGGATCCGGTCGAGCGGTCCCATGGAGACCTTCGCGCGTAGGACAATGAATCCGGCAACGATCGCGCCGAGCAGCGCAATCACAAGCCCCATCCGGAGCCCGAGCGTATTCGAGACACTAAAAGTCGCGCCGAGGGCCGCAACGGCGAGGACGCTGCCGATATCGAAGACCGAAATCGTGAAGACCATGCCCCCGGCATCAGCGAGACTGAGGCCGGCGCGGCGACGCAAAAGAACCGAGAGCCCGACGGCGCCAACGGCATAGTTCAGCAGACTCAGCAGGTAGCAAGCGGCCTTGATGCGCGCGGCGGTCAGAGCGTCGAGCGCAGCACCGCACGCTTTCGCGACGCGGTGGAGGCAGATGGATTCGATGAAGACCGTGACGAAGTTGAAAACGATGAGTGGGCCGAGGAAGCGGAAAAGGACGTCGAAAGACAAGTAATCCAGCGCTTCGCGGAGATCGATCTTCGAAAAGAGGTAGGCGAGAAGTCCCGCGCTCACGGCAATCGGCAGCGCGCGACGAAGAAAGCTCGCTTTGGAGGGCGAGGGCGCAGGCGCAGGCGTGGACGAAGGCAAGGTTGCCGGCTGAGGCGAGGTGGTGGGGGTTTCGCTCATTGCGCTGCTTCAGCCAGGCTGCGCTCGATCAGCGCTTCCAGATCATCGGTCGCTCGCTCCCAATCGAATCGCTCGGACCAAGCGAGTGCTTCGCGTCGCATGGCTCGAACGGAATCATTGTCTTCGAGCAGCCGTGCCAGAGCGCGCGCGTAATCTGCAGGATCTTCCGAGGGGACAAGGAAGCCCGTTTCTTGATGACGGACCGAATCGCGAAGCCCTTGGGCATTCCGGGCGACGACCGGCGTCCCCAGCGCATTTGCTTCAATGACGGCGAGCCCCCAGCCCTCTTTTCCCGAGGGGAAAACGCAGGCGCGCGAATCGGCGAGGAGCGCATCGCGTTCGGCATTCGACACGAAGCCGGCGAATTCGGTGCGCTCGAGAAGGCCGAGCTTCCCGGCGAGCGCCTCGAGGTTTTCGCGCTCGGGGCCGCGTCCAATGATGCAGATCTTGAGTTCGGGGAAATTTTCGATGAGGGCAGTGGCAGCTTGGAGGAGAATGTCCACGCGTTTGTATCGCTCGAGTCGACCCAGATAGGTAATCCGCATCGCGCGTTCGCCGTCGAGATCGGGTTCTCGGACGCGTCCATCCGCGTCGATCGGCCGGTCGATTCCGGGGTGGCTCACGAGGATATTGTTCTCGGCGAGCCCGCGACTGATAAGGTCATCCCGTGAACTTTCGGAGATCGCGAGGAAGAGGCTCTTTCGGTAGGCCCAGGGAAGTCCTCGCTCGGCGACGAAGACGCCCGCTGCAATCGGAAAGGCGACCTGCTGAAACGCGACTTCGCCGAATAGGTGGTGGCAGAGGGCGAGGACGGGCACGCCCGCGTAGAGCGGCGAGTAGAAGGGGACTTTATTCAGGCACTCGACGACGAGATCGAATTCTTTGTCGGCGCGCGCTCGGCTAACTCGGGGCAGAACGCTCGTATAGTAGGCGGGCAGCCCGCCCCGCCGCTCGAGGTGGATGCCGCCATCGATGCTGCGCTCTTTGGCGCCAGCGAAGCCCGCCGAATACTGAACGATATGGTGCCCACGTGCGGCAAGGCGCGAGAAAAGCTCGAAGACGTGCGTCTCCGCCCCACCCGCCTTGGGGTGGGCAGGATCCCGTTCGTTGAGGACGAGGATTCGCCGCCGCACCGTTCCGCTTCGAATCCCATTTTCCGGCAGGGTCTCGTTTACGCAATCCGTGATCGCGTCGCTCTCGCTCGAGACGGTCGCTTTCGAGATGGCCATTCCAGGGCCAGCCACCTTAGCGTCGGCCATTCTAGGACCGGCCACTTTAGAACCGGCCACTTTAGAGACGGCCTAAGGCAGCCGCTAGGCGAAGCCACCAGACGATCCAAAGCGCCTCAAATCCGATCTTCAAGGACAGCTTTGATTCGCCGCGCGTGCGGTCCAAGAAGAAGAAGGGGATCTCTTTAATCGATGCGCCCATGTGGACGAAACGAAAGTTCATCTCGATCTGGAACGCATAGCCATCCGCCTGGATTCGATCGATGCCCATCTTTTCGAGCGCGGAACGGCGTACGCAGCGGAAGCCACCGGTCATATCGCTGATCGGAAGACCCGTCGCGCGCTTGGCGTATTGGTTGCCGAAATACGAAAGCAGGATGCGTTCGATGGGCCAGTTCACGACGGTGATCCCGGTCAAATAACGCGAACCGAGAACAACATCATGCGTCTCGATCTCGCGGAGTAGCGTCTTGATCTGATCCGGCGGATGCGAAAAATCCGCATCCATCTGGATTACGCGGTCGGCGCCGAGTTCGAGAGCGCGGGCGATGCCGGCGCGATAGGCGGCGCCGAGGCCTTGCTTCTCCATTCGGTGCAGGACGTGGACTCGGTCCGATTCGGCCACGAGTTCATCGGCGAGCTTCCCTGTTCCGTCCGGCGAATTATCGTCGACGACCAAGACCTGAATCTCCGGCGACTGGGCGAGGATCTCCGGCACGATCAGCGGAAGGTTTTCCGCTTCGTTGTAGGTCGGAACGATGACGATGGTCAGGGGCACCGTTTATCCTCTACGAAGCGGCTCGGGTTTGGGCTGGGGCTGGGGGTCGGTAGAATCGGGCAATGATCGACAACGCATTCCGCGAGCAACTCCCGCACATCGCCTCGCCGCTGATCGCCCTGTACAAGCGCTTGGGCTGGACGCCCAACCATGTCACTGTACTTGGCTTCGTGATTGCGCTCTTTGCGAGCACGGCCGTTGCCTTCGGTCATTTGTGGGTGGCCTTCGGGCTCTGGTGGGTGTCACGGCTGGCGGATGGGACGGATGGGTTACTCGCGCGGGAAACCGGACAAGCGAGTGAATTCGGCGCCTACTTCGACATTGTGCTCGATATGGCGGCCTACGGTGCGATGGTGCTCGGATTTGCGGTCTTCTTTCCGGCCTATGACGCGCATTGGATGGCGATGCTCTTTCTATACATCCTGTGCATCGCCAGCGCGCTCGCGCTCGGGACGCAGGAGGCCAAGCTTAATTTCGAACCCCGGGACGATCGTGGACTCCGGCTCGGCGCAGGTTTGGCCGAGGGGGGAGAGACGGGAATCGCCTACAGCCTCTTTTTGCTCTTCCCGAGCTGGCTCGGGGTTTCCGCGACGATTTGGGTGATTGTGCTGGCGACGACCGTGATCGCTCGAACGGCGCTTGCCTACCGAAGCCTTACACCCTCACCCGGCGCATCTGCTCCGCCTTCGACCCCATCGCCGCCCCCGCCCTCCGAATCCCCAGAAGTGTGACATCGATCATCAAGCGTATGGGGTGATCGGGCCGATACACCCTTGAGCTTCGTACGCACCGACTCTACTTGCCTGGCAAATCCGCCAGGGAGCGAATCGTATGACTCGAGGGGGCAACCACGTGAGGCGTCGCACGCGAATTGGATCAATCATTCTGTCTGTGATGGCGACGGTTCTGCTCGCCGCAGGCGAGAGCGCCGCGGATTGGCGGCTCTATTTCACAGGCGGCCTTGGGATCTCCGGATCTGATGTCGACACTGAGGGTGTCGTGAATACGACGCCGACAGTTCGACTTTCCGGCATGGACAACGATTCGTCGCCCCTGCTTTCAGGCGCACTGGGCATCCAGATTCCGATGGATGAGCTGGTCCCGCGCGAGTGGCTTCCCGAAATGCGTTTGCCGAGCTGGCCAATTCGCTTCGAATTTGAAGCGGCGGGCCTACGCGAGTACGAGTACGGCACGATTGCGGCCGGTGAGACGCTCTTCACCGAGCTCACCACGACAACTTTTCTTTGGAATAGCACGCTCGATATTCCGATGATCGCAGCCTATAAGCCCATCCAGTACATGTTTGGTGTCGGGCGGCAGCCGCGTGTTCGGCGTTGGCTCGAACCGGCCAGTTTCTATGTCTTGACGGGCGTTGGAATCGGCATGAGCAAGTTCGAAGGAACGAGCAATGTGATCGACGTGGACGATGACATTCTCGATTTCGCTTGGAACGTCGGGATGGGCGTGAACTATGCCTTGACTGAGCGAGTGACGGTCGGTGCGGGCTACCGCTACGTCGGCCTTGGCAAGCAGACAATTGACGCGCGGAGCAATACGCCGTCGACCGGGAACGACGAAATCGATTACGACCCGAACGTGCATGAGCTTCGCATCGACTTCCGCATTTTCTTCTTCGACTTCAGAGGCCCCTGGCGCTAAACGGTTCCCTTTGTTCTCTCGCGTCGCGCCCGTTGCCTTCCTTCGTCTCCCGTCTACTCGCCTCCGGCAGCCTTGGGAGCGTTGTTTCGTAGCGGGTGCGGGCGGGCTCGGATAGCCTTCGCGCGTGGATCAACGCCCCTTCTTATTGAGTCGTGATGCGCGCCGTCCGTGCGCGTTCAAGCGGTGTGACCCGCTTTTCCGCGGTCTGATCGCAAGCCTCGCCTTTCTTCTGATCGGTCTAATTTCGACGGCGCCGCCAGTCTCGGCGGTTCAGGAACCCGGTCGTCGTCTTGTGCTGAACGGCAAGCGCATGCAGATCGAGAAGGTCATCGCGCAGGTGGCCGAAGCCAACGAACGGACGATCCTCTTTGACGAGTCGGTTCGCGGGACGATTTCGATCGTTGCGAAGCGGCCGGTGACCTACGACGAAGCTTGGCGCCTTCTTGAGACCGCGCTTTCAATGCTGGGCTTCTCGCTTCTGCCCTCGACGGTCGACACCTGGCGGATTGCGAAGGTCGCGAGTGCGACCGGAGAAGCGCCTTTCGTCGCCTCGGCAGACCCCGATGCGGGCGAGTCTTTCGTGACGACGCTGATTCCGCTTGAAGTGGCGGATCTTCAGGCTGTGATCAACGTGCTGCGGCCGCTTTCAGGATCGAGGGTGACGCTCGTTCCGTACGCTGCGACCAATAGCCTGATCGCGAGTGGCCCGGAGCGAGCGGTTGCGCGTCTCACGTCGATCGCGGATGAACTCGACCGTGTCGAGGAGCGCGAGATTCAGCTTCGAGTTTTGCGCTACCGCGACGTAAGCGAAGCGGAGCCTTTGGTAGAAGCGCTGCTCGAGTCCGAACAGGTGAACTCGCAGGACGTCGATGTCTGGACAGATGCGCGCACGAATAGCATCGTAATGCGGGGCGTTCGAGAATCCGTCCAGCGCATGCTCGATTTCATCGAGCGTTTTGACATGCCTTCTGAAAGTGAGGGGCAGATCCGAATTCTGCGCGTGCTGAATCGGGATCCCGAAGACATCGCAGCGTTGATCAACGGTTTCTCGCGCTCTTCGGGTTCTTCTGGTTCTGGAGGAGGCTCAGGCCGTTCAGGATCGGGCGGCACGCGGGGTGTTCCCGAAGCGAGTCGAACCGAGCTCGACGGCGCGGATTATACGATCGTGGTCGATGCGCCGAGTCGTTCTTTGGTGATCCGCGCCGATCAGGAAACCCACGAAGCAATTCGTGAAGCGCTGGAGATTCTTGACGCGCCGGCTCAGCTGATCGCCGTCGATATTACGCTGACGGAAGTGCGCACGCCGCGCGCGCTGAGTCTGGGGTTCGGCTTTCAGCTCCCCTTTGCGACGGGGATCGCCGGTACAGACCTTGTGGGCAATATCGTAAGCTCGCCCGCGCCACCGGGCCAGGCCGGTTTGCTGACTCAGTCGAATCAGCAGACACCGCTCTTCGGCCGCGTTGCTCGAGACAACGGGATCAGCTTTCAGGCGCCCGGACCGAATGGCCAAAACATCACGATTCCGGTCGAGCAGAATGCAGTCATCGATGCCGGCGAATTTTCCGGGCAGTCCACCGTGCTGAGCCAGCCTCATCTCATCGTGACGTCGGGTGATCGGCACGAGATTTTCGTGGGCGACAATTTGCCCGTTCCGGTGACCGACGAATCTGGCGTGGCGAGTCCGGACGGGTTGATTGGGATTCGCGGGCTTCAGGATCTCGTGCGCACAACGAATTTTGAACGCACAGATGTTGGGATCCGGCTTGGCATCGAAGCGAGAGCGGGCCTTGAAGGGAAAGTGACGCTCAAGCTTGAGCTGGACATCTCTTCCATTTCGCTTGATCAGACCTCCGCCGGACCGGTCGAGCTGGTCGGTCCAACGTTTACTCAGCAAACGATCTCCGCGACGGCTCGGCTTGAGGATGGTGAAACGGCGATCATCGCGATTGATCGTGAGATGCGAGAGGAGAAGGGCGAGTTCGGTACGCCCTTCCTGTCCAAGATTCCCTTCTTGGGCTGGATGTTCAAACGAAAGATCGAGCAACAGCTCGATACGCGTCTTGTGGTCGCTGCGCGTGCGCGGCGGGTGAGCACGCCTGCAGAGCTAGTGGCCGACACGATTCGACGGCGGCTGATCTTTGAGCGCCGGTCGGCGCGGGTTTCCAAGCTGCCGACGGCAGACGAGGCGCCTTTTGCGGTTCGCGTGACGACGCGAACCCGAGAGGACGATGCGGATGCAATAGCATCGGGACTGGCGCGAGAAGGCTTCGAGACGCGCGTCTTCAGCTGGGAGGGTGGGACCGGACCGCTCTATGATGTGTATATCATGTCGCTGGATTCGATGGTGGACGCTGCGCGAATTGCACAGGAGTTAGGCAACGAGGGTTGGCAAGCCGATCTCGTAGTTCTTCCCACGCGCTCCTGATACGACTGGGCTGTTCGAGAGAACTCCGGCGCTTAAGGCGTTGATGAACGAGGGACCTAAAGCGCCTAGAACGCCAAAAGCGCTTAGGACGTGTAAGGCGCTTGAGGTCTTGCGGCTTCTGCGGCTTCCGGGATCATGCGCGCCTTTGGAGGCATGACGCGAGCGCTGCCGGAAATTTTGCCCGCTTGGCTGACGAGTAGATGGGGGAGCGCGACGCGCTCGAGAAACGCCTCCGCATCCGCCTCCACGTGTAGCATTGCGATGGTTGCGCTCACGCCAGCAACGAGGCAATGCGGAGCGGTGACCGAGACGCAGGCGGGGCCG
>JBDNFB010000162.1:0-28188 GCA_041690055.1 Myxococcota bacterium | reverse complement strand
TACACCGCTCCGACCGCGATCCGAGCCTTCGTCAAATGGGGCGACGAGCATGTTGATAAACATGACATCAGCAGCCTCCGGTTACTCGGCACCGTCGGCGAAGGCATCAACCCCGAAACTTGGATGTGGTATCACGAGAAAATCGGCGGCGGGAAATGCCCGATCGTCGATACTTGGTGGCAAACCGAAACCGGTGGGATCATGATGAGTCCTCTGCCTGGCGCGATTCCGACCAAGCCTGGCAGTTGCACAAAACCATTGCCAGGAGTCGTGCCGGTGATCGTCGATGAAACGCTGAATCCGGTCGAGCCAAACCATGGCGGAATGCTGTGTATTGCACAGCCTTGGCCAGGGATGTTGCGTGGAATTTGGGGCGACGAAGAACGCTTCATTCAGCAATACTGGACGACCGTCCCTGGTAATTACTTGACTGGCGACAACGCGCGATTGGACAAAGACGGTTACTACTGGATCATGGGCCGCATCGATGACGTGATGAATATCTCGGGTCACCGAATCGGCACCATGGAAGTCGAAAGCGCGTTGGTGTCCTCACCGGAGGTCGCCGAGGCGGCGGTCGTGGGTCGGCCCGACGAAATCACCGGCACGGCCATCGTGGCTTTCGTGTCGCCGACCGGCACGACGATCTCCGATGACGCGCTCATGGGTCGGCTGAAGCAACACGTTTCGAAGGAAATTGGCGCGATCGCACGACCGGCGGAAATTCGCTTCACGAATGCTTTGCCCAAGACCCGCTCGGGCAAGATCATGCGTCGCCTGCTCCGCGATATTGCCTCTGGCAACGAAGTCGCAGGCGATACCAGCACTCTCGAGGACTTCAGCGTACTCGCCAAACTTCGGGAAACTGACGAGGACTGAGAAGAAGCCCACAGTTCCGGCCCGAAATTGCCGCTAGCTACACTCTCGGGATAACCTCGAAGACCAAGACGCATCCAAGATACCCGTACGTCCTCGCGCGACCCCGACCCCGACCAAGAACATGACCCCGAAACGAGCGACCCCGCGCAAGCCGGGCGCAGGAGAATGAGATGCCACTCTCGAAGGCTCAGCAGGCGCAGGCAGACGCCTATATCGAACGCTTCATGAGCGGGCTCAGGCGCCGCAATCCCAACGAGCCCGAGTTCCATCAGGCCGTGCATGAAGTCGCGCGAGATGTAGTGCCCTTCCTCGAGGACAAGCAGGCCTATAAGGATGCGCAGATCCTGCGCCGCATGAGCGAGCCCGATCGCGTCATCCTGTTCCGCGTCGCCTGGACCGACGACAATAATCATGTCCGGGTTAACCGGGGCATTCGCGTTCAGTTCAACAACTCGATCGGCCCATACAAGGGCGGCCTGCGCTTTCACAAGAGCGTGAACCTCTCGATCCTGAAATTTCTCGGTTTTGAGCAAACGTTCAAAAATTCGCTCACGACCCTTCCGATGGGCGGAGGCAAGGGCGGCTCGGACTTCAATCCGCAGGGCAAGAGCGATGCCGAAGTCATGCGCTTCTGCCAGAGCTTCATGACCGAGCTCTTTCGCCATATCGGTCCACAGACCGACATCCCGGCGGGCGATATCGGCGTCGGCGCGCGCGAGGTCGGCTACCTCTTCGGCCAGTACAAGCGCCTCGCGAATGAGTTCACGGGGACGGTCACGGGCAAGGGCCTCGCCTTCGGCGGATCGCTGATTCGCACGGAAGCGACGGGCTATGGCTGTGTGTACTTCGCGCGCGAGATGCTCGGGACCCGCGGCGAGGACATCAAGGGCAAGACCTGCCTCGTCTCTGGATCGGGCAACGTCGCACAGTACACGACGGAGAAAATCAATCAGCTTGGCGGCAAGGTTGTCACGCTTTCCGATTCCGGAGGCTTCATTCACGACCCGAACGGCATCGACGCGGAAAAGCTCGCATGGATCGTCGAGCTGAAAACGCAGCGACGTGGCCGCATCTCGGAATACGTTGAGAAATGGGGCGGCGAATTCCACAAAGGCCAGCGGCCCTGGGGCGTGCCTTGTGACCTCGCGTTCCCCTGCGCCACGCAGAACGAACTCAACGAAGACGAAGCCAAAACGCTCGTAAAGAACGGCTGTCAGCTTGTCTCCGAGGGCGCGAACATGCCTTCGTCGATCGAAGCGATCAACGTCTTCCTCGACGCGAAAATCCTCTTTGGCCCCGCGAAGGCAGCCAATGCGGGCGGCGTCGCGGTCAGTGGCCTCGAGCAGACTCAGAACACTATGCGCCTATCATGGTCCCGCGAAGAGGTCGATAAGCGACTGCTCGACATCATGAAGAATATTCACGGGACCTGCGAGACTCATGGCAAGGACGGCGACTTCATCAACTACGTGCAGGGCGCGAATATCGGCGGCTTCATCAAGGTTGCGGACGCCATGCTTGCCTATGGCGTTGTCTAAGCGGCGTTGTCTAAGCGGCGTTGTTCAGGCAATTCGTACAGGTGCTGCCTGAAAATGCGTTAGGTCTTTGTGATCGACGGACTGGGCTCAATCGGAATACCGAGCGGTTCTTCGCCGCAGCTCGAGTCGCTCCCCTTCCGGCCCGTCGTCCAGACTCCACTCGCATTGCGGGAAGCGTGAATGACTGCGGCGAGGGCGGGATGCTCGGGCGCGAGCGTAAAGCCTGTGGCGAACTCGAGGAGCGTTCGGACAACGCCCTTATGCGCGACGACCAGCGCGGATCGCGCTCCGCTCCCGACGAGGCGTTCGTATCCGCGGGCGATGCGCGTCCTGAACGCGGCGCGTGACTCGCCGCCCGGGAAATGAAATTCTGCACCGCTCACCTGCCATTCGACATAACCCTCAGGGTCGACCGCTTCGATCTCCTCTCGCGTGAGTCCCTCCCAATTCCCAAAATCGATTTCCCGAAAGTCGAACTCGAGGCGAATGGGAGCATGCGGGGCAATGATCCGCGCGGCTTCCCATGAACGGCAAAGCGTGCTCGCCCAAACCACGTCATACGTCTCGCCCGGAATCCGCTCCCTTGCGCCGCGAATCTGCTCGCGGCCGAGCTCCGAAAGCGGCACATCAGTTACGCCGTGGTAGCGGATGCTCGACTGCCCCGAGGTCTCTCCGTGTCGAACGAGAATCAAGCGCGTTAAGCCGTCATGCATCAGCGAACCTTCGCTTCCTGCGCGGGCGGAGTCAACGGTGAGAATTGGAGGGCAAAGCTAGAGGGCAGAGTTAAAGGGCGAAGCGAACGGCCAGAGCCAACGACCGCAGGCGAGGGCCGGGGACAAGAACCAGGGTGGGCCGTCCCGTCCTTCGATAGACTGAACGTTCATGCCCACGCTCACACCTGTCGCTCACCCCATCGAGGCTGAACTCGAGGGCAAGCTGATCCGCCGCTACAAGCGCTTCCTTGCCGACATCGAGCTGCCGGATGGGTCCGAGCTCACAGTGCATTGCCCGAACCCTGGGGCCATGTCCGGCACCAAGGCGCCGGGCTCGGCCGTGCGCTGCTCGACGCACGATAATCCCAAACGCAAACTCAAGCAGACTCTCGAGATGATTCGGGTGGGCCGAGTCTGGGTGGGCCTACATGCGGCGAAGGCGAATCAGGTCGCGGAGTCTGCGCTCTCGGTGGGGGCCTACTCACCCTTCGCCGGATATGAGAAGGTCGAGCGCGAGGTGAGCACGCCAGAGGGTTCGCGCTTCGATTTCCGGCTATCGGGACACGCCGAGCATGAAGCGCCGTGCTGGCTCGAGGTCAAAAGCGTCACGCTTTGCGAAGAGCGGCGGGCGAGCTTTCCCGATGCCATCACGACCCGAGGACGGCGCCATCTCGAGCATTTAGTGGCACGGACCGCGCAGGGAGAGCGCGCGGCACTTCTCTATATCGTGCAGCGAGCCGACGCCGACTCCGTTGCGCCCGCCGATGAAATCGACCCTGCCTACGCAAAGACCCTGCGCGAGGCGGCTCAGAACGGCGTCGAAATACACGCCCTCTCGGCGCGCGTACTGCGCCGCGAGATCCGCCTCGAACGAATTCTCCCCGTCCTGCTCTGAAGACTCTATTCTCAGCCCCTCATGCCGAGCGCGAAGAAACCCAAGACCGCAGCCAAAACCACAGCAAAGAAGGCGACGCAATCGCATAGCGACGATTTGCGCCCGATTCGCGCACCGCTCCTAAAATGGTATGACGCCAATCGGCGCGATCTGCCGTGGCGGCGTACGAGCGACCCCTATGCGATCTGGATCTCCGAAGCGATGCTCCAGCAAACGCGCGTCGATACGGTGATCCCGTATTGGGAGCGGTTCCTTGAACGGTTTCCCGACGTCGCCAGCCTAGCGAGTGCCGAGATCGACGACGTCTACGCCGTCTGGACAGGTCTCGGCTACTACTCTCGCGCACGTAATCTCAAGCACGCCGCGGAAACCGTCGTCACCGATTATGACGGAAAGATCCCCGAAACCGCGGCGGGTCTTCAAGAACTGAAAGGCATCGGCCGCTACACCGCAGGCGCCGTCGCTTCGATTGCATTTGATCGCGAGGAACCCCTCGTCGACGGCAATGTGATTCGCGTGTTCGCGCGGCTCCTCGGCATCCGTGAGGACAGCGCCGCGAAACACGTCGTCGACCGCATGTGGTCGGTCGCAGGCGACCTTGTTGTCGGCCCTCGACCGGGCGATCTGAATCAGGCCCTGATGGAGCTCGGCGCCACGCTCTGCACGCCGAAGAATCCGCATTGCCTTGCCTGCCCAGTTCGGAAATCCTGCGACGCGCATGCCCAGGGCGATGCGCAAAGTCTGCCGATCAAGAAAAAACGGACCAAGCAAACCAAGATGCGATCCGTCGCAGCCTGGGTCGAGCGAGACGGCAAGATCCTCGTCGTGCGCCGTCCTGAAGAAGGGTTAATGGCGGGGCTCTGGGAACTTCCGGGCGGAGATATCGAGCCGAAACAAGAAGGCAAAGAACACGTCGCCCGCGTCCTACGCGAACGTGTCGGCATCGAAATCTTGCGCTCCGAGTCCGTCGGCCAAATCGAGCATCTCTTCACGCATAGGAGACTCAAGCTCGAGATTTTTCGCAGCGCGATCGCACCTGAATCGCGCGTTCAACGAGACGGCTATGTCGCCCATCGCTGGGTTAAGCCTGCGGCGCTGCTCGAACTCGCACACGCCGGCTCGACCCGCAAAGCGCTGAAGCTCCTGGGCGTGACCGACGAATCCTCCGCTCGCGCAGCGCAGAGACCCACGCCTTGAGTCGCAAAAATCAAAAAGGCCGCGGCCCCAAAGGCACGGGCCCACCAGACGGGACGGACGCGGACGATTCAGTCGAAGATGAGGAAGCGGCGAGTTTCGCGGACCTGATGAGCGATACGCGGCGCATCCAACCGGGGCCACAGCGCGTCGCCGTCCCTCCCGCGGCCTCGCCTGCAGTCGCGCGGTCCTTGGGTGCCAAAAGCATTCAAGGCGTTCGCAGCGCTTCAGGCCCCGACGCGGCCACCGGAACGAGTCGGATCGCAGCCTTCCGCTGGCCCGATCCCGCGGACCGATCCCGCGCCGCAGCGGACGGCGTCTCCGATATCACCTTGTTCGGGCTCGGCCGCGGTGAGCCCGCCCCCGATGAGCGCATCGATCTGCATGGCGTCCGCCGCGATGCAGCCCGCCACCTGGTGGCAAAGCGGCTGGGAAGCGCGCGCGCGCGCGGCCTGCGCTGTGTTCTCATCGTGCATGGCCACGGCAAACATTCGGGGAGTGGCGAAACCGTTCTCAAAGAAGCGCTGCCCGGCTGGCTCTCCAAGCGCCCTTGTGCAGAATCCGTTCTCGCCTTCGCGCCCGCGCCGCGAAACTTGGGCGGCGAAGGCGCGACGATGGTGCTGATCTGCCGTCGTTAACCCGCGCTAGTTTGCGCTGCTTGCCGCCACAAGACCCTCCGCCGCAAGCGCCGCGCGGATCTCTTCGATGCGATTTCGATTCGCATCCATATCGCCGTAGCCCACTCGAGAAGCAGACCGAACGGCGATTTCATTCGCATCCGCGCGAAGCAAAAATTCCACGTCGTCGCGGTAGCGCATGAGCGCCGTCGTAAAGACCGCATGCACGTAGCTGCTCTCGTCCTTAATCACTTCGACATCGTCGCGCGCAGCAAGAAATGAGCTCAGCCCCGACCAGGCAGCAGAAGCTTTTCCGACCAAGGTATAGGACGCGATTTGATGCCCCTCATCCGTGGCGAAGCTCGAAACACAATTCGGCGACTCAGGGCATCCGCCGAGGCGTCCATCCGTTGCGCCCAGGTCTTCCGGCATTTTCCCACCACAGCCAAGCGCCCAGCTCACCAGCAAAAGCATCCCGCCCATTCGGGCCCAACCTGTCACTGCATTCTGATTTCGTTTCTTTGACATAAGTCTCTCCTTGAGGCGGCACCCGCCTCGCTTTCATCACGGAACGCGCCGCTAATCGGGCGGACCCCTATGACTCGTGATCTTCCCAGCCTTCGCCGTAGTGGATCAGGATCTCGGCCCCCGGCTCCACATCGCAAATCGCATATAGGTCCTGCCCCGCGAATTCCGCGTTAGGCGCATCGGCATGATTCAGAAATCGAAGCGCATTCGTACCCTCGATGCCGAGATCATTCTCGTCCTCATCGACGATCCAGAGCACATAGGTTCCGTTCTCTTGCGTCGGAACGCCTTCGAAGCGACCCACCTGCTCACCGTTGCGAATCGGCGTCTGCGCAAAAACACCCTGACCGTGCACGCCGCTCTCGCGGACGACGTAGGGCGCAAGCTCTTCGGTATGCGCCCGTGCATCTGCCGGGGCCTCCGCCGGAAGGCGAGGCCGCTCGTCTGTCTCAAGTTCGAATTGCATCAGAAGCGATCGGCAGGCCAGAAGACCATCGCATCCGGCGGCAGAATTCTCTGGAGAAATCGCGGGCCATCCTCATCCGGCAGAAGGTCGACGTCGAGGCGAGATGCCAAACCGATCAAGTTCACGCAGCGAAGTCCCGCGCGGGAATCGTCCAGCGGATGTGAAAGAATCCCGCGATGCTCGAGCGCCACTGTCAAACCGATATCATCGAAAGTCGGCAAGACCGCGAAGGAACGCAATTGCGCGCTCGTCATCGAAGGAAGCACCGAGGCCTTGCGGCCCTTCTGAGCCCGCCCGGCAGGCCTGAACGGAATCAACTTCGCGCCGCCTTCCGTGGCCTCGGACGTGGGCGGCATGGATTCCGTTGTATCCGTCGAATCGGAACCCGCCGAACCCAAGGAACCCTCTGCCCAATTCGCGGGAATCAGCGGATCGTTCTCGAGCGGTTCAAGGAGGCTTCCAATCAGACGCGCCAGCGCCCCGCCGCCATCTTCAAATCGGCCCAGCTCCGTGATCGTAAGGACATCCTCCACGATCGAGGCCCGGGCGTAGGCCACCGCGAGGCCGCCGCGGCGCGCGATCCAAAATTCCTCGCGCGGCGCTTGCCTGAGAGAAAAGCAGGCCTCCCAGAGCGCGTCGTCGCGAATCACCGACCCGCTCCGGCTCGCCGCATACGCAGCATGAATCGACTTCACCGATTGAAGGGCACGCGCATCGCCCGGCAGAACCGCCTCAAGCAGGATCTGATCTTCGGACTCGCCGCTCTGCCGCGAGGGCGCGGATTCGTCACGCCGCAGGATCGTCTGCTGCCCGCCCCAGCCGTACCAGCCCCGTTTCTCGAAAAACCCAGGCGTCGCCAGCGGGCCCACCGGGAAAACGACTGAGAGTTCCAGCCCTCGCGAGCGCATCGCGTCGCAGGCACGCTCGAGCAGCTCGCTCGCAATCCCGCGGCCGCGCACTCCCGACGCCGTGTACAGACTCCCGAGCCCGCCGGTCGGAATTGCATGGCCCAGAATCTGGAGTCGGCGCGGCAGAATCGAGACCGTGCCAAGCAGCTCACCCTGCTCAAGGGCCACGAAAACGTTATCTTCCGACCAGGTCGGATCGGATTCGGCGTGCTGCCGAAAGCGATCCCCCGCAGTCCAGCCCCCAGCCAGGGGCCAGCCGTCGAGAAATTCGGCGACTTTCCGCCTGTTCATGCCAACGAGTGTACGGATCTCCATCGGGTCGTGAGTATACTCGCGAGCCGAGGAGATTGATGCCATGCCTGAGAATGAAACGAACGAAAATCCCGAGTCCGCTTCGGCCAGCACCGACGCGGCTAACACCACAGCCAGCACCACAGCCAGCACCACAGCCAGCACCACAGCCACCAGCCAGAGCCCCGCAAAGACGCTCTACAAAGAGGGCTTCGGGTTCTTCGTGAAGGGCGAGCTCGATGACGCGATCGCGCGCTACCGCGAGGCGATTGCCACTGATGAGACGCTCGCGATCGCCTGGAACGGCCTTTCAATGGCCCTCGCGAAAAAGGGCGATATCGACGCAGCGATCAAAGCCGCAGAAAAGCTCGTCGAGCTCGACCCCGACGATCCTCTCTCGCATACCAATCTCTCCCGGATCCAAATGCAGGGGGGCTTGATTCAGGACGCGGAAGACTCCAAAGCGCTGGCCATGAACCTTCAAATGAAGTCCTGAGCCAGCTACGGTCCTGAGCTCGATACAGCCATGAGCCAGATCAAGTCCGAAAAGGAAATCCTTCCATGATTGATCTCTCGCGCGAGGGCGACGTGTTCGTCCTTCGATTCGATGCCCCCGAGAACCGCTTCACGCCCGCGAATCTGGCGCTTTGGAACGAGGCACTCGACGAGGTTGAAGCGGCGGGGAACCCTGCCGCGCTCGTCACGACGGGCACAGGCAAGTTCTATTCGAACGGACTCAACCTGGAATGGCTGCTCAGCGAAGCGACCCATGAAGAGCGTGAGACGTACATCCCGAACGTGCTCGGCCTGATGGCCCGCGTGCTGACCTTCCCCGCGATTACCGTCGCCGCCGTGAATGGCCATGCCTTCGGTGCCGGCGCCCAGCTCTCGCTCGCCCATGATTACCGCATCATGCGGAGCGAGCGCGGCTATTGGTGCATGCCGGAAATCGACCTGAAAGCGCCACTCCATCCCGGCATGACCGCGATCATCCAGGCCCGTGTTCCCCATCAAACAGCCCATGACCTGATCGTGACCGGCACCCGCTACGGCGCCGACGCCGCCGTGGCAGCGCGCATCGTGGATCAAGCCGCGCCGGAAAGCGAAGTCCTTCCGAAGTCGATCGAGTTGGCGGCAAGCCTCGCCTCTAAAGCCGACGAAGCCATGCGCAAGCTCAAGACCGGCATGTATAGCCGCACACTCGAAGCGCTCCGCGGCGGGATGGACACGATCCCGACTTAGGTCCAATTCGGATCCGACTTAGGTTCTGCGTAGGTTCTGCGTAGGTTCTGCGTAGGTCTGGTGCGGAAAAACCCGGACCGAGTCGCCTAACCGGTATTTCGAAGTCCCGCGGCAATCCCGTTGATCGTGATATGAATCGCACGATCTAGGCGACCTTTATCGTCGCCTCCGCTCTCCACCCCTCGCCCGGTCTTCTTTCGCTCTAGCAATTCGACCTGCAGGTATGACAGGATGTCGAGGTAGGGTGTGCGCTGATCCAGCGCCTCACGCAGGCCCGGATCTCGCGCCAGCAGCACGCGCTCTCCCGAAATATCGCGAACTGCGCGGAGCGTCTTGCCAAACTCGTCCTCGATCCTCAAAAAGACCTCCGACGCGCATTCCACCTCGCGCGCGAGCTCCGCATAACGCTTACCGATATGCAGATCCGTCTTCGCCAGCACCTGTTCCAAATTATCGATCACGGTCCGGAAATAGGGCCATCGTTTATACATCGTCTGAAGCCGCGCCATCGCCTTATCGCGCCCACCCGGAAATTCCTGACAGAAAGCCTCTACGCCGGAACCCGCGCCGTACCAACTCGGCAAAAGAATCCGTGTCTGATTCCATGAGAAGGTCCAGGGAATCGCGCGCAGGTTCGAAATCGCTCTTGTGTTCGTCCGTTTAGCAGGTCGGCTCCCCAAATTGAGCTCCGAAATCTCCTGAATCGGCGTCATCTCATAAAACGCGTCCACAAAGCCTTCGGTCTCATAAACTAACGAGCGATACGCCGCCCGAGATCCATCCGCAAGCGAGACCAGCGCCGCACGCCAGGCAGAGGAAGGTTCCTTGCCTCGCCCGGGCAGATCGCTCCCAACCGAAGCCTCGAGCGTTGCGGCGAGAATCTGTTCCAGATGAAACACCGCCGAGCTGCGTGTACCGTATTTGGAGGCGATGACTTCGCCCTGTTCGGTCAGCTTAATGCGGCCGCTCACCGTGCCTTCGGGCTGTGCCAGGATCGCACGATGCGTCGGGCCACCACCGCGAGCGATCGTGCCGCCTCGACCGTGGAAGAACTCGAGCGCTATGCCTTCCGCTTTCGCCTGAGCGGCGAGGCCGCGCTGAACCTCTTCAAGGGCAGCGCAAGCCGCAAGATAACCACCATCTTTCATGGAGTCGGAATAGCCGAGCATGATCTGCTGGCGCATGCCGCGAGCCTTGAGCTGCCGGCGATAGGTCTTCGAGCGATAAAGGCGGTCCATCGAAATCAGCGCACCGCGGAGGCTCTCAATCGATTCGAAGAGCGGCACAATATTGACGTCGCTTTCGAACCCGGACTCCGCATGCGGACGCACGAGACCCACCTGCCGACAGAGCGCCAGCAGTTCGAGCACCGGCACCGCGTTCTCCGTATTGCTGATCACGAGGTCCTGAATCGAGCGACCCCCCTTGGGCAGAGGAAGAGAAGCGACATAAGAAAGTGTATCAATCACCTCCCGTGCGTCTTCAGAAAGCCCCGCCTTCGGAATCGCCAAGGCCTCTTTCGCCTCCACGACTTCTTCGAGGGAGCCGCGCTGCGCCGAAAGTGAGAGTGATTCAAGAGGACCGTCGACGGGGCAGATCAGCTCAGCACTCGCCTGTCTATGCTTCGATTGGTTCTGGCGCACATCGAGCGCGACGAAATCAAAACCGAAGGACCCGAGTTCATCGATCAGATCAGCAAGCCGGGCCTTTGCGAGGCGATCGCCGCCGGCCTCGACGAGGCTCTCTCGGATTAAGTCGAGGTCATGCAACATCTCATGCGCTTCGAGATAGCCCTTGCGCGCGTTCGCCCCGGCACCCGTCCCGCGATTGCGCGCAAGGTCTTCTTCAAGCGTCGCCTCCAGCCGAAGCGCGACTGCATTCAGTTTGAGCCGATATCGCTCTGAGTCATTTCGGCCCGTGAAGCGCGCTTCGAGTTCAGGCAGTTCCCCGATATCAGCAACGATCGAAGCCTCAAGCGCCGCCGAAATCGGTCGCCGCAGATTTGAGATGGTCAGCTGATCAACCAGCGGCTGAATCCGCGTTTGGTAGTGTCGCAAAATCGCGCTGCGGTAGAGCCGAACCGCCTCGGCCGTGATCTCCGCGGTCACGAAGGGATTCCCGTCGCGGTCGCCGCCTATCCAGGAGCCGAGACAAAGACTCTGACGCGCATGCGCCTCAAAATCCTTCTGCTTCGCCAACGCCTCTTCACCATATGCCTCGCGAAACGCAGTAATCAGTCGCGAAGTGACTTCGGGCACCGAATGCACGAGCACTTCCTGAAGCACGTGAATCGCATAACCCACTTCATCAAGGGGCGTCGGCTGTCGAGTGCGCAGTGTTGTTGAAAGAAGGAGTCCCGTAATTTCTGCGAGCAAAGCCTCTTCGACTTCGAAGCGTTCGGCGTCATCCGCCTCTTCGCGGTCCGACAAAAGTCCGTCGATCCGGCTAAGCGTTTCGCGAATACTCCAGCGCAGCGCTTCCGTCGGATGAGCCGTCAAGACAATCGTCGCCTTTAAGCCCGCAACCGATTGAGCGACTTGCTTCGCCGATATCCCGGCCTTCTTAAGGCGCTTAAAAAGTTCCTTCAGACTTTCGCTCTCGGTCTTCGTCCGGCCCGCTTCCAGCTGTCGTCCCTCGGCCACGTTCATGAGCCAGAAGAGCAGAGTGAAAGCCCGCGCGATTTCATGCAGCTGTGACACGCTCATGCGACGAAGCTTCGCCACCAGCTTCTTTTCGTCGGCAGACGTGTACCGATCCCTCATTCGCGTGGCCAGCCAGCGGATCTCATCGATCGTCTTCGCGTGCGCGCGGCCTTCCTGCTCCCCGATCACAACCCGATGCGCTTTTATGAGAAAATCAATCGCCTCGGATAGAACCTTCTTTGCTCGGCCGCGCGTCGTCGCTCTTGTTTTAGTCATGGCTAAACGCATTATAGACGCGCTCGATAAACGCCGAAAGCAAGCGCGACGGCGCGGGAGAAGCGGCAGGAGAGGCGGGAGAGGCGGCGGGGGCCCCCCGCCAACGGATGCCTCAAGAGGGGCGTCAGAAGTCGATACTGCCCCGGCGAAGCAGGACCGCGGCATCGAGCGGGGTCATGGGCCTGGCGAAAAAGAAGCCCTGCATGACGCGACAGCCGCTCGCAACCAGAAAGTCTCGCTGCGCTGCGGTCTCGACGCCTTCCGCACTGACATCGAGGCCAAGATCCTTCGCGACCTGGATGATCGAAAGCGCGGTCCTGCCGTCGCCCGCCTGCACGGCCGAACGCGCCACGCATTCACGCGCGATCTTGAGTCGATCCACGGGCAATTCGGCCAACTGTCGCTCGCTGAGATGCCCCCACTCAAAATTATCGATCGCGACCCGCATTCCGTTCTCGCGCAGCGACTTGAGTGACTCGATTCGGACTGTTGAACCCGCGCCAAGACTATTCTCCGCAACTTCGAACTCCACGGCATGACCATCCAAGCCCTGCAGGTCCAAGATTGAGAGCACCATCGGAGCGAAGGACGGCCGCGCCAGAAACGAAGGGACGCAGTTAATGGAAAGCCGACCGCGCGAAATCCCTCGCCTTCGCCAATCCGAATGAATCGAAGCCGCACGGCGCAGGACCCATTCCTCGAGCGCTTCAAGGAGTCCGCATGCCTGCGCCACCGGAAAGAACTCGAGCGGCGGAACCCACCCGTACCCGGGACGCCGCCACCGGGCCAGCGCTTCCATCCCTTGGATTTCCCCCGTGCCCGCGTCCACCAGAGGTTGAAAATGCAGCTCAAGCTGATCATGTTCGATCGCCTCAGCCAGATCTGTTTCGAGACTTTTCTTCTCCTGCGCCGACTCGCCGAGCCCGTCATACCAAAATCGGTAGGGCACGTTCTGCTCATGCGCGATGAGCAAAGCGGCCTCGGAATTGAGCATCAGTAGTACAGACTCGCGCCCGCCCTCTGGAAACCGCGCGACCCCGGCCCAACTCTGCACGGAAACTGATTCGGCACCGATTTCGAGCGGTAAATGCAATGCCTCTAGAATTCGACCCAGCCGATTCTCGGTTTCGAGAACGTCCTCCGCCACTTCAAGCAGAATCGCGAATTGCTCGCCGCCCGTCCGAGCCAAAAATGCGCCAGGTCTAATGAATTCGCGAAGGCGATCTGACAAGGTCCGGATTGCCTCATCCCTTGCTTCGGAGCCTAAGCGGGCCTCGATTTCACGGAGCGAACGCAGGCGAACCGAAACAAGAGTTGGACCGGCCCTTGAGCGCCCCGCAGCCAAAACCGCGGCAGCAAGGCACAGCATGAGCGCCTCCCGGTCCGGGAGCCCGGTGAGCGGGCAAACTGAAGTATTTCCCTGCCCTCCGTCTTTCGAGACGGAAACATCGGGCCGTCGATCGGGAAGGGGCTCACCATCCAAGGGCATGAAATGCAGATCCTTGACCGCGCGCGGGAAATTCCAGTCGCACGCCAACGACAACGTTGGGCTAGTCCGTCACGAAATGACCTCAGGGATTCACCGCAAAGCACCGTCTTACATGTCCAAGCGCGTCCTAAGGAGTGATCCCCAGATAGCCGCGCCGGGCGAGCCCGGCGACCAAGTATGGCAAATGCCCAGTTTTCATAACGAAAAAGCTAGGGGCGGTCGGGATCCGCAGGACCAAGCGACGCAAGGACTGTCTCGAAGTCGGCAGGCGGCCCAACACTCACGTCAAGTTCATCCACAGCCAGTCTCGTCGCATGCAGCATTTGCCGACTCGCGGCGGCGCGATGACTCCCGTCTTCGGGCCCGTATTGCTGATCACCTAACAACGGATGGTCGAGATGCGCCATCGTCGCGCGGATCTGATGCATGAAGCCCGTCTCGAGTCGAATTTCGACGAGCGTTGCGTCGGCGAAGATTTTTACGGGCGCGACGCGCTGACGACAGGAACGGCCGCCTTCTTTCACTTCGGCCCGCGCCGGTGAATGGCGGGTTGTGACGAGGGGAAGGTCGATTCGCTTGCGGCGTTCTATTCGGCCCTTGACCAGGGCGAGATAGTGCTTGTCGACGCGATGTTCTGTAAAGGCGCCGCGAAACCGTTTCCAATGCGCCTCGTCTTTTGCGAAGATGAGGGCGCCTGTCGTGTCGACATCAAGGCGATGAAGTACCCCCGAGCGAAGACCTGCCTCGCCGACCCCGAGGATCTCGGGATAGCGAGCGATCACGGCGTTCAGCACCGTGTCCTCCTGATCCGGACGAAGGGGATGCACTCCCATTCCCGCCGGCTTGTTCACGACGAGAAATCCCGCACGATCTTCGATGATCGCAAGGTCGAGATCGGGACGCGGTTTCGGCGTATCGTCTTCGGCGCGGAGGGCGCCCTGGACTTCAAATTGCTCGCCGGCCGCGGTCATCCGCGATTTATCCGAGGCCAACAAAGTCCGGCCGCTGATCGAGACCTGGCCAACCTCAAGCAGATGCCGGACGCGCGCCCGGGAGATCGATAGCCGGTCGGCGAAAAACCGATCGAGGCGCTGCCCCACTTGGTTCTCACTGACCTCGACGAGGGTCGAATCCAAACTGCTGCTCCTTCGATCTATCAAGATCTACGATACGAGGGGCGGCATCTTGCCCCGAAGGCGCGCAGAGTAGCAGTCTGACCCCTGTCCTGAGTCAAGATGACGCGGCTCCCTGCGGGCGGGCCCGGTCGCACGGCCCCGCGCCGCGGGGTAAGATCGGCCTCCTTCACTCGATTCCTCATCTCCCCCCTATTCTTCCGCGACGCCCCACCCGGGCCTCCGCAGGCCAAGACAATCCGATGACCGCCGTCCCCAAGAGCGCAAGTACCCGAAAAAGCACCCGAAACGCCGGGGTCTCCGCCCGCGAAACGCGTCATGTCGCCATCATGGACACGACGCTCCGCGACGGTGAGCAGACACCCAACGTCTCCTACACGCCCGAGGAGAAGCTTCAGCTCGCGCGGATGCTTTTGGCCGACCTCGAAGTGGACCGAATCGAGATCGCTTCGACTCGCGTCTCCGCCGGCGAGCTCGAAGGCGCCAAAGCGATCACGAAATGGGCCCGAAAAGCCCGCCAGATCCAGCGCGTGGAGATGCTCGGCTACTGCGACGGCAAAAAATCCGTCGACTGGATCGCGGATGCCGGCGGCAAGGTGATCAACCTGCTGACCAAGGGCTCCGAGAAACACTGCGTCCAGCAGCTCGGCCTCACCCCCGAGGAACATCGCGCCAGGGTCTCGGAAACAATCCGGTACGCCCGCCGTAAGCGCCTGACCGTAAACGTTTATTTGGAAGACTGGTCCAGCGGCGTCCGCGATTCCTTCGACTATGTCTTCGCGATGGTGCAGCAGCTCCGCGAGCTTCGCGTCGCGCGGATCTACCTCGCCGACACTCTCGGGATCTTCGCCCCGGACGACGTGACGCGCTTCGTCGGCCTGATGACCGCCACCTTCCCCGCCGTCGATTTCGAGTACCACGGCCATAATGACTATGGGTTGGCGACCGCTAATTGTTTGGCTGCGATCCAATCCGGCGCACGCGGTGTCCACACCAGCGTGAACGGAATGGGCGAACGAGCAGGCAATACCTCCCTCGCGGAAGTCGTGGCAGCAATCCACGACCACAGCGACGCGCGCACAGCCGTGCAGGAAAAACGTCTGACCGCCCTGTCCAGCATGGTCGCGACTTTTTCCGGCAAAGAGCTCTCGGCCAACACCCCCATCGTTGGCCGCGACGTCTACACCCAAACGGCAGGCATCCACGCGGATGGCGACGCCAAAGGCGGCCTCTACGCGACGGAACTCATGCCGGCACGCTTCGGCGGCGCCCGCCAATACGCACTCGGCAAACTCTCAGGAAAGGCTTCGCTCGACCATAATCTGGCCCAGCTCGGCATCGAACTCCCCGACGATCATCGCGACCTCGTCCTCCAGCGCATCGTCGACCTCGGCGACAAAAAACACATCGTCAGCCCCGCCGATCTCCCCTACCTCATCGCCGACGTGCTCAAGACCCCGGCCGACCAGCTCGTAAAGATCGAGAGCTACCGCGTCGACGTCGCGAGCGGCGAACCGCCGAAAGCCCAGGTCGCCCTCGCCTACAAAGGCGTGATCGAAAAGGGCGAGGCCAGCGGCGACGGTGGCTACGACGCGTTCATGAACGCACTCAAGAAGGCCGCGAAAGAACTCGCGATCGAGGTGCCGATCCTCGCCGACTACCGCGTGCGGATCCCGCCGGGCGGCCGCACCGGCGCACTCGTCGAGACCACAGTGACATGGCGCATCGAAAAGGTGGGCCCAGCCAGCCGGCACAAGGTCGGCGAAACTTTCTCGACGTTAGGCGTCGACTCCGACCAGCTCGCCGCCGCGATCATCGCGACGGAGAAGATGCTGAATGCTGTGGCCACGCGTCGTTCGGGCGGCAAGGCCAAGCGCGCGCGCCGCGAACGCCGCGGCGGAAGCAGCAGCTAGCATCGTGGTTCTGCTTCTCCGCGCGCCCGCGGCCGCACGGGTCAATCTTGCCCTTGCTCTGATCCTCATCTTCGCGTTGATCGGCTGCAGCACGTTCTCGTCCAAACAAGAAGAAGCGATCTACAGCCCGACCGAAGGTGTCCTCGAAACCGTCGCAGTACTCCGCCGCCACATCCCCGACGATACCTACCGATTCCCCCCCGCCAACGACTTCAGCGGACGCAACGTCTACCGCGCCTCCCTGCTCCGCCTTGAAAGCCTCCAGCGCGCCGAAGCAGAAGCACTCCGCAGCGGCTATCTCGACTCCGCCATCTTCTTCGCCAAGGCCCGCGCCCTCGAACGACTGCGCGCCTTCGATCTGGCTGCTCAGCAATACCGCCAAAGCGCCAAGCTCTCGAATGAACTCGCCGAAACCGCCCTCGAGAGCGCTGCGATTTGCGATCGCCTGCACCTCGCCTCCCGAATCGGAATCGATCTCGTGGACCCCCTCGCCGACGGCGGCGGCCGGCCCCGCGGTCTCGATCCCGACCAAGTTCGCGTTGATCTCGACGAACGTGTCACACAGCTTTCGATCCTCCTCGAAGAAGTGCGTGAATCGCATTACCGCTTCCTCGTCCAAGAAGAAATCGAACGCGCCGACCAGACCCGCGCGCAATATTTCGTGGACCTGCGGCCGGTCTTTCAAGACGGAACGCTGATCGCGCTTCAAGAATTACAGCGCGTTGCGACGCGCCACGGCGCAAGTAAGAATCGCCTTCGTCACTTGCTTCGCCTGGCAGATTTTCATGCTCTCCTCGCGCGCGAATATCTCGCCGCCATCCCACCCGAGAGCCTGAGCTTCGACCCACCCAAGTTCCGCGAGCTCGTCGAAGCGGCCATCCAACTCTTTGAACTCGTCGCAAGCCATGACGGTCGCTCCGAAAAGCTTGAAGCGACACGCAGTCTCGAAGCTTTCCTTGCCCTCACGCTCACCGTCGATGCAGATCGCTTTGACCGCTAGATCTCCGCAGCAGCGCACTCGCAACCGCAACCGCAACCGCGCTCCCGCGCGATGCGGACTCCGGACGACGCTCCTGACGTCTTGTGCCGTGGCCTTTTTGGCCGCGGGTTGCGCGGTCAAACCGCCGACCGTTGTCGTCGAAGAGCTTCTCGAACCGCTCTCGAAGCCGCAGGTGAGTCTGCCGACTGCCGCCGACCTTGCGGCTGCCAAACTCGCACGCATCGCACTCGTCTCGTCCCGAGCCAACGCCAACACTAACACCAGCACCAACGCCGGTGACAGCAAGAGTCTGGCAGCCACGCCCAGCGTCCCGCACGCCGTCAGCGCGGCACTCCGCGCGGTCGAGAACACTGCGGACTCGGAAGAACGCAAGCGCCTGGTTCCTCTCGCAATCGATCTACAAAACGCCACCCTCGACGATCCAATCGCGTATCGCGACGCGTCGCGCGCACTGAAAAGCCGCGGCAGTCTCGACCCGCGGATTAAGGGTCGCCTCGACCGCATGATCGACAACGATCCCGTCCGCCTCGCGCGCAGCCGGGATCTCGACGGCTGGCATCGCCTCTGGGCGCGGACGTTCAACACGATCTCCGAGCCACTCGGAAGCAGCCTGATCACGGGCTTCGTGCTCGCTCCCTACCAACTCGGCAATAGCATCCTCCATTACCTTGCCGGCTTCTCGAATGCCGAGCCGCTTTCCGTAACGGGCCGCCAGGCCCTGGTCCTGCGACAGGAATTCCTCGCCGCTCATCCCGAAACGCCACTCACACCCAAGCTCGAACGCCAGATTGAGTTTGACCTCGTGAAGCTGGAGAAGACCCTCGCCAAGCGCCGCCTTCGCGCAGCCGAACGCGCACTCAAAACGGATGAGCCGCGGCTCGCGCTGCATCACGCCGAGGCTGCCCGAGCGCTTCTTCATAACCATCCGCAGCAAAACACCAGACTTCGCCGGCGTGTGAAAAAGCGGGAAGCCCAAGCAGCGAAGACAGTCGCCCAACTCGAGCGCCGCCGCGCGCTCGCGCTGACAAGCCTCGTCGGCCCGCCCGCGGTCCAGCAGGCAGAGCGCGACCTCGCTGTGCGGCTTCTACAAAGTCCGATCGACCCCGTCGAGTTCGCATCCACTACAGCCGACTACGCATCAGCGTCAGCAGCGACGGCGGGCGAGGACGGGAAAGGCAAGATCGAATTCCTGCGCGCCCTTTCTCTGCACGAGGCCGGGGCCGAGACCGCATCCCGAAAGCGCCTCGCCCGACTTTCCGAATCCCGGCACTTCGATGATCCCATGACGCGACACGCTCGGACGCTCGAAGAGGACGCTTGGCAGAATCCGTATGGCGCGTTTCGGAGACTCGAACGCGGCGGGCGACGAGAAGAACTTTCGTGGCGCCTCGCTGGCGAATGGATCAATCGGCCACGCTACCCGAATCTGCCTGCGCCCCTCGCCTATCTGATCGATACCCCAACAATTGCCATGACGATCGTGATGGCACCGCTCCGGGCCGTGATTTCACCGTGGACGGGCGGGCCCGATTTCGGACGAGGCGCCGCGCTGGCGGGCTACCGATACCTCGTTCGCTATCCCGAAGGCGAAGATCAGAAGGACGTCGTCGAGTGGCTTTACGCGTATGAGTCAGGGCAGGAACGATGGGGGCGGGCACTACGGCTCGCGGATCTGATTGACGATTTCGATCCGGACGAACGAGAGGATCTCGTCGAAAAAACCGCTGAGTCGCGGCTTGCCCGGGTGGATCGCATCGATCGGCGCGACTCAAAATCTTCGATCCTTGAAGGCGTCGCGCGCGAATTCCCTGACTCCGAGGGCGGCCAGACTGCGGGTATGATGGCTCGCGCTGAATTCCAGGACGCGAGCCCACAGCATATTCGCATCACCCGCGATTTCTTGATGGAGAATCCCTCGGTCGCGGGTCGCAACGGGTTGGGGTTGAGTCCAAAACTCCTGAACGATGATCCCGCCGATGGCGAACTCCACGCGGACGGGAT
This sequence comes from Myxococcota bacterium, assembly GCA_041690055.1. Lineage (GTDB taxonomy): Bacteria > Myxococcota_A > UBA9160 > UBA9160 > UBA4427 > UBA4427. Next base: position 8,463 of record JBDNFB010000162.1, on the reverse strand, counting down.
TCTGCTCCGCGGCGGTCGCGTGCTTGAAATCCTTTTGATCGCGGAGGGGGGCGATGACAAGACGCCTGCCGAACCGCGAGTTCGACGTGTCTCAAGGGAGCGACTCGCCCGAATCGCGGCGGCGCTCGACGAAGCGGTACAACGCAATAGCCTCGTCGATACCGGTGCCCGCCAGGCCGCGGATGCCAGCCGTGATCTCTACCTCGAACGAGCGGGGCTCGGCGTGACGGAGACTCCCGATCTGCGCGCCACTGCCGAATCGCAATTCGTCTACCAGAGCCTTCGCGAGCGCTACGGCATGGTCCGCGGGCGCGACTCGCTCCTCCCCTTCGACCTCGTCTTCCGAGGCAATCTCGGCGACTTCACACTCGGCGCATTCCCGCGTTGGCGACCCCCGCGCGAAACACCCGACGCATTTCTCTATCGCTAGCGTCTATGCCATTAGCGGCCTCTGCCAATAGCGCCGCCGATGGCGGGTCTACGCAGACTCGGACGGACGCGTCGCTTCTTCAAGCAGTTCGATCGGATGCACGACGCGCGTCGACAAACCGCGCCCCCGGAGCCCGGACTCGAGCTGCATAGCGCAGCCAGGATTAGCGGTTGCTACGAGATCTGGGCCCGCCGCGATCAGTGAATCAAGCTTGGGCGACAGCACGCGCTTGGACATTTCGGGTTGCGTGAGATTGTAGATGCCGGCTGCGCCGCAGCATGCCTCGGGATTTGCGTGAGGAATCAGCTCGAGTGAAGGGATCGCCTCAAGCAATCGGCGAGGTCCCGCCGCGATGCCTTGGGCGTGGATTAGATGACAGGGATCGTCGTAGCAGAGGCTCTGCGCAATCGGCGTCATCGGGAGATCGAGCTCGACCTCGTCGAGAAATTCCAGGATATCGCGCACACCGTTCGCGAGCGTACCGCCCGCTTCGCCAATCCAATGTTCCGCTTCGCGCATGGCCGCGCTGCATCCTGCCGAGGTGACGATGATCGCGTCGATCTCGCCCAGCTCACCGCCAAAAACGTGCACGTTCTTCTCTGCGAGCCCACGGGCAAAATCGAGATCTCCGGCATGGGCCTGGAGCGCGCCGCAGCAGCCCTGATTCTGCGGGACGATGACGTCATAGCCCGCGCGCGACAGAACGAGTCGCGACGCATCGTTCACGCGCCCAAAAAACTCGGGCATCACGCAGCCCTCGAAGAGCGCAACTCGACCACGGCGCTCCCCTATAGCCGGAGTCAGAGCCGGCATCCGCTTGCGTGCCGGCGCGGGCGGAATCTCCGGCAGAAGCGCAGTCATATCGGCGAGGCGCGCCGGCAAAATCTTCGTGGCGAGACGATCCAGGCCGATTTCCTGCACGATGCCAAGCAGGCCGACCATCAGCTTGAGCCGGCCCGGCTTCGGCACAATCTCACGAAGCGCGAAGCGCTCGATCCACTCCGCGAGGCCAAGCCTTTTCTGCGAAGAGCGCACGATCGCGCGGGTTTGCTCGAGCATCTGGCCGTACTGCACTCCGCTCGGACACGCAGTTTCGCAAGCACGACAGCCAAGACAGAGAAAGGCTTCCTCCTCAAGGAGCTCGGAGCTTTCAAGCCTCCCTTCCGCGAGGCCTCGCATGAGATAGATCCGCCCGCGCGGCGACGCCGTCTCACGTCCCGTCACGCGGTAGGTCGGACAACTCGACAGACACAAACCGCAATGCACACAGTCGAGGCTCTTCTCATACAGCGCCCCGCGAAGCGCGTCGCCGACTTCACTGCATGGAGCACCGCCTAGTTCGAGAGCCTCGGCTAGTTCGAGAGCCGCAGCAGAATCAGATCCCGGCGGATGAGTCGGATCGGAGCTCAACGCTTTAGTCTCCCACCACGAAGCGCCCAGGGTTAAGAATCCCTGCCGGATCGAAGCGTTTTTTAAGGACCGCCATCAGCGGCGCCGTCTCGCCCGTGGCGCCGAAGGCATCCATCTCGCCGCGCCAGAGGCTGGGCATCGATTCACAAAACAAGTGGCCCGACCCGTTCGCCGCCTGCCGCCGCATAGCAAGAACCGCATCAGGCTCACCCAGTTCGCCGCGCGCCTGAATCGCCCCGAGTCCCACATCGACGGAAACCGAAAGCCCCGCCTCGCGAATGGACCGGACAAAATCGAAGGTACTCGTCCCAAGCACGCGAGCACGCAAGACGACCTCGTCGTCGCCCCCGAGCGCGGCACGCGCATCTCGGATCTGGTCGACCACGCCACGGTCATCGTCGCGCGTATCCACTCCCCGCTCTGCTGCACCACCGATTGCGCTCGCAAACGCAGCCTCCGTTTCGGCGTGATCGTGGTCAACGCCCTCGGCTGAGCCGCCCCACTCAATCACGATGTTTGCGAGTCCATCCGTGCGCGCTGCTTCTTCCCAGACGAAGGCGCGAACACTTTGCTGCTTCGAAAGCCTTTGGCATAAAGCGAAGCTCTCTGCGTTCGCCGGAAGCTCGGCTTCAAGCGTTCGAAGCCGCGAAGGCTCAGGGTGCAGGCGTAACCAAGCGCTCGTGACCACGCCTAGCGTGCCGAACGCGCCGCAATACAGCTTCGCCATATCGTAACCCGTCACGTTCTTCACAACGCGGCCGCCACATTTAGACGGCACACCGTCCGCGCCGACGAGACTGAGCCCGAGCAAAGCGTCCGCCACCCTGCCTAGTCCGTGCGCCCGAGGCCCCGTCGCCGCGCTCGAGATCGTCCCGCCCACGGTCGAGGTCGCCGCACTCGGCGGGTCGAGCGGCAGCTCCCAGCCCTCGGCCGCCGCACACTTCTGCAATTCCGCAATCCGAGTTCCGGCACGGGCCTTGAGCACCCCTTCGTCCGGCTCGAATTCGACCACGCCCGAAAGACCTTCCAATGAAAGACCCGCGGCCAACGGACGCGCCGGATTGGCCCAATGCATTCGCGTTCGGCCGGCGCTGATCAAGAGAGCAGCGCCTTCCTCGGCCGCTGCCGAGATGACTTCGGCGACGCCTTCAACCGTCGAGGGTCGAAAGCACTGCCGTCCGGCAGTCGCTTCCAGCCGGTCAGCTGCATGCGCATCCCTCACGTCGCAGTCGGGCTCCGCCAACAGATTCCGCGCCGAGAGATCGCGCAGATCCAGCTCGCTCGATTCGATTTTTAGCGAAGCGAGCTTCATTCGATCGGCACCGCGTCATAACCCCGCGCCTTCGGATTCGACTCGACACAGAAACGCGTCGTCGGAATCAGCTTGCCAGGATTGCAAACACCATCGGGATTGAAAGACTCACGCAGGCGGTACATCGGCTCGAGATCTTCGGGATCGAAAACGAGATGCATATAGTCCCGCTTCTCGACGCCCACCCCATGCTCACCCGTAATCACGCCGCCCACCGCGACGCAGGCCTCGAGAATTTCTGACCCCGCTTGGATGACTCGCGCGAGTTCATCTTTATCGCGTTTATCAAAACAGATATTCGGATGCAGGTTGCCATCGCCCGCATGAAAGACGTTGGCGAGCTTAAGGCGATGGCGGTCACAAATTTCACCGACCTTCTCGAGGATCTCGGGAAGGTGCATCCGCGGCACGACGGCATCATGCACATAGAGATCCGGCGCCAGCCTACCCATCGCACCAAAAGCGCCCTTGCGCGCACGCCAGAATTTCTTGCGCTCGTCTTCATCCCGCGCGATTTCGATCGCTTGGCAGCCCTCCGCAAGGCAGGCCTCGCGGATCGTTCGAATCTCGCCTTCCAGACAAACCGGATCACCATCGAGCTCGACGATCAAGACCGCACCGGCCGTCTTGGGAAGCCCCGCCGCGTACACACTTGCCTCGACCGCCTCGATCGTGCGGCGATCCACAATCTCCATCGCGGCCGGCACGCAGCCTGACCGAATCACGCGCCCCACAGCGCGGCAGGCAGGAACCACATCGTCGAAGATCGCGAGCATCGTCTCTACGCCTTCGGGAATCGGCGTGAGCCGAACCGTCACTTCGGTCACGATGCCGAGCGTGCCTTCGCTGCCGACGATTGCCCCCACGAGATCGAGCCCGGGCGACTCGCCCACTCGGTTTCCGAAGCGTGTGACGCTTCCGTCGGGCAAGACCATCTCGAGCGCCAGAACATGGTTCGTTGTCGTGCCGTACTTGAGCGTGTGCGGCCCGCCGGAGTTCTCCGCCACGTTGCCACCAATCGTGCAGGCTTGTTGGCTCGACGGGTCGGGAGCGTAGAAGAGGTTTAAGTGAGCCACCGCAGTGGAAAGCTCCGCGTTCACGACACCGGGTTGCACCACGGCGAATTCATTCTCTGCATCTACTTCAAGGACACGGTCCATTCGAGAGCATTCGATCAGCACCGAGTTCTCGACGGCATGCGCGCCACCCGACAAGCCCGTCCCCGCCCCGCGCGGCACGAAATGCAGCCCGACATCGCGGCATAAGCGCACAATCGCGGCAACTTCCTCTGTCGATCCGGGCAAAAGTACGGCCAGCGGACGCTTTGGTTCGAGCGTTAGGCCATCGCATTCATATGCGAAGAGTTCGCCCTCGCGAGCGAGACAATGCTCCGCGCCCACAATCGCTCGGAATCTGTCAACAGTCTGAGAATGGAGCACAGAATCGGACATCTTACTAGGCGAGCCCGAGCTTTTCTAGATCGTCTTCATCAAGACCGAGGTAATGCCCCACCTCATGCCGAACCGTGACCTGGATCTGATCTATCAAGTCCTCTTCGTCGCTACAGACCTTCTCCAGATTCTTCTTGAAGAGTAGAATGCGGTCGAGGTCGAGTGGCTGATCCGTGAGCAGTGCCTGCGTGCGCGGGACACCAACGAAGAGCCCCAGCGTCTGCGGCGAGATTCGCTCTTCACGTACTTGCCTCGCATCCGGCATGTCTTCAATGAGGATGCTGACCCCTTCAATTTGTTCTCGAATTGAACGCGGCAAGTTCTCAATAGAGGCCTGAACTGCACGATCAAAGGCGGCATCGTCGATTTCGACAGGAAGCGGGAATTGCTGCGGCTCGAGCGAGTTCGCACGAGAGAAAGCGTGCGCCGACGATTCAATGCCGACAGCGGGCGCGCCTTCAGATTCGCCTTCGCCTTCTATGCGTTCGAGAACGAGACCAAGATGATAGATCGGATGCGCCGCGTCAGGATCCATCGCGACGACGCGCTCCAGCACTCGACGTGCTTCGGTGTAGTTGCCCAATTCGAAGAGCACCTGCCCTTCGAAGGAACAGTAGAGCGACACTTCGCCGCCCGATTTTGCTGCGCGCCGGACGAGGAAGAGCGCACCTTCGAGATCGTCTTGGTAAAAGAGGGCCTTACTCTTTAGGTAGTAGACTTCGGCCTGAAGCATTCGGTCCGGCCGCGGCAAATCGGGCAGACCCGAAAGTAGTTCGTCCGCGAGGCGAACGGCGGTCGAGAACTCACCGAGTTCCTCGATCAGCAATTCGATCCGATTCAGATGCCCGGTGGTGAACTTCCCATCCGCCGCCGTCGCAAGGTCAAATTCGATCAGCGCCTCGTCGACGCGTCCATCATCCCAAAGAATCTCGCCGCGCCCGTTATGCGCCTCCGCGCCCTCGGGATGCACACGCAGCGCTTCGTCTAGCCACGCCAAGGCCTCCTCAATCCGGCCGCCATGCGAGGCTTCCATCGCCTGGTCGAGACAGTCCCAGTAGCGATCCTTGTCCTTGCGCATCCCTTGATCCCTACCCAGAGCCTTCAGCCCATCAGAGCCCTCAGCCCACAAGAGCCTTCAGCCCAAGCACGCTTCACGCGCGCGCAAAAAGAGAAGAGCCCGCATTTCCGACGCCGTCCCAAAGCGGGAGCCGCCGCGAATAATCAGTCTAGCGTAGCGGCAAGCGCAGGATCGCTAGGGCTGGGGAATTCGGAGCCCCACCAGCGAGTGCCTCGCTGCCCACTGCGCGGCTATCATCGCCATATGCCATTCAGACCCAGACCCAGACCCAGGAAAATCTTCCTCCACACGAATGTGCCCTCCGCCTTCTGCGCACTTTTTCTCGGACTTTCTCTCGCACTTGGACTCGCCTGCGCGAAGCCACCCGCGGGCCCGGCCTTCACACCTGCGGCCGCGCCCCCCGAGCATCGTTCACAGATCTACGTCTACCGAGTCGATCCCCGATCCTCGCTCGCAAGCGTCGATATCAAGATTGATGGGCGCGAGATTGGACGCTTCGGAGATGCGGAATACGAGACCCTGGAGATGGCTGCGGGCCCTCACCATCTGAAGGCACGCATGCGGGGCCTCGCCTTTGTCTCCCTCGGCTGGAACGAGCACCGATTCCGGACGCTCCCGGGCGAAGCAATCTACATCGAGATCTCCGTGCGGCTCACCGAACGCTCAATCCCCGACAGCCCCAGCCTCGAGATCGCCGGTCGGAGTTCCCTCGGCGGCAGCGAGAACGTTTTCCTGATCGAGCGCGGCGCCAACGAAGCCCTTGACCGTATAAGGGGGACAACTCGGATCGTGCCCGACTAGAGCCAGCCCTCCGGGACCTGAGGCACTCCAGACCTCAACCTGCGGGCTTTCGGCAACTGACTAGCTAGATATCCGGTTTTGTTGTGCATTCGGTCGATTGTGATAGCGTTCACAAAGGGCTCGGACGGCCGCAACCGCGGGCCCTACTCTCCTTTGAAGAGTTAGTGCTGGACGTGACAGACGCACACGGAATCGTCCCGAGGGCCCATTCCGAAAGGAATGGGCCCTTTTTGCTTTTCGTCGGCGCGCCGGGCTGAGGGCTCTTTTTGTCGGCGCCGGGCTGTGGGCTCAAGAACTTGCTCGGGGGGTGTTCTGGGGCGGAGGCAGTTCGTGCGGGCTCCGGCGGCGAGTTCGGATCGCGGCCCGGGGCGGCGAGGCCGCTACGCCGGTGATCGCCAGCGGCTCGCGGAGCGGAGGGTGGTGGGCCTGCCTGGACTTGAACCAGGGACCGTCCGGTTATGAGCCGGTTGCTCTAACCAACTGAGCTACAGGCCCTCCGAGTCCAAGTCTACCGCTTTCCCATTCGGATTGGGGTGGGTCGCCGCCCGCCGCGCTCGCAGCCCTTATCCGACGCGAGTCGCGCATTGTCGAGGCCGCAGCGAACTGCGAGAATGGCCGGATGGCAAATTCTGAAACCAGACATTGTGTGGCAGTCATCGGCGGAGCAACGGCGGGAGCCGAAGTCGCGAGCCGATTGGCGGATCGAGGCATCTCCGTCTTCGTGTTCGAACAGAACCGACGGCCCTACGGCAAGATCGAGGACGGACTTCCGCGATGGCACGCCGCTCTGCGCCAGAAGGAATACCGAACGATCGACGCGAAGCTCTCCAAACCAGGCATCACGTTCATCCCGAACACAAAAATCGGTCGTGATATCGGGTTCTCGGAACTCGTGAACGATTGGGGTTTTTCCTCCGTCGTACTTGCCAATGGGGCATGGCGCGATCGACCGCTGCCGATTGACGGAGCAGACGAATATCTTGGCAAAGGGCTCGTCTATCAGAACGAGTTCGTGATCGCGTTCAACCATGCGGAGCGCGGCGACCTTGTAGGCACCGAACATTCGCCGGATTACGAAGTGCATGATGGCGCAATCATAGTCGGCGGCGGGCTCGCATCGATCGATGTGGCCAAAATTCATACGCTTGAGCTGACGGTGAAGAAGCTAGCCGAGCGCGGCATCGACACGCATGTCGACGAGCTTGAGGTTAAGGGAATCCCGAAAATCCTCGAGAAGCATGGGGTGCAATGGAGTGATCTTGGCATCGAAGGCGCCACGATCTACTACCGCCGCCGCGTAGAGGACATGCCGCTGATGAGCGCGCCGGAAGGTGCCGACGAAGCGCGCCTCAAGAAAGTCGAGGCGGGCCGAAAGCGCATGCTCGACAAGTCGACCGGGAAATACATGTTCAAGGTCGAACCGCTCTCCGCACCCGACGAACTCATCGTCGAGGACGGACGCCTCGTCGGCATTCGCTTCCGACGGACGAAAATCGAAAACCGGCGCGTGATCAAACTCGACGAAACCTTCGACGTACGCGGGCCTGCAGTCATTAGTTCGATCGGCTCGATCCCGGAAGGGATCGAAGGCATCAATATGAACGGCGAGCTCTTCGACTTCCAGGACTGGGATATCGGACGCCTCGAAGGCTATCCGACGGTGTTCTCCGTCGGCAATGTCGTCACGGGCAAGGGCAATATCGTCGCGTCTCGCAAGCACGCGACGCAGGTCAGCGAAGCTGCGATCGAAGCGTACCTCGGCATTTCGGACGACCCCGAGGCCGACCGCGCCGCGGCGGCGGATGCACGAGAGGACAAGGGCGGTGCCGCCTCGACCGCGAACGCGATTATTGCAGTGCTCGGCGAGGCCGAAGATCCGAACTCTGAGAAGATCGACGCGCTGCGCGGTAAGATCGACGCACGGCTCGCGGAAATCGGTTACGCCCAGTACTACTCATGGAAAGCCAAAGTTGGTGAGCCC
>JBDNFB010000161.1:0-4158 GCA_041690055.1 Myxococcota bacterium | reverse complement strand
GCCCGCGCAAGTGAGGCCGAAAACGTGAGTGGACAGACACCGAAACAGGAAGCCCGTCGAAAGTACGAAGATTGAAGATGAACGAGGAGTGTTGACATGCCTTAAACGTGTCTGGTTCAGGGGCTCTTATTGCAGAATCCCTAACATAGAAATGGCCGACAGGGGAGAACGACCTCCCCTGCCGGCCCTAATCAGGAGTCGGTAGACCGCAAAGGGATCGGTTGATGGGGACCGTCTCGAAGGACGCCGAAACCGTCCAAGGCTCCGTCGCCGACAACAACAAAATCAAATGTCAGTCGTGAGCCGCCTAACGGATCTGCGTTAACCGGCGTGGAATAGCGCCGCCGGACATCGCCGAGCCTGAAAAGGTTGATGCCAGAACGGTACAGCGGTCATTTGAACCGCGCTATTCCACGTCCGTGTTCAACGCCATGTTATGCGGCGATTGGCTTGGGGCTACGGTTAGAGATCGGGCCAGTACTCACGTACGAATGCGCGCGAGCGCGAGATCGCCTCGACGAGATCGGAGGGCAGGTGCGGTTCGTGCAGCTCCTGGATCCGCTTCAGCTCTAGTCCGAGTTCGCCGAGCAGCTCCGACCCGGATGTCCAGGCTACGTCGTGAATAAGAGTGTGAAGCTTGGCCGCGTGGTCGGCCAGACCTTCAGTCGAGAGACGCTTGACGAGGAGATCGATGAACCCATAGAAATCGTCTGTTCCCGAGAACTGCTCCACGGCCACCTCAGAACTCCGCCAGAACGGGGGCAAGGGCCTGCGGCCATTCCAATGCGGCCGACTCTCTCATGGCGTCCGTTGTGGACTCGGAAACCGGGGAGCCGATTGGCTCCCACGTGTCGGCGCCTTTCTCGCGGTGCTCAAGGAAGCCCCACCCGTCCTTCCCGTCCCACACGAATCGAATCTCGTGTGTCCCGCGGTTGTATACAGAAAAGTAGCTGCCGAAGTGGTCCGGGTGATTCTCTTCAACGTCCAGCACGAACCCGGCAGGCAGCAACTGCTGCTCGGCAATTTTCTTCAAGACGTACAGCTCATGCATCAGTTCGCCGGATAACGGATACTCCCATAACCTGCAGGATCCGCTCAAAGGGTTTAGTGGAGGATAGACGATCGTCGCCAGATGGCACGAGCCGCCAGCGTCAATATTGGAAGGTTTCCCAAGTCGCTGGCGGCGGACACCGGTCCCAGCACAGCAAAATCCTGTCTGGTTCAGGGGATTGTTATGCGGCGTGCATAGCTATAGGGTAGTTTCGACATCCGCTGTGGGAAACGACTCATGTTCCATCCAGGTCCCCTGGGCACATTTGGGAACTCGAACGACGCGACTGTAGCCAGGTACCGGCGACGAGGTATACGAGAAGAAGACTCTCCATTCCGTAGCGAGCGTCGCGAAGCCGACAGGATGCGGTAGCAGCACGCCGCGCCGGCGTTCCAGCGTTACGTGTTCATCGCTGCAGTCTTCGAGCGGGCGGCATTCGAATCGAGCTGTGTCTGGAGACCCCTGGGTGTATCCTTGAGAGACAATCCAGGCTGTTGCGATCGACACAGCTTCCGCCGAGGATTCAACGTTTGTGCATTCATGCGACTTAGTGCAGCCGAACGCCATGAGCAGGCCAAGGAACGAGAGGAGGAGACGAGGTAGCAAATTGACTCCGGGCATGCCGCATAACGGATCGGGCTTCAGTTGCGAGCGCCCGCCGTTCTAGTTGATTGTTTGCTGGGCAGATGATGCCAGACGGCATCATCTGCCGAAACAGCACGAGGGCGATCGACTACTGCAAGCCCTTGTTGGGCGGCGGCTTGGATTATGCACGTATACCGGCAGATTGGAGCGCAACTGCCCATCTACCAGATCGCAACCGGATTGCCAGGTGATCCCGTCGCGCCGACGATTTTGAGGGGCGACCAGACGAACAGGAACTCGTAGACCCCTTCCTCAATAAGAGGTTCGAGGTCGAGATTCTCGATGTTCCAGATTCCGTGATGAGTCTGGGCGATCTGGTGGCAAGGAAATATCTCGCCTTCAACCTCACCGACAGGCATCGCATCGTTCGATGACGTGTCCCCACCCATTAACGAGATCCGGCGCTCGGCCAGGTATTCGCACGCGCTCCGGCCGAAGCCGGGCTCCCCTGCCGAAAACTTCTCTCGGGCGATTTGTCGTTGCTGGGTACTCATGGACTTCCAGACGCTGTTCTTCCAAAGGTCGCCGTGCCCCGTATGGAGAAAGACGCAGTCCCCCGCCTCGATCTCGTTCAAGCCCTGCGCCTTCACAATGGCTTCTACGTCCTCTGCGCTGACGATCCCCAGGCTGTCGGTCGCTGTCGGAATCGGCAGGGTGTTCACGCCGCGGTACTTCGCCGCATCGAGGATCAGCGCACGGCAGACGAAGGCCTTCTCTGCCACATGCTCAACGCCCAGGTCGCCCATACCGACTGGCCGCCCGAAGCCGTCGCGTTGGTAAGTTGCCTCTCTTTCTCTCCCGTTGTAGAACAGGTCACCTTTCGAGGTTCGAACCCCAATGTGCCCGGGGCCATCGAACTGAGTCCCGACTTGGCCGATCTCGGCGGAAACGTACTCATCGTGAGCGACGACCTGATTGACACCAAGGGGGCCCGCTGCGGGAGTCCCAGGGAGAACCATGTTCCATATCCGTGAGCCGCCCATCGGGATCTCTGAGTCATAGTATTTGCCAAGTGTCGCCGTCCTACCCTTTCGCACGAGCTTCATAGCCTTGATGACCGTCTCGGGCGTGATTCGATTGATGGCGCCAGCTTTGTCATCCGGACCGAACTCGCTCGGCCACCAATCTTCGGAGAGCGGCGCGTCGTTGATCTCCTGCGCGCCAGCGAAGCTCGCTCCGAGCACTAGTGCCGACGCGATCGCCACACCCACCAACGTCGCCCCAACTGTTCGATTCATCAGTATCCCCTTCGTGCCCGTGGCGTTCGACCATCGAGTAGACTTCAACATTGGATAGATCGAAACAGCTTGAGCCGCTCGTTCAGGGCTTGCGGCCTCGCGTTCGCTGCCGCCCAACGGACCAGCGTTCAGCGGCTTGCGGCGGTCCTGCACGCAGTCGCTTTGCACCTCGGATGGTTGGAATTCTATCACGGTCGATGGAATTCATACGTTAGCAAGTCCGCTGCAACGCCTTGTTGGGCGGCGCATACGAGCTAGTGCTGACGCGAAAAAACTTCAGCGTCGGAGGGCTCCTGGGGGATGCCGAGCCCGGCCTCAACGAACTGCCGAAAGCTCGCGTTGAATAGTCGCCCCCTATCGCTCCACCAACGCCTGGCGGGTTCGGTTCCGATAAGGAGGAAGATCGAGTCGCGGATCCCGAGCCACGTCTCTGCGTCGAGCGTGCCCTCCTCGCTCTGAAAGTACATGTTCTCCGCACGGCGGAGATACGAGAGAAGGAACGCGCCGTATCGGTTCAACTCCTCGTGGGAGAGGCTCGCCGGGTCCTCTCTGGCCCGCCGGACAAGATCGGCAGCTAAGGGGTCCTGGAAGAGCGCCAACGAGATGGCAGAGAAGCTCTCCGAAACCTGGGAGTACGTGGCAGCTCGGACCGCTCGGGTATTCTGGCGAGTTTGAAGTGCGAGATACATGAGTGTGATTAGGACGCCGATGCCGCCAACAGCGTCGCCGATAGCTCCGATTGCATCCCAGTTCACCGGATCACCTTCACGCTGCGCCGCCCAACGGATCGGGCTTCAGTTGCGAGCCGCGGCGCCTCCGCGGTCGGTCCGAAGCCCATTAGTTCGTCGCCAGATTCTACCACGTCTCGATTGAGAATCGCCGTGGATCGACCACTGCAAGCCCTTGTTATGAAGCGACTAGCTTGCGCGAGGTTCTGAGTTCAACCGTCGCTCCCAGCAATAAAGCTTGGCCTTCGAATCGGCTTGGCTAGAAGCCTCTCGCCGGCCGAGCAAGCAGCCCGTCTGGCCGAACCCGTCGAACGTGGCTCATCAAGTGCGAGAACCTACCCGTTTCTCGAAGCCGCTTTCCGGGTGTCACTTCGAGCGATCGGCAATCGTGACGGGCTTTTCATCAGGAGCCAGTTTCTTCGTTCGCCGAGAGTGACGAAAAAAAACATCAAATGCCTATCGTGAGCTTCATAACGGATACTCCCATAACCTGCAG
>JBDNFB010000160.1:0-24457 GCA_041690055.1 Myxococcota bacterium | reverse complement strand
TTTCCTCGCGCACCATGAGCGAATCGCCCGAACCCACATGACCAATGAAACCCACCGCATGCCCGAGTTCATGCATCAGCGCCCCCAACCACTCCGCGTCGCTCACCTCCCGCGGCCGCCCCAGATTATCCGTCGTCCGGCTTCGCATCCGAATCCCCGCACGCAGTAACGTCCCGCGAACGTTCCCATCCGCCGTCGTCGCGACATCGCATTCCGATTGCGTATCGCCCAGAGCGCCCCGTCGGCGCGCCGCATCTTCCGCTTCCGGAGCCGCCGTCTCCACCCAGATCACGGGCGCATCCAACCGAGCGCCTTGCGGAACCGCGGCCGCAAGCGCGTCTTCCCCGTCGGCTTCCCCCTCGTCACTCGTCGCCCAGCGCAGCTCGAGGCTCGGAACGCGCCTCGATACCGCGCGCGCCGCGGCGCCGATCAGCTCCGCCCGTTCTCCAAGCGCCGCCCCGGCCACGCCCCGAACAGCCACAGGCCGACCCTCAGCAAAGCGACATGCCACAAGCCGAACCCGCTCGCCCTCGAGCAGAGGGAACGGAACCAGATCGCCAAGCCGGTGGCCCGCATAAAGCGCGAGCGCCGGCGCTCTATGCCCGAGCGCGCCAACATCCCAGCCGCCGCGCGGTGCGGTGCAGCCCAGCATCCAAACACATATCAGCGCGACGGAAAATAATCCAAGCCGCTTCACGCCGCGCCGCCCACAACGCGAACGCCGTCCGGCTGTGGAGCCGAGAAGCCAAAGACCCGGGAGTAGAAATACAGCTCGCCGTCGAGCGCCGTCCGAATATTCTCGGCGCGCCGGAATCCGTGCTGCTCTCCCGGGAAGGGCACGTAGGCGTGCGCGATGCCACGCTGCGCAAGTACTTCAACCATCGCCTCGGCCTGGTTCGGCGGCACGACCTTATCCTTCAAGCCCTGAAAGAAAATCACGGGACATCCGAGGCGCTCGTGATGATGAATCGGCGAGCGAGCGCGGTAGCGAGCGAGATCGTCTGGCAACACGCCCACCAGCCAATCCGTATACCGCGACTCAAACTTATGCGTATCCCGGGCCAGCGCTTCGAGATCCCCAATCCCGTAATGGCTCGCACCTGCCGCAAACGTGTCGTGAAAGGTCAAAGCACAGAGCGTCGTAAAGCCCCCTGCACTGCCTCCGCTAATCGCCAGACGACTTCGATCGACTTCGCCCGACGCGGCCAGGCTCTCGGCAACGGCGACACAGTCCTCCACATCGACCACGCCCCAGGCCCGCTCCAGCGAATCGCGATAAGCGCGGCCGTAGCCCGTCGACCCACCGTAGTTCACGTCGGCCACGGCAAAGCCGCGGCTCGTCCAAAACTGAATGCGCGGATCGAGCGCCGCGCTCGTCGCCGACGTCGGACCGCCGTTACTCTTCACCAGTAACGGCGGCCGCTCGCCGGGCGCGGCCGTTTGGGTATCCGAGCTCGGGAGATAAACGAACGCATGGGTGCGCCGTCCCTCCTTCGACTCGAACACCCGCGCCTCAGCCACGCTGAGAGCGGATTCCGAGAATTCAAGCGTCGCGCTCTCCCGCACACAGATCGGCGCGGCCTTCGTTCCGCCCATTCCGCCTGTTCCGTCTCTCGCGACGTGGCATACATAGAGCGCAGAGGGCTTTTGTGCAGTCCCCGCGATCCAAGCCACCCACCCATCACCCGACTGCAAGCCACCGACACTCGCAAGCGATGTTGGCCATTCCGTTGACGCTCCCGTTGCGACGTCGAGCTCGACTAATCGGTCGAGCCCGTCTTGTGTCGCGCTCGCCAACACGCGCTCGCTGGGCGCGCCCGCCCCGCCGAGCCCGCCCGGCAGGAAAGTCCAGCTCGACATACCGAAGACCCATTGCGCACGGCCGAATTCCGCTGTCGCGGAGTGAATCGGCGCGAGCCCGCCGTCGCCGAGCCGAGCCAGGTTCCAGTACCCCGACCGATCCGTAACGACAAAGAGCGAACCGGCGTCGGAATAACGCGGCTGAAAAAGCGATTCCGAAACGCCTCCGGCACGCTGTCGCGCCTGCCCGGCCAGCCCCGACGCTCCCCACTCGATCGTCTCCAGCACCGTCCCATTCCAGGGCATATTCGGATGATCCCAGGCGATGAAGGCCAGCTGATTGCCAAGCGGCGAGAAGACGGGCGAGGCATAGAAGTCATGTCCGCTGGCCAGAACTCGAGGCGGCCCCGCGGAACGCATATCACCTCTGCCCGAGCCGTCCAATTCGATCATAACGAGCCGGTTCTCGGGCTCGCTCCCTTCCACGGGCCGCTCTTCGATTGCGACGAGAAAACGGCAGTCCGGAGAAAGTACAAGGTCTGCATAACATGCGCCCTTCGGCGTGAGCGGGGTTGCGCCGCCGGCGGGGCGACACCCAAAGATCCGACCGTCCGCGTCATCGACGTAGAAGAGCTGCCCCTGCCCAGTCGTATATTCGCCGCCGCCGTATTCATGCACACGGGTGCGCACATTAATGCCGGCGGGACTCTCTTCGCGGAGATCGACGATGCCTTGTGTTGCGGCGTCGGCTGCGGCTCCGGATGCGTCTTCCGAGAGGCGTCCCGAAACAACAACCTGGCGGCCGCCTTCTGAGGGCCGGCGTTCAAGCCAGTAGAGCCGACCACCGTCGATGCGCGGGGCAGAGAGCACGAGCGCGCCGCGCACGAGGTCGGCAGAGCCGATCGGTGAATCCCATCCGCCGCAGGTTCGAATCTCCTTCAAGGGGACCTCTCTTATTCTTCGCATTCGCGTTTTCGGGCTTTGCGGCGCGCCTTCGGTGGCGTCCTCTGCCGAGAGTGTGCATGCTTGGGCGCCCCGTGGCGAGGCGACGCCCGGTCGAACTTCGATCGCGCCCTCCCCAAAGAAGGAGTCTCATGGACGATGTGACGACGTGGCTCGTGCTGGCAGTCGGAGGGTTGATTGCCGGGGTCGTGAATACGTTGGCCGGAGGCGGCTCTTTGCTGACGGTGCCGCTGCTCGTGTTTATGGGTCTGCCCGCAACCACCGCGAACGGTACGAACCGCATCGGCGTGCTCTTCCAGAATTTGGTTTCGACGCTTCGCTTTCGAAAAGAAGGACTGGACGGGCTCGAAGGCGCTGGGCCGATCCTGATTCCGGCGGTGGTGGGATCGTTGATTGGGGCGACGATCGCTTCGAGCATGTCGGCGGAGATCTACAAACAGGTCTTTGGCGTGGCGATGCTGCTCCTGCTCATTCCCATGCTGCGTGCGGGCGCAGCCCAAAAGGGCGATGAACCTGCCCCGGAGCGCGGACGTCTCGCGAATTTCGCCGTCTTCTTTGGGATCGGACTCTATGGGGGCGCGATCCAGGCGGGCGTTGGGCTTTTCTTGATCGCTGCGCTGGCACGAAGCGGACTTGACCTCGTGCGCGCGAATGCGATCAAGGTCATCGTGATCGGCGCGCTGACTCTGTTTGCCGTTCCGGTCTTCATCCTGCGGGACCAGGTGGACTGGCCGATGGCGAGTGCCCTGGTCGTGGGATTCGCGCTGGGCGGAGAGTTGGGTGCCCGGGCGGCGGTACGAGGCGGCGAGCGATTGATCAAACCCGTCTTAATCGCAGCTGTCATCGCTATGTCGGGCAAAATGCTCGGGTTCTACTAGAACCTCAGACGCCTCTCAGACGCCTCTTAGACGCGCCCTTAGACGCGCCCTTAGACGCGTTATTTTCACAACACACAACGTCGATCCCCGCCCTAATGCGCCATATCAGGCGATTTATGTAGCCTTCATCACTTAATCTCCCTAATATGTAAGAGGTTTACTAGGCAGAAACTCCCCCCTGGGTTGATTGCTATCAAAAACGGAACCACCCGATGTTGAGCGAGAAGAGTGTGGAGGAAACACACCTCGTCGAATTGCTTGGCGGCGCTGCCGATGTCTTCATGGAATTGGGCATAGACGGCCGTATTCGGTTTGCCAGCTCAGCCGCCGAACGAATTTTGGGTCGTCCCGCGCAAACCTTCTCCGGCCTAAGCTTCATAGAACTCGTCGTGCGCGAAGACCGAGACCGGGTCCTCTCTTTGTTTCAAAAGATGCTGGAGACCGGGGCGGAGCCGCTCTTCCGCGCGCGACTTTCGGGTCCCGACGGCCGGGTCGTCGATTTCGAAACGAGCCTTCGTCTCTTCTCGGATTCCCAAAGCGATCGGCGCATCGTCGGCGTGCTTCGCGACGTCACTGAACGCTCCTCCGAAGGCGCCGCCGCCGACAGCCGCAACGCGCATTACCGCGCCCTCGTCGAATGCGGCAAGTCGCCGGCCGCCGTGGTCGCGAGCTCCGGCGACGTGCTCTTCTCAAATCGCCGATTCAAGAACACCTTTGGCCGCATCTCTAAGCTAAGTGATTTCCGACCGCGCATAGAAGAAGCCTCCCGCACAACGATCCACCAAGAATGGGCGCTCGCCACGCAACCAGATGGACCGGCGTCGGGAGACGGCGACGTGGAAATTGCGTTCGAGGACGGCTCGACCGCATGGTACGCCGTCCGCTGGGAAGCATTCCGCTCCGAGCATGGCGAGCGACAGTTCACGCTCACTTACGAAGACATCACCCAGCGTAAGAAAATCGAGCTCGCCCTTCGGTCCATCGCCGGCGGCGGGGGCGGGGGAAGTACAAACCCCGGCGACCTTGACACACATTTGCGTCTGCTAGAGAGAGTGGCCGAGGCACTTGGACTCAACCAACTCATCCTCGGCACACTCGACCCGGAAGAGCCCAATCATCTCAAAGTGGTCGCCGGCTGGAGTACGTCTGGCCCCCTGAACTTCACCGAACTCGAACTCACAGGCCTGCCCGACGAGTTCGTTGCGCGCGGCGAGGTCTGCATCCATCCCAAGGGCGTCTCTCAAATCCTGCCGACGATTATCTCCCGAATCGGACCCGGCTACGAATCCTACGCAGGCCAACCCCTGCATAGCGTCGACGGAAGCGTGATCGGACTGCTCAGCGGCTACTCGCGCGAACCCCTGCGAGACCCCGACCTCACGCGCACACTCTTGTCAGCCTATGCCACTCACACTGCAGCCAGCATCGATCGAAATCGCGCGGATGCAAGCGCGCGCGCGAATCAAGATCGCTTCGACACCCTCGCCTATCATTCGAATGACATGCTCGTCGAGATCGACAATAATGGGATTCTGACCTACGTATCGGAAGCGAGCCGTACCGTAGTCGGCTATGCACCGACCGAAATTGAGGGCCGACACTTTAATGATTTAATTCACCCAGACGACCCGAGGATCCACTCACTCGAATACGCGGCGCTGCTCAAGTCTTCCGCAAGTAGGCCTAACAGAATAGACCAGCCGAGCCCTGAAGGCAGCGAGCCTACGCAGGAGGAGCCGCGCTCGATTATCCTTAGCCGCGCCCGCCACGCCGACGGAAAATGGCGCTGGCTCGAATCCCGCGTCAGCGTATTCACCGCCTTCGACGGCTCTCCGCGCGCCCTCTTTCAAGCACGCGACGTCACGAATCGACGCCAGAGCGAAATCGGCCGAGAGATGCTCTACCGCGTGATACAGCAGGGCCAGGACCTCATCTTCGTCTGCGATAGCGAATCAGCACGGCTGGTCTTCGCCAATCAGGCCGCGCACCGAGTCCTGGAGCGCACCCCCGAGACATCGTTCGAGGGGCATCCCTTCGCCGACTTCCTGATCCCCGCCGATGCACATCGCATGCGAACGGAGATCTTGCCCGCGCTCACAGAAGCGGAACCCTGGTTCGGCGAACTCAGCCTGATCGACCGCCAGAGCGAGGGCACAGACGGCGGTGGCGGCGGTGGCTGCGAAATCGTGACCGAAGCCGCGATTTCCTTTTGCGGCGCGGACGATTCGGGCAAGCGGCATCTCGCGGTGACCCTGCGCGATATCTCCGCGCGCCGAATGGCAGAGAATGCCCTCCGCGAGAGCGAACTTCGACTTGGACAATCGCAAAAAATGGAAGCAGTCGGGCGGCTCGCTGGCGGCATCGCACACGATTTCAACAATCTTCTCACCGCCATCATGGGCTACGGCGACCTCGTGCTCGACGAAATTGGCGAAGGCCACGTGGCACATCGCGATATGGAGGAAATCCTCCGAGCCGCCGAGCGGGCGGGCGGCCTCACGCGGCAGCTCCTGGCTTTCAGCCGTCGCCAAGTTCTGCAGCCCGAGTCCATCGATCTGAACTCCATCGTCGTCGATATCGACCGAATGCTGAGACGCCTCATCCGCGAGAACATCGAACTCGTCACGGTCCAAGCCGGCGAACTTCGACCGATCATCGCCGACCCCGGCCAGATCGAACAAGTGATCGTGAATCTCGTCGTGAACGCGAGGGATGCCATGCCTTCCGGCGGCCAGCTCGAAATCGAAACCGCAAACGTTTTCTTTGACCATGCACTCCGAACGGATTCGGGGCTACTCGACGCCGGTCAATACGTGAAGCTACGCGTCTCCGACACGGGCATAGGAATGGATAAAGAGACCCGTGCCCAGATCTTCGAGCCTTTCTTCACGACTAAGGAAGTGAATCAAGGAACCGGGCTCGGCCTCGCAACCGCCTATGGCATCGTGAGCCAGAGCGGAGGCCAAATTGATGTTGAATCTTCCCCCGGTCGAGGCTCAAAATTCACGATCTACCTGCCCGCCGTCGAGACCGAGATCCCACTCCAAGATTGCGAACGTGAGATCTCCGCCGCGGGAGGAGACGAGACCATCCTCCTGGTAGAAGACTCCGATCCGGTCCGACACTTGGTCTCTCGCACGCTCGAAAAAAATGGCTACACGGTGCTCAGCGCCGAATCCTCCACCGCGGCCCTCAGACACTGCAACCGCCACCCGGGACCCATCCACTTACTCCTAGCGGACGTCGTCCTGCCGAAGACGCGGGGCCCCGAGACCGCGCGCCGCGCAGCCGAGATTCGCCCCGGCCTTCCCGTCATGTTCATGTCCGGGTTCACGGACGAGACGCTGGAGGCCCACGGCGTCGACCCGAGCGAAGAAATCTTGCTCGAGAAGCCCTTCACGCCGGCAGAATTGCTCATCACGATCCGGGCCAAGCTCGACTCGCTTGAGGTCGACTGAGCTCTCCCGAAGTCAGTCCGGGCTGAGCCCGACCTGAGTAGTCGAACGTTCCCCGTGGAACAAACCCTTTAAAATCGTATATTTACGTGAACATTCGAGGAATTTCATTCAGATTGAAATCTGTCTTTCGGGGGAGGCCGCAACCCCGCAATCCGCTGCGTAGCCAGGGGGTCGCTCCATGCCCCCCGTTTCATTCTGAAACCCGCGCGGCCTCGGGAAGGCCGATGTGCCGCCCCCCTGCCGAAGCGGCCCCTGAGATCAAACGGAATCGGCAGGATCGCAAGCATCGGAGTCCGTAGGCTCCGGTTCGCCCTCCTCGCCCTCTTCACTCATCTCCGCAATCAGGGTTTCGAGTATGAGCAGGACCGCTTCTTTGTGGTCGAGAAGGATCGCGCGCGCGCGCTGGCTCCCACCAAAGATCGCGTATCCCAGCGCCTCTTCGTCGCATTCGATTCGCAGTACCTGGAGTCGCTGAGCAAAGCTTGCCTGCAGTTTCTCCACCTGATGGTAGAAGCGCGGCGAACCGTCCTGACTCACAACAAGGAGGCGCGACACCCGCGGTCTACCCGACTGGGTCTGAGCCGCAGCGGTCTGACTGAGGCCGATTTCCTGAGCCGCCAGCGCCGCCTCCGCACCTTCCAAGCCTCGCACGAGGCGTCGAGCACGGCGTGCTTCAAAGAGCGCCTGCCCGATCGCCGGGGAGAATTCGGTCGCTGCAAACGGCGGCCCACCCATTGCCACTGATCGGGCTCGACTCAGGATCCACCACTCAGCGAGTCCCTCGCCCCAGCCTTCGGCGATCAAAGCCCGTGGCCAGGTTTCGGCGAGCGCCCGTACGTCCGGCGAAAACGCGTCTTCGCCTTCGACCGCATCTTTGACCGCCCGGGCTGCCTCCGCAGTGCCCTCTCCTTGATCCCGCTTGCCCGAACCCCGCGCCACGCCACTCTCCTCCCCCCGCTCATCGGCGAGCGCCTGGGGCTGCTAGCTTCGCATATCCCAGCCCATTCCCCCTCTATGCTCACTCTTCCCTCAATCTCTCGCCTCAATCTCTTCTCTCTCCCGTCACTCTCTGCTCACTCTTCCCTCACTCTCCCGGGCTCCTTCAAGTGGAAGTCGAGGCCCGGGCAACGCCCCCGAAAAGAGGCTCATGCCTGCCCACCTCGAAAAGCCGGACGCCCATCCGCACGTCGCGCTCGTCACAATCGATCGCCCCGAAGCGGCGAATTCGCTCGACCCGGAGACGCTGCGAGACCTCGCTGGCCATTGGGAACGGATCAACGAAGACGATGAGATTCGCGTGGCCATCCTGACCGGCGCGGGCGATCGGGTATTTTGCGCCGGGATGGATATGCGCGCCACGATCCCCATCTCCCAGGCATTAGCTCGCGGCGAGCAGGTCGATCCACTCGACTTCGAAGGCCTTCGCGCGGTCGGCCATGCAACCTTGGTGAAGACCCGCCTGCGCGTCCCGCTGATTGCGGCCGTGAACGGACACGCGCGCGCTGGCGGCTTCGACCTGATGCTGGCGAGTGAAATGCGTTTCGCCGTGCCCGATGCGACCTTCGCACTCGAGGAGGTCGCGCTTGGGCTCTATCCCACCGGCCAAGCGACGGTTGCGCTGCCCCGTCAGATCGCGGCCGTGCATGCTAATGAACTGCTCTACACAGCCGATCCAATCAGTGCGGCGCATGCGCTCGAAATCGGCCTACTCAACGCAATCGTCTCGCCGGAGGAACTCCTCCCCCGCGCCTTCGCCGCGGCGGATCGCATTGCAAGCCATGCCCCGCTCGCCGTGCAGGCCACGCTTTCGGGTGTACGTGAGCTCGACGGGATGGATCTCGAAGCGGCCTACGCGCGGCAGGAAGAACTCGGTCGGCCTCTTCGCAAAACAGCAGATGCCCGCGAGGCACAGCGCGCCTTTGTTGAAAAGCGCGCTCCTCGTTTCACTGGACGTTAGGCAATCAATTCACCGTAGTCGGCGATTCACCGTCTTCGCCGAGGCAGGATCGACGCGACGCCCAGGGCCTGACCTGAATCCCTCCCGGATCCTCTCGCGTGGCGCCGAAATCAAGCGCGATTGCTCCGTCTCGACCGGTCCATGCGAGCCGCGAGCCTGCCGCGCGTAACCGGTCGACGACAGAACGACTAGGGAGCCCGCGCGTCGGCTCACAGGGAGAACTCAAAATCGCCCAGCGCGGCGCCACCGCAGCAAGAAACGCATCGCCGGAACTTCCCGTACTTCCGTGATGCCCCACCTTCAAGACATCCGCCCGAAGCTGCTCTGGCGCTTCCAGCAGAGCTCGCTCCGTCGCGTGCCCCACGTCCGCCATCATCAAAAGCGACGGCCCGCTCTCCGCGAAACGAAAGCGCATCACGATCGAGGACTCGTTTCGCGAAGCTCCCTCCGACACCTGCCGCGGCCAGAGCACCTCCGCCTCAAGGAATGGATCGTTGAACTCAGGCGTCGCGCCCGCCAAGATCCGACGGACCCGCGTCCCACGTTGCCTCGCCACCTTTTCGAGCGCGCGCAGCGAAGCCTCCTCCCGCTCTGTCGCGGGAAGCCAGAGCGCGCTCACGGAAAACTTCTCGAGGACACGCTGCGCGCCGGCGCGATGATCCAAATCGGCATGAGTCACCACCAGAACATCGATATGGCGTACGCCTAACACATAAAGACCTCGAACGAGCGCCGCGCCGCCCGAACCGTCCTGAGGACCAGGGCCTGTATCCATCAGCCAAGTGGACGACTCCGACTGAATGAGCGCAGCGTCGCCCTGCCCCACATCGAAGAAAACAGCACGGCGGGCCGAGGTTTCAAAATGGCTCCCCACCCAAGGCATCACACCTACGATCGCCACCATCCACCAGAGTAGGAGTGCTGCGGCGAGGGCGCCCCTGCGCACAAGCAGCATGCCCAGAACCGCACAGATCCCCACCCAAACAAAGGATATTCCCAACTGAGGAGGAGGTGCCGGGACGCTCTCCGCGAACCATTCGACGGCACTCGCCAGCGCCGCCGCCGGCCAGAGCAAGGCCGCAACCCAATGACCGGGCAGCAACCCCGCCCCCATGACGCCCAACATCGCCGTCGGCAACACAAGCACCCCCGTCCAGGGAATCGCGAGCAAATTAAGAAAGGGCGAGAGTGGATGCAGCGGCCCCTGCAGCTGAGCCACCCACGGCAGCGTCCCGAACGAGACCGCAAGGGACGCCGCACCGGAAGCGCGCGCCGCAGCCAGGAGCTTCGAACCGCCGGATTCCCCTCGCGGCGCCTGATCCCGTTTTTCCAGCCTCTCCGATTCACCCCAAAGCCCCGAAGCCGCCAGAGCCAGACACGCCGTAAACGAAAAGCGCGCTCCGAGATCGAAAAGTGATGCGGGATTGATCCAAAGAAGCCCCGCCGCAACGCAGGCCAAGGCCGGGATCGGCTTCACGCTTCGCGCCCCTTGCCGCGCGAGCACGAAGAGTCCGAGCAGAAGACTCGCACGGGCCACCGAGACCGCAGCGCCCGTCATCCATGCGTAGATCGCCGCGACGATCGTGCCCGTCCAGATCGGCACCGTGAATGGATTCCCTAAGCCGTTCGGCAAGCAGGGCAGCCGAAGCCTCGGCCCGGCGCGCCGACTCAGCCATGCTGCGAAGCCCGCCACGAAACCGACATGCAGGCCCGAAACCGCCAGCAAATGCCCAAGGCCGGTCTCACGAAAGGCATTCCGCGACCTTTCCGTGAGGCCCGAACGATCCCCAAGCACGAGCGCTCGGGCGAGTCCTTCACCTGCTGATACGCCGGCGAGCGCCTTCGTACGACTACGCTGCCAAACGCGGCGCCGTTCTTCGAGGACGTTTTGAAGAGAGCCAGGTCCCAGCTCAGTCTCAACGCGC
The DNA here is from genome assembly GCA_041690055.1 of Myxococcota bacterium. GTDB lineage: Bacteria > Myxococcota_A > UBA9160 > UBA9160 > UBA4427 > UBA4427. The sequence goes on along the minus strand of JBDNFB010000160.1, from coordinate 13,476 downwards.
TCCAAGACCCAGTCGGCATCTACGAGCCGTGCTCGCGCCACTAGACCGGAACGCGCACGCTGCCGATCCCAATCGGGCGAGCCTGGATTTCGGGGGGAGAATGCTCGACTCAGCCGCACGCCCAACCGCACAGATGCACCCGGCTGGAGCAGCCTTTCCGCGCGCGAGGCCTCGCCACTCTCGCCTCTTTCTCCGTTTTTGCCGTCGCCATCACCCTTGCCACTTTCGCCGTCGCCGTGGCAATCGCCGCCGTCGCCCTGCCCCTGGCCGTAATCGCATTTCACGGCAGGCATCAGCCGCAGCTCGGCGCGCGCGACTAGCTCCTCCCCGGTTGCCACCGAGCGAAGCGAGCGCAGGCGGACGCGATCCCCAAAACGTCCCGCCCGTCGCGACTCGACAAAGGCGTCCACCAGATGATCCGCGGTCGGGTCCATCGCATCGAGCCGCTCAGCATCGCGCGCCGCATCCGCAAGCCGCTCGGCGTGGGAGAAAAAACCAATAAGAAAGGCAAGTAGGCCCAGCATCAGCCAGGCGTCCCAGCGGCGTGCGGGCACGCGATTCAACACGGCCCGCCGGAGCCGCACGGCGCAGCCCGCCGCCACGAGCAGAATCGCTCCAACCAGGATCCACGGAACGGTCCTACTCGAATCCGCCCATAGAATGCCTACGGACTGAAAAAGGACGAAGAGGACCGGCACTTCGCGATGATGCCCGAACGCGCGGACGCTGGCAGCCTCGTGTCTTCGCGTTCACGCCCCGTGTACCTCAGGACCCAGCAAGCAACCGGCCCCGGAGAGACCTAACATTAAAAGCGACTAGTGCAGGACGCGTTTTACGGTGCCGCTGGGCTTCGCGCGCATGCGCTGCGCATAGGCGGCAAGCACTTCGAGGACCTCGTCGAGCTTCTCGAGTTCGCCACTAAAAGCGCCAAGCAGACGCTCAACCTCCCGCACATCGCGCATATTTCGCTCGACGTCGGCCTTCGCTAGCGCCTGTATTTCGACCGCCGCGACGGCTCCTTGGATGAGCGCGGCCGCCGGCAGAGAATGCTGAACGGGGCTGTACGCAGACGCCTCGGAAACCTCCATCAACCGTACTGCGAGCCTGGGCGCCCACTCCGACGAAACGCCTTCCTCGACGAGTCGCGACTCCCAACCTTCGGCACTGATCGGCTCATCGCCGGCCGTGCGACGCCGGCGCATCCCCATCTCCGCAGCCTCATCGCGCCGCCAGAAACTCCACTTTCGGTTCCACTCCATCGAACTCGGTCCCATCTGCCGCACCGATGACAACCCTCGGTGCCCTGCCCTCGCCCTCCAGCGAAGTCCTTCCTGCCCGCTTGGGCGACACCCGGATAAAGAGCAAGATCAATGCCACGATCGGAGCGTCGCGAGAGTCAGCGTCGAACAGGCAGAAAGGCGGCAAGCGCTAAGCAGGCCGCAGGCAGCTCCGTGCTGTGGGGCACATGAGACCGGCGAGACACGAGCGCCGCAAAAGTGATTGCTGGCACGGCAAGGGAAGTGAACTTCCCTCTCTGGGCAAAAAGAGGGGGAACCCAGGGGCGAATCTATCGGGAATCAGTGCCGCTAAGACTCAATAGCGCCACTGCACGGGCACGCGGGCATAGTCGGCTTCGTTCTCAAGAACCGACTTCTGCCGCTCGAGCTCTTCGAGCTCGTCCTTCAATTCGCCTCGCCTTCGGGACCAATTCGGATTGATCTCGTCGAGGGTCTTCTCAATCTCCTTGCGGCGGTATCCGAACACTGCGAACTGCCGGCGCCATTGATCCGCGCTTCGACCGCCGCGGATCTTGCCCGACTCGACGAGTCCGTTCGGGCGAAGCGTTACGATCCCCGAGCCCGGATCGAAGCGGTACTCAAAATGATTGAAGAAACTGAGGCCGAGGAGCCCGTAGGTCATGCTTGTGCTGACCGTGGCGGGCACATTCTCCGCCTTCGCGCCGCCAAGATTCACACTCGCTAGATTGACCAGGGATTGCGTCACTATGCCGTTCGCAGTGCTGTACCGACCGGTCCGCGCACCATCAAGCTTGAGCCCAAGTTCCTTCGCCACCGATGCGGGGATCACCACATCGGAAGCCCCGGTATCGATCAAGAAGGGCGCCGTAACGGTCCCATTCAGACGAACGCGAACGAGCATACTGCTGCCCGTTTTTTCGACACGGATGCGGTAAGTCTCGCCGCCGCTCTTTCCACCGCTCGTGCGTGCTTTCGTCTCGCTTTTGTTCGGGACGGCCGTGGGTGGCGCGGGCTCGTAGCGCTGGATCGCGCGACTCGCATTCGGATCGACTTTGCCTCCGTCCGCCTGGGCCCGGTATTTGGGCGGAACCTGATTAAGATCCTGCGCGAAATAAAGTCGCCCGGCCGAATCCTTCCACTTGTAGATCTCGGCCAGGGCCTCACTCGTAAAAAGGAACGACAGAAGAAGACCAAGGCAAAGCCCTGAAGCGATTGAGAAGGAAATGTTCCGCATAGCTGCATCCACCTGAAGAGAGTCTCACCAGGCGTATCGGATGCTTTAAGAGACCGCTTGACCCTCCCGAGGGCGCCTAAATAATCACCCGCGGCGCTACTCCTGCTCGTCCGCCGCCTCCGCGACCGGCAAAACATCGGCAGCAGGGACCACACACGATTCCGATTCCTCAGCCGCAGAGTTCTCGATTCTCGCCTCGGTCGCGGCTCCGGGCGACGACTCCACCTCCGGATCCTGATCAGGCTCGGATTCGGGATCCGGTGCCCTCAGTGCTTCGAAGAAGCGATAGATCGCGTCCGCGTCGCGCTGGGATATCCCGGGCACGGCCAGCAATTCCGCAGGACTCGCGTTGCGCACGGCCTTTAGCGATCCCAGCGTCTTCAGCAGCGCATTCCGCTTTGTCGGCCCGATCCCCGGCAGTTCCTCGAGAATCGAAGTCATATTGACCTTCGAGCGGAGATCGCGCTGGTATTCAATTGCGAAGCGGTGCGATTCGTCGCGCACGCGCTGAAGCAGAAGCATCCCGCGGCTACTCGGCGCCAATTGGATCGGATTTGTCCGCCCCGGCCGGAAAATGCGCTCCGCCTTGAGACCACCGCCGCGCTTCACACGCATGCTAGGCGAATCGACATCGCGCTCCTTGGAGATCCCAAGCACCTCGACTTCGAGTCCCGCGTCTTCGAGCGCCGCCATAACGACACCCAGCTGCCCGCGGCCGCCGTCCACCATTAACAGGTCAGGCAAGGGCTCCGTCTCGACCCGGGCAAGCCGTCGGTCGAGCACTTCGCGCATGCAGCCGTAGTCATCGCCGGCCTCCGCCTGCTTGATGCGGTAACGGCGATAGTCTTTCTTCACGGGTTCGCCGTCCTCGAAGCTCACGCGACTCGCCACCGCGAGCGTACCCTGCAGGTTCGACACGTCGTAGCATTCGATGCGCCGCGGGCTCACCGAGAGCCGGCAGCGTTCTTCCAGTTCCGCGATCGCTGTATCGACGCTCTCGCGTGCGGCCAGGCGGGTGGCGAGGGAAAGGGAGGCGTTGCGCTCGGCAATTTCGACGATGCGCCGGCCGCTGCCGCGCTGGGGGCAGCGAATCTCGACGGCGCGCTCGAAGCGCTCCCGCCATAACAAGGCCAGGGCTCCCTCATCGTCGTGGTCCACCGAAGTGAGCACTTCCTTTGGCGGAGTATGCCCCTCGCCCGAGCCGTAGAACTGTCCGAGAAATGAGGCCATGACCTCGCTGTCATCCAGCCGCACATTGGAGAAAGAAAAATCGCGCGCGCCGATCACTCGGCCCTCGCGCACGTGAAGCATCTGCACAACGAGCTCGCCGCCTTCGCGGGCGATCGCGATCACGTCGCGGTCGACCGTGCTTTCGGTGACGATCTGCTGGGACTCGATCGTGCTTTCGACCGCGGTGATTCGGTCGCGCAGAAGCGCCGCGTCTTCGAAGCGTTCGTCCGCCGCCGCCTGGCGCATCTCGGCTTCAATCTTCTCGACTAATTCGCGCGATTTGCCCCGCAGAAAAAGCACCGTTCCCGCGACTTGCTTAGCGTAGGCCTCTTCGGTCGCGAGCCCGACACACGGCCCTAGACAGCGCTTCATTTCGTATTCAATGCAGGGCCGACCGCGCCGCGCATAATCGTTGAAGGTCGCTTTGGTGCAAGAACGAAGCGGAAAAAGCCGGCGAAGCTTGGAGAGCGAACTCTTGAGCGCCACGCTCGATGTGTAGGGCCCAAAATACTGCGCTCCGTCCTTGCGGAATTTCCGCACCATCGTGAGCCGCGGCCAGTCCTCCTTCTCGTCGATCCGCAGCGCCAGGTACTGCTTGTCATCGCGCAGGCGGACGTTGAAAGGCGGGCGATGCTGCTTGATCAACTCGTTTTCAAGGAGCAGAGCCTCCTTCACGTTGCCCGTAACGAGGACGTCGACCGAAGCCGCACGCTCCACCAAAGCCGGGATCTGAACGCGGCCATCGCCGCCCGTGACGTAGGACCGCACGCGGTTGCGAAGACTCTGCGCCTTACCCACATAGAGGACGGCCCCGCCTGCGCTCTTAAACAGGTAGACGCCGGGCTCCGTCGGCAGATGGTCGACCTGCTCTTCGAGCTTTGTACGTTTCGCGGGCTCGCTCATCCGCTCATCCGACCCTCCGACCATCCACTCATGTCAGCCGGATGCGCTCGCTCTCAAGCGCCTTGATGCGGTCGCGAAGCTCCGCGGCCTGTTCGAATTCCAGTTCTCGCGATGCCTCTCGCATTTCCTTGCGCAGCCGCTCGATCAGAGCCGGAATCTCATGCCGCGGCATGGACGGTTCCGCGCGATCCGCGCCCGTCGGCACGGTGACGTAATCCGATTCCCAAATCGAATCCTGCAGGCTCGTAAGCTTCTTCACGATCGTCGTGGGCGTGATGCCGTGCTTCTTGTTGTAGGCCTTCTGGATCTCGCGCCTTCGATCCGTCTCCTCAATGGTCTTCTTGATCGAATCCGTTTCCTTGTCGGCAAAGAGAATCACGCGCCCCTTCGCATTCCGCGCCGCCCGACCAATCGTCTGGATCAGCGAACGCGCCGAACGCAGAAAGCCCTCTTTGTCTGCGTCGAGGATCGCCACCAAGGCGACCTCCGGGATATCGAGCCCCTCTCGAAGAAGGTTGATCCCGACCAAGACGTCGAATTTGCCTTCGCGCAGCTCGCGAATGATCTCCATCCGCTCCATCGTCTTGATATCGCTATGCAGGTAGCGAATCCGCACCCCGAGCTCGGCGTAATAGTCCGTCAGCTCCTCGGACATTCTCTTGGTCAGCGTCGTGACCAAGACCCGCTCGTCCTTCTTGACGTGGGATTGGATCTCGGCGAGCAGATCGTCCACCTGTCCCTTGGCCGGACGAATCTCAATCTCGGGGTCGATGAGTCCCGTCGGCCGAATGATCTGTTCGACGACCACGCCCTGGCAACTATCGAGTTCATAATCCGCGGGCGTTGCCGAGACATAGACCCGCTGCCCCGCACGCTCTTCCCATTCATCGAATCGCAGCGGGCGATTATCCAGTGCCGACGGGAGCCGCCATCCGAAATCGACGAGGGTATCCTTGCGCGCGCGATCGCCGCGGGACATCCCACCAATCTGCGGCACCCCGACATGGCTCTCGTCCATGATGATCATCGCGTCCTTCGGCAGATAATCGTAGAGCGTATACGGCGTCTGCCCTTCCGATCTGCCATCGAGCCAACGCGAATAGTTCTCCACACCATGACAAAAGCCCATGTTCTCGAGCATCTCGAGATCGTACATCGTGCGCTGTTCGAGGCGCTGGGCCTCGAGGAGCTTTCCGTCCTTTTGAAACTCCGCGAGTCGGCCCTTCAACTCTTCGCGGATCCCTTCACAGGCGCGCTTGATGCGCTCCTGGGAGGCCACGTAGTGGCTCGCGGGGTAGATCATGCACTTCTTCGTGCGCGCGACGACCTTCCCACGAAGCGGATCGATCTCCGAGATCCCGTCCACCTCGTCGCCGAAGAACTCGATACGAACCGCCAGCTCGCCTTCGTATTGCGGGAAGATCTCGACCACGTCGCCGCGCACTCGAAAAGTGCCGCGATGGAAATCGTGATCATTCCGGGTGTACTGCATATCAACGAGGCGCCGGAGCAGATCGTCGCGTACGAGCTGCATGCCCGTCTCGACGTAGACATGCATCGACCCGTAATTTTCAGGTGCGCCGAGGCCGTAAATGCAGGAGACGCTCGCCACCACGATCACGTCTTCGCGAGTGAGCAGCGAATGTGTGGCGGAGTGCCGAAGCTTGTCGATCTCGTCATTGACCGACGAGTCTTTCTCGATGTAGGTATCCGTCGTCGGGATATAGGCTTCGGGCTGGTAGTAATCGTAGTAGGAGACGAAGTACTCGACCGCGTTCTCGGGGAAGAGCTCTTTCATCTCCTGGTAGAGCTGCGCCGCGAGGGTCTTGTTGGGCGACATCACGAGCGCGGGACGATTCAGGCGTTCGATCATGCAGGCGATGGAGAAGGTCTTGCCGCTTCCGGTCACGCCGAGCAGGGTCTGATGCTTGTCCCCGCGCGCCATGCCCTCGCAGAGCTCGTCGATCGCCTGAGGCTGATCCCCCGCCGGCTTGAATTCCGAGACCAGTTTGAATGCACTCGTCGCCTTCGGAGTCGCCTTCGGAGTCGTCATCGGAGTCGTCATCGTCTTCGTCGCCTCACCCGTTTCCTGCCGGGGCTCATCCCGTATGGCGCCGGTCGGCGCAACGCGCGCCACCCAATCCGGGAGTCTACCCCGTTCAGGCAATCCTGGAGCAGGCTCCTAGCCGCGACGCCAGCGCGGTCCCTCCGGCGTATCGACGATTTCGATCCCCTCGGCGGCGAGCCTGTCGCGGATGCGGTCCGCCTCGCCCCAGTCCTTCGCGGCACGCGCGGCGGTACGAGCTTCAAGCAGGCCGTCGATGCGCGGATCGGATTCCCACGCGTCGGCTTCCGCTGCCGAAGCCGCAGTCGCGGCCGCATCGCAAAAGCGCAAGCCGAGAATTGGGTCGAAAGCGCGCAGCAGATCACGTCGGTCCGCGTCGGCGAGCACGTCGTTCCGCGCGACGTCCCAGACGACGGCCATCGCACGCGGGGCAGCGAGATCATCCGCCAAAGCGTCTCGGAAGCGCTCCAGGAAGGGCGCCTGGACATCGGCGTCGCCCTCGCCTGAGACGGACTCGAGCTTCGCAGCAATCCCTTGGAGCCGCTTGTAGCCCTTGGCGGCGGACTGAATCGCTTCGTCGCTATAGCTCTGCTGCTGTCGATAATGGGCCTGCAGGAAGAAATAGCGGAAGGCCAACGGGTCTATGCCGCGCTCCGCCAGATCGCCGAGGGTTCGGACATTGCCCTTCGACTTGGACATCTTCTCCTTGCCCATATCGAGAAACTCGTTGTGCATCCAGAACGAAACCCAGGGATGCACGCCGTAGCCGCATTCGGACTGCGCGACTTCGTTCGTGTGATGCACGGTGGCCAGGTCGATCCCGCCCGTATGAATATCGAAGCTTTCGCCGAGATAGCGAACCGCCATCGCTGAACATTCGAGATGCCATCCCGGAAAACCGCGGCCCCAGGGCGAATCCCATTCCTGAAGACGCGACACGCCCTCTTCCGCGAATTTCCAGACCGCGAAATCCGCCGGGTTGCGCTTGGCTGTGTTCACGCCAATCCGCGCGCCATCGGCCTGGCCTTCAAGGTCAAGGCCCGCCAGCTCCGCATAACGTTCGAACTGACTCGTGTCAAAATAGAGACCGTCTTCGATCTGATAGAGATAGCCCCCAGCTTCCAACTTCTTCGCCAGTTCGATCTGTTCGGGGATATGCGCCGTCGCCTTCGGGTTCTCTTCGGGCGCAAGACAATTCACAGCGGCGCCATCCTCGCGCCAGATCTGCGTAAAATGTTCAGCGATCTCTTCCGCCGTCCGCCCCGCCTTGCGCGCCGCGGCCTCGACTTTGTCCTCGCCCTCATCGGCATCAGAGACGAGATGGCCCACGTCCGTGATATTGATGACGTGCTTGACCTCGAAGCCTTCGGACAAGAGGAAGCGCTTCAGCAGATCCGAGAAAAGCCGCGAACGCAAGTTCCCAATATGCGGCGGGCCGTAGACCGTCGGACCACAGCTATACATCCCCACCTTCCCGGGCGTATGCGGGATAAATGGGCGCTGACTGCGGCTGCGTGTGTCGTAAAACTCGATCGGGCGCACGGTGGTCTTCTCTTTCTTTTTTTCTTTCTCTGGTGTGTCGTCTCGTCTCACGTCGCGGATTCACGTCGACGCGCTTCGCTTCGCGGATCTCTATCCGGATCGATCGGCTAGACGTCCGGATCGCGCTCGATCAGAACCGTCGCCAAACCTGCGATCCCCTCGCCGCGGCCGACAAAGCCGAGATGATCCGTGCTCGTGACCTTGATGTTAATCGCCTCTGGATAGGTCCGGAGCCAGCCCACAATATTGGTCTTCATCTCGTCCTGGAAAGGAGAAAGCCGCGGCGCCTCCGCGACCACCGTGGCGTCCACATTGCCAATGCGCCAACCCGCTCCCCGCATCATGCCCGCGACCTCCTCGAGGATAAGGCCACTCGCGATGCCTCGGTAGCGATCGTCGCTCGACGGGAAGTGTCGCCCCAGATCGCCCTCCCCGAGCGCCCCCAAAATGGCGTCTGAGATTGCATGCAGGAGAACATCGCCGTCGGAATGGCCTTCCAGCCCTTTCTCGAAAGGCACGTCGACTCCGCCGAGCATCAGCTTGCGCCCCGGCACGAGGGCATGCACATCAAAACCTTGTCCCACTCTCATCGGCGTTCCTGCTCCTCCCGCAGCAAAAGCAGGATATCACCCAGAAGAAGATCCACGGGCAGCGTGATTTTCGGGTTCGGCGCGCTCGATTCCACCATCGTCACCGCATGCCCCGCCCACTCGAGAAGCTGCACATCATCCGTCGCCTGCCGGCCGGCCTTCTCGGCCGCCGCGATCGCCTCTTCCAGCCAGTCCCGACGCATCACCTGTGGCGTTTGCGCGGCCCAGAACTGGACGCGATCCGGCGTTTCCACGACCTGCGTCCCGGCGACTCTCTTCAAGGTATCCCGAACGCGCTCGCCTAGCAGCGCCGCTCCCGACTCCCGCGCCACCGCAACCACCCGCCGCAGATCCGCAGACGACACGAGACAGCGCGCCGCATCATGGACAGCGACCCACCTCACTTCAGGCGGCAAGCTCCCAAGCCCCGCCGCCATCGAGTCCTGGCGCTCAGCACCCCCCGCAACCGGCGCGGTCACCCCCGGAGTCAACTCGATCTCGAGTTCCTCGAAGCGGAAAAAATCCTCTTTAGCAAGCACGGGAACAATCAGATCAAAGGCACCCGAACCCGAGAGCGCCTCAAGTGAATGCTGAAGCAGCGTCCGATCCCGGAGAGGTACGAAGGCCTTCGGCAGCGCGTGCCCCAGGCGTTCGCCACGGCCCGCGCCAAGCACGAGCGCTGCGACCGAGCCGGGATCAGGCATGCCTAACGGTCCCGCTCCTGGATATCGGCGATCTCCACTTCGTGGACTTCGAGAATCGTTCCCTGCGCACGGTCAAGACCGACTTCGGCGGCACGGTAAGTCTGAAGCGCAATGATCTTGAAGTTCTCTGCCTCGACGAGTTTTTCCTCGCGCTGCAGCACCTCGAAAGGGGTCGACTCGCCGTGTTCGAGGCGAATGCGCTCCGCGCGCAGCTGCTCTTCAGCGGAGAGCCGGCGCCGCTCCGCCGCATCTATGCCCTGTGCAGAAGAGAGGAGTGTGCGCGCCGCGTTACGCACTTCAAGAATAATCACCTGCTCGCTGCGGCGGCGGAGAGACTCGGCGCGGCGGAGCTGGAACCTCCCGCGGTCGACAGCCTTGCGTGCCGCGGTATTTGGGATTGGAATCGAGAAGGTGCCTGTCACGCTCAGGTTGTCCGACCCATCGCTCTGGAAAAAGTCCTGCGAAGCATCGCCCCGGCTCGAATTGCCAGGCGCAGTGCCAAATGCGGGATTCAAGCCCTGATTTCCCCGACCGGAAAGCCCGACGAAGCCGAAACGAACCTCAGCATCGAGCTGCGGGAGGCGCTGATTCTTGGCGAACTTAAGTTCGAGTTCGCGCTGATCGATGTCGTTTTCGGCGATCTTAAGCTCGGGGCGCTTTAGAAAGGCCTCCTGAACTGCCCGGGAAAGATTAACCTCACGCAGCTGGTAGGCACTCGGATCTTCGGTCGGAACGAGTTGCAGATCCATCGCAGCCGAAAGCTGCGGCCCCAGCACGATATCGATCAGCTGATCCTGCGCGTTGCGGTAGTTGTTCGCATCTCGAATCAAGTCCGACTCGCGCTCAGCCACGCCGGCCTCAGACTCGACCACCTCAACCCTAGAAACCACACCCACTTCGTACTGCGTCCGGGTCTGCCCAAGCAGCGCGCGCGCAGTTTCAAGACTCTTCTGCGCGACCCGCACTCGGTCCCGAGCCGCAACCAGGTTCCAGTATCGATTGACCGTCGCCTCCACGATGTCCATCACCGATTCACGGAACCCAAATTCCGACGACGCATAAGCCAGATCGGACTGCTTGACGTTCGTCCAAGCCTGGTTCCAAATCAGGTTTCGTGCGATCGGCACGCGCGCCGTTAGGAAGAAGCTCGCATCGTATTGTGGATCGAGAGCCTGAATTGCACTTCGCGTGACAGTATCGGTCTGGCGGTATTCGAGACCAATCGTGGATCCAAGATACGGGATCAGCTGTTCTACGCCGACGCCTCCCCCCTGCACCCGGTCCCGGTTGGCGGTGATATCATTGAGCGCGAAGGTATTCGGGGATTTGGTGACGCTGTACGTGCCATCAGCATAGAGTCGCGGATTATACGCACCCCATGCTCCATCCTTCTCAGTCTCCGCGATAAGCGGCGCGAACCGTTCCACTTCAACGTCAAGGCTATTGCGAATCCCGAGCGCTACGGCCTCGCCAAGACTCAAAGCCTGGCCGTCTCCCACGATCTGCGCACCCGGCTGGAGATCGTCTGGAAGATCCATCGCTCCCGGCGTGTTCGACGTCTGGCCGAACGCCGCCTCCTCTTCTTGCGAGAGTTGGGCGCTGGCTAACGGGGCAAGCCCCGCAAGCGATAGCAGGACACAGGTCGTCCAAATCAACAGCAATCGAACCATGAAAGCGCTTCCTCCGTCTCGAACATCGTCCTGAGCAGCGTGCCGGGCGCTCCGCCCGCGACGCATGCGTCAAGCTGAACGCACCGACCTATCAACAGCGCCCGGCCCCAAATGAAAGGAACGCAGCTTCGTCGATTTCTCTACTCGAATGATCGGGGGCGCCGCCGGATAATGCGGGCCAGCGGCCCCGGATGCAAGCACCACAAGTACATCTCCAGTGACCACAATCACTGCGCAAGAGATCTGCAATATCGCAAGGTCTGGTGAGCGTGCGGCGGCTGCGAATGCGTTACGCTGCTCGATCTTCTTCCCCATCTGATCTGGGGAAGCGTCGTAGGGAGGAAAAGCGTGGGCCTCTTCAGCTCAAAAGATCGCGGGGATAAGGCCTCGCCCAAAACCGGTCCTGAGGCGCCCAAAAAGCAGGACACCAAGGCGCCCGGAGAGACCGCCACTGAGTCTCCCGATGCGACCGCCCCGCTTCCCGCCAGCAAGCGCTCTCGCGGCTCTCAGGGCTCCCCCAGAAGCGGAGCGGGAGATGATGGCTCCGGGCGGGCGCCGGGCGCCCAAAGAAGTTCTACGGATCGCAAACCCTCCTCGAGCGCGTGGACTGCGCGCTCGCCGAAGGGCGCTTCCTATGAAAAAGACAAGCAGCACGAAACCACACGCGAACAGGAATCCGCGCCGAGGCAAGCTTCCGGCGCAAAGGGGGACAAGCAAGTGGCCACACTCGGTCAGTCGATCGTATTCAAGGGCGAACTCAGCGGCGACGAGGACCTCGAAATCGAGGGCCAGGTCGAAGGCAATGTGCATCTCGCCAATCATCAGGTCACAGTCGGCGCGAACGGCCGACTCACCGCCGAAGTGACGGCCAAGACGATCATCGTGATCGGGCACGTGAAGGGCAACCTAACGGCGGCCGAGCGTATTGAGATCCAGGCCACGGGCGTCGTTGAAGGCGACCTCAAGACGCCGCGCCTGAACGTTTCGGAAGGCGCCGTCCTGAACGGCAGCATCGATATGTCCGGCGGCGCCAGCGCTTCCGCTTCGAAGCCGGCCTCGACGAGCGCGCCGACGGCTGCCGGTTCGGGCGGAACGCTTAAAAGCGCGTAGAAACGCCAAACCGCCAAATCTAACACCTCGGATCTGGGATCTCGGACCACACGCAGACCTGGACACGCAAAATAAAAACCGCCGCCCGGCATCAAGCCAGGCGACGGTTTTTGTTTTCAGGTCCATCCGATCGAATCGGCTGCAAATAGACCGGAGAGCCGCCTAAAACCGGCGAGGCCGCGAGGCCTAGCGCCTAGGCTCGCGCTGCTTCCTGCTTATTTTTCTTGGCCTTCCTCTTTCGCTCTTCCGGCGAGTCGCCGTAGCGCGTCTCAAGGAAGAGCAGCATCGGCGAAGCAATGAAGATCGACGAGTAGGTTCCGACGAGCACGCCGATCAGCATGGCGAAGGCGAAGGGCCGGATGACCTCGCCGCCCAGAAAATAGAGCGAGAGAAGTGCCAAGATCGTCGTGATCGACGTCAGCACCGTACGCGAAAGCGTCTGGTTCACGCTCAGGTTCAGCGTCTCCTCAAGATCCACCGTCGTATGCAGCTCCATGTTCTCGCGGATGCGATCGTAGATGATGATCGTATCGTTCAGGCTGTAACCGAGAATCGCGAGCAATGCGGCTAGAATCCGCAAATCGAATTCCACGCCGGCCATGATGAGCAAGCCGCTCGTAATCGCGAGGTCATGCACCACGGCGACCACTGCACCCGGCGCGTAGCGCGAGGAGAAGCGGAAGGCGACATAGATGAGGATCGCGATCGCCGAGAGGAGAAGTGCGTTGAGACCATCATTGCGCAGCTCTTTACCGACCTTCGGGCCGACGTATTCGACGCGCTGTTCCGTGAAATCGCCGATCTGCGTGCGGATGGCATTCTCCAGCGCGATTACGCGGGAATTCGAAACGAGGCCATCGCCCTGCTCCGCCGCCGCGGAATCGACCGATGCCGCCACATCCTTGTACTTCACGAGATATTCATTCGTGCCGATCTCGCCGAAGCGAACGACCGTCGCGTCGTCGAAACCGGCGCCTTTCGCGACGTCGCGAATCACAGACTCGTCGGTCGAGATGCCCTCGTTGAACTCAATCTGAATCTCGGTGCCGCCGGCGAAGTCGATGCCGATCGGCACGCCCTTCGTCAGCCCAAACCCAAGACCGATCGCGATCAACGTCAGCGAAACAACGAGACAGACCTTCCGATATTTCAGAAAGTCGATATGCGTA
>JBDNFB010000159.1:0-24424 GCA_041690055.1 Myxococcota bacterium | reverse complement strand
GTCAGCCTCAGTCACGAGGGCTATCACTTCCAGACGCTCCACCGCGATTCCCTCGCACCAACCATGACGGGCCATCGCGTCGTCGACGAATTGGGCCTCCACACGCGCTGGGCCTTTCCGATGCGGGACATCGAAGCGCTACACGATAAGCCCGAGGCCGACTGGCCCGCGCGCCCCGCGGCCGCGCTCAACATGGGCGGCATGATGAGCGCGATCAGTCTGGGTGCCCTCTCCTGCACCCTTTTCATTGCATCGATGCGTGCACGCAATCGCGGCCGCGTGGTGCTGCTCGGCAACGCCGCACTCGGAATCGCCATCGCCGGCTTGGCCTTTTCGGAGACAGCTCGGCTCGGCCTACCCCTGCTGCTCGTGATCGGCGCAGGCCAGGCCCTTCGCAACTCGCTCTCGCGACGTGCTGTCCCAGACCTACGTCGACGAGGCCTACCGCGGTCGCGTCATGAGCCTGGTCGCCATGCAGATGAACGCCGCGCAGCTCGCGACATTCGCTGTCGGCGTCGCCTCGGAGCTAGTCGGACCGCGGTGGGCTTTCGCCGCTATGGGCGCAGCGCTCGTCGCGATGAGCGTCTGGTTCACCGTCTGGTTTCGCCGATACGCCGCTTGCAGTAGCGACTTCACGAAGACCCGTTTCACTTCGACGGTCAAATCCGCGATGTTGCATTCAGCGAGGGTGGTCGAAGGATCGTCGCACGCGTCGAGCTCGACTGCCCTCCGTCGATCCATGAGCGCTTTCCTATCCACTCACGGGCCTATCGCGAGGCCGCCCAAATTTGCCTAGGCTTTCCTCTCCGACCCTCTGTATAAGGAACAGTGCAATGGCACACCTAGCGATCCGCGGCGGCACCCTCGTCGACGGCACCGGTGCTCCCCCGCGTCGCGCGGATCTTGGAATCGAGAACGGGCGAGTCGTCGAAATCGGTGACAGCGTCCGCGGCGACGACGAGATCGACGCCTCCGGCCGATTCGTTACGCCAGGCTTCATCGACATCCACACCCACTACGATGCCCAGGTCCTTTGGGACCCGACCCTCAGCCCTTCTTCTGATCAGGGCATCACGAGTGTGGTCGCCGGAAACTGTGGCTACAGCATCGCCCCCACCCGCCCATCGGGGCGCGGCACGCTGATGCGAACCCTCGACAAAGTCGAGGATATGCGAGTGGCCACTCTCGAAGCGGGCATCGACTGGAGTTTTGAAACCTACGGCGAGTACCTCGACGCCATCGAAAAGCGCGGACTCGGGATTAACTTCGGAGGATATGTCGGGCATACGCCGGTGCGCCTCTACGTGATGGGCAACGATGCCTACGAGCGCGAAGCGACCCCATCCGAGCTCGATCAGATGCGAGGACTGGTTTCCGACTCGATCCGGGCAGGGGCTCTCGGCTTTTCCAGTGATCGCGCAGGCTTTCACCTCGCGGATGGCGGCCGACCGGTCCCCTCGATCGTCTCGACCCAGCAGGAAGTCGAAGCCCTCATGAACGTCACCCGCGAGATCGCCCAGGGCGTGATCCATGTTGCGACGGGGGAAGATTTCGACTGGATCTATCCCTTTCAGAAACAGCTCGGGCGAGTCGTCAACTGGTCATCGATCCTGACCTATCCCCCCGGCTGGAAATCCCGCGCACCCTATCGCGAGAAATTAACAAGACACCTCGAAGCAAGACGCGAAGCACAAGACGTATGGGTACAGGTCACCTGTCGTCCCATCTGTCAGAGAATCGTCATGCGCGAACCGACCTCCTTCTACCAAATGCCGGCGTTTGCGGATCTCGTTGCAACGCCTGCGAACGAACGCGAGCGTCTGTACGCGGACCTCCGTTGGCGCGCGCGGGTCCTCGCGGAATTCGAATCGGGGGATTGGATCAATCCGGGCTGGGCCACGTTCACGATCGCGGAGTCGAAGGTCCACAGGTCGCTCATCGGTCGCGACGTCCTGTCCCTCTCCCGCGAGCGCGGCGGAAGTCCCTGGGACGTCGTGTGTGACCTCGCTCTCGAAGAGAACCTCGACACGCGTTTCGAGATCATCTTTGCGAATGACGATGAGGAGGGGGTCTCGACTCTCCTTCGAAGCGAAGGCTGCATTCTTGGACTCTCCGATGCCGGCGCCCACGTGGGCCAGATCTGCGATGCCGTAATGCCGGCGGATTTTCTATCGAAGTGGGTCCGAGACCGGGGATTGATGTCGGTCGAAGCCGGCATTCACAAGGTCACCGCCGAGATCGCCCACGTCGCGGGACTCGCGGATCGCGGCGTACTCAGCGAAGGCGCTCACGCAGATATCGCCGTCCTCGATTGGGATACCCTCTCGCCCGGGCCCGAGCGACGCGCCTACGACTTCCCGGCTAGCGGCGAGCATCTCACCGCGGATTCACCAACGGGTCTCGATCATGTCCTCGTCGCTGGCGTTCCGATTCGACGCGACGGCGAATCCGTCCTGGAGAAACTCGACGCCTTGCCCGGTCAGGTTCTGCGGAGTCGCGCGGGGTGAATCCGTTCAAGATCGATGTTCCCGACGAGGCTCTCGATGACCTAACAAAGCGACTCTCAAGAGTCCGTTGGCCCAATACGCTCGAGGATGCCGGGTGGAACTATGGAACCGACCTCGACTACGCTCGGGAGCTTTGCGCCTATTGGCAAGACGGCTTCGACTGGCGAAAACAAGAGCGCCTGCTCAACACCTTTCCCCAGTTCAAGGTGGAAATCGAAGGCCTCGGCATCCATTTCATCCACCAGAGAGGCACGGGCCCCGCGCCCCTTCCCCTCGTTCTGTCCCACGGCTGGCCGAGCTCCTTCTACGAGATGCACAAGATCATCGGCCCCCTCAGCGATCCCGCCGCCCATGGCGGCGACCCGGCGGATGCGTTCGATGTCGTCGCACCGTCCCTGCCAGGCTATGGATTCTCGGACCCACCCAAGACCCGCGGCTTCAACACCCATCGCGTAGCGGACATCTGGGTAAAGCTCATGGTCGACGTTCTCGGCTATTCCCGCTTCGGGGCCCAGGGAGGCGATTGGGGCGCGGCCGTCAACACGAGCCTCGGCCAGCGGCATCCCGATCGTATGATCGGCTTGCACTACAACATGCTCGCCCCACCCATCAACGAAGCCGCGCTCACTCCTTCGCAGAGGGAATGGTGGGACGAAGTCAAAGCCTACCGGGCAAAGGAGTGGGGCTATGTCCAACTCCAAAGCACCAAGCCGCAGAGTCTCGCCTTCGGTCTCAGCGATTCACCGACCGGTCTCGCAGCTTGGATCATCGAGAAATGGCGAAGGTGGAGCGACTGTGACGGCGACCTCGAGAGCGTGTACACGAAAGACGAACTGCTCACGAATATCATGATCTACTGGGCGACGAACACAATCGGGTCGTCGCTGCGGCTCTACTTCGAGAGCTTCGGTCCTATGAACGGGCCCCCGGAATATTCCGGCGTCGACGTGCCCACGGGCGTCGCTGCGTTCAACGAAGTCAATCGGCCGCCGCGTGAACTATGCGAGCCTCATTTCAACATTCACCGATTCACCGTTATGGACCGCGGCGGGCATTTCCCAGCGATGGAAAACCCGGAAGGGCTCGTCGAAGAAATTCGCGCCTTTTTTCGTCCTCTTCGTCAAACTGGATCAATGACATGAAACTCCTTGAGCTCAGGCCTGTCAAAATGCTCGTGCAAGATCCCGACCTAGCAGCGTGCGGTACACATGGCTGATGTCTTCACTCGGACGGGATACCCGTTAAACAACGCATACCCCTCCGCCAGGCAATTGATGGATATCGCGGTCGAACAGACCGGGCTGGAGGACTTCGGTCCACCCACCTTCCTGGAGGGCCTCGAGACGCTACTCGAGAGTCTGGCGGCCGACGCGCCCTATGGCTCCGAGGATCGCACCCGGGCGACCGACCTGATGGTGCGCCGGCTGGTCAACCGCCTGCGGGTCGAGGCGTGGTTCGCGGCGCATCCCGAGGAGGAGCAGGCGCCGATCGAAGCCCCCGTCTCGATCGTCGGCCTCCCGCGCACGGGCACAACCGCGCTCGGGAACATGATGTCCCGCGACCCTCAGTTCCGCGCCCTGCGGCCCTGGGAGCAGGAGGAGCCCTGTCCACCGCCGCGGATCGAGGACGAGGAAAACGATCCGAGACGCATCGCGTATCGAGACAGGATCGAGAGCATGCTGCGCGATGACCCGGAGCAGGCCGCGATGCACATCTGGGAGGTCGACGCGACCATGGAGGACACGGAGGTGCTCGGCCTCGAGTTTCGGTCGCAGCAGATGACGATGCCGGTCTGGAGCTACCACGCCTGGTGGCGCGCGGGCGATATGCGAGACACGTTCCTCTATCACGCCCGCGTTGCGCGCCTGCTCCAGTCGCACCGGCCGCCGAACCGCTGGCTGTTCAAGGCACCGCACCACAAGTTCCACCTCGAGCACATCGTCGAAGCCTATCCCGACATCCGCTTCGTCTTCACGCACCGCGATCCGTCGAAGGCGGTTCCGTCTTACGCCAACTTCGTCGCCTCGCTGTACCCGCCCGAAGTTGTCGCAAAGATCGGGAAGGAGAAGATCGGCCAGGAGATCCACGGCCACCTGCTGGCCGGTATGCGGCAGGCGATGGCAGCGCGCGAGAAACTGGGACCGGATCGATTCTTCGACGTGCACCACGCGGAGTTCGTGACGGCGCCACTCGCCGTACTGGAACGCCTCTACGACTGGCTCGGGCTGGCGCTCGACGACGCGACACGTGCGCAGTTCGAGGCGTGGCTGGCGGAGCATCACTCCGGGGCGCACGGTGCCCATCGCTATACGGCCGCTGAGTACGGGCTGTCGACGGAGGGGATCCTCGCCGACTATGATGCCTACGTGCGCACCTTCGACATCGGGGTCGGTCGGTGACGAAATCAGGGCCCTGCCGCGTCCCGTGGCACGACGGCCTCCGCCGTGCGCTCGAAAATCTCTACCCCGAACGCGTCGCCGCCACCGCGGCGAGCTGAGAAAGGTTTCCTCCATGTCAGACACTCCTCTCAAGATGCCCGAATGGGCTGCAATGCTGCAGAACCTCTCGCCTGTCGGCGACCAATTGATCAATCGCTGGGGCCGTGAGCAACCCTCCGCGGACGATCGACGCGACCTCTTCCGGCTGGCGCTGTCGGCGGTCGCGAACGGATACCTCTCGCACGTCGCGCTCGATCCGCGACGCCCGACGTGGACGCCGTGCTGGAACATCTCGATGAACATGGGCGGGCCGTGCCCCGACTACACCTATCGCACGACGGACGTGGACCCGATGGGGACGTACCGCATTTCGGGCTTCCGCGGCACCAGCCGCTTCGTCGAGATCAGCCAGCAGAGCTACGAGCTTCTGGGTCACGAAGGGAAGACCTCGGTGACGCCGGTCCAAAACAGCCTCGACGATCTCACGCTCGGCGACGATGGATCATTCCTTGTGATCCTGAGCCCTGAGCGACCTGCCGGATACAAGGGCGACTGGTGGAAGCTGGAGCCGACGACGGTGCGATTGCTGCTTCGGCAATGCGCCGTGGATTGGATCCGCGAGCTCGACGCGCGCGCGGCGATCGAGCGGCTGGACGACGTGCCGCCCACCACGACTACGGAGGTCGACCGGCGCATCGCCAACCTCGGCCCCTGGGCGGAGGGCATGGTGCGCTTCGATATCGACCTCGCCCGCTGGTACCGCGACAACCACGGCGTCAACGTCCTTACGCGCTCGAAGAAGATCGAGAGCATTGGCGGCATGCCCAACCAGATTTACTACGACGGCGCCTACGAGATCGACGACGACGAGGCGCTGGTGATCGAAACCGCGTTGCCCCGCGAGTGCCTCTATTGGTCGGTGCTGGTGGCCGACGACCGATTCAGCACCGTCGACTGGGCCAACCACCAGTCGAGCCTCAACGAGTCGCAGGCGCGCCTCGACCGCGACGGCAAGCTGCGGGCGGTGATCTCAAAGCGGGATCCCGGTGTGCAGAACTGGCTGGACAAGGCGGACAATCCCTGGGGCATAGTCCAGCTGCGCTGGAAGCTGCCGAGTGATGCGCCGGATCCGAGGGTCACCCGCTGCAAGGTCGCGGACGTGCGCAGGCACCTCCCCCAGGATACACCCGTCTACACACCAGAAAAGCGCGAGGAGGCGATCGAACGGCGGCGCGTGGGATACCAGATGCGACAGCACTGGTGAGACTGAGCTCGTTGCTGCGCTCGAGACCGGCCTGTTCCCAATCATCGTCCGTCTGTCCGTTCTCAATATCCGTCTGCGCCGGAAGAGTTGAACTTTTCCGTCTCCGCAACCCGCCGACCAACGGTGGATGATATGTCGAACCGACAGAGAGGACTCGTTAGGACTCGCGCCCCGTCCTGGGGTACGGGGCCGGGCCCACGAAGGGTCGCGGGAAGTGGCCGGTGTGCCACTGCTTCGCGGTTTCGCGGCGAATGATCTTCCAGTCGTCGCCGACGCGAACGAGTTCGTCCTGGTAGCGAAGTCCCAGCACCAGGTGTTCGAGAGGACTGTCGTCCGCCTCCATGTGATAGCCGACGACCCAGCTCTCGACGTGTCCCTTGTCGCCGTCGATCTCGACGTACTGGTTGCCGACGAAATGCATAGAGGCATCCCACGCGTGCAGAGCCTCCTCCATCCCGTTCAAGTACTCGTCGAGTTCACCCTGCTCAGCGGTACCGACGCAGACACAGTCCGGATGGAAGACGGTGCGCACCAGATCGAAGTCGATGGAGTCGACGCCGAAGGCATAGCGGCGGTAGAGGTTCTTGATGACCTCGCGATCCCGTAGCCAGCGCACCGTCGCCACGTGGTCGTCGATCGGAGGCGCCGTGCATTCCCGGAACTTCATGACGCGACGCTTCTCGTTGCGGATGTCCTTCTCAGTCATCGTGTTCTCCTGGTGGGTGGCGCTTCTTGTTCGTTAGTCCGTCTACTCTCGCAATCGAGCTCGCACTCGCTCGCCGCAGCCCTCACGACCCGAACTCCAGCTCGTCGCGATTCGGCGCCTTCATCATCTCGTAGAGTTCGGCCGTCTCGTGCGGGGTGTTCACGACGAGTCTGCCCTCCCCGTCCACATAGTAGTTCCGCTCAACGGAGCGTGTGTCCTTGATGAAGGCCAACTCCGATCCCACGGCGTCGAGCTGTGAGTTGTACGTCTCGAATGCCCTCTCTTTGACCGCGACCTGCGCATGTCCCTCTTCGAACATCGTGTCGAGACATTGCGCGATATAGGCGGCCCAGATCTGGAACCACGAGGGGAGCGAGACACCGCCCGAGACGGGTTGAGAGTTCGGTCCGTACATGATGAAGAAGTTGGGGAACTGCGGGACCATCATGCCGAGATAGGCGCGCGGGCTTTTAGGCCCCCAGTAGTCCCGGAGATTCACGCCTTTTTGGCCGTGATAGTCGGCGGGCCAGAGGAATTTGTCGACCTCGAAGCCCGTCGCAAAGACGATGAGATCGACCTCGTGATGCTTCCCGTCGGAGGTCTCGATCCCGTTCTTCGTGAGCCGCTCGATTCCCGACGTCACGAGATCGACATTGTCGCGGGTGAGCGCCTTGTACCAGTTGTTGTCGACGACCGGACGACGGACCATCGGTGCGTAGTCAGGGACCAGCCTCTCGAGCAGGTCCGGCCGGTCGCCGATCTGATCCTTGATGTAGCCGATCAGGAATTCACGTAGGTCCTCGCTCTTCTGCGTGATGTGCCCGCCCTTCTTTTCCCACTCGGGATCCGGGGTCAGGAAGTCCTCGTGCCAAGTCATCAGCCCGATGATCGAGGTGTAGCGGCTCCAGTTCCAATAGCCGGGGAGCTTGTCGAGCAGCCAACGGACCTCCGGCTCGACCGCTTGACCGTAGTTCTGCCTGGGGCTGATCCACTGGGGCGTTCGCTGGAAGATGCTGACGTGCGCGGCCTCCTCGGCCACCGGTGCCACGAGCTGAACGCCGGTCGACCCGTTGCCGATGACGGCCACGCGCTTGCCCCGCACCGGAAGCTCGCTCGTCCACTGGGTGGGATGAACGATCGTGCCCTCAAACTCGTCGATCCCGGCGATGTCCGGCAGTTTGGTTTTCGAGAAGACCCCGGCCGCGCTGACGACCATGTTCACGTCTCGTTCGACGCGCTCTCCGCCGGGTCCCTCGAACGTGAGGTGCCATGTCGAACTCTCCTCGTCGAAGCGCGCGTCCTCGAGATCGTGGCCGAGGCGGATGTGTTCGCGGATGCCGTACTTCTTCGCAATGAACTCGAGGTAGGTCCGGACCTCCTCGCCTCGTGCGAAGTACTCGCTCCATGGATACTCGTCGTCGAAGCTGAACTCGTACGTGATACTGAGGGTGTCGACGCGGATATCGGGATACTTGTGGATACTCCAGGTTCCGCCGATTTCGCTGCGCCGCTCGTAGAGGACGTAGGGGATTCCGAGCCGCTCAAGCTGGACGGCCATGGAGATCCCGGCCGGGCCTGCTCCGATGATCGCGACCTCAAAGCCCTCCGGAACCGCAGCGGCGCCTTCCGCGCGCTCGTGCTGGAACGGAAAAGGCGTGAAGGCGAGGAACTTCTGCCGGATCTCGAAATGCTCGTCACGCGTCGGCACGCCGAGCACGAGATCCATCAGCTTGCGGAGTTCTTCAGCCGAGGGGACGCGCCGCTCGAGGCCATCGATCCGAGTCTCCAACAGATGGACTGCCCGATCGGCCAGACGGGCGCGATCCGTTTCATCGAGTGTCGCGACGGGGCCGAACTCGGCCAGCTCGCTATCGCCGGTCGCCTGGTAGAGCGCCACGCGCAGCGCAGCCAGGTCGGAGGCCTCGACGGCCCGCCGGATGAAGGCCGTATCTACGTTCTCGTCCATTATCGGTGTCCTCGGTGGCGAGGGAGTCGCCCTATGACGAGACTTTGCCTGTTCTCGGTGCCCTTCGTCTATCGCAATGGCGATATAGGCGTTGTAATCGTAATATCTGCGTCATCGTGTCCAGACGCGCCCTCTCCGCAACCCGAGCCGCCGATCTGCTGAACTTCCTGGCGGCGCACCCCGATGAGCCCCTCTCCTACTCGGAGTTGTCCAGCCGGCTTGGGATCAACCCCGCGTCGACCCACAATTTGCTGATGGCGCTCACGGAATGCGGCTATCTCAGCCGCGACCCGAAGAACCGAACCTTCTCCCTGGGCGCCGCACTCGTCGCGATTGGCGATGCCGCGCTGCGCCACAACCCGATCGTCGACGAAACACGCGTCGAGATGGCCAAGCTTGCCAAGGAGCTGGAGATGGGCGGGGTCACTTTTGTCCGAGCAGGCTCGGACGCGCTCTGCATCGCCCGGGCCGGGCCTCGCCGGGCCCAGGTCGATCCCCCCGAAGTCGGTCAGCGAATCCCCGTCATGGCGCCCCTGGTCTCGGTCTTCGTGGCATGGTCGACCCAGGAGGAGGTCGACCAGTGGCTGCTTCGTGGAAGCACGTCGAAGCAAGAACAGCAAAGGGCCCGAGAGATCCTCGAGTTAGTCCGAAATCGCGGCTACAGCGTCGCCCTGGAAATCCCGGGCCGGCGCAGGCTGGGGGGTCTGATCGCTGAGCTCGCGGAGGATCCGCACTCCGCACCTCTGCGGCGCCAACTGCACAGCACCATCGGAGAGCTTGGGCGGGCGTCGTACCAGCTCCGCGAGGTAGAGGGTCAGAAGCAGAGCATCAGCACGATCACTGCGCCGGTCTTCGATCGCCACGGGGAAGTCAGTGCCGCCGTTTCGCTCCAGGTGTTCGCCCGTGCACTGGACCCGAGCGGCGTCGCGGCCATCGGCGATCGCCTACTGGACATGACCCGGTCTATCTCTCGTAGCTAGCGATGCGGGTCGACGCGCTCAGGCCTCGCGACAGAACTGGGCGAGGCTCGCCGCAGTCTCCCGACTGATATCAGGGCAGGCCATCTGGAAGATCTCCGTCGCGTGGATCGTGCCCATCACCTGCCGGCACCGCGCCGGAACCCCCGCCCGCAGCAGCGTCCGGTAGAACTCGATCCCCTCGTCGCGCAGCGGATCGCACTCGTTCACACTGATCACCGTTGGCGGGAATCCCCGCACTTCCTCCTCGGTGGCGAAGGCGGGCCAGGCAAGAGGATTGCCCTGCTCCAGTTCCTCGATCCCATAGGCCATGGCAGGCCTATTGTTATGCAGATCGAGAAGTAGGCCATTATTCTCGGTCGACGAAGGAAAGCGCTCCTGCGGCCAGCGCCCAGCGATATAGGGACAAAGCGCGTAGAGACCGCGCACGAGACCGAGGTCGCCCGCTTGCTTGAGCCGCATGCCGGTTGCGAGAGTGAGATTGCCGCCACCGCTCTCGCCGGCGACGATGACATGCTTCGGGTCGATCCCAAGATCCACGGCATGAGCCAGCAGCCAGCGCAGTCCCGAGACGCAATCGTCGAGACCTGCCGGAAACGGTGCGATCTCCGGCGCAGACGAGGCGACGAGGCAATTACGGAAATCCACCATTGCGACAGCCACGCCCTGCACGGCGATGGTTCGGCCCCAGGCCCGATAGATTCCCTCGAAGCAGGAATTAGTCTGCATGCCCCCACCATGGAAATAGACGACGCAGGGCTGAGGAACGGCTGTGTCAGGGCGGATCAGCAAGACCTGAATCGTGTTGCCGTCCGGGGACGAGACGAACTCGTGCGTCTCGGTGACGAGACCGCGCGAAGAGGCGATCTCTTCCGAGTCCAGGGTATCCATGTAGGCCCGCACCTTCGCGGACGCAGCCCGCGCCTCGGCGCTATTCGCCTCGACGACCAGAGCCTCCCGACTATCACCGTCGGCACGCGGCGCCGTCGGGAACGACCCCAACGCGACTTTGATCCGGCGGTCGATACGGGGGTCTGCCTCCATCTTCGTCGTCATGAGCTTTCTTTCTTCCTTAGACACGCACTCTCGCGCGGCGTTGGGCGGTGGCTGCATCGCTTCAAGTTCAGTCGTTCGTAGTTAGGCTGGTCAGCATCGATCAGTTGTCTGACTTCGAGGCTCGGCCGGAGACAGGGATGCTCGGGGCCGGTGAGCGGCGCAGATTCGACAGGATGAGCCTAAACGTTTCTGCGATGGCTTGCACCGAGGCGTGTATGATGGAGGCGGACAGGCCGCTGACTCGCTGTACCGGCTGCTGTATTCTTGTCTAAACCAACGACAATGTGCGCCTGACAGCATCCATGAGGCTTTCTATGCGAATTCCGTTATTGCTTCTATTGCTCGTGCTTCCCGCCGCGCTTCCCGTATACGCAGACGGAGCCGGTCGTGGAGACCGCGACGTCTTTAAGGCCTCGCGCGATCAGTGGGTCTACGTTGACGGAATTCTCGGGGAAACCGTCTTTGAGAATCGCTCTCGAGAGGACGTCTTTGTCGAGTTTGGAGGGGCTGGGTGTCCATCTGCCGACCGCTATCTGATTCAGCTGTGGGTCGATGGAGCGTGGCAGGATCGGCCGATGCTGCCCCCGGGAACGGGCTGCGCCTTCTTCATTCCCCAGCCTGTCCGGGTCGAGCCGGGACAGCGTGTCGTACAGGATATCAAGGTGTGGATCGCCGATCCGTTGCCCGCCATTCTGCGCGTCAACTATCCGGTACGCACCCTCTGTGAAACCTCGATCTCCGGTATCTGTGAGGGTCGTACTTGGGTTCCGACGCGTCCCTTCCTCGTGGTCGGGGGCGACCTTGAGCACGCCTTGCTGGAGCGCGCTCGGCGTCGCGGAACAGTCGATGTCATTTTCGGCCTCGGCTTTCCTGCAAATCCGACGCAGGGGGAGCGGGATCAGGCGCTTCTCGCCGAAGAGGAGATGCTTTCAGATCTCGCTGTGTTCGGTGTCGAGGAGCTGCCCGGTACTTCGATCGGGGCGCTGTCGATACGGGCCAACGTGAAGGCTTTGCGTTTTCTACTCGACGCGCCCCGGGTTGAGCGCCTGCGGCAACGAAATCGCGCGCTCCTCGTTGAGGACCGTCCGCTGCGGCGACACCGCCGTCGCTTGCGGCACTTCCGTTTTTAGACCGATATTGCCGTCATGAGCATTTGCCCTTCCATCCCTTCGCTCCCTCAGAACTCAAGCACACCGCGGGCCAGCCGTCCCGCCTCCATATCGTCGAACACCTCGGCGATCGCGGCCATCGGATAGACCTTCGTGACTAGCTCGTCGAGCATGAATTTCCCGGATAAGTAGAGTTCCGCAAAGCGCGGGATGTCTCGCTGGGGACGGCTCGACCCGTAGCGACAGCCAAGGATCGATCGGTCCAGATAGAGCGACTCCGGCAGAAACTCGATTCCGGTTCCGGAAGGTGTCACTCCGAGGATGACGAGGCTTCCGCCCCAGTCGAGATAGCTGAGCGCATCCTCGATGACTTTCTTGTGCCCGACACACTCGAAAACCCAGTCCGCGCCACCGTGCGTTAGGTCTATGACCGATTCCACAAGGTTCCCCTCCCTCGCGTTCACGAAATGCGTAGCGCCAAACTGACGAGCCAACGCTTCTTTGTCCGGATTCGCATCCACCGCGATGATGGGATCAGCGCCCACGAGTCGAAGCGCCTGAATCGCGTTGAGCCCGATCCCCCCGACGCCGACCACGACGGCTCGCTCCCCCGCCTCGACGCGGGCACGATTGAGCACCGCACCCGCGCCGGTCAGCACTCCGCAGCCGATCAAACAGGCCGAGGCGAGCGGAACTTCTTTCGGGATCGGGACCGCTTGAGTGGCCTTCACCACCGTGCGCTCAGCGAAGGACGATATATTTGCGAAGGCGTAATGCGGCTGCCCATCCAGCGTGAAGGGCGTCGGGCGATGGCCAAAGGTGCTGCGACACATCGTGGGCCGACCCCGATCGCAATGGGCGCACGTCCCGCAATTTCCGAGGGTGGAGAGCACAACGTGGTCGCCTTGGGCGAGGTGAGTCACGCCCGGCCCGATCTGCTCGACCACCCCCGCACCTTCGTGCCCGAGTACGACGGGCGTTTCGAACGGAATCGTGCCGTTCATGACGCTGAGGTCGCTGCGACAGACTCCAGAGTTGACGATCCGGACAGAGACTTCGCCCGCGCCTGGCTCGCGAACTTCGAGCCCGTCGCGCACTCGCAGCTCATTTCCGTCAAAGACGATCCCCTTCATACAGACTCCTCCTTCATGTTACGTTTACTTTATGTACTCAAAAAGTATACTTAGACTATGCCTTCGTCCAGTGACAAATTCCCTCCCCGAGACACAGCGGCCTACCGACGCATTCTGGCCTCCGCCGAAGCGTGCTTCGGGGCACTCGGTTTCCAGAAGACGACCGTCGTCGAAATCGCGGTCGCAGCGCAGGTCTCGAAACCGCTCGTCTACCGTTACTTCGAATCCAAGGAACACCTCTACGAAGTCGTGATCAGCCGCCTCGTGCAGAGCTGGAACGAAGAGCTCTTGGTAGAACTCTCGTTCGCCACTGAGGCCTCGGGCGCAGCAACGTCTACAACGAACAGGGGTGGCGTAGCAGAAGCGCTCCGCCGGATGCACCGCGTCTCACTCGAATACGCACGCCGGAGTCCACTTCTCAGGGGGCTGCTCGCGAAAGAAAGTCGATTATTGCTGGCTTCGTACAGCGACGTGGTCGAACGGACGAACGCGACCTTGAAGGCTCAGATCGCGCGATGCCTCCAATACGGACTCAATACCGGCGAAGTCCGGCTCGATCTCCCCGTCGATGCGATGGCCGATGCGATCACGGAGATCCACCTGGCCTACGCCGAACGCGTGGTCTCCGGAACGGAGATGCCCAACGCTGAACGCCTCTCGCGCGACGCGTTCGAATGCCTCCTCTTTGGAGTTTGCGTGAAGGCAACTGATTCCAAAGCAATGCCCACCCAACGACGGAAACGATCGCGATGAAGCCCTCTCAACCCGATGCGGAAAACCTCCTCGACTTGGACTCTGATCTCGACTCCGTGCGCGAGAAGTACCGGATTGAGCGAGACAAGCGGATGCGCACGGACGGCTCTTCACAGTATCGCGAGATGAGCAGCGAAGCGGCGGTGAGCGATGCCGACCCCTATGTGGAGCCCGGTTTCACGAGAGCACCGATCGAAGACGAGACCGAGGTCCTCATCATCGGCGGGGGCTTCGGCGGTCTTCTCATGGCCGCCCGACTCCGAGAGGGGGGAATCGAAGATTTCCGAATCGTCGAAGCGGCCGGAGATTTCGGCGGCACCTGGTATTGGAATCGCTACCCGGGAGTCCAATGCGACGTGGAGTCGTATGTCTACATGCCGCTACTCGAGGAGCTCGGCACCATCCCCACCGAAAAATACGCTCACGGGCCGGAGATCTTTGCGCATGCCCAAGCGATCGGCCGTCACTACGACCTCTACAAGAACGCCTCCTTCCAGACTCAAGTCAGCGCGCTCGATTGGGATGAGGGGGCGAAGCGTTGGATCGTCAGCACGGACCGAGACGATCGCATCCGTGCGCGCTTCGTATGCATGGCCACCGGGCCTTATTCGAAGCCAAAGCTGCCCGGCATTCCGGGGCTGGACGAATTTGCCGGGAACACCTTCCATACGAGCCGCTGGGACTATGACTACACCGGAGGCGACACAACGGGCGGCCTCACGAAGCTCGCAGACAAGCGCGTCGGTGTGATTGGAACCGGCGCGACGGCCATCCAGTGCGTTCCCCATCTGGGTCGGGATGCGGGCGAAGTCTATATCTTTCAGCGCACGCCCTCCTCCGTCGACATCCGCGACAACGCGCCCACCGAGCCGGGCTTTTCGAAGACGCTCAAACCCGGCTGGCAACAGAAGCGGATGGACAACTTCAACATCCTGATGGACGGAAACGCTCAGGACGAAGATCTCGTCGGCGACCGTTGGACCGAACTCACTCTAGGTGTGCACGAAGTCCTCGCGGCCAACCCCAATGCGGCTGACCTCACCGCCTCCGAGATCGCGCTCATCGCGGAGACGGTCGACCTCAAAAAGATGGAGCGCGTGCGGGCGCGCATAGACCAGGTCGTCGCGGACCCAGCGACGGCAGAAGCCCTCAAGCCATGGTACCGCTATCTCTGCAAGCGCCCCTGTTTCCACGATGAGTATCTGCCGACTTTCAATCGGCCTAACGTCACACTCGTAGACACGGACGGGAAAGGCGTGGACAAGATCACCCCTCGCGGTGTCGTTGCCAACGGCCGCGAGTACGAAATTGACTGCCTGATCTTCGCGACCGGGTTCGACGTCAGCTCGAACTACACGCGACGCGCCGGCTACGAAATTGTGGGACGCGCGGGCGCGAGGCTGAGCGAGAAGTGGGTCGAGCGCTCATCGACGTTTCAGAGTTTCTTCACCCGAGGATTCCCCAACTGCTTCTTCATGATGGGATTCCAGAGCGGGCTCACCCCCAACATTCCCCACACCATCAACGAACAGAGCCAACACCTCGCCTACGTCATCCGCGAGGCGCTGGATCGCGGCGCCACGATGGTCGAGCCGAGCCAACAAGCCGAGGATGCTTGGGGAGCCGAGATCGACAAGGGAAACAGCTTCCTGGAGATTCAGGCGACTTGCACACCCGGCTATTTCAACGACGAAGGCAAGGTCGGCGAAAGCGAGGGCTGGTTGGCTGGTTTCTACCCGGAAGGCTCCGAAGCGTTCTTCGCCCTCCTCCGGGATTGGCGAGCGAATGGCAAACTCGATGGACTCGAGCTTTCCTGACCGGCAACGCCCTCGCTGAATCGAGCGCTGTTTAGCTCGGCTCCGGAATGCATATCGGTGGGATGCGGCGAAGAGACAAATCCGAGGGCGTTGCGATTGCAACGGGCGCACTCCAGAATATCGTCATACGCAGCGAAGCAGAATCTCGCCGGGAAGAGCTTAGAATGCATCCCGGCACGCAAGCAAGAGACGGACCGACCCAACTCACACGATCGACTCCCAGGAGCCCCCACCCATGGACGACATGATTTCAAGCGATTCCCACATCATCGAACCCCCCGACCTGTGGACCCAGCGAATCGACAAGGCCTACCGCGACCGCGCGCCGCGTGTCGTCCAAGAAGAAGCCGGCGATTTCTGGTACATCGACGGACAGAAGTCGATGAGCTTTCTCGGCGTGCAGACCGGGGACCGCTTCGAGAAGGACGCGACCGAGCTCACGACGGTCTCCCGCTTCGAGGACGTTCGCCCCGCCTCCTACGAACCCGCCCGTTACATCGAAGAGAATCGCACAGACGGCGTCGTCGGCTCCGTGATCTATCCCAGCGAAGCGCTGCTCGCCTACAGCATTCCGGATTCCGATCTCTGTTCCGCGACGATGCGCGCCTACAACGATTACATCGCAGACTTCTGCTCCCACGATACGAAGCGCCTCAAGGGAATCGGTCTCATCAACGTCGACGACCCTACGGAAGCGGTCGCCGAAATGAAACGGGTTCGTGAGCTCGGTCTCGAAGGCATCATGATCACGGTCCTGCCGCCGGCGGATCGCGCCTACGACCACCCGATGTACGAAGAAGTCTGGTCCGCGGCCGTCGACCTAGCACTCCCCGTCAGCATGCACGTCGCGACGGGCCGCACTGCGCTCTCCGCCGATCCTAATCAGACGAGCCTGCAAAAAGGCGTCACGGAAGCCGCGTTCTACCTTCAGGATCACTTCGTACGCAAGTCTCTCGGTGAGATGATCTTTTCGGGCGTCTTCATGCGTCATCCTAAACTTCGCGTCGGATCGATCGAGCACGAGCTCTGTTGGGCCCCCTTCTTCCTCTTCCAGGCGGACTACGTCTACACGGATCGCCCCGTGCGCGGCGACTGGCTTCGCTTCCCGGACGGCATGCTCCCCTCGGATTATTTCAAACAGAATGTCTTCATGAGTTTTCAAGAAGACCGCGTAGGCATTCGGGTGCGGGACGTGACCGGAATCGAAGGCCTGATGTGGGGTTCCGACTATCCGCATACCGAATCGACCTTCCCGAAGTCGCGCGAGATCACAGAAGAGATCCTCGAAGGCGTGCCCGAAGCGGAACGAGAGTTGATCCTGCGCGACAACGCGGCGCGGCTCTACGGGTTCGACCTCGCAGCGCTCGCTGACTAGCCGCCCAGGGAACCGCCTCGATTTGACCTACACTCCAGCTCAACTAGGAGATGTCGCAATGCCTCTTGCCACCCGAACCCTCGGATCGACCGGTCTTGAAGTCACTCGCCTCGGCTACGGCGCCATGGAACTCGCTGGAATCAAAAGCCCCGTCGAGCCCAGCGACGCGCATAAACTCCTCAACCGAGTCCTCGACCTGGGCATCACGTTCATCGACACGTCTCCCGACTATGGAGGCTCCGAGGAACTGATCGGCCAGGCGATCTCCAACCGAAGGGACGAGTATTTCCTGGCCAGCAAGTGCGGCTGTCCCGTAACGATTCCCTTCGAACTCAAGAAGGGTCGCCCCGTCCATCTCTTCACCTCTGAGAACGTTCGCGGCGCCGTCGAACAAAGTCTCTCAAGGATGCGAACCGATCATCTCGATCTCGTCCAGGTCCACATGAGCCCGTCACGCGCCGAACTCGAGGCGTCCGAGACAATCGACACACTCGAGTCGCTGAAGCGCGAAGGCAAGCTCAGATTCATCGGCATGTCCGGCATCCTCCCGGACCTCCGCGACCACCTGGCGATGAGCGTATTCGACGCATTTCAAATCCCCTACTCAGGCCTCGAACGCGAACACGAGGAGATCATCACCGCAGCCGCTGCCGCCGGTGCCGGAACGATCATTCGCGGCGGTGTCGCGCGTGGCGCGCCGGCTCCCGACCAGAACCCGAACGAGGCTCCTGAGTTCTGGCGCAACGCAATGGTCGCAAAACGTGACCTGTGGGAAGAGGCTCGACTCGACGAACTGACCGACGGCCTAACGCGCATGGAGTTCATGCTGCGGTTCACCCTCAGCCATCCGGACATCCATACGATCATCGTCGGCACCACGAATCCGAATCACCTTGAAGGCAACGTCCGAGCCGCCAGCTCGGACGCACTCCCCGGGAACGTGTATGACGAGGCCAAACAACGACTCAACGCACTGCGACCGGCGGGCACATGACGCAGACGCTTGCCAAAAATTCCCCGACGAGGCGCTCGCAGATCGACAAGATTCGCGCGAGTCTTGACCACCCTGTTGTCGACGGCGATGGTCATCTTCTGGAATCGGTCCCAATGTTATTCGACACGCTAACTCGGGTCGCGGGTGCCGGAGTCGCATCGGGATTGCGTCGCGCCCTGCCCGACCTCTTTACTGGCGCGGGATCGATCGGGGATGGGATTCCGCGCGGCCCCTGGTGGCCGTCCCCGACAGACGCGCTCTATCAGGCCACCGTCATGGTTCCTGCCCTGTTGGCCGAGCGACTCGACGAAATCGGCCTCGACTTCGTGATCCTCTATCCGTCGCTTGGGCTCGCTCTGTGCACGATTCCGGATGCGGAAATTCGCTGTGCCTCCATTCGCGCCCTGAATACAATGCTCGAAGAGATCTCTCGAGAGCATTCCCGGGTCCTGACGCCGGTGGCCGTGATCCCCATGCATACGCCAGATGAAGCGATCGAGGAACTTCGCTTCGTTCACGAGATCGGTCTCAAGGCCACCATGATCCCGCCGGGCGTGGCGCGCCCTCTCGCCAATCACCCGGGGCAGTTCCCCCTTCTCGCGCAAGCGGATCGCTTCGGCATCGATTCCGCATACGACTACGACCCGGTCTGGCGCTCCTTCGAGGAGTTGCGTTTCGCCGTCACGTCCCACGGCGCGGTCGGCCTTCGGTATCTGCCGGGAGGGCGCGGATCGCCGACGAATTACTCTTACAACCACGTACTAGGCCACGGCTACTTGCAGAGCGAATTCTGCCGATCCCTCGTGTACGGCGGCGTGCCCATGCGCTTCCCCGGTCTCCCCTTCTGCTTCCAGGAGGGCGGCGCAGCCTGGGCCATCGAGATGCTTGGCGCGATCGAGGAACATTTCGAAAAGCGGGGACCCGACGGACTCGCGAACTACGATCCGAAGCGCCTCGATCTCGGCGAGCTCGAGAAGATCCTCGCACGCTACGGTTTTCCCGCCGAGCCCCCGGAAATGGTCGGCGAGCAGGAACGCTCACCCTGGGCGCGAAACGAATTCGAAGACTCGGGCCTGCGAAGCGAACAGGATCTCGCCCGCATCTTCGGCGACCAATTCTATTTCGGCTGTGAATCCGATGACGTCACCGTCCACCGCGCCCTCGACGGCCCAGGCAATCCGATGGGAACACGGCTCCGTCCGGTATTCTCGTCGGATATCGGCCATTGGGACGTTCCCGAACTCGATCAGCCGCTCCCCAATAGCTATCAGCTCCTCAGCCGGGGGCAGCTGTCCAAAGAGGACTACCGCGCCTTTGTCTTCGAGGAGGTCGTTCGGCTTCACACACAGCTGAACCCAGATTTCTTTGTGGGGACTGCGGTCGCGGACGCGATCTAGGCCCGTCTTTCACACGCCTTCAAACGCGTTCCAAGGTCTTCAACACCCGGAGCTCCGCCACTATTGGCTCCTTCGCCCCCATAAGTCGAAGATTCGCCGTTCCGCTCCGATGCCCCAGGGTGCGGAGCCAGTTGGGCCGCCCCGGGTCGCGCTCCGAGACGATGATCGTGACGCTGCCGTCAGGGTTGAGCTCAGCGGTGTTCTTGTTCAGGTGGATTTGCGCCTGGGTGTAGTCAAGAGACTCGGTCCAAAGATTGTTGATCTGGAGACCCCAGGTCGTGCACACGGGAATCGTCGAAAGCTGAATGACGATAAATTCGTCTTCGGCGACGGACCAGCCTGCGCTGTAGTAAAAGACGTTCGGGTCGCCGCCGGCCTTACGCATGCGCTCGGGGTCCTGGAGCGGAAGCTGGTTGAAGTTCTGGCGGAGGCCCACTGATTGGCTCGTGCACGATGCAGCCTGCGTGCGAACGAATTTCGCGGTCTCGAGAAGCCCTCTCGAGATCGGCTCGAACGCGCATTGCACGGGCGTTCCGGATTCGTCGGTTCGCGAGAGCGAAAGTCGAAGCCCCTCTTTGGCGTGGACGTCTTCGAAGGTGCAGCGAAGAAGAAGGCTCTGCGTGTCCTCGGTCGTCGAGAGCAAGCGACTCACCGCACCTTCCCCGTCACCTTCACCGCCCCCGTCCCCGTCCCCGCGACTGGCGATCGTGATCTCCAGCGGCTCCTTTCGCGTTTCGGGTATCCCGTCGCTATCGAGACTTCCCGTGATTAGATAGGCGCCCTCCTCGTCGAACCCGGTTGTCATGAGCGAAACGTACGCACAGCTTCGAAAATCTCCGCTCAGTCGATAGCTGTAATCGCTGCTGAGAGAAGCCCCGAAATAGCACGTGTCAGGATTGTCGCCGCCGAAGCCCTTGATGCGCTCGTCCGAGAGTGGGTAAAGATAGGCGACCGCCGGGTCCGCGCTCTCCACGTGGCGCTCGAGTCCAGTCCGCACCATACGCGAGAGGTAACGCAACCCTTCCGCCGCATCGATCTCGTTCAGGGGGAGATCGGATCGAATCAATTGGCTACCTGCCTGTTTCAACTCTTCGCAGAAAGCTTCCCAGGTTTCCTGTGCCCGGTGCTGGAGATCGTTAGGCGTTGGTTGCGTCGTCATCCGTGATCAGCCCTCGCTCGGGACGCCGAAATAGTCCTGATAGCGACGGAGCGCCTTCCGCTCCGCGGCTGCAGACCCTGCCTCGCCACCGTCCTTCTTGTAGTTGTGCTTTCCAAAGACGCCCTTTGGCTTGTTATCCAGATAAGTCTTGATCCCCTCCCCAGCCGGCTCCGACATCGACAATCCAATCCCCTGGTAAGCCTCACGTATCGCGGTCATCGGATCAGCGCTGAAGTCCTGATAGATCACGTTCGCGAACTGGCCCTTCGGAATCGTGCCATCCTCCATCCAGCCGATGATCCGATCCCACAAATTGACGCGCCCCTCGACCATGATCACGTCGTCGAGCATGCCTCCGCTCCAGGGATCATCGGTCCGCCACCAGTAGATGGTGCCTTGGACGCTCACGACGGAGTCAGTCGTCGTCACCTGATCACGATGCATGAAGATGAGCTTCGCGTCGGGATAGGCCTCGAGGAGCTGTGGAAGAACCGGCATGTGAGTGGGGCCCTTGAGGAGCCAATGCGGCTTCTTGTACTTCCACTGCAGCAGTTTAAGAATCCGTTTATGCCACTCGAAGGTCTCCGCGATGTCCTGTTTGCGAAAATAGTCTACGTAGGACGGAATCTGAAACGCGCAGTAGAAGACCTCTGATAGGAACGTCAGGTAAAGGAACTCGATGCACTCCACCGGCAGATCCCCAGCTTGGGCGTGCATCGTCTTCCACTCCGGGGCTATGCGCTCGGGAAGTGTGATGAGCTGATGCGCCTTCTCGATCCTCGAATCTGTTAGGTAGGTCTCTTCGACCGGCGGCGGGCAGGGAAACATCGCCTCCCAACGCTTCACAACGCGAAACTGTTCGTCCTGGGACAAGGCTTCGTGGAAAATCGTCGTGCCCGACCGGCCAGATCCGACGATAAAAACGGGCTCCGTGATCACTTCATCTTCGATCTCTGGATGTTTTTTGTAACAATCGGTGATCTCGAGACGCGCCTCAAGATAGATCAGCAAGTCCGAGCGGGTGAGGATCCGGCCGGCAAAATTGAGTTGAGCTTCATTCTCGATCGCGTTGATCAGCACTCGGAAATGGTTGAGCCATTGACCATCCCCAAAGTCGTCGAGCCCCGTGTTCTTGCGGGCTTCGCTCAGAAGCGACACCTCATCGAGGGGCACGATGCTCTTGATGTTCAGGCATTCGCCTTCTTCGTTGAGCCGCGCAACCCACTCGGGTCGTGGCGCCGGCTTCCATTCAGTTCGACGGTCATAGCCTTGACTGCTCATGAATCGACTCCTGTTTCCCGAGACGCTCGGATTTATTAGGCACAGACGGGGCCTTTATTCAGCCACCGCGAGACGACCAACCCTATGTCCTCGGCACGCCTCCGACCACCCCTCGATAGAATCGACTCCTCCCTTCCCGCAGGTCTTCTTGTAGTAGTCAACGTATTCGCGCAGCAGGTGATGCAGGTGCCGCTCGTTCATAACGGATCACGTGATCCAGAAGCTCCCGACGAGGGCCGTGCAGCTGACTCACTCTCGCTGGCACCTGACCAACAGTTGGGAGAGAATGCAGGCTATGAGTGAGCATCCCCTCGAACTGTCCAGCCGGCTGATCGACAACGGCATCGTCGACACGCCCCCGAACCGGGTCACCCAGGAGCTCAGTGAACTCGCTGACGGCGTCGCCCTGATCGAATCGTTCAGCCATGTCGTGATAGTGAACACCGGCGATGGTTTGGTCACCTTCGACGCCAGCGCTTCGGTCTCGGGCACGGCCGTGGTCGAGTCGCTCCGAGCCTGGAGCGACGAGCCGGTCCACTCGATCGTCTACACCCACGGCCACCTCGATCACGTGGGCGGTTCGCGCGCATTCGCCGCCGACGCCAAGTCCAAGGGACGTCCTCTGCCTCGGGTCGTTGGCCACGAGGCGGTGCAACGCCGCTTCGATCGATACACCGCCACGTCTGGCTACAATAACGTGATCAATCGTCGACAGTTCGGCGGTGGCGCCGTTGCCGACACTCACACGACTCGCCCCTTCCTTCCCGCCGGAACGCTCGAGGTAGACACCGCCTACGCTGATTCGCTCGCCGAGACCATCGGCGGTGTGCGTTTCGAATACGAGCACTGCAAGGGCGAGACTGACGACCATACGTGGACGTGGCTCCCCGAGCAAAAGATGATCAGCGCCGGCGATCAGTTCATCTGGAACTTCCCCAACTGCGGCAACCCCCAGAAGGTGCAGCGCTACCCCGTCGAGTGGGCCGCATCGCTTCGAGCCATGGCGGCCAAGGAAGCCGAGCTCTTCGTCCCGGCCCACGGCCTCCCCATCGCCGGGGCCCACCGCATCCGCACCTGCCTTGAAACAGTGGCTGGCACCCTCGAAACTCTCGTAGCTGATGTCCTCGCCGGCATGAACAGCGGCGCCACCCTCGACGCGATCATCAACGAAGTCAGCGTTCCGTCCGAGACCCTCGAGCTCCCTTATCTCAGGCCGCTCTACGACGAGCCCGAGTTCGTCATTCGCAATATCTGGCGGCTCTACGGCGGCTGGTACGACGGCAACCCGGCCCGGCTCAAGCCTCCGTCAGACACGGCCATCGGGGCCGAGGTCACCGCCCTGGCAGGCGGAGCCGAGGCGCTCATCACGCGGGCGTTGGAACTGTCGAGCGCTGGCGAACACCGACTGGCCTGCCAGATCATCGAGTTCGCTGCCGCGGCGGAGCCGGAGTCACACGCCGTGCACGAGGCGCGATCCCAGATCTACAGCGCTCGCCGCCCTACCGAGACCTCATTGATGGCCAAGGGGATCTACAAGTCGGCGAAAGCCGAATCCGACACCGTGGTCACCGGCGAAGTACCGGCCACCAAGATGTTATTCTCCATCGGAGAGGACTGAACCCCGAACTCGAGTCAGCGACGGCCACCGCTCGGCTGTGATCGAAGCCGATCACGGGCCCGGTCTGGGTGGGGGAGAGGGCAGCCTCACGCTCCGCCGCGGAATATCTTTCCAATTTATTCGTCGATCCGTATAGAATGAGGCGTAGTTGTTGCGTGGCGCTTCATTGGGGCCGCCCTCATTTGATGGATGCAGGTAATGATGTGAGTAGCATCGTGCAAGGGACCTGGGACCCCTGCGCGCGTGAACAGAATCGTGGCCGCTGCTCGACCGGGAAAACTCCTGGTTTCGGAAGCGAGCTGATAAGGGAATCGGACCATAATGCAGAAGGTATCGCTCGTTCTTACGCTCAAAAAATCGGCGGCGGTCGTTGTTGCCGTTGCGGGATTAGTTGTTTTTACGCCGGCCGAAGAGGCAGTGGCTGCGCCGATCAACCCGGTGTCATACGGGTCGCTCGATGTGACGGGATTGATTGATTTTGAGTCGCTGTCCCCTGGCCCGCTTCCAGGACTTTCATTCGACGGCGTGCTCGACCTCGGCGGCGCTTCCTTTGCGGAGCATTTTTCGGGTCAGACCTTCGGGACCTTGGGCAATTTCGACACGCTCGCAGGCTCCCCTAGCGGGCCCCTCACACTCGTGCCCGGCGCAGTCGGTGAAAACATCGTCGCGGCAAATCTAGGCGGCGTCGGAATCGCCGGACTCGGCCCCCTCGGCTTCCCGTCGCTCTCCGCGAATGGCGAAGGCTCGCTCGCAGTTCTCTTTGACATCGATACGCACCAATTCGGCATCGAAATTCGCGGCGGCGACGGCGGAAGCGCGCGCTTCGATTTTTTCCAGCGAGACGGAACGCTGATCGAGTCGGTGACGCTCTCGG
>JBDNFB010000158.1:0-5005 GCA_041690055.1 Myxococcota bacterium | reverse complement strand
GGTAGAACCATTCGAGCGGGGTCAGCATTTTAAAAAGGGGGCGGAATTTTCGAAACGGAGAAGTCTCCGGCTCCGCACTCCATTCGCACCAAAAGCCCAGTTCGTCTGGTGTCTTGCCCGTGAACAGTTCGGTCTGACAATTCACGCTGTACCCGAGGCTTGGAACTAGCCGCGCTCGACTCGGCAGATTTCGAGCGAACGGCATGTTTCCGAGCTGGTCGAAGGGCAGCCCGTCGATGAAAATCGTTAGGGTCGGCCGCGCAGAAGAGGGTATAGAGGATGCCATTAAGAGAAGTCCCTACTCGGAAGAAGCGAAGGCCGGGCGGCGGCGGGAAAGCTGACCCCAGTGGCGTTCCACAGGTTCTCCACTACGCCGAAAGTATACATCGCAGGTGCGCAAATTACCGAAAACAGTCGTTTTTTGCCTATCGGGCGGATTTCCGAAGAGCTTGATCCTACTCTCAAGCTAACCCGGAGATAGGTCGAAAATTCAACAGGGACTGACGTTTCATCGGAAGGAATCATGGTCAGAGACGGCAGGCAAAACGACGCGCATCGCCCGCTTACTATCCTCGTAAACGCTCTCAGCGCGGTCCTCGGAGGGGGCATTACCGTCGTCACGAAGCTGACGCATCAAATTGCTCTCGACAATCCTAAGCACCGCCTTCTCCTCCTTTGCACTCATGAGGAAGTGTCCCGCTTCCCCTATCCCGAAAACGTCGAAATTCTGGAACGGTCCGATCTCCTTCCTCGTCTGCCTCGCTGGAAATGGGAACAATTGGAATTGCCCGCGCTCCTCGAAGAGCGGGAAGTCGATGTCGTCCTAGGTCTTGGCGGATACGCGACTTTCAAGTCGGATGTTCCGCAGGTGGCCGTCTGGCAGAATCCAAATGTTTTTTCACCACCCGGTATTCCGCGACCGCTCTCGGAGAAAATACTCGTCAGCGGGCAACGCGTCGCCCAGTTCTTCTCCATGCGAAAAGCTGCGCAAAACGTCTTCCTCACCGCGAATTCAATCGAACTCGCATCGCGCTATTGGAACATGGACCGTGTTCCGCATCGCGTGATCCGCAGCGGTGTTGACCTCGACGGATATCGACCCGAAGACGCCCGACCGCTCGCGGATCGGGACCCCGTTATTCTCAGTGTCGGCCACACCTATTCTCACAAGAACTACGAAGCCATGGTTGATGCAATGGCCGAGTACCGAAAACGTTTCGACCACCCCATTCGACTCGAAATCGTAGGCGCGCCAGCCAATCCGAATTATTTCGCCGACCTCGAAGCCCGAATCAAAAAACTCGGGCTTGACGACTGCGTTTCCATGCTCGGCCCGCTCCCACGAGAGGAAGTCCTCGAAAAGATGTCCCGAGCGCGCTTGTACCTAGTGACTTCACTTCTCGAAACTTTCGGCCTAACGCTATTTGAAGCAATGGGCCTTGGTTTACCGGTTGTGGCATCGGATGCGACATGCCATCCGGAAGTGGGTGGTGACGCGGTCCTCTACTGCGACCCGCGCGACCCTGCGGATATCGCCGCAAAAATCAGACAGGCATTCACCGACGACGAACTCGTCGAATCGCTCAGAGAAAAGGGGTTTGCTCGCGTTCAGTCGTTCACCTGGGCGAAGACGGCCGACCAGTATGTCGATGCGCTTGAGACTGCCGCAGGATGAAGTCGGTTCTCTTCGTCACTCATACTCTAGATTTTGAAGCGGGTGGAGCAGAGCGCGTTCTGTGTGACGTGCTCGAGCGAATCGACCGTTCTCGTTTTCAACCCTCCGTCTTCTCCGGCCGAGATACGAAAGGAATCCCCAACGAATTCACGCAGCTCGACATTCCGATAGAGACGAGCGCAAATTTACCGATGAACGTCTCGCTCGGCATCACGGGAATCATCAACGTCCTTCAAAGCCTCATTCGACTCGCCTGGGACCTGAGCAACCGTCTGAAGCGTGATCGACCCGATGTCGTGCATATCAACTCCGTATTCGCGCTCCACTTCGCCTTGTGGCCTTGCCTTCGGCATCGCGTGCCCGTCGCATACCACGAGCATGGTCTCGCACGGGACCGATCAGGATCTCCGTGGGCTCTCTTCTACTCCTTCCTCGTGAAGCGAGTCAGCCATACAATCGCAATCACCGATGCGGTCCGTGATCAGGCAATCGAGTTCGGCGCCGTCGAATCAAAGGCCGCCACGGTCTACAACGGTATCGATGCCCCCAGCATACTGCCCGAGCGTCAGGCTCATGAGCCTGATTTC
Organism: Myxococcota bacterium; assembly: GCA_041690055.1. Classification (GTDB taxonomy): domain Bacteria; phylum Myxococcota_A; class UBA9160; order UBA9160; family UBA4427; genus UBA4427. Next base: position 2,743 of record JBDNFB010000158.1, on the reverse strand, counting down.
AGGATCGTTCAGGTCGCTAATTTCTTAAGCTGGAAAGGCCAAGACATCATGGTCCGCGCTTTGCCCGAACTCAAGAAATCAGTGCCGCATGTTCAGCTCGTCTTCCATGGTCACTCGAAGGATCATGATTTCGAAGAGAAGGTCCGCAGCCTCGTGGTTCAGAATGACCTTGAGGACATGGTCGAATTCGGTGGATTCCGAAAAGATCTGCAAGATCTCCTACGCACCTTCGACTGCCTCGTCGTCGCCTCTAGCGCGGAGCCCTTTGGTCTCGTCCTCCTCGAAGCGATGCGCGCCGGCATTCCCGTCGTCGCCAGCGCGGCAGGGGGTGTCCCGGAAATCGTGACCCACGAACTGAATGGCCTGCTTTTCGAAGCGGGCGACCCGGTTGCGTTGGCTAAGGCCCTCGAACGCATTGCCTCCGACTCATCTTTGGCCTCGCGCCTTCGAAAGTCCGGTTTAGCAATTATCAACGAGCGCTTCTCATTCGCAGCGCAAATCAAGGGAATCCAGGAGGTGTTCGAGCGATTGACCGATTCACCTTCAGCCGCGGAGGCTTGACCCCTGCTCCGCCGAATAACGATATATTGAGGCCGTAACTTCCGCGCCTCCGATCTACTTCAACGAAACCTGTTTATCACGCCCCGCCATTGCCAGGAGCCCATTACGCCTTGGACGCGCAACCCGAAGCAGTTTCGACGACAATCGCGGCCCTCTTGGGCTTCATCGGCGTACTCGCATTCATGGGAGTCCGGTCTCCTGAAGAGCGCCGCTTTCTCCTGCCCCTGGGCATCGCCGCGTTTCTTCTGCGAGTAATTCTGGTGCCCCTCTACTACTACGCGCTGGTCCAAGACGGTCTCGGCGGATACGCCTATATCGATGCGTTCGAATACCATCTGGACGGGATCGAACTCGCCGGCGAGTTCGCCAGCGGCCTCACGTACAAGTCTCGTGCCTGGGGAATCGTCGACCCTGGATTCTCATTCGTCACCGGCATCCTGTACTGGATTGCAGGTCCAAACACACTCGTTGTACGAATGCTGAACGCCATGGTCGGGACGTTCACGCTTCTCTACGTCTACCGGACAACTCGACTCTTTTTCGACGAAGAAAGGGTCGCCCGGATCGCAGCCCTTCTCGCCGCTTTTCTGCCTTTCTCGATCGTAATCGCGATCAATCACCGAAAGGAGCCCATCGTCACGCTTCTCTCGGTTTATATCTTCATGCATGCGACCAGAATGCTCCGATTCGAACCCAAATGGGGCAGCTCCGCATTTCTTGCGTTCGCAGGCCTTGCCACAATCGCCTTCTTCCGAAGCGGTTTCGTATTTCCCTTCTTGGCCATTCTCTTCCTCTGCTACATCACGACAACGCAGTCTCTGCTGAGGTCCATCAGCCTCGCGCTCCCGACAATTGTGCTGTTTGCAGTAGTCCAGTTCCTGATCTCAGACGATGGTTCGCTCAGTCTCGCAGCCAGCAACGCGCGCATCGAAGGGAAACTGCAAGAGTCGGCGGGACTCGCCGAAGTCGGCGGCCTCGTCCGATACGTCCGCATGACTTCGATCTTCGAAATCTACAAGCTCCCCTTCGCGACCGTCCTCATGGTGATTCTGCCCTTCCCCCCTTATCTATCCGGCTCTCTCCCGAGCCTGCTCCTCTCCTGGACCAATCTCGTCAACCTTTTCTTTCTACCTCATATGATCTCTGGAGCCCTACACGTCCTGCGAAGCAAAGACTGGCGGAAGCAGCTCCCTGTACTTCTCTTCCCAGGCATCTTCCTTGTCCTTCTGGGAGCGACGCATGTCGGCGTCATCCGGTACAGAGAAACAGTCTTTCCAATCATGCTGGTGGTTGCGGCCATCGGAATCCACGCGGGCACAAGCCTAGTGATGCGTGGGCTGACCTACTTCGGACTTCTCGGCCTAGGCGGCCTCGTCTACTTTGCGCGCTTCGGCTGATTCATCCTGAACGAAGACGCTCAAAAGGATCCGAACCGAAGTTGCCGACTAATGACACTGAAGTGTCTTTCATGATGCGGTTTTAACTCTGACTAATGCTTTGACATCATATGTGGACCGTGGTTTAGTGAAAATATGGACCGAAGGCATTTAGTAAAGGCCTCAGCCGGGCTGGCTGCTCACTCACTATTCTTGCCACGATGGGCTAAGGCCGGCTCTCCGACCCTCAGGGAAGGTTTGACGTTGCTCCGCAAAAGTGGACATGTTGATTACGCAGCTTTGGCTTGACTCATTTCCTCGAACTTTGCTGGACTCACATAACCGATCGTTGAGTGCTGCCGGATTCGATTGTAGAACACTTCGATGTATTCGCTGATTGCTTCTTGAGCGCTCTCGCGATCGAGCCATGGCCGTCGGTAGATCAACTCGTTCTTGATCGTTCCGAAGAAGCTCTCCGCCACTGCATTATCCCAACAGTTCCCGCGCCGACTCATGCTGCACTCGATCTTATTTGACTTCAACGCCTTTCGGTAATCGTCGCTTGCATATTGCGACCCGCGGTCCGAGTGATGCATTAGGCCTCGAACATTGGCTCTCGATTTGAGCGCCATCGACAGCGCGTCGAGGCAAAGACTTGTCTCCATATGGTCGGCCGTCGACCACCCCACGATGCGACGCGAGTAGAGATCCATCACGGCGGCCAGGTACAGCCAACCTTCAGCCGTCCAGACGTACGTGATGTCCGTGACCCACTTCTCGTTCGGACTTGTCGCCGTAAACTCTCG
>JBDNFB010000157.1:0-66780 GCA_041690055.1 Myxococcota bacterium | reverse complement strand
GGTTGGCGCGACATCGAGAAGCTTATCCGAGCCCTCGAAGCCAATGAACAGACGCAAGAGGCAGACGCAAAGCGAGTCGCCTAAGATCTACACAAGAGCCGCCGCTCAGAGAAGATCAACATCGGGCGGGACAATCCCGATCCGGTCGGTCTTGCCCTTATGCTCTGACCGAATAGGAGGATCAAGATGCCGAGCAGCAGGCCGTGGAAGCGTTGGGCTCGGGCACTGGGGAATTCATGATCGCTTCCGATCCGTACGGAAAATCGAGATCGACTAACGTATTTGTTTAGGGGGCTTGGAAAGCGGTGCGAAGGTGGCCGCGAGTAAAGCCTGGGCAGGGGCGAGGATTTTTTGTCGGCGTCTCTCTGCGGGGACTAAATCTCGGATCTGGATAAGGAATTCGAACAACGGAAGGGTAGGGCTGCGCACGGAGAACGGAGGTTGTGAGAACAACGAGGGGAGCCAAGCCGCGGCCATTGAGCGGGCTGCCAAGGCGGTCCCTTTCTCAGGAAATCGATCCTTTCACTTCCAACTCCTTTCGAGTGCAAGTGCAGGCGGCGCGATCTGGGAAGAGTTGCACCTGAGCGCCATTGTCATCGCGGCTACGTCAAAAAAAACGTCCGGCGTTCGATAACTCGCGATCGCCTAGCGAAGCCGGATTGCTCGCCTGCCGGCTGGATCGATGCGTGGGGAGTAAATGCCGTGCGCGCTATCGTCCTAGTATCTAACCGGTTTTCAGGAGAAAGTAATGGCACAGCGGGATGTGGTGGTTCTTGGGGCGGCGCGCTCGGGGATTGGGACTTTTCAGGGCGGACTGTCAGGAATTGAGCCGGCGGAGCTCGCCGGTCAGATCATGAAGGCGGCGGTCGATCGGTCGGGCGTAGACCCTGCGGTCATCAACTACATCACCGTGGGCAATACGATTCCCACCGAGAGTCGCTCGGCATACGTGGCGCGGGTCGCCAGTATTCAGGCCGGCTTGCCCATGGACTCGGTCGCGATGTCGGTCAACCGACTCTGTTCATCAGGTCTGCAGGGCATCGTCACCACCGCTCAGAACATCCTGCTCGGCGATTGCGACTACGGCGTCGGCGGCGGTGTGGAAGTGATGAGCCGGGGCGCCTATCTCAGTCCTGCCATGCGGAGTGGCGCGCGAATGGGGGACACGGCGATGGTGGACAGTATGACCGCTACGCTGACCGATCCGTTCGGCGTGGGTCATATGGGAATGACGGCTGAAAACCTGGCCGACAAATGGGGCATCACACGTGAAGAGCAGGACGCGCTGGCGGCAGAATCGCATCGCCGCGCCGCCGCTGCGATCTCGGAGGGTCGTTTTAAGGAGCAGATCGTCCCGGTGATCCTGAAGAGTCGCCGGGGTGAGGTCTCTTTTGACACCGACGAACACGTGAAGGCCGACACCACGGCAGAAAGCCTTGGGAAGTTGCGACCCGCCTTCAAAAAGGACGGGAGCGTGACCGCGGGCAACGCTTCGGGGATTAATGACGGCGCTGCGTTCTTTGTGTTAGGTGATGCGAGTGTTGCGGCCCAGCACGGTCATACGCCGCTGGCGCGTTTAGTCAGCTACGCAGTTGCCGGTGTGCCGAACGAGATCATGGGGGAGGGGCCGATTCCCGCGTCGAAGATGGCGCTGGGTAAGGCTGGCCTCACGCTGGATCAGATGGATGTGATCGAGTCGAACGAGGCGTTCGCGGCACAGGCGATTGCAGTGGCGCGCGCACTCGATCTCGACATGGACAAGACGAACCCGAACGGCGGTGCGATCGCGCTCGGACATCCGATTGGTTGCTCGGGTGCCTTCTTGGCGACCAAAGCGGTGTATGAGCTGCATCGCACGAGCGGCCGATACGCGCTTGTCACGATGTGCATTGGTGGTGGGCAGGGAATTGCGGCGATATTTGAGCGGGCTTAAGTTTCTGGGCCGCGTTTTGATAGAGAAGAATTCTGCAGGAAGGCGAGGTGGAGCCACGTGATAGAGTTCGCCGTTCATAACGGAGGACTCTCAGATGGCAGGGCTACCTGGCTTCGACGGAAAAACCGCACTCGTCACGGGTGCAGCGGATGGGATCGGGGCGGGGCTCGCTCGCATGCTGATCTCCGTGGGCGCGAAAGTGTTTCTTGCGGATATCGACGGCGAGCGACTTGCGTCAACGGCAGATGGTTTAGGCTGCGAGTGGGCCGTCTGCGATGTGACCGACGCGGACGCGGTCGAAGAGTTAGTGGAGAGCGCTTGGGCTCGGCTCGGCTCGGTCGATTTGCTCTGTGCAAACGCGGGTGTGCTGATTCCGGGCTCGCTCCTTGAGATCGATCGTCGCGATTTCGATTTTGGTTTCGGCGTGAACGTTTGGGGCATTATTCACGCTGTGCGCCCGCAGGTTCGCAAGCTGCGCGAGAAGGGAAGGGCGGGATATTTCCTGCTCACTGGGTCCGAGCATAGTCTCGCCAACCCCACCTACCTGCGGCCGCTGCCGCTTCACATCTACAATATGACGAAGCATGCGGTGCTTTCGATCGGAGAGTCGCTGCGTGCGGAGCTTGGGCCAGAGGGGCATGGCGTGAGCGTGCTCTGTCCGGGGCCCGTCGAGAGCGGATTGAATCGCAACTCGACGGCGGCGCGTCCGGAAGTGTTTGGTGACCCAAAGGCCGTGGACTTCAGCAAGGTCGATCCGGATGTGATGGCGGGGCTCGGCGATAGTTATATGTCGGCGGACGAGGCAGCGGCCATCGCACTGCGGGGAGTTGCCGCGGAGGCATTCATCATTCCCACGCATGCTTTTCAGCGGGAAGATGTGGACGCTCGCTACCGGGAGACGATCGCGGGGTTCGATCTGCTGAAGTAGGGCGGTGCGAAGCACTCAGTTCCGATGAAGCCACAGCTCTTCGGCACCAACGCGACCAGCGTCTTCAATAACGCCCCCACCGGATCCACAACGATGTTCCCGAACGGTGTGTTATTCAGCCAAGCCGGGGCCATGGGTCTGCGAACTCCGGTTGGCACTTCGATCGAGCAACAGGGGGCGCTCAATACCCTCTTCGGAGGAGATACCGCCACGCCGTCCTGTCCACCGCCGATGCCCTGCGTAGGCGCTCATCTCACTAACGAGCTCGGCGCGATGCGCTGCTAGGGAGTCTCGCTGGATGGGGGAGGCATCTCCCGAGACAGTATCCAGCCGACCATGAGAGTTGCGATTCCAAAGGCCGCGGCAGGCCAGGGCGGTGAAGCGTTGGTATGCGTCGCGACATGATAGTTGGCGATCAGAGTCGGTAGGTGTTCAACGGTTCCGATTAGGGTCATCGCCCACGGAGCCCATCCCGCTCCTTGTCGATACGGAATCATCAGCAGAACTGCGATCGCGACGCCGGAAGCCAGAAAGCCCGCGCCTTCCGTGCGCATCATCCCCAGGTAGAGCGTTTGCGCTGCCGGTTCCAATTGGCTCCACGGAGTCTCGATCACATCCGAATGGAAGGGCAGAAACTCGCTGCTTAGCGTGAAGAGCAAACCCGCCCCAATCAGGTAGGCAGCGTTGTAGCCATAGCATGCGACAGCGATCTTACGTTTAGACACCATATTGGGTGAGAGCATACTCCGTCGGATGTAAGCTGGCCTATGCTGATGCGAACGCAGTTCCGGTCCATCGCCGGAGTGCAACAGGAAAGAGGCCACTTATGCAGAGTCGATTGCCGTTTTTTCGAAGCATTCTCTTAATGGCTTTGGTTGCGATGGTTGCGATGGTCATGGGCTGCGGCGGTCCGCTCCTGATCTTTCCAGGCGGTGCACTTTCGGGGACGACGGTGACCAAGCCGGTTGCCGACTGGTCGTTCGTTGACGAGACCTTTCTCGAACTGGAGACACGACCGAGCGACCCGTATTCCGTGCAGCTGAACTACGTCGTGCGCGAGGGGAAGCTCTATATCGATCCCGCGGAGGGAAAGCGCTGGCTCGATCACCTTCGCGAAGACCCTCGCGTGAGGGTGCGATTTGGAAGCGACCTCTATGACCTTGAAGCTGTGCTTGTCGGGCAGCCTGGCCAACTCGAGGACTTTGATTCTTCGCGGTTCATCTATCGGCTCGACCCGCGCTCGAAGTAGCTTGCCTGGCGGAGGGGCAAAGCCGAGAATGAGCGAAGACGAATCGTGTCAGTACGACGGCTTCCCTTATGAGGCCCGCGATGATCTTGCGGCTGTAAATCGGCGACCGCTCGCCTTTCGGATTCTGAAGAGAATGTCGGCAAAGCGTCAGCTATCCGCTTTAAGGGGCGATCCGCGCTGCCTTCTCAATTCGGCAGTATGGTGGTTCCGAACGCCTTTGGATCTGCTCGACGCCCGCGTACTCGGATCAAGCGGTCTGGCCAAATGTCTCAAGGGACCCGAGTGGGCATGGTTGAGCTTTTCCGGTTGGGCACCCACTAGACGCCGTCGACTCTGCTCCAGCGATCGTGATAGTGCCGAGGGTTCTAAGTGTTGGGGCTGACCTTCGTCTTTAAATCGTCGATCAGGGCGAGTTCGCTGATGCTTCGCGGGCGCGCTTGCGAATATAGTGGCGCATCGCCTCCAGCTCGGCGTTTGAGAGTTCACTAAAGCTCGGCATGCCCCTATGCTTCAAGGCGCCCTCGCGCACGATGCGAGAAAAGCCCTCGGTGGACAGTGGGACGGGAGATGCACGCAAGTCCGGCGCATAGCCGCCGGCCACCGCGCCTATGCCATGACAGATGACGCATTGCGCGCCGTAGACGGATCGGCCGAGAGTCGCCTTCCCTGTATCGAGCGCAAAATCAGGATCGATGATGGGCTTTGGTGCCGGGCGCTGCTGGAGTTTGGGCAACTCCGCCTTCCCGTCGAGGGCGAAGGTCATTAGGCGCCGCGCTTGGCTTCGCCCGACCCAGCCCTCCTGAGCGGTCAGGGCTCCGTAGGCCTGTACCGATCCGCCCCAGCCCGCCAGGATCGAAATGTACTGCTTGCCGTCCACGAGGTAGGTGATCGGCGGCGATAAGGTGCCGACACCCAGATCGAAGGACCAAAGCAGTTCGCCTGTATCGGCGCGATAGGCGTTCAGCCTGCCGTCTGGATCCGCCTGCATCACCAGATTGCCGCGACTGGTCATGATACCCCCGCCAAAGGCGCCCGGCGTCGGGATACGCCAGGCTTCTTTCTGTGTGACCGGGTTCCATGCGAGCAGGGAACTGGTGACCAGATCCGTCGGAACCTCCTCGGACCCGACCGCAGTACTCAGGCCGGTGGCATAGTGGAAGCCAGGCTTGAAGGCCCAGCTCTCGATGTCGACCCCCTCGTCACTATAGTAGCCTAACAGCTCACGGGCCGGGATATAAGCAAGGGCCGTGTCCGGGTTGAACGCCATCGGGTGCCAACTATGGGCGCCGGTATCTCCCGGCCTAATCAGCGCGGGCCCATTCTCATAGCGTGCATTCGGAGTTTCCACGGGGCGGCCAGTCGCCAGATCGATTCTCTCCGCCCACGTCACCTCGACGATCTTTTCCGCCGAGATGAGCTTGCCGGTTTCCCGGTCGATCACGTAAAAGAAACCGTTCTTGGGCGCGTGCATAAGCACTTTGCGCTGCTCATCCTCAATTACGATCGTCGCCAGGATCATGTCCATAGCGGAGTTGTAGTCCCAGGTTTCGCCAGGAGTCGTTTGGTAGTGCCAGACGTATTCACCCGTGTCCGCATCCAGGGCCAGCACCGAGCAAAGGAAGAGGTTGTCGCCACCACCAGGGCTACGGATCTTGCGGTTCCAGGGCGCGCCATTGCCGGTACCCAAGTAGATACGGTTGAACTCGGGGTCGTAGGTCATGGCATTCCAAACCGTGCCGCCGCCTCCGAGCTTCCACCACTCGCCGTTCCAGGTCTTCGCCGCCATGGCCATCGCCTCGTTTTCGAAGCCGGTCGCAGGGTTGCCGGGGACGATGTAGAAGCGCCAGGCCTGCTTCCCCGTTTCGGTGTTGTAGGCGGTGACATAGCCACGAGTGGCGCCGTGATCGGCACCGCCGTGCCCGATGATCACCTTGTCGTTGAACACGCGGGGGGCGCCTGTGATGTATCGACTATCGCCCTCCTCGAGGGTCATGACACTCCAGACCTGCTTCCCCGTGCGCGCGTCGACGGCGAAGAGGCGTCCATCCACCGTTCCCGCATAGATGCGATCTTTCCAGAAAGCCAGACCGCGACTTCCCCAGCTTCTGCGTTGTTTATCAGGTTGATGCTTCCAGACTTCGGGGTCATGGCGCCAAAGCAGTTTACCGGTCTTTGCATCCACAGCGTGAATGACGCTGTACCCTGCTGCGAAATAGATGACGCCGTCCACTGCCAGAGGCACGGTGGTAACCGTGTGCATGTCGGGCAGGTCTAGGTACGAGGCCAGGCCGAGGCGTTTTACGTTGTCCGCGTTGATCTGGTCGAGGGGGCTGTAGCGCTGTTCGTCGAACGTGCGGCCGTAGCCTGCCCAGTGGGCGCCGGCGGGGTCGCTCGTGAGCAGTGTGTTATTCACCTCTGTCTCGGCCGTCGCGGCAGTGGCGCCGGCCCAACATATGGCGGTGATGAAAAGAGTGATCCGGAGCGTGCGCACGAAGGCCCCAGACGTTTTCGTAGGTCTATGTCGGGTATCGAAAAATGTGAACTGCTGCGCAGAGAGTTTCGACGTCGTCAGGTTGCACCCCTTTGGTTCCGAGTTGAACGCTGCCAAATGCTAGCGCTCCGGATAGGGAAACACTCTGGCCCAGGCGACAGATGCGGGTGGCGAACCTGGTAATCGCGAAGGGGGAGAGAGGATGAGTCGGATGAACTTTGTGTAGATGCGATCAGTTTCCTGCTTCCAGTAAGTGATCGAGTAGGCCCTCATCGACGTATTCCGCGTATCCTTGGGGGCTCACCGGTATTACGTTCTCAGGATCGTAGTGCAACGCCGAACGCACTTTCGGTGAGAGATAGTAGGCGGCTGCCACGACATAACGCACCAACTGAACCGCCGCCTCTGGAAGCGCTCCATCGATCGCCAAAATCTTCCGCAACGGCTCTTCCAGATCGGGCCGAGCGCGAAGGACGCGGTCGATCTGCGCATCGCCGACGCCAGCCGCTGACGCCGCCGGCATTGCTTCGCCGGCGGGTATGAACTGATCGGCCAGGACTCGCAAGCGAATTCGTTCATCCTCGCGCAGCGCACTGTGTGGCTGGGTTTCCGAGCCGGTGCGCACGGTCGACTCCGCTCCAGCGGGCGAAGGCATGTCCTGTTTTGAGGTATGCGCCGGAACGGCGGATGATTGACGATGCGAGGGGCGCGGCAGATCGGAGCGCGCCTCGAGCAGGCGTTCCGCAGCGCGAAGCGCGACTGCGGCGATCGTGGTCGTTGGGTTCGCAGAGCCCGCGGTCACAAAAACACTGCCGTCCGGAATCATGAGATTAGGTATGTCGTGAGACCGGCAATCAGCGTTGACGACGGAGGTTGACGGATCGGTCCCCATTCGCGCTGTGCCAAGTAAATGGCCGTTCGCTGGGAAGTCGAGCTTCTCTGTGCGCCAGGCTCCCGCCGCCTCGAGAGACTCACGCGCTCTTTCGGAATGCCAGTCAATCAAGCGGCGCGTGTTTTCGGATCGGCGGTAGACGATTCGGGGCGCAGGGATCCCGGCGTCATCCGTGAGCGTCGACGAGAGTTCGACGCGATTCTCGTACTCGGGAAGATCCTCGACGATCAGAATCCAGCTCGCTGTGCGACCAAACCGCTCGCGCATATGCGCGTGATGCTCTTCCCCCCATCGACCTTGACCATCGAAGCCCAAGGCGGTTCCGAGAGGACCGCCCGATCCGGCCAGTGACCAGGTCGCTCCGCGTATGAAGCCGCGCGATGGATCGCTGTTGGCGAATTCGAGGGAATGAATGAGCGCCCCTGCGTGGGCTCGCCAGGCATCAGGGGGCTGCTCGAAGAATCCCGACACGCAGGCGAGCGGATGAAGCATCAAATTTCGCCCGACCAGGCCCGAGGAATTCGCGAGATCATCCGAAGCGAGGAGCAGTCGGGGCGTACCGACGCCGTTGGCCGCACAGACAACGAAATCCGCGGCCTGGTAGTGCTCGCCACCCTCGCGATCCACCCACTCCGCTCCACAAGCGAGCCCGCTCTCATCGACTACGATCCGCCGAACGCGCGCGCCGGTGATGAGCCGACCACCCCGCTTCACGAAGGCGGGCCAATGGGTGATGTCAGTGGAGGCCTTGGCCGCCTCGTTGCATCCGGACCCGCAGGCACCTCGTTGTACGCAGGGGTGTCGGCCGTCGCGTGGCGCTGACAGAATCGCATTCGTTCCAGGCCACCAATGCCATCCGAGTCGAGCGTGCGCGCGGGCCAGACTCAGCCCCGTTTCGCCAATCGGCAGTGGCGGCTGTGGCGGCTCTGCGCCCGCTGGATACTTCGGATTTCCGCCGAATCCCGAGACGCCGAAGTGCTGGTCAGTGGCCTCGTAATAGGGCTGCAAATCGGAGTAGTCGATCGGCCAGTCGGCCGCGACGCCGTCGATACTCCGCACGCGGAAGTCGTTCGGAAGCATGCGCGGCCACTGCGCGTTGTAGAGGATGCTGCCTCCACCCACGCCATTGAAGTTGAGAACGCCGTAGTCGGAATCCGCGAGATCGATCGGATAGTCGCTCGGCGAGTCCCTCACCGAGGGCGCACTCGACCATTGCTTCGCGGCGAGAAGTTCCCACTCGGGTTTGTTCCCGGGATAATCCGCGCGGTCCGGCCATTCGCCCTGCTCGAGGCAGAGAACGGATAGCCCCGCCTCTTGTAGACGCTTGGCAACCACGGCTCCGGCGACGCCGGCGCCGATCACGAGGGCATCGATCAACTCTGTAGGCATGCGAGGCAAAATAACCGATTTGTCTCACCTGTCACAAAGGCCGTATGATCTTAAGTAGATTTCCCAGCTCGCTCCCCCACTTACTCTCGAAAGGAGTTTCTATGCGAATTGCACCCCGAACCGTCCGATATGGGGGCGCCATGTTCGACCAGAATGAGATCGATGCCGTGATGAATCAGATGTCCGACCCATTAGGTCTCATCCCGGGCGCAAAGGTTCACGAGTTCGAAGGTCGAGTCGCCGAATTCATGGGTAAGAAATTCGGGGTCATGGTGAATTCAGGTTCCTCAGCGCTCATGGTCGCAATGCGGCTCGCCGAGCTTCCGCGAGGCTCCGAAGTGATCACGCCGGCTTTGACCTTCTCGTCGGACGTGGCCGCGATCTACCATGTCGATTGCACGCCGGTCTTCGTGGACGTCGGTCTCTCGGACTACCAGATTCGGGTAGATCAGATCGAGGAAGCGATTGGTCCCGATACGCGAGCGATTCTGATCCCTGATCTCGTTGGCGGAATTTGTGATTGGGATATCGTGCGTGAGATCGCCGATCGACACAATCTCTTCGTCATCCACGACAGCGCCGACACTCTGGGTGGAAAGCTTCGCGGACAACACACGTCTTCGCGGGCGGATATCTCGATCACCAGCTTCTCGATTTTCCATATCATCACGGCACTGGGTAACGGCGGGATGATTTTCTTTGACGACGAGAAGTATTTCGATCGCTCGCTCTCGCTGAGAGCATGGGGTCGCTCCTCGGAAAAATGGATGCACGGAACCCAAGCAGGGAACTCCGATGGGCGTTTCCTCGAGAAGGTCGGCGAGATGGACTACGACTCGATGTTCATCTTCGAAGAGAACGCATACGGGTTCATTCCCAACGAATGCGGCGCCGCTTTTGGTGTCGAGCAGATGAATAAAATTGACCTGCTCTGGAAGCTTCGTGAGGAGCGTTTCCAGTGGCACACTGAGTTCTTGAAGAAACACGAGGACAAGTTCATTCTCCCGACGATCATCCCGGAGACCGAGACGACTTGGCTCTGTTACCCAGTGCAGTTGCGTCCGGAGACGGGCTGGAGTCGAAAGAATTTCCAGATCCAGCTCGAGGATGCAGGAATCACGAGTCGTGTGATCTTCTCGGGCAACATTACGCGACAGCCTATGCTCGCGGGGCAGGAGTTTCGGGTCGCACCGAGGGGCCTCACCACTTCGGATCAGATCATGGAGCACGGCATCATGCTTCCTTGCCACCCAACCATGACCCGAGAAGACTGCGACTATGTCTACCAAACGATCGAGGATTTTATCGAGGCGGACGGTCAGGTGACCGTGAAGCGCAGCGAGTAGGTGTAGCGGTCGGTCGCTGATCAGCTTGGCCTAGCGATCTGCGATCTGACCGGCATCTAGGCTTTAGAGCTGGCCACTCATCCACGCGTCTTGATCACTGCACAGAAACGCTGCCATATAACCGATCTCTTCGGGCGCACCACACTGCTTCAACGGAACGTAGGTGTCGATCATCTGATTCCATGCGTCGCCGCGCGGGACGTCGTCCATCCGCGAGGTCTCCATGATACCCGGACAGATCGCGTTCACGCGAATTTGGTGGCGCCCCACTTCGCCGCTCATTGCGGCGGTGAGAGTATGAGGTCCGGGCTTACTGACGGCCGTAGGCAGCACTATTAGGCGACACCATCTTGCCACCAATCGAAGAAACGTTCACGATGGCTCCGCCTCCCTTTGCTCGATGAGCTTTCGCCCGAAGGCCTGGCTCATGTAGAAACTTCCATTGAGATTGACGTCGATTAACCACCGTCAAGCCTAGGAGGCAATCTCGACGATCGGCACGCGGTCGCCCTTTGCCATCTAGAGTGCAATGGAGCGGCCAATGCTCCGGAGTCGCCCCGTGCCCGTGACGACGGCAACCTTGTTGTCCAAGCCTTTGAGTTCGAGTCCCGTGCCAGCTTCCTCCGCTCGAATGTAGACCTTCGCGAAATGCTCCGCTGCAATCAGGCGCCGCGGCTTTATGGTCGTGGGGCGTGGGCCGCAGGAAGGCGATCGCCCCTGAGTCACCGCCACCCAGGGTTGGTCACGAAGCCGTCCCGATTGGGCATCTCGACGCGCGGAAGTGTTATTCGGTTGATCTCGAAATTCTCCGAAACGATCCCGTTCAGGTGCAAGAGATACGCGCTCACTGCGTAAATTTCGTCGCTCGAGAGCGAGGTCGGACGATCGTATGGCATGGCGCGTCGGATATAGTCGAATAACGGCGTTGCATACGGCCAGTAGCTTCCCACAGTCTTGATAGGGCGAGGCGATGCCAGACTACCGATGCCGCCGACGAGTCTATCCGCGGGTCCACCCTTTCCGCCGACGCCATGGCACCGCGCGCAGTTCGCCAGATAGATGTGCTTTCCCTCGGCTGCGGTGCCTCTTCCCGGAGGCAGGCCGCGCCCGTCCGGCGAGATGGTGATATCTGCTCGGTCGATTTCTTCGGGCGTTGCCGTCCGGCCAAGCTCGGGTCCCTCGGCAAGCGCATTTCCGTTGGGTAGCGCGCTCAAAAAAAGAGCCGCGAGGGCGATTGTCTGCCAACCCAGTCGAGTCGTTTCGACGCGTCTATTCATCGATGTTAAGAATCATAGGTGTTAAGAACTTTGCCATCGGGCTCGACCTTCCAGCTTTGAATCGCGTTGTAGTGATAGTACGAACCTTGGGCGTATTGGGCGGCCCATTCGTCCCTCGTCAGCTGAGTGTTTCCCTGTTCGTCCGTGGCACGGCTCTGGAGCTGGACCGGTCGTCCGGTCTTCCACTCGAATGGAATTCGGAAGCGCGTGAGCGACTTGGACAAGACGGGATCTTGCAGCGCGGCGGGAGCCCAGCTCTTGCCGCCGTCAGCCGAGACGTCGACCCGCGCGATGCGGCCGGCTCCGGACCAGGCGAGGCCCGAGATCTCGTAAAGGCCAGGCCCTTGCATGGCCATCCCCGCCGAAGGCCGAGTGATGACGGACTTGACGCCCATCCTGAGAGTGAACTGCGCGGCCTTTCCGCTGGGCAGCAGGTCGGTGTACTTGGACGTCTCGTCTCGCGTGTGCGCGGGCCCGTCGCTGATTTTGATCCGCCTAAGCCATTTGACGTTCACGTTGCCTTCGAGTCCTGGAAGAACAAGGCGAAGTGGATAGCCCTGCTCGGGGCGGATGCGTTCACCGTTTTGGTAAAGGGCGAGAATCCCGTCGCTTGCGGCAAGCTCGAGGGGGACACTGCGACTCATCGCGGCCGCGTCCGCCCCTTCGGCGACGAGCCAACGGCCGCTCGGGTCTATGCCTGCCTCATCGAGAAGCAGGTTCAAGGGCACGCCTGACCATTCAGAGCAGGAGACCAGGCCGTGAATCTCGCCACAAGCGATCTGTGGTGGTTCCGAAAGAACGTTAGGCGCGCTATTTCCGGAGCACTCTATGAAGCAGGTCCGGGTCGTCATCGAATAGCGAAGGAGCTGGTCGATCGAGAAAATCAGAGGCCGCTTCACGAGTCCGTGGAGCATTAGGGAATGACGATTCGGATCGATCTCGGGGATGCCGCTGTGATGTCGTTCGAAGTGAAGTCCGTTCGGGGTGATCGTGCCCTCCAGCGCCTGGAGCGGAGTTGTCGAGGCACCGGCGCCGGGTGCGATCGCGCCGTAGCGAGCCTGGACCGCGCGTTGGACCGCAGATTCATGGCGGGCGGGTTCGCCGTACGGGCCCATGGGGCGACCGGGCGTCTTCGTCCATTCAGGCATCTCGTAGCCGAGCAGTGAGGGCTCCGATGCCGCCCCCGCCCCTCCGCTCGCGAGCGCGCCGAGGGTCGCTGAGCCGACACCGAGAAATGCCCTTCGGTCAAGTAAGCCGCCGCCGGCTACCTTGCTCAAAGGGATAGAATGTAAGGAGCTCCTTTTTCTACCCATCTTCTCTACCTCCGTCTACCCCATCTCGCGGCCTATTCTTTAATTCGCTCAGCGCGATGACAACGATAGAAGACGAACTGGGCCCAGGTGGCAAAGATTGCGAACTCTTTTGCGAGAGTCTCGATCTCTCAAGGCTAGAGCACGACGACTCCTTTAACTCGGCCGGGCTCACTTAGACATAGCGATTCTTATTTGCCATGCCCGGTCTAATTCCCAGGATGCTGGCGTCGGCCGCTCGATGGCTCACAAATGCCTTGTGCCTTCGGGTGCTCTGCATCAGGCCCCGCCTTCTCGGTCGTCCCGTCCCGCGAAGTCCTCTCGGATCGAGCGAGACGCGCCGAACCAACAACAGGCGGAGATGAGTGTTGTCGCTACGACGATCAGCAGCGAGTAGCGAATCGCGTGGTCTCCGTAGGTGGGTTCGAGGCGAATGTTGAGGTCTCCAACCAGGAGAGGCCCCGTTCCGCTTCCGATGACTCCGCTGATCGTGCCCGCGAGTGTCGCGGCGCGTGCCCGCATAGCCGGCGGCGCGAGTCCCTGGGTAACGGAGAGCATCGGAGCTGCATAAAAGGAGCCGACGAACGAAGCCACGGCACTCCATAATAGAGCGACGGGAAAGCCACCAGAGATCGAAGACAAGGGCAGGCGGTGATCCTCAGGCCAGAGCAGGAAGAGTGCGAGCAGCGGAACGCAAGCGACCTGCCCGATCGTTGGGACCCACATCGTCCACCGGATATCGCGCTTCCAGAGCTTGTCGGCTAATCGCCCGCCTACGTAGATTCCGAAAGCTGCAGGGAGGGGGCTCGAGAGGAAGTACCAAGCCCCGGCTTCGCCTGCCCCCATTTCATAGACGCGCCTGAGGAAGGTCGGTTCCCAGAGGTTTCGTCCCATCGAGGCGAAGAGGGCGGTTGCCTGGCCGGCGATAATCCAGCGATAGCTTCGCATGGCGAGCATCTCTTTGATCGTTTCCATCCACGTGACTGGCTGTTGGATGCTACGCGGCTCGCGGATGGCGCGGAAAAAGATTAAAGAGAAGAGAATGCCGGGCACGCCGGCGACGACGAAGGCGGTTCTCCATCCACGCCATTCGCTGACAAATCCGCCTAGCATCATTCCGATGGCAAGGCCGAGCACAGAGCCAATGGCGATTACGGATAGGCTTTGACTTCTCTGGTCTGGTCTTACGTAGGACGAAATCAGGGACTGGCCGGGCGCATTAGAGGATGCCTCGCCGATTCCGACCCCCATGCGGAGAAGGAAGAGACTCCAAAATCCAGTGGCGAGGGCGGTCAGCGTCGTAAAGACACTCCAGAAGAAGAGACCCCCGGAAATCACAAGTCGTCGATGTCCGCGATCGGCCAACGCTGAGAGCGGGAAGGAGGCGAGCACATGAAAGACCGTAAAGGCGGGGCCGAGAAGGACGCCCATTTGGCGGTCGTTCAGCGAGAGGTCGATCTTGATGTCTTGCACGAGAATCGAGAGGATCGTCCTGTCGACAGAGCTAATGACCATGACGATCATCATCATTCCAAGTACGACGCGGATATACGATTGGGTCACGGGGACGTCCGGCGTCGTCGGGTTGTCGGTTGCCGAATTGGAGAGAGAAGTCATTTTGTCTAGTCCGTCGCCCTCTGCACCGCCCTGGGCGCCGTATTCTTGCCCGACACGTCGGCCGTTTTGCGCGGTACTCGGAGGCGAAGGGAGCAGCCATGCTCCGTCCCGAGACTCGTTTTAGCCCGGCGCGGGGAGCGCTCTCCGTAGCGACCAGGTGTTCGAAGTCAGTCCCGGAGAGAGGGTCGAAGAATCGATGCTGACGTCATTATTGGCCGTGAGCGAGTGTGTGGTGGCCTCTCGTAAATGTCGGCGAGCAAGCTCCTGCACGAGGTCGCTATCGCCTCGGTCGACCGCATCAATGATCTCAGTGTGCGCATCCACGTGGGCACACCGAATTTTGTGCGTCACGGCAGAAGTCGACGCGCGCGCCTGAGACATCCAGAGGTCCTCGAGTGCGCATGCGAGCAATTCCATAGTCTGGGATCCGCTGGATGAAATGAATCCGCGGTGAAGCTGGTGTGCCAGGGCGCGGTATTCGTCCGGGTCGTCGATGGCCGCCGCGGATCGCTCATTTAGGGATCGAAGGACGGAGACGACTGCCTGCTTTCGATCGGGACGCCGCGCGGCCATCGCGAGGCACGCGGGCTCGATCTCCTGCAGAGCGACGGCGACATCGGGCAGCCCCACTCGGTTGGCTTCAAGAACGGTCGCGATTGCATACGCGGCGGTAGCAGGTGAGGGAGCCGTGATGATGGAGCCGCCCAACTTGCCACGCAATACTCGGATCAGCCCCTCGGCTTCGAGAATCCGGAGCGCTTCCCGAAGCGTCGGGCGACTCACGCCAAATTGGGCGAGCAGGTCCTTCTGGGTCGGCAGGAACGAACCATCTTGGAACTCTCCACTGAGGATTCGCCCCCGGAGATGGCTCGCGACAAGGTCGGCCAAGCTCGGGCCGGAGCTTCTCGGTCGATGCGGAGCGGATTCGGGCATTTGTATTGCGACCTCATTCTAATGTGTTAAAAGATTTAGCACATTCTTGGATATTTCTGTCTCCCGAAAGGAGCCTTGGTTTTGTCGAACTCAGCTGGCTTGTCTTCTCAAGCGACTCGCGCCCAGCTCTCCCATCCGGTAGTCGATGCGGATGGGCATTTCCTGGAAGTCGAGCCCGCGTTCGAGGAGTGGTTCTACGAGTTCGCCAAAGAATTAGGGGGCCGAGAAGCCGCGACCGAGTTGGCCCGGCGCGACGGCCTGCTCTACGACCAACGCGTCCAGGGCCGATTCGAAAACATGGATTCGAGGCAGCGCCAACGAGAGGGAGTGAATCGTCCGCCCTTCTGGTCGCTTCCGGCGGATACACACGACCGTGCAACTGGGTACCTGCCGCGACTCATGTACGAACGGCTCGACGAGTTTGGTCTCGACTTTTGTGTGCTCTTTCCGTCTCGGGCGCTGCCCATGGTTTCGATCCCTGAAGCCGAGCTTCGCCAGCTCGCGATTCGAGCTCTCAATGCATACAACGCGGAGCTCTACGCGGAATTTAGCGATCGCCTAAGGCCCGTCGCTGTGCTGCCGACGCATACGCCGGAGGAAGCGATCTCTGAGCTTGAGTATGTATCGGGCGAGCTCAACATGAAGACGGTGTTAATTAATGGAATCGTTCACCGCCCTCTCGAATCCGGCGGCACCCGCATCGACACGCTCGGCCTCGATAGCGAATACGATTACGACCCACTCTGGGCGAAGTTGGTGGAGCTCCGTGTCTCGCCGACTTTTCACGCGAGTGGCCAGGGCTGGGGGAGTCGTCGTTCGCCGAGTAGCTACGTCTACAATCACATAGGCTCCTTCGGGGCTTCCGCCGAAGCGATCTGCAAGTCCCTCTTTCTCGATGGGGTCACGAAGCGGCATCCGGAGATTTGTTTTGCGTTTCTCGAAGGCGGAGTCGGATACGCCTGCAACCTCTTCGCAGACATCGTCTCCCATTGGGAGAAGCGAAACGGCGATGCCATTCATTCGCTCGACCCCGATCTGATCGACGTGTCTGATATGCGCCGCTATTTCGATGAATACGGCAATGATCGGTTGAAGCGCGCGATCGAACCGATGTCGAAGCGACTCGAACAGGGCGAGGTCCGTCCTGAGCAACTCGACGAGTTCGCGGCAGTTGGCGCCAAGACGGTCGAAGAGCTGCGTGATCTATTCGTTCCGCGCTTCTACTTTGGATGCGAGGCTGACGATCCCATGGTCGCCTGGGCGTTCGCTTCAAATCTCAACCCCGGTGGTGCCGAGCTCCGACCCATGTTCAGCTCGGATATTGGACATTGGGATGTCACGCAGATGAATGGTGTACTCGCTGAGGCCTATGAATTGGTCGACGATGGACATCTCGATGCCGAGCAGTTCCGCGCCTTCACCTTCGAGAACGCCGTTCGGTTCTATGCCTGCCTCGACCCTACTTTTTTCGAGGGCACGGCTGTGGAAGCCGAGGCGGCCGCGGTTCTGGCGACGCCGGCCCCCGGTGACGTCGTCTCCTCTAGTTATCATGGAGAACAGCGCGTATGAAGACCCTTTTGAGAGGCGGAAACATAGTCGACGGAAGTGGGCGTCCGGGACGCATCGGGGATTTGCTCATCGAGGGCGGAGTGATCTCGCAATTGGGTGAGATTGATGAAGCGCAGCATGCAGACCTAACGGTGGTTGATTGTTTGGGCCTCGTCGTCGCTCCAGGCTTTATCGACGTACATACGCATTATGACGCACAGGTGTTCTGGGATCCCGATTTCACACCCTCGTCATGGCACGGTGTCACGACGGTCGTGTTAGGGAACTGCGGTTTCGGAATTGCGCCGACGCGTCCAGACGATCGCGTCACCATTGCGCGAACCCTCGAGAACGTCGAAGGCATGTCCTTCGAGGCACTTGAAGCAGGTATCCGTTGGGACTTCGAGACGTTTCCGGAATATCTGGACGCGATCGAGAAGCTCCCCCTTCGCATCAATGCCGCCGTGTATATCGGACACACGCCCGTCCGGCAGTTCGTGATGGGCGACGCGGCCACAGAGCGGGCGGCCACGGAGAAAGAAGTTGCGGCGATGCAGGAGATCGTCGGCGAGGCGATCGACGCCGGCGCGATCGGCTTCTCCACGTCGCACGCCGCCTCCCACGTCGGCGCTTTCGGTCGACCCGTCCCGAGTCGACTGGCCGAATTGTCGGAAATCTGGGCGCTGGCGGGTGAATTGGGCCGAAGAGGGGTTGGGGTGGTCGAGGCAACCTGGGGTCCCGATCTCTTCGTGGAAGAATTTGCACAGCTCTCGAAGGACATCGATCGGCCGGTCTCATGGGCAGCGATCATGACCTCTCGTCGCAATCCGGAATACGCTTCGCGCGTAGTGCGGTCGACCGAAGCCGCGGGGGGGCTAGTTCGGCCCCAGATTGCCGTGCGAGCAATCGTGGTTCAGATCATGCTCACGGAGCCAGGCCCATTTGGAAACGTACCGAGCTTTGTCGAAGTCTTGTCGCTGCCCTCGGGCGAGCGTGCGGAGCGCTACCGCGATCGCGAATGGCGCGCGAGAGCTGAAGCGGAGATCTCCGGGGCTTGGGGCGATATCGTCGACTACGCCCGGGTTTCGGAGAGCAAGCTGCACAGCGCGCTCGTAGGTGGGCCTGTGCTCGGTGAAATTGCCCGGACGCGTGGCTGCACTGCGTTCGAGCTGATGCTTGACCTTTCACTTGAGGAGGATCTCGGCACTCGGTTTCATGTTCCCATGACGAACGACAACGAGGCTCAGATCGCCGAGATGTTGAACAATGACCATTTGCTGCTTGGGCTCTCCGACGCGGGGGCTCACACGAGCCAACTGTGTGATGCCGATTTCGCAACATACCTGTTGCAGCATTGGTGGCGCGAGAAGCGCACGATTTCTCTCGAGAAGGCCATCTGGCGCCTAACGAGACAACCGGCGGATTTCCTGGGATTGGCCAATCGCGGCCGATTGGAGACCGGTGCTGTTGCAGATGTCGTCGTCTTCGATCCTGCGACGGTGGGGACAACTGCTCTTGAGCGGTGGCATGACCTTCCCGCCGGCGCCGATCGTTTGGTCGCGAAGAGCACGGGGGTTTTACACGTCTGGGTGAGCGGCGAAGCGACACGGCAGGATGGACAGGACCTTCCGTCTGGGGGTGCAGGGAAAGTGATTCGATCCGGATCGGCCCCGAGCCGTGCTGTTTTTCCGAATCAGGAAGAGGAGAGCAGGGGTGGCAGGTAGACAGAATGGAGATCTATCCGGTCGAGTTGTTCTGATCAGCGGTGGGGCCGGCGGCATGGGCAGGGCGCACGCCGAAGTTCTGCTTTCCGAAGGGGCGCGAGTTGCTCTTGGAGACTTGCGCCACGAAGAGGCCGAGAAGATCGCCAAGAAGTTGGGCGCGGATTGCATGAGTGTCGAACTCGATGTGAGGAACGAGGCAAGTTGGCGAGATGCCGTCTCTCAGGTTTGCAGCCAGTTTGGCGGGCTGGATGGACTCGTGAACAATGCCGGCATCGTCAAGGTAGGACGCGTCGAGGACATGCCGCTAAGCGATTTTGAGGACGTCGTGAGGGTGAATCTCACGGGCAGCTTCCTCGGCATGAAATGTGTCGTCCCGGCACTCCGAGAGCGCGGGGGTGGTTCGATCGTCAATATCTCCTCGATCGCGGGCCTTCAGGGCGTGGCAGGGGTGGCCGCGTATAGCTCAACAAAGTTCGCGATCAGAGGGCTGACTAAATCGTCGGCGCTCGAACTCGGTCAATACGGAATTCGGGTCAACTCTGTGCACCCCGGTGGGATCGATACGGCGATGACCAGCAGCGACAATTTCGAGCGCGTCGACAAGGATGCGATCTATGGCGCGAATCCGATCCCGCGAATCGGCCGACCGGAAGAAGTCTCACGCCTGGTTGTCTTTCTGTTGAGTGAGAAGAGTTCCTTCTCTACGGGGTCCGAGTTTGTTCTAGACGGCGGATCGACGGCGGGCGCGTCGCATAAGGGGATCGGGACCTGACTCGGGGGCCGGAGGGTCATGTTGGCTGCAAGCGATGAAACGCCGATTACTCTAGCGTTTCGCTGTCCACTCACTCCGAAAAAGGGATACGCATGGATGATCTTCCTTTCATCGACACGCTCAGTGTCGAATACGACGCCGATATTCACGGTGCTCATCGCGAAGCGCGCGAGCGGTCATGGTGCGCGCAGACGCCGGCCGGATTGATGCTTCTCGAATACGAGGACGTGCTTTGGCTTCTTCGCGATCCGCGTTGGCAAGAGCTGGGCGCGGATGCGCTGCCCTTGATCGGCATCACGGACGGCCCGCTCTGGGATTGGTTTCATGAGATTGTGTCGGCGAAGGAAGGTGAGGATCACGCCCGACTGCGACGGCTCGTCTCGCGGGCCTTCACGCCTAAACGTGTCGAAGCCCTCAGGCCGCTCATGCGGTCGACTGCTCATAATCTGATCGATCGCTTCGAGAAGGACGGGGCCTGTGAGTTCGTGTCTGCCTTTGCGGCCCCCTATCCGGTTCGCGTGATCAGCGCTTTGCTCGGGGTCCCACCGGAAGACTTCGAACGGTTTCATGCATGGAGCAGAGACCTTTCGCTTGCCTTTGGATCACGTATCGGGGAAGAACGGTCCCGCATCGAAGCCGCGTTAATGAATCTGAATGACTACGTCGACGGGCTGTTGGCCGCGCGAGCCAGCCAGCCGGCGGACGATCTGATTTCTGCACTGCTGGCGGCCGAGGAGCGGGGGGACCGACTCTCCCGAGAAGAGCTCCGCGCCATGGTGACGGTTCTGATTTTTGGAGCCCAGGACACGACGCAGTGCCAGTTGGCGTGCGCGGCCGCCACGTTCATCGACCACCCTGATCAATGGCGTCGACTCGGGGAAGATCCGGATGCGGCCGTCGCTGCGGCCGAGGAAGTACTTCGTTTCGAGCCCGCCGGATCGGGCTCGCCCCGTATTGCCACGGTCGATCTCGAATACAAGGGACGATTCATTCCGGCAGGAACGATCGCGATTCCTTCCGGGCCTGCCGCTAATCGAGATCCGAAGATCTATCGCGACCCTGACCGTTTCGACATGAACCGAACGCACGATGAGCCCATGTTGACGTTCGGCGGAGGTACCCATTATTGCCTGGGGGCATCGCTTGCGCGAATCGAGATACAGGAGGCGCTCGTGATTCTTTCGAGGCGGCTCCCGAATCTTGCGGCGGATGGACAAGCGCAGTGGCGCCGAGGGTCTCAGATCCGGGGACCAGAATCATTGGGTATTCGATTCGGCTGCTGAGATGGGGCAATCGCCCGGTCAATCGGACAAGAAGGAAGGTGTGATGAGCAAAGAAATTTTCGACCAGATTTTCAGGAAGTACACCGCGGCGATTACAGCGACAGACGTCGACGTGATCGTTGGCATCTACGCGCCGGACGCGAGTATTCAGATTCCGGTCGGGGGACCGGTTCTTCAGGGAATCGACGAGATCCGGTCGTTCTACTTTGAGAACGAGTTGGCGGAGAGCATCGAAGTCGCGGGGCCGTCCTGCGTGGCAGGACGTGAGGGCGCGGTGCCTTTACTCGCCCGTGTGAGGCAGGAAGGAAAACTGCTTGAACTCGATGTGATTGATCTCGCAGAAATAGATGAACAGGGGCGTGTCGTGAGCATGCGCGCCTTTTTCGATCTCGAAGGTGCTCGTGTTCTCGAAGAGGGGTAGGGCAATCGATGCGTGAGCCCATGCTCCGCCATGCGAAGTCATACCTAGAGCGTACTGAAGCCCTCGATGAAACGGCCGGCAGTGGCTCCGCCATCGACGGGGAGGTCGATTCCTGTCACGTGTTCGCTGGCATCCGAGGCGAGGTAAAGCACTGCCTTGGCGATGGATTCCGCGGGGACCGCGCCGGGAATGCCTCGGTTGTTCGTATAGGCCTCAGTCTGATCCAGGAAGGAGACCATCTTCTCGATCCACGGGCCATACATCTCATGATTGCCTCCGGCCGGACAAACCGAGTTGATGCGAATTCCGTCGCGACCGAGTTCGGTCGCCGCGGATTTGGTGAATCCTCGCAGTCCCCATTTCGAAGCGGAATAGGCCGTGATTCCGTTCATTCCGAGCAATCCGTCGATCGAGGCGACCTGGACGATCGATCCGCTCTGCTGGGCTTTCATGGTTTCGAGCACGGCCCGAGTTCCGAGGTAGGGGCCGACCGAGTTGACCTCCATGACGCGACGAAAGGTTTCGGGGGGCGTGTTTTCGATCGTTCCCATATGGAGGATCGCAGCGTTATTCACCAGGATATCGATGCGACCAAATTCGCGCTTCGTTTTTTCGACGACGCGCGACCAATCGCTTTCGCGCGTGACATCGAGCGGGAGGAAGATGGCACTGTCGCCGATTTCTGCTGCGGTGGCTTCGCCGCTTTCGATGAGTATGTCGCTCAGGACGACGCGCGCGCCTGCCTTGGCAAGTGTTTGGGCGATGGTCGCTCCGACGCCCCGCGCTGCGCCCGTGATAATGGCGACTCTGTTCTCGAGATCCTGCATGTCTATTCCACCTTTGGTCGATTTGTAAAAGGCCTAGCACCCAAGTACGACGTAGATGCTAACAGCAGAACGCTGAGACGCTTTTCGTTTTTCGCTCATGGATGGCCGGCTTTTTGCGACCTGATGCGTAGGCGCGAGCCGTCCTTTGTTTCGTGAGCGAGGAGTCATGGCGGACAAGGCTTCCGTCGGACTCGAACCGCGCCGATTTGGCGCCTAGGGAGAGAATGAAGATGCTGGACCCGGCGAAGGACGCGCTTGCGCACTGTGAGATTACGAATCTGCTCTCGCTCTACTACCAGGCCCTCGACCGTGGGCAGCTCGATGTACTCGAGCGGGAGGTGATGGCCGAGGATGCCACGTGGGAACTCATCCAACTGGCTTCGAGCGGCCGAGTCGAGGACAAGGTATCAGGCAGAGCGAACGTGTTGGCCTGGTTCAGGAAGATGCTGTCTGGTGGCGTGACGATGAGCGAGGGGACAGTTCGTCATTTCATTGGGACCCATGTGATTCGGATCGACGGAGATTCTGCGAGCTCGACGAGTCATCTTCATGCGATTGATACCCGCACGATGGCTACGCTGGCCAATGGTTTTGTCGAAGCTGAACACCAGCGCGGTGACCAGGGCTGGCGAATCCGATCCTACCGGGTCGAGGAATCGATCACTGAATCAGATATGCAAGCGCTCCGCGAGACCTTTGGATCGTAAGAGAGGTTGAAGGACAAGGTTGAGGGACGTTAGGTAGCCCGTCCCCTCGATCCGATCGCCTCAGCGAGCGGGCTCCAGCAAGGTCGCCTTTGCCTCGAGGTCGCGTCGAAGTGTCCGCGACGCATTCAGCATGAAGAGCGCGGAAACGAGGTGGGCCATCATGGCGGCGGCCAGCGAGTAGCGGATCGCGCCGGCGCCGTGGGAGGCGGCCCCGGCATCATTCAGCCAGCCGACGAGCGGGGGCGCCAAGCCCAGGCCGAGAATCGTATTCACGACGACGACGCTAGTCCCGGCGAGTGCGCGGGTCTGAGGCGCCGCCAGGCTCTGGACAGCGCTGTACATCGGCCCGAAGCAGCTGCCGGCAAGGAAGGATGCGGGGGCGAGCAGGACCGTCGCGAGGGTCCCGTTAGGCGCGAAGGCAAAGCCGATACCGAAAGGCAGCAGGATCAGGGACGCCAGTGCCGGCTGCCAGGTGATCCAACGCGCGTCTCGCAACGTCAGGCGATCGGCCAGGGTGCCGCCGGCGAGGGTGCCCAGAGCTGTGAATAGCCCCGAGGCGACGGCCAGACGGAGTCCTGCTTCAGTCGTCGACAGGTCGTGCACTCGGGTCATATATGGGACGCCCCATCCGAGGACGGAATACATCCCGATCGAATGAAAGCCCGATGCAAAGAAGAGCGATCGAATCGCGGGGACCGTCACGAGAAACCGGATCGCCCGCATGAAAGGAATCGTGGCCATCGAATCCCCGCCCGTCGCGCCGCCGCCGTCGGCTGCCGGTCGATCGAAGGCGCCGCGCACCGGTTCGGACACCGTCAACCAAATGAGCGCGGCTAGCATCAGGCCGGGAAGACCGAACACCATGAACGCCACTCGCCATCCGTACAAGTCGGCGAGCCAGCCGCCACCGGCGAAGGCCACCATCGAACCGAGCGGGCCGCCCATCACGAGGATGGAGAGTGCGGTCGTGCGACGAGTCGGAGGAAAAGTGTCCGTCAACAATGACTGAGCGGGCCCGGACCCCGTGGCCTCGCCCACGCCCACGGCCACACGAATGGCGAAGATCTCGGAGTAGCTGCGGGCGAAGCCGGTCAGGAATGTGAACGCGCTCCAGGTCGCGAGTCCGAGGGCGAGGATCGTCCGTCGAACTCCGCGATCTGCCCAGACCGCGATTGGGATGCCGGCGGCCACGTTCAGCACGGCGAAAGACGTCCCGGTGAGTAGCCCCATCGCGGCATCCGAGACGCCTAGCTCGCTCTTGATGGGGTCGATCAGGACGGAGAGGAGCTGCCGGTCCATGACATTGAGCATCGTGAAGCACGTCAAGAGGAAGAGCACGTAGGTTGGTCGCCTGCTCCTTCCGAGCGAATGCTGCGGATTCGAACCACTCAAGTCGGGTCTTTCCTTCCCAGTCGCCGCACGCTCGTAGGCGATCGGTCACCGAATCAGACATGCAGGCACTTCGCGAGACCTTCGGATCGTAGGCGAGGTCGAGGGACGATGGGGGGCCGGGACTTCACTTGGGGCGAGGGGATCGAACATTGACGCCCGAGTCTCCGGCGGGGAAAAGCAGGTCCGGATTCTGAGAATGCGGGGAGATAGTCTTCGCCCTAAAGTGACTCGTTCTCGGTCGGGAGATCCATCATGAACTCGGAAATGACGCGGCGGCGATTCTTAGAAATGACGGCAGGGGGCGCGCTCGCGCTCGCTGCACCGGTTGCCTCCGCCAGGCCGGGGCTCGGGCTCGGTTTCGAAGAATATCGGGGCCATGACGCAGTGGGCCTGGCGGCGCTCGTGCGCAAGGGCGACGCCAGCCCACTGGAATTGCTCGAATTGGCGATCGCGCGAGCGGAGGCAGTCAATCCAAAGCTCAACGCCATCGTGGTCGAACATTTTGAGTTGGCTCGTGAGGCGGCTCGGCAGGGACTTCCAAAAGGGCCACTGCGAGGCGTGCCTTATCTGCTGAAGGATCTCGGTACTTCGATGCGAGGGACGATCACTACCGAAGGGTCGCGGTTCTTTCGAGATCAAAAGCACGACGAGGATGACACCCTTGTCGAGCGCTACCGAGCGGCGGGGCTCTCGCTCTTCGGCAAAACCCATAGTCCCGAATTCGGCAGCACGTCGAGCAGCGAATCCGTCCTCCATGGACAGACCCATAACCCCTGGGACCTTTCGCGAAGTGCGGGAGGCTCCTCGGGCGGATCCGCGGCGGCGGTTGCGGCGGGCGTTGTTCCCGCTGCGCATGCGACGGATGGCGGCGGCTCGATCCGGATTCCAGCGTCCGCGTGCGGACTTTTTGGATTGAAGCCTTCTCGCGGTCGAGTGCCGATGGGGCCCAAGGTCTACGAAGGTTGGGGTGGGCTCTCCGCCGGCCACTGTGTCAGCCGAAGCGTGCGCGACAGCGCGGCGCTGCTCGACGCGACCCAGGGCGCAGCCGTCGGCGACGCCTACGCCGCTCCCCCGCGCGAGCGGCCCTACGTGGATGAGGTCGGCCGCGCGCCGGGCCGGCTGCGGATCGCGCTGATGACGAAGTCGCTGCTCCTGGTTCCCGTCGCGCAAGAATGTGTCGATGCGGCGACGAAAGCGGCGAAGCTCTGCGAGTCGCTGGGGCATATCGTCGAGACGGCTTCACCCGAGATCGATGCCTTGAAGCTCTGGGGTGCCATGGGGCCTACGACAATGGTCGGAGTGGCGTTCAAGGTGGCCCAGCGGGAAGCCGAACTCGGACGGAAGGCAGGGCCCGAAGATCTAGAGGCCATCAATTTTCTGAACGTCGCCTCGGGTCGAAAGGTGAGCGGAGTCGAACACGCGCAGGCGCGACGAACGCTTCATGCTGCGAGTCGAACGTTAGGCGAGTTTATGCAGTCCTATGACGTGATCTTGAGTCCTACGATGGCGCTTGTTCCGCCGCTGCTTGGAACACTTTCTCTCGATCAGCCGTATGATGACTTCGTCGGCCCTGCCTCCTTGTCGTCGTGCTTTACGTCGCTCTTCAACATGACTGGGCAGCCCGCCATGTCGATGCCGCTTCATGCGACGGCCGCGGGCGTCCCGATCGGGGTCCAGTTTGCGGGCCGCTACGCAGACGAGGCGACGCTTTTTCGACTGGCAGGCCAGATTGAGAAGGCGCAGCCCTGGTTCGATCGCCTGCCGCCGGTCTGATCGCTGCCATCAGCGGTCGCGCCGGCGGCGGGTATTGCCTCCGCGAGAGTGGGTCTGGTCGGAGATTGGAGCATCAAGTCAGCCGAGACCGATCGGCCCTTCAGGACCGGTGCACCCGCAGGTTGAAATCTAATTTCGCTTCGCCATAATCCCGTTATGGAAAACGTGAGACATGCCGACGGCCCGCCCCCTCGAATGACAGCACGGGCTGCAGCGGATCAAGCCCGCCGAGAGGCCTACCGCTCGATCGTGCTCGAAGCGGCCAGCAGCTCCTTTGCGAAAGCGGGCGTGGCGGCGACCAAAATGGAGCAGCTTGCTCGCCAAGCGGGGATCTCGCTTGCCACGCTCTATACCGTGTACCGCGGGAAGGCCGAAATCGTCGATGCGCTCCATGAGCAGCGACTCCGTGAGATCCATGCCGCATCGCTCGCCGCTCGAGAGGCCGAGTCCAATCCCCTCGACGCACTACTCGCGGGCAGCCGCGCCTACATGACCTACTTCATCGAGCATCCCGATTACCTGCGACTCTATGTGGATGAGGGGTCCAGCTGGGGCGTACGCGATTCGATGGTCGCTGGGACGCGCCGCGCCGAGGTCTGGAGTGAGGGCGTCGCACAGTTCGCCGAAATCTTCAGGCAAGGCATCGAGTCTGGAGTCTTCGCGGTGGGTGACCCGGACCAACTCGCTCGCATGATGCTCGCCATGCAACAGGTTCAGCTTTCCGACTGGATACATAACATAAAGAATATCGATCCCGAAGTGCTCGTTGCGAGCATCGAAACGCTCCTGAAGCGAGCGTTCTGCGTCTGTCCTCGCTGCGGCGGGACAGAGCAAGCCCACAAGCCGTGATGCCCAATGCCGATCGACCTCGCGTTGCTCTCGTAACCGGCGCGTCCTCTGGAATCGGAAGAGACATCGCACAGGTTCTCTTGGGAGACGGAATGGTTGTGTACTGCGTGGCACGGCGTTTATCCCGCATGGACGACTTGGGAGCCGCGGGCGCGATCCCGCTTGCGATGGACCTTGCTGATTCAGAGCAGATCGCAAAGGTAGTTGATCAGATCAAGCGAGATCACGGCGGAGTCGACGTTCTCGTCAATAACGCTGCGTGCGGACTCTACGGCTCCGTCGAAGAAACCAGCCTCGAAGAGGTTCGGTATCAGTTCGACGTGAACATGTTCGGCACTGCGCGTCTGACCCAACTCCTCGTGCCCTATATGCGCGAACAACAGGATGGACGAATCATCAACATCACATCCATTGGGGGGAAGATCTACACGCCCTTAGGTGCGTGGTATCACGCGACGAAGCATGCCCTCGAAGGCTGGTCGGACAGCCTGCGGCTTGAACTCCACCCCTTCAACGTGAAGGTCGTCATCATCCAACCCGGCATGATCGAGTCGGAGTTTGGTCGCGCGATGGAGAACTCGATGCTCGAACATTCGGGATCTGGACCCTACGCGAAAATGGCGCAGGCCATGGCGGCGACGATGCGGAAAAACGATGATCGGGGGTCGAGCCCGCGGGTCATTTCGGAGATCGTCCAAAAAGCGATTTACAGCAAGAACCCCAAGCCACGTTATGCGGGTGGGAAAACGGCAAAGCCGCTGCTCTTTCTGCGGAAATGGCTCGGCGATCGCGTGTTCGACAAGATAATCTTGTCACAAACGGACGGAAAGGATGGATCATGACAAACGTTTCAGTCTTGGAGTACATGGGAATCGAGCCGGAAAATGAGCCTTTCCCCCGCAGCCTGATCATTGTCTGGGCACTCACCTTCGGAACCCTCGCCCTCGCGTTTCCGTTTTACAGCTTCGTCGTCTTCGGGCTAGGGATGGACCGCGGGATCGTAGCCGATGTCTTTCAGACACAAATTGCGATTTGCTATTGGCTCGGCCCTCTGGCCCCGCTCCTGCCACTCAAGGCGCTCAAGCACTGGAGCCCGCTGCGCCGAATTCATTGGGTGGTGATCCCTTACTTGATCTCTTCATTGCTCACGCATCTTGTCTGGGAAGGCTTATGGGTCTTTCTTCACGAGGCAATCTCGGAGGGACGAAACGAGATGTGGGCCTATACATGGTGGGCTTATATCGACGGTGGCGATTTGCGTTATTACAAACCGGGGATCGATTTCGTTATGTTCGAGGTGCTCTCACTCCTTAACGGAGTCGTCGGAACGATCGGCCTTGTGCTGCTATTCAGATCCAATTTTCAGAACCTACTGGGGACCCTCATGGTCTTCACGGTCGGCGTCGTCGAGACGGCGCTCACCTGGTACTACTACGGCACCGAGGCGATGAATGGTTTCGCCAACGTCAATCCGACGTTTATGGATCTAGGCATCAAGTTCATCATCCTCAACTCACCATGGCTGGTCTTCCCGTGGTTTGTCTTTTACTGGTGCTATCGGCTCATTCAGCTGCAGATGCGTGACCCTACTTAAACCGGGGGAGCCGGAAGCTCGCTTTTGGGTGACCGCTTCGAGCGCATAAGCATCTGCGATCGGCACAGAAAGCGCTTTACGGCTGCTCGCTGGCTCCCGTACTAGTCGCGACGAAACAACGATTCGCCCCGAGAGATTCGCCCCGGCTTCTCCACTGTCGCATAGACGCCGAGGTTCCCGCCCGCTTCCTTGACCAGGGCTCGCATGATCCGCGGATCCTTGGATAGGTCCGCAAAACCGTGAGTCGTCATCACGCAGCGGATGCAAGTCGAATGCACCTTGAGCAGGGCCTCTCCGATCTGAATTTCCTGCCCGATCCAGTCCTGCTCGGGGAACGCGCCGGGCTCGTCTGTCTCGATTAGGATGTTCGGGCGAAATCGCCGAATATCGATCGTACTCTCGGGGATCGCCGCTGCAATCGACGCGATCGACTGAGTCGTCATCAAGGTGAGCGGGAACGCATCGAAGAAGGGGCCTTGCCGTGCGATGACCTCGAGGAGCTCTGGAGATATGGAGAATTCGGGTTCTGGCTCTCCGGGTTCCCTCGCCATCATCGCTTCATAATCAGCGAGGGGGGCGACGTCCCCGTTCTTTTCCGCCTGGCGCGCCTCAGGAACCACCGGCCACAACGTCACATCTCGTCCGATCGCGTGGGTCAGCTTCTCGGCCGCGCCCGCAGCATCCGCGGGAAAAGTCTCTCCCTCTGGGAGTCGAATCAACGGGGCCCCCAATGCCTCGTCCGCAGCATCGTACGAGGCGCTGCAGCTCATCAGAGCGGCGCATCTCTTTCCGACGAAGAAATCACCACGGTTTTCGTCGCGCACCCCCCAGGCGCGGTCGCCAGGAATCCCGTCGATGCCGAGTGCTGGAGACTCTACGCTCTCGCCTAGCATGCTTTTGACGGGATATCGGAAGATCTCAGATACGGTTCCTAAATGGTTCATGATTCACCAACCTCGATTACGGGTTTTGTTGTAGGAGCCGCTGCCTGATCGCGACCGATCAGTGCGCTTCCAACGCGAGAAATGGACCGCCGAGCATTAGCAATGTCAGAGCTGTCGATGAACTCGTTCGTGTGAGCATTGTCATCCTTCTCATCTCCGGATTCGTCTCATTCGAACCGACGGTTTTGCATTTCGAAATTTGAGTTGAAGCCCTCTTCACTTGTCAGCCGCTGAACTCGGGTACGAGAAACTTGCCTGCGGTCCGCAGGCTGCTCAGTACGGCTTCATGGGGCAGGGGCCCGAACTGCATCAGGCACATCAGGCGATCGACGCCCATGGACTCGATTCGCCGAAGCTTGCGTCGACAATTGTCTACATCGCCGATCATCACGGATTCGAAGGACTCGACTGCTTCGAAGGCTTCCTCCGGGTCCAGGGTCTGTCCGGCGCGCAGGCGGTTCATCATAGCGATCACGGGCACAGGATCGTTGAGTTCTTCTTCGGTCGGCAGCGGATCCGGCCCGTCAAGCATCGCGCTCGAAGCGGCACTTTTCGGGATCTCGCCGCGGATGAGACTGATCCAGTTGCTCCGTTCGACGCGAAAAACGTGGGGTGCGGCGTTCATGAACCAGAGCGCCGCCTCGGCGGCACCGCTGTCGATGGCTTCTTGCCGAGTCTCGGCGCAGTGAACAAAGGAGAAGATCGCCCGCTGCTCGTTGCGCGCGGCGCCCTCTCGTCGACAGCGCGTCAGGCCTTTCGCGTAGAGACCGAGGCTGTGCTCCAGATTCGAAAGTGGCGTGAATAGAGAACTACCCAGCATGCCCACCCCGAGCTCGCCCGCCATCTCGCACGACTCGGGTCCGGCAACCGTCTGCCACAGCGGGGGGTGAGGCTGCTGCAGCGGTTTTGGGACGAACTCGCGTTCCGGAATGTGCGCCACCTCGCTGTCCCAGGAAAAGGGCTCCTGGCTCCAGATCTGGGGCAGCATCTCTAGCGCTTCGCGGAGCTGCTGACGGGTCGAGTCGGGATCAGTGCCGAACGTTGCCCATTCCGCGCCGCCGGATCGTGCTAGGCCGAGTTCAAGCCGTCCGTCCGAGAGCACATCGACGAAGGCTGCGCGTTCGGCGATGCGCACGGGATGGTTGATCTCGTAGGGCGCCAAAATGCCTGCAGTACCCAATCGGATGCGCTGGGTGTGCTGTGAGAGCAGGGTCAGTACCAGGTCGGGCGCCGAACTCATGCTGAACTCCGGCGACGTGTGATGCTCCACCGTCCACCAGCAACCGAAGCCCATCTCGTCGGCGAGTCGCGCCTGTTCAACGGTATTCGCGAGAAGCTTTCGCGCATCGAGATTACGCGCACTGACAGCGCCTTGAAGCTCAGAAAAAATGTCCAGAATCACGTCTTGTCCCCTGCCTGCGTCGCGAATGCACTCGCCACGATCGATTATGCCTGATTCGTTTCCACGCGAAATTGTGTCGGCGCGGCCCAATCGAAATCGAATTCCTGATGGACCGCTCAACTCGCCTGCAATGCGCGAGCGTCCGTTTCGAAGATAATCTGGTCGTAGTGCTCCTGATTCTGCTCGACCGTGCCGTCCAGCCAGCCCGTACTCGAATACGGCGCTCGATCGAAAAGGCCCGTTCTCTGAACGGGGCGGCGTTCCCGGATGCAACCCGTCACCGTAGTGGAGCGAGAAATCACCAGGGCCAGCCGCGATGCCTACTCCGAGCGTGTAGCTCGGGTCGTCTATGAGGCATCTGGCGGTTTCCCAAGATCCGGGAAGGAATCGCAGCTCTCCTGATTCGCGATTCCCCGCGTTAAGAAAAAGGCTGCCGTTCATCATGGGGCACATGTGCCTGTGGCCACCCACGCCACAATCGCGATGCCAGGGCGGGTCTGCCTTACCATCGAAGACCACACGGGATTGTTTGTAGAGGATCGACACGTACTCGTTCGGAGTCGGCTCGAAGTCGTGGTCGGAGAGGCCGACTGTTCGCAACAGGCGCGGGTCGGAGGGAAGCGCCAGCATACGCGCGTCTTTGCCACCGTTGAGTACGCGGCTCGGATATCGCTTTCCATCTTCGCGCGTCGACCACCATGACGTCCCGTCGTTCTCGGTTGCAGAGGAGCGGGCGTGCTCCGCTATGCGCATGAGTGCGCTCGCCTCCGCTTCAGGCAAGGCTTCGCGCACGACGATATATCCGGTGACGCGCAGGAACTCCGCCATTGCGGCCGGGTCGTCGTCGGGATGGAATGCCCGAGATGGATCGATCTCGCGCCCATCTGCTCCTAGCAGCGGGGCGTTCGGGTCGTAGGGCAGGAGCTTTTCGTAGAGCACTCGAATTGCAGGTTCCCAGCTCACGAAATCAGCGGCGTCGCCGGAAACGATTTTGGCGCGGCCCGACATGATCAGACCCAGGATGGTCTCGGTCGAATCCCATAAGCCCTGCCAGTCCGCTTCATTGAGCTCGACAAGGGTTGAGGCGTTCACGCCCGATAGGAGCTCGATCCTCTTTGCTTCGGGACTGTACTCGTAGGTATAGGAGCGGCCATCGGGCAGACCGATTGCGAGGGACGGGAGTTCTCGCGCCTGACTTGAAGCGAGCTTTCCCCAGTCTTCCGCCAACCGTTCGGGGAGGACCTTGTTGTGCGCCTCATTGAAGCTGAATTCGCTCGACATGGATCACCCCCTTGGGCTCATCTCTGTTAGGGTTGGCCGATGTTTGCAAACGAGACATAGTGTTGCAATAGTGTGCGGCGTACAGGGAGACGGAAGTTGATTGCGAAGCAAGGAACTGTCGAGTCAGCGGGAGAGCAGGTCTGGACCCCCGGGACGGTTCGCCCCGGGGGCCGGACGGAACGCAATAAACAGGCCGTAGCGGCGGCCGCGCTGGCCCTCATTCGGCGCGGTGAGACTGCACTCAGTCCCGCGCTCGTGGCCGAGGAGGCGGGCGTCGCGCGGAGTACGGTGTACCGACGCTGGCCGACGCGCGCGGACCTGCTTCGTGAGGCGCAGGCGCTTCACATCCGAAGTCTGCGCGTCCCCGATACCGGCGATTTCGAGCGCGATCTCAATCAGCTCGCGATGCGGCTCGCGAAGTTTTTTTCCGACCCGACAGAAGTTGCCATGAACGTCGCCATGGCCACGCACGTCGACCCCGAATTCAATGACTGGCAGGTCGAAGCGTGGAAAGAGACAACAGCGGACCTCTCGCTGCCCTTTGTGCGCGCGATCGAGCGAGGAGATATCTCGAGAGACATCGATGTCGCATCGTTAGTTGAGATTCTCGTCAGTCCGATGATCGTTCGGACCGTGATCATGAAGGAGCCGTTCGGCGCGCGTGACGCTCGCCGGATCGCTTCTCAAGTCCTGCGGATGGTGCTCTCCTAGCGGCCGACCTACGGTCGAAGTCGTCGACCGGAGATCTGGATCTCGGGATTCGCTGCGTCAGGCGCGTGTGATTCAGCGACTAGGAAACGACGGCGACGGCGCTAATCTCCACTAACATTCCTTCGGCGGCGAGACCCTGGACCCCGATCATGCTCGAGGCATTTGCGGGGAACGGCTGACCGTCGAGCGCTACCGCCATTGCCCGTCCGAAGACGTCAACTTTTTCAGGGCTGAGCTCGACGATGTACATGACAGTGCTCACGATCTGGCTCACCTCGCCGCCGATGGACTCGACCGCGGTTCGGAGGTTGCGGAAAGCCTGAACAGTTTGAGCGTGGAGGTCGCCCGCTCCTACTAATGTGAAGTTCGCATCGAACGCGCCTTGGCCCGCGATGAAGGCGACCCTGCCTGTGGCCGGTGCTGTCACGATCTGGCTGAACGCGTCTAGCTTGAAGAGTCCATCCGGATTGATTCGCTCAATCTTCATTTAAATATCTCCTTGAAAGAATGGTCAAGCGTAAAGAACGGATCTTCGGTCGCCACGGGCGCGACAAGCAGTGTTTGAAGGAAAAGCAGGATGGGCAGAACGACAGAGATCGATCTGGTTTTTGTGGAGTCCTGATGGCTTGATCGTGTTGGCGGTGGGCAGTAGGCGTCTTCATTCTACGGCTTTTGTGCACGGTTAGCAGACGCCGCGGGCGCTGTTCCGTGGAACAACCTCGGGAGCCAGCCTAGGGTGATCGTCGCCGCGAGAGCCAGGAACGCTATGCCGAGGCGCTTCTGGTCGTCGACCAAGTAAAAGTTGCAGACGCGCACAGGCGCTGCGGTGTAGATCCAACCCAGGGTAAGGGACATCGACACGAGATTTGTCCAAACGAAGGCGCGGACGAGTCCGTCGAGTCGTGGCCAGCTCCAGCCGAGCGGGATGCCGATCAGGAGCGGGATAGAGCTCAGCTTCGCGAACTCGGCGCTGGTGTGAGACAGGGAGGCGTCGAGCATGCGGGGAAGCATCCAGATCGCGCTTGTGAAGAGGGCGAGGAGCAGCGCAGGCAACGCGAATGCGTGTGGCGAAACCGGGCCGCGCCGCGCCACGATCAAGATGCCAGAGACCGCCAACAGCGGAAGCTGAACAAGCGCGT
Organism: Myxococcota bacterium; assembly: GCA_041690055.1. Lineage (GTDB taxonomy): Bacteria > Myxococcota_A > UBA9160 > UBA9160 > UBA4427 > UBA4427. The sequence goes on along the minus strand of JBDNFB010000157.1, from coordinate 33,048 downwards.
GCCGAACCATCGAGGCCTCGAGGTATCCGCGAAAAAGAACGCCGGCGAGGAACCAGAGCGCAAAGCCCGAGGCGAGCGCTAGTCCGCGTCTTCGATTGCCCATCGGAGCATTTCCTCGGTCTGGCTGATATCAGCGATGCGAGCGAGCCGACCCTCTGTGTCGACGCCGTGGATCGCTGCGTTGTGCTCGAAGCCTCGGGTTGGACTCTGAATCGCGACGATTCCGAAGGCCTCGAGTATTTCTTCAAGATCGCTCGGGTCCTCGACTCGTGCGAAGCGCCAAACCTCTCCGTCGGCGCCGTAATAGTCTGCGACGCTGTTGAGTTGTCGGAGCGTATCGCGCGCGGGATCAAACGAGACGCTCACGAAGCGTACGGGTGTTGCGGGCAGGGTTGCCGCCGCTCGCACGAGTTCCCCGAAATCGGAACTCATCTTTTGGCAGATATCGGGACACGTCGTGAAGATAAACTCGACAAGGACTGGGCCTCCTTGAAGGTCTTGCCAAGAGAATGGGATGCCCTTGTGGTCGACCATCGAGGTAGGGGGGAGCCGTCGTGGACTCCGCTCGACCTGAAGACGTCTCGCTCCCTCTGCCGTGACCACTCGTAATCCGTCGGTCGCGGCCGCGAGTGCGGCGAATCCTGCAGCGAGCACAGCGACGACGAGAATCCGGCTCAGCATCCGCTAGGCGGAGTTTCTTGCGCGCATCGCGATTCGCGCCACAAGAACGAGAGTCGTAAGAAGGACCACTCCGCTGAAGAACGCCCCGACAGCGGCCAGCCCTTGCCACTCGGGAAGGTGTACAGCGAAGCGTCGTGGCACACTCGAGGCGCCGGCCGCGAGAAATGCGCAGGTAAAGCCGAGTCCACCGACTGCATACGTCCAGAATGCAACGCGATCCGCGGCGGAGTCTTTGCCCGCGGCGTAGTGCAGGGCGAATCCCAGAAACATGGAGAGGAGTCCGAGCACCAAGTAGAAGTGAAAGTGTCCGGGAACCCAGAGTGTATTGTGCATAACTCTGTTGGCAGCGATCGTGCCGTCGACGACAGCAGGGATAACGCCGGCAGACCAGCCAAACATCGAGAGCAGAAGGAATCCGCTGGCGGCGGTCCACTTGATTCCCGAGCGGTGAACGAGAGTGAGCGCGCCGAAAGCAGTCACAACGAGGATCGGGAAGCCGCTCCCATAGGAAACGATCTGGCCGACCACATGGAGCCATGTCGGCTGAGCGAAGTCCATGAGCATATGATGCGGATAGACGATGATGACGAAGAGAGCCGAGACGTTCCAGGCGGCCAGGAAGACGCGGTTGGGCTTCCAAGGGCGTCCTGCGTAGAGCGGGAGGAGTTCGTAGACGGCGATGACTCCCATATAGATACTCGCGTTGATGAAGATGTGTCCGAACATGAAGATCATGTTCTTTGCAAGGAGCGGGTCGATTACGAAGGCCGGGTTCAGGATCCCGACGATGGACATGATGATGATCGAGGCGCCACTCACGAGGCCGAGGATATTCACGATGAGGACCATCGTGGCGGCGACAACGGTTGCCGGAGGAGGCTCCTCCGCGGATTTCCCGAAGAGCTGGGGCCAGCCCAGCGCTCTGCCAAGAGAGCCATAACGAGCGATAATGGCGCGCGCATTATCGAGGTGAAAGAGAAGGAATCCAACGCCGACGAGCGCGAGCCCCGTCAGATGCACTGTGGCGGCGGTTGCTGACCATTGGCCCTGTGGGTGCTGCGGAAGTGGGTAAAGGAAAGTCCATGCTCCGGCGTAGCCCGCGAAGAGGCTGGGGCCAAGAAGAAGAACCGCGCCTATCAGGAAGAGGACAAGATTGACGATGAAGACCTTTTTCGAGAGGTCCACATATTGCGAGAGGAAATGGTAGAGGATGGCGGCCCCACCCATTCCTGCGATCCCGACCATGCCGACGCCGTGCATCGTCATGAACTGGTAGAACCAACTCGGCGAAATCTCAATCAGGCCAGCCTGGCCGAGTCGCATCAGGAAGCCGAAGACCATCATCAGCGAGATGACGATGCCGACAACCGCAAAATACGCCCAGACCCAGGGATCCGGGCGCCGCGAGTCTACTACGTGGGTGGGGGGCGGTCATTAGATTTCCTCCAGACTTGCGGTCGCCGCAACGACTCTGATTTCGGAGACCATGACGTGATGAACGAACCCGCAATATTCGAGGCACATGATTTTGTAGGTGCCTGGCGTGTCGAACTGAACTGCGAGCTGGTTGATATAGCCCGGCATGGCTTGAACTTGTGCGATGAGTCGATTGGTTTCGTTGTAAATTCCGAATCCGTGATTGACGTCTTCGCTCCCGACGCGGAACACGACGGGGCGATCGGCGGGGACCTCGGCTTGGCTCATCGTCCAATACCATTGATGTGCGGTGACATCGACGATGGTCGAGTCCGGAGCATCAGCGGAAGCTGCATAGGGTGTGCTGCGGAGGGTGAAAGCTGGGACCAGAAAGAACCCGATGAGCAACACGTAGAAGAGCCGCTTGCGGATGCGGTAGGCCCTGGGCTGCACGTCGGGGTAGGGCGCTTCCTGCCCTGAACCGGAGAGAACGAAAAGAAAGACGCAGATCAGTCCCGCGACTCCGACAAAGCTGATCAGTGCGGCAGTCAATTGAATTGTCATTCGACATCTCCTGCAGGGGGGTGTTTGTGATCTTCGTGGCCTCCGTGGTTTTGGTGGTCACGGTGCGCACTCGTTCTACCGGATACGACATCCGCGAGAACGGAAACGCGATTGCCGTCTTCGAGCACGAGGTGGAATTGAAAAGTCTCGCCGGCTCTGAGTTCTTGACCGTGCAGCATGACATGAAGGCCGCCGGGCACGAAGGCGACGCTGCTGCCTGGATGCAACGGGATGCGCTTGGCGGGCATCATGCGAGCGATTCCGTGCACCGTGGAGGATTGGTGGAGGGAGATCGTGCCGGCACGGTCGGCGCCTTTTGAACTCTCGGTGTGGTCGGCCTCCACTCCGATCACGGTCGCCGCGGATTGGCAATCGTTCGTCAGCGTGAAATAGGCGGCAGCCACGTCTGCGCCGGGCGGCGGCAGCGGGATATACGCCTCTTCGGATCGAACCGCACAATCCGCAAAGGCGACTGAGGGTGCGATGCTAGAAGCGATTACGAATGCGAATGCGATGATGCCGGCGGCCGCGAGCAGCGGAAGCCTGACGACGAAGACCTTCATGCTCTTTCCCCCAATGCGTCGAGTGTGGCCACGATCTCACTGACTTCGACGTCGCCGCTTCGGATGAGTGCAACGACCTCGGCGTCGGGGCCGACCAACAGCACTGTGGTCGAGTGCTGGACGTTGTAGTGGCTTGGATCGATACCCGGGTCGTCTTTTTGATAGAAGAGGCCGAGCGGCTTCGTGAGCGCGCGCAACTGCTCTTGTGAACCTGTCGCACCCGCAACGAATTCTCCGAAGTGTTTTGCGTAGGTTTCGAGCTTCTGCGGAGTGTCGCGTTCAGGATCCACCGAGACAAAGAGGACCTGAATATCTTCGCTGGGGAAACTCGATTGGGTGACTGCTCGGGAGAGCAGAGCGAGGGTATTGGGACAGATGTCGGGACACGAGGTAAAGCCCAGAGAAAGGAGCGTCCAATGCCCCATCAACGTGTCACGCGTAATCGAGGGCTCGCCTGCGGCTTCGAGTGAGAACGCCGGCATCTCGAGAGGTGGAGTTAGGGCGGTGATGCCGCCCGAAGTCTCCATGAAAGCCGGCGTTCTTGTGCCTAGCAATAGGAATACGGCAGTCGCGGCAACGAGCCCAAGGGCGAGGCCGATGAAGAGGGGCGCCCTGGCGGGAGGCGCGACGTGGGGAAGTGGGCTTGCGTTTGCCATGGCTTAAAGAGGTAGATTATATATTCTTTTAAGGCAAGGCCTACTTGAGCTCTTGGAGAGCGCGATGACCTATATCGAAACTGTGGAAGCCCAAGCTCAGAGAGGCGCCGAAAAAGCGGCTCACTTGCGAGAGAACCCGGCTGGATTCAGGACGGGCGCGCTCATGGCCGGCGTTTATGTTGGATTCGGAATCGTGCTCATCTTTGCCCTGGGGTCGGCTGTACCGCCCGGAGCGCGGCTTGGTTTGGCAATCTTGTGGGCTCATCGGCCTGGCTGCGCTCATCATCGCGGGTGTGGGCAGTGATGGATCCAAGATGGGCGGAAAATTGCGCGAGAAGGTGGCTCTCTACAAGTCGGAATCCCCCGCGATTCACTTGCTCGAGCGAGGCATCGCCTGCAATTGGCTGATTTGCCTCGCGCTCTGGATGTCGGCTCGGACGACGAGCGACTCTGCCAAGTGCATCCTCATCTTCTGGTGCCTGCTCGGGTTCATCGGATTTGGATTCGAGCACTGCGTGGCGAACATGACTCTACTGAGCGCGAATTTGCTAATTAACGGATTCAGCGTGCAAGGATTGCTCGGCATGTTTCATAATCTGATCTCGGTCACGCTGGGGAACACCGTCGCGGGTGCCGTGTGTATGGGCGGTGGGTACTGGTTGGCATCTGGTCTTCATCAGGAAGAGATTGCTGTAGAGGTGTTTCGGGCATGAGCGGAGTCGGTCTGCTCGAAGGCGAGCGGGACTTCGCTGAATCGTTGGATCCGCCGAGAGGTGCAGAAAAATGCAGCTGACTCAATTCACGGACTACAGCCTGAGGGTGCTGATGTATCTGGCGGTTCGACCCGAACGCCTTGGTCGCATCGAAGAAATTTCGGAGAGCTATGGGATCTCTCGAGGCCATGTGATGAAGGTCGTTCGCGGGCTATCGCAGCATGGATTCATCGATTCGCTTCGTGGTCGTGGCGGCGGGATTCGGTTGGCTCGAGAGGCCTCAGATATCGGGTTGGGTGAGGTCGTGCGTGCAACCGAAGAAAATCTTGCACTGGTGGAATGTCTCTCTGCTGACGGCGGGAATTGCGCGGTGCAGCCTGCCTGCAAGCTGCAGTTCGCTCTTGCCGCCGCGCTCGAGGCTTTCTTCGTTGTCCTCGATGACTACACAATCGAGGATTTGGTGAAGCGGCGAGGGGCCCTGATTCGTCTCCTCGAGATCGCCTAGCGCGGGTCAGCCTGCGAGTGAGTCTGCGAGGGCCTCCGCGTTCTCCTTCTCCCGCGAATCGCATTCAAGCAGCGCAGCACGGTCTTTCTGATCGCGTGCTTCCTCGGCGAACACGCGATAGAGGCTGCCGCCTGAACGCTCTGCATGTGCCAGTGTCCGCAGCTGGTCAGCTGTGCCCTTGCATCCGAGGACGGCGACTCGGCTGCCCACTTTTTGGAGACGTTCCAGACGTTCCAGACGCCCCGATCGACGTTTGCGATGAAGAGCGGACGGTCGGATGAGTCCATTGCCGCACAGGACGGACCAATCGCAGTAGCGAGTGCGAGGAATTCGGGTGAGCTCGTCATCGGTTGGATTCCGGTCGTGTATGGGGGCGCCGGTTCTATTTTTCAGGAATGATGATTCCCATGCGCTCCGCCACGACTAACGCGGCGGCGACTGAGAAGCGCGTCTTACGCAGAGTGTTGTCGGACGGATTGATGTCGTAGTTCGCTGCTAAGGAGAGGTCGGCACCCGCGAGATTGGTGTCGGAGAACTTGGCTGAACGCAGGTTTGTTCGCGCGAAATCAGCTCCCTCTAGATTCGCTCCTGCGAAGTTTGTCTCGTCCGCTCGACAGTCCAAAACTCGAGCGTTCTTCATGGCTAGGCCGATGAAGGAGCCATGACTTAGGACACAGCGGTCGAAGCCGACAGCAAAGACGAGTCCGCTGACTTGAGACCAATCCACGCCCATAAGTTTGCAATCGACGAACTCGACATCGAGAAACCGCGCATTGGCGACGAGTGCCATCGTGAGGTCACAGCCTACGAAGCGACAATTCTCAAAGACCGAGTGCTGAAAGTCGGCCTCTTGAGCGGAGATCTCTCGGAACTCGCAGTCTGAGAAGGTCTTATTCTTGAGGTCGGCGGCTGTGAAATCACCGCCCACGAAAGTCGCGTCGTCGAATTCACTCTCGTCGAGTAAGTGTTGGGAGCTGCTCGGTCCTAATTTGGAATCGGTCGTTGTTTTGGGGGCCATTGGGATATTTCCGTGTCTGGGGCTGTGAGGGAGGCTGTCGCTTGGTGCGATGGTCTGTGAGACGGGATTGTGGCTAACTTGTCGTCCTTGAGAAACGTCCAATAGCTGAATATCCGAAGGGTCCAAAATGTCCGAAAGCCCTGATCCATTCGCTCCAGCGCAGCTCGGACCCCTTCGTTTGCGAAACCGCATCATCAAAGCGGCCACGTTCGAGGGCATGACCGGCGACCAAGCTGTCAGCGATCAGCTGATCGAGTTCCACCGGGCGGTCGCGCGAGGGGGCGTGGGGATGACTACGGTGGCTTTTTGTGCCGTCTCGCCCGAGGGCGCGAGCACGCCTAACGAACTGATCTTGACCGAGGCAGCTGTGCCAGGTCTGCGTCGCCTCGTCGATGCGGTGCACGCAGAGGGGGCGGCGGCCTCTGCGCAGATGGGCCACGCAGGTGCGATTGCGGCTTCCGCGGGGCTCCGTGCGATCTCACCGTCGCGCGTCTTCAGCCCACTCGCGATGAAGAGAACCCAGGAAGCGACGGCCGCGGATATCAATCGGGTCGTGGGAGAATTCGCCGCAGGTGCTCGCCTTCTCATGGAGGCCGGCTTTGACGCCGTCGAAATTCATCTAGGGCATGGATATCTCCCGAGTGAGTTTCTTTCCCCCTCGGTCAATAGACGCAAAGATCAATGGGGTGGCTCGATCGAGAACCGGGCGCGCTTCCCCCGCGAAATTGTTAAAGCGGTCAAAAACGTTGTGGGAGATCGGATGGCGGTCCTCGCCAAGCTCAATATGTCGGATGGCGTGCCGGGAGGGTTTTGGGTCGACGAAAGTATCGAGGTTGCGCGAATGCTCGAAGCGGACGGCGGACTCGATGCCCTTGAACTCACGGGCGGAAGCTCGCTCCAGAACCCGATGTACCTCTTTCGAGGCGAAGTGCCCATTCACGAAATGGCGCACTCAATGCCGAAATTCATGGCGCTCGGTGTCAAGCTTTTCGGCCGATTCGTCTTTAAAGAATACCCCTTCGAAGAGGCCTATTTCCGTCCTTACGCGCGCCAATTCCGGGCTGCCCTCGAGCTCCCGCTGATCCTTCTCGGGGGGATCAACAAGCGAGGAACGATTGATCAGGCAATGGAGGACGGCTTCGAATTCGTGGCGATGGGGAGGGCGCTGCTGAGGGATCCGGACCTCGTCAACGCGTTGGCGAAGGGCGAGGCGAAAGAGGGGCTCTGCGTGCACTGCAATAAGTGCATGACGACAATTTACGCGGGGACTCATTGCGTGTTAGTCAGTGAGGATGCCCGAGCCTAAGATGTGAGATGCTGAGCGCGGCTATCTAGGCTTCCGACGGCCACGGCGCGTTAGGATCAGCGATCACTGAAGCGGGAACATCAAGCCTGAAGAGTTTCGCCGCATTCCGCCAAGCCATCGAAGCGATCTCGTCTTCGGGGATGCCCTTGAATTGGCGCGCAAAATGAAACTGCGTTTCCGGCCAGTTCGAGTCGGCGTGGGGATAGTCGCTCTCGATCAGAATGTGATCGACACCGATATGGTGTCGTATTTCAAAGCCGGCGGGATCGTCGATCGCGCAGAACCAGAAGTTACGTTGCATAACTTCTCGGGGCGTAAGATCACTCTTCCACGTTCCGTACATTTCCTGGTACTTAAGAACGTGATCGAGCCGGTCCATCAGTCCCGCAACCCATCTGATGCCGCCTTCGGACATACAGATTTTCAGCTTAGGAAAGCGCACCGGAATCTGGGAGTAGAGCCAGTCCGTGGCGGAAAACATCGCGTGTCCGAAGAACAGCACGCCGACGACATCGGGAGGTGCGTCTGCGGAGGTGCTGGGAGACTGGCCGGAAGAGCCAATATGAAGCGAGACGACGGTTTCGGTCTCTTCGCAAGCTGCCATCAAGGGATCCCAGTAGCCTGAATGGAGCGTCGGTAGGCCGAGCTTGTCGGGCGCTTCCGAGAACGTCACAGCCTTGAAGCCTCGCTGAGCGTTCCGCCTGATTTCGTCGGCCGCGATCTCGACATCAAGGAGATATGGGAGCTGCATAGGAATGATGCGATCGGGGTAGGTGCCTGCCCACTCTTCGATGCACCAGTCGTTCCATGCCCGCACGGAGGCGAGTGCAAGCTTGGGATCGTCGACCGTCAGTTGAAGTCGCTGACCGGCGAAACCCGGCAAAAAAGAGGGGAAGTTCATGGAAGCCCAGACGCCCGTCAGATCCATGTCTTTAACGCGGTGGTGGATATCCCAGGAGCCACGTCGCATCTGGTCAAAGCGCGTCGGCTCAAAGCCGTATTCCGAAATCGGTCGGCCGACGACGGCATTGAATCCGACGTTAGGCATGACCTGGCCCGCGTAATGCCAGGCTTCGCTGCCATCCTTATTCTCGACGACGCGCGGCGCAAACTCAGCGAGGGATGCGGGGTAGCGGCCTTCGAAAGCATGCCTCGGTTCGACGATATGGTCGTCGACGGAGACGATGGGCCACATTCGTTCCTGCCGTTTGGGCTCAGGCAAAAAGCTCACCGAGCGTTTTTCGGCGCGACCTCCGACTGTGAAGCCAACATTCTTCTGCAGTTCTTCTATGTCAGCCATGAGTCGCTCCGTAGGGCAGGGGGGAGCCTGGCCATGATGGGATTTTGGGGTCGGCAGCTACTCAAAGCCCTTCAGCCCGCATTCATCGTCCCGTTTGCCGTCATTGTACACTAATTTCATTATGATCCCGACGCGAACTAACGTGAATCCAGCGAACGGACGAGTTCGATCAGCTGGTGGCTTCGCCCTCTGCACTTCCTGCATCCACGTCGCCCTTAATCACCGGCATGGAGATTGAGGTGACGAGAAAATCCGCGCAGAGTACGCAGGCGATAAAGGCAGCGAAGCCGATTGGATAGCCTCCTGTGCGGTCGCGAACCTCGCCGATGAACCGAATCGCCACCACGGAGATAGGCCGCATCATCATCGCCATTACGCCCATGATCGTCCCATAACTCTTCGCGCCGAATACCTTTGCGGTCAGACCGAGCCAAACGGGATAGGCGCCGCCAACGGCCACTCCGAACGTGGACGCCACGCCGATGAGCACCCAGTAGCTCGGCTGAACGATCAAGACCGTCAACAATGCGACATGGCACAGGAAGATGACCCCGAATATTTGTCTGACGTCGATTCGATCCGCGAGAAACGGGACGAGCAGTTCTCCGCAGATTGCGGAGAGCGTCAGACAGGAAACGAAGAGCGCGGCAGCGGAGAGACTGATTCCAGCGTCCTGTAGATACGGGACCTGCGAGGCAAGAATGGCTTGATCGCTGGCGAGCAAAATTCCGCAACCCAGTGTCAGCATCCAGAAGTTTCGAGTTTTTGCCAGGCTTCTGTAGTCCCATAGCAGTCCGTCGGCTTTTGGCTTTTGCTCCGTCTCGGTCGGCTAATCCGGACCCGACTGCAATAGTTTGATCTCGAATTCGTCGAAGCCCTGGAGGTCGCTCGACTTGGGTTTGCCTCGGACCAGAAAGAGGACAGCGAGTAGGATCGCGGCGCAAACACCCGCTCCAGTCATATTCAGCGCCGTGCGCCAGCCGTAGCTCTCAATAAGCCGCGCGACGATGGGCGTCATCACGAACCCGCCGGAGGAGGACGCAACGGCCAGAATGCCGATTGCTCGACCTCGGCGGCGACGAAGCCAGCGCGCCGCGACGGTGTTGGCGGCGATTGGGCCGCAGCCGCGACGCCCATGGCCACGGGGCCCCGAATCGCCAGGCTGATCAGCCAAAGAGAAGACGATGACGCGATCGTGAAAAAGCCCACGGCATAGAGAAGGGCGCCGACTGCGATGACGAGGCGTGCAGAAAACCGATCGATCAAGCGGCCTAAGATTGGGGACCAAATCGCGGTTCCGATGAGCGTGAGGGTGAGGCCGTTGTTCACATCGGCGCGGGATAGGTCAAAGGCCTCGGAGACCGGAATCACGAACAGGCCGAAGATGTAGACACTGCCGCCCACCGCGAGCATCGCGCATACGAAACTGCCCAATACGACCGACCAGCCGCGATAGGCCAACGGGTTACGAGACCCGTCGAGACTGGAATCGTTCACTATCGCCCTTCATCGCCCGACGGGATTGTAGTTTGATGATCGACATTGGCGCGCAGCGCCTATCGACACAACCGCAATCTGGCACAGAAAAGGGCTATAAGTCAGCCCGCGAATCCGATCAATCCTCTCATTGGGCTCTTCAAGACCTTCGAGACCTGCGGGCTACCGACGATCGCAAGAGTGAACGGCCATGCCCTCGCCGGGGGCATGGGCCTGCTTTGTGCCTGCGACATCGCGCTCGCCGTCGATACGGCCACTTTCGGTGTTCCCGAAACAGGGATCGGTCTCTTCCCGATGATGATCTTGCCTTATATGCTGCGCGCTATGCCGCGGCGCACGCTCCTCGAATGGTGCATCACGGGAAAGCGATGGACGGCACGAGAGGCGCTTGATGCCCACTTGTTGAACCGCGTCGTGGCCCCCGGTGACTTGGATGAAACGATCGAATCTTTCATCTCGGAGATCGCCGAGCGCTCACCCACCGCGATCCGACTCGGGAAATCCGGCCTCCATGCGATCGAGGACATGACGCTTGCGCAGTCATTCGAGTTCGCGCAGCTGATGCTGCCTAATATGGCGAGAACGGGCGATGCGCAGGAGGGCTTCAACGCTTTTCGCGAGAAGAGGTCGCCTCGCTTGGAGGGCAACTGATCCCTGGTGGCTTGAGCGTCCTCGACCTCGACCTCGACCTCGACCCCGATCGCGATCGCGAGTGCAGCTCGCCGAGGTCGGGTCGGAGCCGCGTTGAAAAGCTCAGGTGTCCGGATTCTCGCGCCGAATGATCTTCAAGAGCTCGCCGCCCTCGAATACTTCGTTTCCGTAGAGGCCGTTGAGGAGCGCGGTTCCCGCCGGGTCGAGGATATTCTGGGTGCGTTCGCTCAGGCGAACGATGTCGTCGCCGGGGCGTGCCAGCACGATGCGCAGGCGCTTGGTTTCGATGCTCGCAAGGTGCTCCGCCGTGACCGGACCGAAGCTGCGCATCGAGGAGAGGATTTGGGGAAAGAGGCGGCCGGCCGCTTCGGGTCGCGCCAGGCCGACCATTCGCCAGATCGCGTCGGCGAAGGGGAAGAACGTGATCTTGGCGGAGACGCCGCTGCCTTCGAAGCCGTAGCGGACACCTTCGATATCGCCGAGACGCACGCGCTTCTTTTCCGTGACCTTGACGCCGGACTCGTCCTTGGCCTTCTCCGCAAAATCGTCGGCTGCCTTTGTCAGATCGCCAGGCGGCAAGTCGCCGGTCAAGTAGACGGCGGCCGCGCCTCGTGGCTCGGAGGCGCCGACGGCTTGACTCGAGTTCTGTAGCTGCCAGCCTCTCGGGAATGTGATTTCGAATCCGAGACCCGGATGGACGAAGACCTCATCGATGAACACGCCGGTTTCGACCCGGTCTCCGATCGTCATGCCATCGATTCGATCAAGATGCTTCGAGCGCACATCCTTCAAGTCGGGATCGCGTGTCCAGCGAAGCTCGCTTGCTCGCGCCGAGTTGGTCGACGCGCGTTCGCGCGAACCCGGATGTGTATCGAAGAAGGTCGGCACCCGGGGTGCGCCGATGAGGAGTCGCTCGCGCTTGTCGAGGCTCCGCAGGAAGGTCGAGAGCCCCATCGGGTCGTAGCCTGCTGCGGCGCAGAGTCTCTGACCGACGGCATCGGCTTCGCGCTCCATGTCTCGATTGTAGGCCGCCAGCGTCGCCGCGCGCGACCTCGGGAGCGAGAGAGGTTGGTACTTGGCGACGGCCTGCTGCTGAGCCGAGTGCCGCTTTGCTGCGTGGACGATTTCATGTCCGATTACGCAAGCGAGTTCGTCGACGTTGTTGATGAGCGCAAGGAGTCCGCGGGAGACGTAGATGTGGCCGCCCGGCAGGGCGAAGGCGTTCGGTTCCATCTGATCGACGATCGAGAACTTGTAGGCGAAGTCTCGACGCGGAAGGCCACGAAGGAGTTTCTTCCCGATGGCTTCGACGTAGGCCTGCAAGATCGGGTCCTCGAGCAGGCCGATCTCCGCCTGGACCGAGTCGGCCGCCTCCGCACCCGCTCGCACATCGTCCGAGAGGGTGTAGAGGACTGTTCGCTTGCGCGGCTTCTCGGCGTTCTTCTTGGATCCCGAACTCGCGCAGCCGGCGCCGAGTGTTGCGATCAATAACATCGACAAGGCGAGGAGGAAGCTCGAGCGCCCGCGATTCTTTTGGCTCTTCATGGGTGCGATCCGCCTGGCTACGGAAGTTCGGAGAGCCAATCGCCTCCGTTCAACCATCGTGCCTTCATCTGGATCAGCTGACCCGTGTACTGCAGGGTGTTGAGATAGTTCTGCACGAGATTGGCGAAGAGCGGCGAATTGGGCGGAAGGGCTATACCGAGGGGCTCTGTCGTGAACGGCTTCGGTAGGACGGCGAGTCCGGCGTCGGGATGGCGTGCTAGTTCGAAGCGAACGTAGGGAAGGTCCGCGATGATTCCGTCGATTTCGCCCGACTGGATCTGCGAGACGATCGAGGGAAGATCATCGGTCGTGACGAGTTTGGCCTTGGGGAAGGCTTCTCTAATCAGCGCTTCACTTGTTGAGCCCTCGAGCGTTGCCCAGGTTCGCTCGGCCGAATCGAGGCTGTCGATTCCACCGAGGTCGCCGACGAGCTGTTTACGAGTCAGCAAGGATGCTCCCGAGATCATATAAGGACCGGCAAATGCAACTCGGGCATTGCGAGCGGGTGTGATCGTCAGACTCGAGATGACGAGATCGAAATCGCTGGAGGCTAGGCCGTCGAGCAATTCGGCAAAGGGGCGCTCGATCAGTACGAGTTCGAGATTCATGGCATCGGCCAGCGCCTGGGCGAGGTCGACATCGAGTCCGACAAGCTCGCCGGCTTTGTTCTTCATGTTGAGCGGAGGCTGGAGACCCGAAATGCCGACGCGTAACTGACCGCTCTCGATGATTCGGTGGACACAGTCCTTGGCCGATGGATGTCCCCCAAGCGAAAGCGGGTTGCTCTGACAACCAGCGATCGCGAGTGATAGAAGGACGAGCGCGGCGAGCCTCGACGCGACCGCAGCTCTTTCTCTGAAACCAACCCACGAAAGCTGCACTCAATTCCCCTTCATATCGACCCTCGTAAAAGGGACGATCATCGCGTCAAAAACCTGGCCGTGCGGCGAGCACCGATCGGACCTTCAAGAGGATACCCCAACGGGCTCCGGCAGACTTCCCGATCGGTGGAGGTCGGTCGAGACCTATTCGGTCAGTCTCGGCGCAGCGAGATCAGCCGAGCGATGAAGATCGCGATGTAGAGCTGCCCGATGATCGCTTCGGTCGAAGCGAGCATGCGAGGCATCTCGCCGATGGGGGCGATGTCTCCGTAGCCCAGCGTCGTCAGCGTGACGAAGCTGAAATAGAGAACGGTCAAGGCGTGGTCGCTTCCGCCCTCGAGCGTTCTCGCAATCGGCTGCCCGGCTTCGACCAGAGCTCCGGCACCGAGGTCGATGACCAGGATATAGGCGAGGGCGAAGCAGAGGCCGATGAGCATGTAGACACAGATTCCGCCAATGACGGTGTCTCGCGAGACGCGCCGGGTCTGCATCAGTGTATTCAGCATAAAGAGCGTCGTGAACGAAAGCAGCCCGAGCCCGAGCGCATCTCCCGCGATCTGGGCTGTCATCGCCCCCGTCGCGCGCGCAATGGCGACGCAAATGATGGCCGCTCCGCCGGTCAAGGTGGCGAGGATCAGGATCCAGAGTTGCGTGCTGTTGAAGTAGATGGCCGCAGTCAGGACCAGGCAGAGGAGGATCGAAAAACGCATCTCCCCGCCCGGGACGACGCGAAAAAGAGGAGCCATTATGAGCAGCGACATGAGGGAGGCCAGCAGGATCGCGTGTCGGTTCCGTGCCTCTTCTTGTTGATCTCGCTCCGCCCAGCGCTTGAGAAGGTTCTTCAACACGCGTTCTAGAGCCAGCCGCGATCGATATAGAACTGGACGGCCCGCTCGCCGAGCTCCTCTGCCAGCTTCTTGATATCCGTGTTGAACCGGCCGCTCGTTTCAGACATGATGTTCACGCTGCCACTGATCACTGCGGAAGTTGCGGCCGTCCCAAGAGCTGCGCCGCCGGCGACCGGAATGAGCATGCCCGGTCGCTTACCGCCCTTGGACGTTCCTTTTCCTTCGACGAGCTGCTGGGGCCCCGTCATCATCATTTGATAGACCTGAACTGCGACGCTCAGCTCTTTCCCACCCCGACCGAAGCCGATGATCGTTCGCCCCATCGCGTCGCCCTCGTCGATCGTCAGAAATTGTCCCTTGAGCATCAGCGCGTTGAGAGGAGGCACGGTCCGTGACTCTCCGCGCCGCGCCTTGATTCCCTTTTCCTTGAGCTTCGCGACGACCACGGCGGTGAACGCTCTTTGCGTCTCGCGTGCCAGGTCGACCCGTTCGGAGGGGTCGCCGTCTCCCGTGAGCAGCGACGGGCCGAAGGTGTCGACGATGACGTCTTCGGCGCTGACGGCGAAATCGTAGACGAGCACCATCGGAGGCTTCGGCCGATCGTCGAGCGGGGCAAAAGCGCGTCCGCGTTCCAGCTTCGTGCTCGCGCATCCAGCGAGACTCGCGAGCGCCAGCAAGAGGAGTGCTGTTGTTCCGAGAGAAGGCCGGCGGCGGCCTCGCATGAGGGAGGCATCTGCACAGTTCATCCGGTCCATTCGTCGTCTCTCCCGCATCGTCTAATCCGACTTCACATTGAAGAAGATCGCATAGAGAACGGGTACGAAGACCATGGTCAGCACCGTGGCGACCATCAACCCCGCGATGATCGTCACGGCCATTGCGACGAAGAACGCGTCGGCCAGCAGCGGAATCATTCCCAGTGCCGTCGTCAGCGCGGCCATTGCGACGGGCCGCAATCGGCTGACCCCCGAGATCAGGATCGCCTCCATCGGCGGCTTTTCGAGTCGCTTCTGAGTCTCAATTTCGTCGATGAGAACGATTGCATTCTTGATCAACATGCCCGAGAGGCTCAGGAAGCCAAGCAGGGCCATGAACCCGAAGGGCTGGCCCGTCGCGAGTAGACCCGCAGTAACCCCGATCAGCGCCAGAGGAACGGTGAGGAATATGACGGTCGGCTGCTTCAGGGAATTAAAGAGGGCGACGACGATCAAGAACATGATGCCGAGGAATGCGGGCAGGGCGCCGGCAATCTTCCCCTGTGCCTCTCCCGAGCTCTTGTATTCACCCCACCAGGCCAGCGAATAGCCCGGGGGCATTTCGAGCGACTCGATGAGCGGGCGGACGTCCTCGAAGATCTTCGCTGCCGTTCCGGCGATCGGATCCGCATGAACCGTGATCGTCGGAATTCGGTTGAGCCGGATGAGAATGTCGTTCTCAAATTCCGTGTCGAACCGACTGACGACCTGCCGAAGGGGAATCGAAGTATTTGCGACAGGGCTCCAGATCTGAAGGTTTTGGATCTGTTCGACGTGGGTTCGCTCGGCCTCGGGGGCGCGCACGATAATGGGGAGAAGCTCGTCTGCCTCGCGATAGACGCCGACGGGCAGTCCCTGAAAGCTCCGCTTCAAAGTGTTGGCGATATTGTCACGGGTGATTCCTGCCCGACTCGCTTCCTGATCAGCGACCACCGGTCGAATTCGTTTGACCTGTTGGCGCCAGTCAGATCGGATCGCTTTCGCTCGTCCGTCTTCGCGAAGAATCGCGGCTGTGCGATCCCCGAGATCTCGCAATACCGCGGGATCAGGCCCACTGAATCTCGCCTGGATCTTCCCCCCGTCCCCGGGGCCCATCATGAAGCGGCGTGAGTAGACGAGCGCATCCGGCTGGAGGCGGGCGAGGCCTTGTTCGACCTCATTGATCAAACCGGGCACCTTCGAGAACTCGTCTACATCGATCAAAAATTGGGCGTAGGCGGTATTCGACTTTTCGGGCGCATACGTCAACATGAACCGCATTGCGCCCGATCCAACGAGCGATGTCACGTGGGTTACGCCATCGAGAGATGCGATGTAGTCCTCGACGATTCGACTCTCCCGAGACGTTTCATCGATATGAGTCCCCTGCGGCAACCAAAGGTCGACCATGAACTGCGGTCGAGTCGAATCGGGAAAAAAGCTGCGATCGACACGCCCAAACCCGATCAGCGAAAGGACGAAGACTCCGATGACGACTGCGACCGTGAGCCAGCGCCTTCGGATGCACGTCGTCAGAAGGCCCTGATAGACTTTGTAGAAGGCCGAGTCGTATCCATCCGAAGACCCCTCTGCGTCGTCGCTGCTATTCTTGACGCCACCGGGGAGAATCATGGCTGCGAGAACCGGGGTGACCGTCACCGCCGTGACCCACGACAATGAAAGTGAGACGAAGACGACCTGAAAGAGGGATCGGCAGAATTCTCCGGTGCTGTCGTCCGAGGTTCCGATCGCAGCGAAGGCCATGATCGCGACGATCGTTGCGCCGAAGAGCGGTATCGCCGTCTGCCCTACGACTTCTCGCGCCGAATCCTCGGCATCCTCGCCTCGTCCAACGCGGACCAAGATCCCATCGACCACAACGATCGCATTGTCGACGAGCATGCCGAGCGCAATGATGAGCGCGCCGAGGGAGATTCGCTCGAGTGAAACGCCCATCGAGTCGAGGAAGGGAAAGCTTCCTGCAATCGTGAGCACGAGAACAAAACCGATCAAGAGGCCGCTGCGGAGTCCCATGAAGACGAGCAGCACGAGGACGACGATCACGACCGCCTGAATCAGGCTGATTACGAAGCCGTCGATCGCCTGAGTCACTGCATCGGACTGAAGCGAGACGACCCCGAACTCGATGCCGAGAGGAATTTGCGGACGGAGCTCGTCCATCTTCTTGACGAGCCCTTCGCCCATGGTGACCACATTTCCGCCGGGTGACGTCGAGATGCCAAGACCGATTGCGTGGTGACCGTCATAGCGAAGGACCTTTCCGGCCGGTTCCACGTGCCCGCGCCGGATGTTGGCGATGTCGCGCAAGCGGATCTGCTCACCAGAGCCGCCTGTGACGAGGATTGCGCCGATATCGTCGATGGCCTGGACCGAACCCGTTGGATCGAGCGCGATGAACTCACTGGCAACTTCGACACGTCCCGCATCGGTGACCAGGTTGCGCGCGGTCAGCTCGCGGAGGATCGCGTCGGGAACGATACCGAGCTGGGCGAGTCGTTCGCGATCGGGCTCGACGTAGACAGCCTCTCGACGATCGCCCCAGAAGGCGACCTTGGCCACATCGTCCACGAGCAATAACTCACGGCGCAGGAGCTTCGCCGTTTCATAGATTTCCTTCTCGCTGTACTCGTCTCCGTAGATCGCCACGAAGACGCCCCAGACATCGCCGAAGTCATCCACAACGATCGACGGCCCTGCTCCGGGAGGCAGCTTTCCTTGCGCGTCGCTGACCTTGCGACGCAGCTCGTCCCAGACTTGCGGCAGCGTCGTCTTGTCGTAGCGATCCTGAATGCGGACGGTCACCGTCGACAGGCCACGCTCCGATTTCGACTCGACCTCCTTCAGTTGCCCTAGCTGTTGCGCGGCGAGTTCGATCTCGTCGCTGACTTCCTCGGCGACTTCTGCGGCAGTGGCGCCAGGGTAGGAAGTGATGATGAGTGCGTCCTTGATCGTGAACTCGGGATCCTCGAGACGGGACATGGCGCCGAAGGACATCACTCCGGCCCCGAGCAGGACGAAGGTTAAAACGAGTGTGGTCACGCGATTGCGGAGAGCGAAGTCGGCGAGGTTCATAATGGCTCCGTTACTCGCTCAGCCTGGAGACGACCATGCCGTCGAACAGGAAATTGACGCCCGAAGCCGCGATCCACTCGTTGCCCGAGAGACCTCGGGTGACTCGGATCTGATCTCCGCTGAGCATGCCGACCTCGACCTCGCGCGCGGTCGCGATCATCGACTCGGGATCGACGATCCAGACGATCGCAGAGCCCGCAGGGTTGCTGCTCACTGCACCAGAGGGTACGAAGAGGCCCGTCTCGCCTAACGCTTTGTCAGAAACGCGGACTCGCACGTTCGCCGTCATGCCACTCGCTAGGCTGACGTCTCCGGGATTGTCGAAGGCGAGGGTGGCGGCGAAGGTCCGCGTCTTTGGATCAGCGGTCCTGGCGAACTCTGTGAGGCGAGCTTTGAAGCGTCGGCCGGGGAGTGCGCTTACTGTGATCTCTGGCTTCGCCTGTTGGGTTCTCTCCTCAAGGCTTAGGCCCGGTGGGATCCGCGCGGCATCTTGTTCCGGGATATTGGCCGTGACTTCGAACACTTTGTCGTTTTCCACAATCAGAATGCTCTGCTTCGCTTGAACCGTTTCGAAATTCTCAACAGAGATCTTTGCGACCACACCCTTAAAGGGTGCCTTGAGGTTCGAATCTTCCATGGACTTTCTTGCTCGCTCGACGTTCGCCTTCGTCACGTCGAAATTTCTCTTGCGGACCTCGAGCTGTTGCTTCGACGTGACGTTTTCCTTGAAGAGCAGGAGCGTTCGGTCGTACTCCGCCCTTGCGGCTCTTTCCTTGGCGATCTCCGCGTCGAGTTTTGATGCGAAATCTCGAGGGTCGAGGCGTGCAAGCAGCGCGCCCTCCTCGACGGCCTGTCCTTCTGTCACGGGGAGTTCGATGATCTTGCCCGCAGCTTCGAAACCGAGTTCGGCGCTGAGTCCGGCTTTCACCGTGCCCGGGAACTCGAGGACCTGGTCGGCGGCTTTTCCTCCGAGCTCGAGAATTTTGATCGGTCGGACTAGCGCCTCCTGAGGAGCTTCCTCCGGGCCGCACGCGAGCTGGATTCCCCCCATTATGATCATGAGAAAACCGATAAATAGTGCCCGCATTTGTGTCTCCCTGGTTCTATCCGAAATTCGTCATCGGATCCAAAAGCTCATTCGATACTAACAGAGGATGGTGTTCGAGGTGGCCCCTCCCATTAGCTTCGCCTGCAATTGAACTGTGCTCACCTCGTGCTGCTGGCGCAGATTCTACTCATGACGATCTTCGCGATCTGGGTCGTTTATCGTGTGATGAGTCGGGATTACGACGCGGTCGTCATCCGCGACTATCTGGTCTGATTCGCGGATCGTCTGATCTCAGGATCCGGCTCTTCGAGCTTGTCCGGGTAACCCTTCTCGAATGCGCGTCGAATAATCCGCGGCGTTTCCGCTGGCCCGGGCCCGCTCGCCTATGTCGCTCAGACGTCGAAGTTCTTCGAAGGGCAGGCTCGTGTCGATGGTGCCCCGTTCGTAGCCGAGTTCGTCGATGCTTCCGTTCAGGATGATTCGCCAATCGAAAGGATTGCCCTGGGCGACGTGTTTCACGTGGTAGCGGATGGTCGTCGTGCAGTTGTGTGTAAGCGCGTTGTACCAGACTGGCTTTTCTGCGAGACCGTTAATCTCTTTCAGGTAGTCGAGGAGTACGGCACGAGCCATTTCGGGGGGCGCCGTGAGCGGATACAGGCGGACGGTCTCTCCTCGGTAGTTGGTGCGGAGTCGAACCAAATCGCGTTCGTCGGCGACGACGTAGTAGATCTCGAACTGCCGAAAGAAGCCGAGGATCGCGGAATAGGCTTCCCCTCTTTCCTTGCGGGTTTCGATCGAGATCGCGAGATGATTGCCCTCCCCGAAATCCCAGCTCGCGATCGTGTGCGCGATATGCGGCGATCCCCAGGTCGAGAGGAAGAGGTCGACGCCGCGGAGCTTCGAGAGGTCGTAGGTCCGCGTCTCCCAGCGCTCGTCGTAATCGTCTTCCGATTGGTAGTCGAAGTTTCGAACATTGTGAATCGTTAGCTGGTCTCCTGTGATTTCGGCGCGGGGGGACCGCGCTACGTCAGAGGTCCAATCGCGGTCGTTGCTGGGTTCGAGTGTCAGCCACCAAGCGAGGACGAGGGCGAAGGAGATCAGGCTCGCGCCAAAGGGGGCGCGACCGCGGAATGTGGCGATTGCGAATCCGACCAGCAGCCCGGCGTAGGCGAGGCCGAGAATCCAGTTCCGATCAAGCGGTCCGTCGATCCATAATACCGCGAGGGCCCACACATGAAGGAGCAAAACGAGGGAGCCGAGTAGAAGCTTAATGAAGCCCCTCATGCTTAAGGCAGATTCATGTCGGCGGGGTCGACCCGCGTAAGGCCGACGTGGGAAAGCAGAATTCGGCGTAGCTCGGCGATCGTCCACGGATGCTGCAGGCAGGTGTGGGCGCTGGGTACGACGAGCTGGGAGGTGACGCCGTCTATCCTGGCGCTGAGAAACTTGACGACGCCGTCGGACGCATCTTCGCGCTCCTCAGGATCCTCGAGATCCGGCTCGTCCTGGACGGGGATGATCGAATGGGTCGTGACTTCCGGGACCACAGGGATCGAGACGAGTCGTTCGAGAAATTTATTGCCTGGAGCCATATTGTCTATGGAACCCGAGACTCTGGCGATCTGTCGCTTCGATAGGTCTTCCTCGTCATTCGTCACAAGATCGAGTGCAGCGTCGATGACCGCGACCGGACTTCTCGCGAAGCGTCCCACCCATTTCGCGATGTTCCAGTTGGCGAGATAGCTGCCGCGATGCGGCGTTGCGATGAAGACGACACGTTCGACTTGCGGAATCGGATCGACGAGCAGCGAACCCTCGAGGATGCTCCGACTTTCGTCGGAGAGTTCGACTTCTTCGGGCGGCTTATCGCTGAGCAGGCTCCAGAGGTCGAGGCCCGAATCGACGGCGGTCATCTTCGTGAGCAGCCCGCCCTGGCTATGTCCAACCACGATCATGCGCTTCAGTGCGGGGTCCTTGCCCTCGGGATCGAGACTCTGCATTAGGTCGTCGATTGCGCGGCGCAGGAGCATCGCCGAGTAGGCGATCGGGTTACCCGTGTTGTAGTCGAAGATCCAGAACTGGAAGCGCTTGCGGATCTCGACATCGGACGAGAGGTCGTTGATGACCTCTGCCCACGTCGTGCCGCTCGAAAACGTTCCGTGCACGAGGACGACCGGGATGCGTCCGGTTTTGTAGGGCTCGAGCGAGACGAGCCCGTCTCGGTTTCGCGCTAGATCGCCTGCGAAGAATGCCTTGAGATCGCGCCAGAGCGGGTTCTGCTCCGTGAGCATGGAGGCGATCGAAGACGTGGGCTCCATTTCGAGCGGGACGTCCCGGCCGTCGATCTCGATCGTGTCGCCGTCCGGTGCAGCGTGCATTTCGAGGCGCGCACGGGCAATGCCGCCATCGAGGAGCGCCCCGAGGTTCTCGAATCGTAATACGGCCGCGACCGGTAGCCGAAGCGCCGGCGTTAGGTAGGCATCTCTGCGATCGTCGGGCTCGACGGGTTCGAGGACGGCGGCAAAGGGCGCGCCGATGCCGCGCCGGCGATACCGGTTGCGTAGGCCGCGGACCTCGACTTCCGAAACCGGCACGAAGTCGATCAATCGTCGGTCACCCCAGACGAGGCTCGATTCGTCCAGGACAATCTCAAGCTTGCCGACTGGGAGATCGATCATCTCGGTTTTCATCTGCACCGTGTCGGAATCTTTGTCGACGAAGGCCAGCGTGACGCTGCGATTGTAGAGATCTGCG
Source organism: Myxococcota bacterium (assembly GCA_041690055.1). Taxonomy (GTDB): domain Bacteria; phylum Myxococcota_A; class UBA9160; order UBA9160; family UBA4427; genus UBA4427. The sequence goes on along the minus strand of JBDNFB010000157.1, from coordinate 11,275 downwards.
GCGAGGCGGAGACGCGGATCGAAGCCGTCGGGCTGGAGTGCTTTGTCTTCCGGGAAAAGGAAAAGCCAGGCGTAGAGCGCGGAGGCGAAGTAGTAGTGCCGGTTGCCCGAGTCGTTCGCATACTTGAAGCTGATTTCGGAAAGGGCGATCAAGGCGCGGCGGGAAGCGGACTCTCCGAGGTTGGCATTCTTCAGGAGCACGCCATGGATGAAAGCAATCGCTTCTACGGGCCTCTTATTGACGTCTTCTTCGAGATTCGCGAAGCGAATCGCGTTCTGAGTTTCGGCGCTGAAATTCTTGGAGGTGAGCACGCTTTCGGCGAGCTCAAGCTGAATTCTTTGCGGGTCGACGCGCTTGATCCCGATCGGCGTTGCGCAGCCCGCCAGGAGGAGTCCCGCACACAAGGCCGCGATGCACGTATGGCGGCCCATCATGGGATTCTTGCGGACGCGGACGGAAGGTTCGCGGTGAGCGCGCCGGCGGGGCGCGGGGCGATAGGTCTCTGGTTCTGATCGCAATATCATTCGCTTAGGTTAACAAAGCCTGGAGTGGGCTTCCGGAGCGTATCCCTCCCGTTTTCCGGCCGGCCGGGGCCGGTGCGGGAAAAAGCCAGCAACATGAATCGCGAAACGCGTGTACGCTCCGGGAGTTCTGTGAGGTGGATATGCCGGGAGACGAAACCCCTAACGACGGGTCGACCAATGAACTCGGGCCCGCAATTCGCACGGCCGTCGAGGTTTCGATTCGGCTGGGGGCGATTGCGCTGCTCGTCTTCGCCTGTCTGACGATCGTCGCGCCCTTCGTGTGGATCGTCGTCTGGGCCCTGATCGTTGCGATTGCTGCGGATGGTCCCCACGAGACGCTGTCGCGATGGTTCGGGGGGCGCCGCGGACTGGCCGCAGCCTTTGCGGTCGGAGTGACTCTGGTCGTTCTGATCGTTCCGACCGTTCAGCTCTCGGATACGCTGCTCTCGGGCGCGCAGGATTTCGCACAGGACCTGAGCGACGGGAGTCTCTCCGTTCCGCCGCCCGATCCGAGCGTTGCCGAATGGCCCATCGTGGGCGCACGCGTCTTCGAAGGTTGGACGTTGGCTTCCGAGAATCTGGCAGAGGCGTTGACGCATTTCGGCCCTCAGTTGCAGGCCATCTCACGCTGGTTCTTGCAGGCGGCGGGGAGCGCGGGGGCGGGGATCCTTCAACTCGTCGGCTCGCTGCTCATCGCGGGCTTTCTACTTGCTCGCGGCGACGAGCGTCGACTCTCGATCGAGCGTTTCGCGATTCGGATGGCCGGGAGTGAGCGGGGGCCCCAGCTCTCGAATCTTGCGAACGCGACCGTTCGAAGCGTCGTCCAGGGAATTCTCGGCGTCGCATTGCTGCAAGCGGTCCTTGCCGGAGGAGGCTTCCTACTGGCGGGTATTCCGGCGGCAGGGCTGTGGGCTCTGCTCGTGCTTGTCGCCGCCGTCGTTCAGCTTCCGGTCGCGATCGTTATGCTGCCGCCGATTCTCTATGCGTTTTCTTCGATTGGGGGCGTCACGGCGATCCTGATCACGGTCTGGTGCGTCGCAGTCGGGCTGCTCGACAACGTGCTGAAGCCGATGCTGTTCGGACGGGGCGTCGAAGTGCCCTCGCTGGTCATCTTCATGGGCGCGATTGGAGGCATGCTCTCGATGGGGATCGTCGGCCTCTTTCTTGGCTCCGTAGTACTGGCGGTGGGATTCGCGCTCTTCACGGCGTGGTTGTCTGAGGCGGACGCGGATGAGGATTCGGGTCGATCGACGGGGACCCTCGACGTTTCGTGACGCTCTTCGGATAGCGTTCTTGGATCAGAAGTCCGATGATTGATGTAAGGCGGGGGGGGCCGTTCGCGGCCTGAGTGCGGATTCTTCGATGACGGAATTGGGGACCGCCCAGGTTCAGTCGGGGCGTTCTGTTTTTCAAAGGTGGTCTGAAAGCCACCAAGGAGTTGAACCAAAATCATGTCAAACTCAAAGGCCATTACTCAGTCGACGATTCAGTGGTCCGCCGAGAAGCTTCCACTTCTTGCGGTTTCGACCCTTGCACTCCTCCTGTTCAGCGCGTCGCAGGCGACCGCCCAGGATTCGAATGACGGATCCGGCTGGACCGGCGCCTCGATCTATCAAGTGAACGAGAACGATCGTCCCGCGTGGAAGGTCGATGCCTGGACGGGCGCGGAATATCAGGGTGATACCGACCTCGACGGGTCGGGCGACTTCAAGTTTTGGATGGTCGGCGGCGGCGTGAATGCCAGCCGGAAGGCGGGCGACAATGTCAAGGTGGCGCTCAAGGCCGACTATCGAGCAATCGGGTACGACTTTAATGGGGTGATCGCGCCCGATGCGGGCTCGGTCGTCGAGCCCTGGGAGACTGTTCACGTCTTCCGGTTCAATCCAATCATGACCTATGAGTTCGGAAATTCCTGGTCTGTCCTGGGCGGGCCCATCTTCGAATTCTCGGGCGAGGGCAAAGCTCAATTCAGTGATTCGGTCCGAGGGGGTGGCCTCATCGGTGTGGGTTGGAAGGGCGAGCGGATTTTCGTCGCGATCGGCGCGATCGCGCTCACGGAGCTCGAAGAGGATGTGCGCATCCAACCTTTCGTCATGTTCGATTGGGCGATCGCTAAAGGGTTATCGCTCGGCCTTAAGGCTGACACTTCCCGCGGTGGCGAACTCCGGCTCGGCTATGCCTTCAACGAGTCGATCAGCCTATCGGGCGGTGTGGGCTTCCGTCGCGAGCGCTTCCGATTGAACGGAGACAGTGGAGGGCTGCCTGCTGGGTTCTCGGGTCTTCGACAAGACGGGATCGGCGAAGAGTCGTCGACCGTCGGGAAGATCACGATGGCCTGGAACCTCAACGAGCGCTTCACGCTCGAGGGCTACGGAGGCGTAACGGTCGGCGGTGAATTCCGGCTCGAGAACGAGAACGGCAACAAAATTCGAACGGAAGATTACGATAGCTCCGGGTTCGGCGGCTTGGGCCTTCGGATGCACTTCTGAATCAGTGGCCGTTCGGTAGGGCGGCCGTTCGTCGATAAGTCGAGGCCGTGGAACCTCGCGACTACATGATGACAGCCGGTGTGTCGTTCGCTCTTAGATCACTCGCCGCCGTGCAAGGTCCAGATCTCTCGACCCGACTTCAGCTCTTTTTTCTCTATCCGCATCTCTTCGGCTCCCTCGCTCTCGGCCATTTCCTTAAGCTCGGCGAGGTCGGCCGCAGATCCGTCACAGAATCCCATCGGGCGGGTATTGTTGAATTGATTGAGCTGGACCTTGAAGTCGCCTCGGTCCCAGCGCGTCTGCGTTTCGTTCGAGTAGGGATGAATCATAGTGATTCAGAGTGTAGGACGATTCTGTGGATGTGTGTTGGCATGAACGCGAGTTGGATGTCCTGGTGCTGAAAGGCGGTTCCTGTCGGTCCTAGTATGCTGCTCCGGCCGCTCTTGATCTATCTTCTGCGTAGTATCTCAAGCAGAGCTACACTAAGCGGGATTTATCAAGCAAGCGCGTCGTGAATTGCGGCGCGTCTCGGCGCGAGCAAGCGCAGAATAGGGATAGTCAGGTATGCCATCGGAAACCGAAGAACTTCTCGCGGAGGGAAGGAAGCGGCTCGCGCAGGCGGGAGGCCCACGAGGGTTGATCGTTCCTGCGGCAATCGCCCTGGGAGCTCTCCTCGCCTGGACAAGCTTTTACACCGTTCCCAGTGACTCCGTCGCTGTCGTGCAACGCTTCGGGCGATATCTCAAAGAAGTCCCGCCCGGGCTTCAGTTCAAGTTTCCCATTGGCATCGACGTGGTGACGATCCTGCCGGTGAAACGCCAGCTCAAACAGGAATTCGGCTTCACGACGCCGGGCGCGAACGACCCCTACCAAGGCTCGCGCCGACGTAACGGCAAGCAAGAGACACAGATGGTGACCGGCGATCTGAATGCCGCTCTCGTCGAGTGGGTGGTTCAGTACCGAATCGCGGAGCCGGTGAAATATCTCTTCGAGGTGCGCGAGCCGGCGGAGACTCTTCGTTATGTGTCCGAATCGGTGATGCGCGAAGTCGTTGGTGATCGGACCGTCGACGAAGTAATCACGATCGGTCGGCAGGAGATCGAGTCGGAGGCATTGACGAAGATGCAGGCGCTCTCGACGAAGTACGCGATGGGGATCAGCATTGATCAAGTGCAGCTGAAAAATATTAATCCGCCCGAACCGGTTCAGGAATCCTTCAATGAGGTGAACCAGGCGCAGCAGGAGAAAGAGAAGCTGATCAATGAAGCGCGTCGCGATTACAATAAAGTGATCCCGCTGGCAGAGGGCGAAAAGGATCAGCGGATTCGCGAGGCAGACGGTTATCGGCTGAAGCGGATCAATGAAGCCGAAGGCGATGTCGCGCGGTTTACTGATTTGCTGGCGGAATACAAAAAGGCCCCAGAGGTGACGCGTCGGCGTATCTACGTAGAAACCTTGCAGAGCGTTCTGCCCGGGATTCAAAACAAGATTGTGATCGACGAGCGCACGCGTAATTTTTTGCCGCTCCTGAACCTCGAACAACGTAGAGGAGAAAAGTCATGAACGATGGGAGGCGCCTTGTCGCCCTGGTCATCATAGGACTGCTCGCTTACGTGACGCTGAACTCAGTCTATGTTGTCGGCGAAGTTCAGCAGGTCATTATCACTCAGTTTGGCAAGCCCGTAGGGGGACCGGTCACGACCGCCGGTTTGAAACTCAAGATCCCGTTTATCCAGGACGTGAATCCGATTGATCGTCGCGTGCTTGAGTGGGACGGTCGGCCCTCGGATATGCCGACAAAGGACAAGCTCTATATCTCGGTTGATCTCTTCGCCCGTTGGCGGATTACGGATCCGCTCCAGTATTTCCTGCGCATGCGCGACGAACGCAGCGCCCTATCGCGCCTGGACGATATCCTCGGCAGCGAGACTCGAAACGCAGTCGCGAAGCATGAGCTGATCGAAATCATTCGGACGACAAAGGATCGGATCCCACTCCGCGACACAATGCTCGGTGAGGCGGGGCAGGATCAAGATATGGGGTTGCTCGTTCCTATCCAGAAAGGTCGCCAGCGGGTTGAGCAAGAGATCTTTGCGGCCGCGGCGGAGAAGGTTCTCGTCTTCGGTATCGAACTCCTCGACATCCGATTTAAGCGGATCAACTATAACGAGAGCGTTCGGCCCAAGATCTACGACCGCATGATCAGTGAGCGTCGCCAGATCGCGGAACGCTTCCTCTCGGAAGGCAACGGCGAAGCGGCCCGAATTCGCGGCAACCGAGTGCGAGATCTGAACAAGATCCAGTCGGAGGCATACCGTGAAGTGGAAGAGATCCGCGGCACGGCGGATGCGAAGGCCGCGGAAATTTATTCAGCGGCCTATAATCAGAGCCGGGCGTCGGTTGAGTTCTATGAATTTACTCGCACGATGCAGTCCTACAAGTCGATTCTCTCAAACGATACGACCCTCGTTCTTTCGACGGATAGCGATCTCTTCAAGTTCCTGAAGGGGATGTCTCCTGGTACGAATTGATGGCTGTGCGCAAAAAAAAGAGGCAGCCAAGAAGATTCAACCATCTGCCTTCATAGGGAAGCCCAGCGAGCTCGGCGTTATCATGTTGGAATTACGCAAGGCCAAAGGGTTTTCTCTTAGAGAGGTCAAGGAGGCTACGGGAAACGCAGTTTAGAACGAGTACCTGAGCCAGTTCGAGAATGGGAAGATCAAGAAGCTCTCGCCTAATGTGCTGCACAGCCTAGTCGAGGTCTACGTCGTTCTTTATGAGACTCTGATGGAAAAGGCGGGCTATTTACTGCCATCCGAGGGTAATAAGGCTGGGCGGCGCATGCGGTTGGCGGTCTTTGCGATCGATGATCTTACTGCCGAAGAAGAGGAAGAGATGCTCAAGTACCTAGCGTTCCTGCGTTCCCGAAAATCTCCTTCATGAGCCGAACTCAAGTATTCGTCAGCTTTGATCGAGAGAACGATGCGGATCTCCATGATCTGCTGAAGGCGCAATCGAAAAGGCCGGGCTCGACCTTCGAGGTCATGGCGAGTGAGAAAGGGAGCACGTCTCAGTCAGAGTGGGGAAGCACTGCCCGCACTGAAATTTGCGCGGCGGACGAAGTGCTCGTCATCTGCGGAGAGAACACCCACGAATCCATCCGCGTTTCACTCGAGCTGGCGATCGCGCAGGAAGAAGAGAAGCCGTACATGCTTCTCTGGGGCCGGCGGGACAAGATGTGTATGAAACCAGACGGCGCGCGAAAGCGAGATTCGATGTACAGCTGGACGCGTGAGTTCTTGGAGAGTCAGATCACCGCGACGATTCGCGATTCCCAACCTCTGGTCGTCCCCGAAAACTGTAAGCGCGTTCAGCCAAAGAGATCATCCGAATCATCGAGCAGCGACGGCCCATCCACCTAGCCCGTTCCCTCTCTTGAGATCGCCTTTCGAAGAGGTGAATCTCAGAGGAGGCGACCCGCATGGTCCCGGTCAGTAATGGCCGAATATCAGCGAGGGGTCCCCATTAGGTCGCGGTTTAAAAAGCGGTACCTAGCACGCGTCTACTCCTCGTACCTCAGCGCTGTGAGGCATGTGTGGGAAGGCCATACGTCGGCCATTTGCGGCGGAGTGACGTCCAAATCGACGATGCGTAGCTTGTCGGACGTCTGGGCCCGAGTCTGAATCCGCGGTGGAGTGACGCCGAACCGGCTTGGTTCGACTTCGGAGACTTCGAGGAGGTTGAAGCCTACGCGTCTGCGAGTAGTTCCTTTTGAAACTTTACAGGCGAGCATCGTGGCCGAATCTCTTTCGAGACATTTTGTCGGAGGGCGTGTCGATTAGCCTCAGTCAGAGATGTCGACTTCGCCTGAAATGCCCTCAGCGCTGCAGGGCAATTGGCCCACGATTTGCAGAATTGGTGGGTTACCGGCGAGTTCTGGGGAGAGGTTCCACGCAATGACGAACCAAAGAATATCTTCTCATAGGGGCGCGCGAGACGAGGGGTTTTGAATGCGGCTCCGAAACCGGTGGCACGAAAAAGGGGGCGGGATCTCGTCTCAGCATATGCTGCTCGATGATTTCTGCGACGGGCTGCGTCTGCATCTTGCGCAAAGAGGTGCGAGTGGGGCGGGGGGCCATTTTGTCTTTACGCAAACGCTATGGCTTCACATATGAAGGTAGAGGAGGAAGTTTATTTCCCTGCGCTTCATGGTCTGAACGCCGCCGCTACTTCCGAGATCGAAGACCGTCTGCGAGAGCATAAAACTTTGTGGTTGGCGGCGACCTTCATCGAGCGTGCGATTGCGCGTCGTGACACGACTGCGGCGATCAAGGCCCTGGGCCAGCTTGCTCTAGAGGCGAGGGAACATGAGAGGCTCGAGGAAGAACTCATCAATCGCCTAACAGGCGCAGGTCTATCTCAGAATGCTTAGGTATGACAGAGCGGTAGAGAGGCTGCGAAGTGAAGATTGATACAATATTAGTTGCAACCGACTTTTCAGACGACGCCGATCAGGCCTTGGACACAGCTTGTGAGTTGGCGAAAATTTTCGGCGCACGGATAGTGCTGCTCCACGCATTCACGATCGACCTGCCTTTGGCGGCGTCGCCACTCGGCGGACCGGTGTTCCTGCCCGATGGATTCGATATCGAGTATCGCAATCAGGCGATTCACAAAGTTGACCAGCTGGCCAAGGTAACGGAGGCGAGCACAGGTGTAGGCGTTCAGGGTGTGGCGATTCAGCAGCCGGCGGCCCTCGCAATCGTGGAACAAGCGGAGCAATTGCCGGCAGAGCTGATCGTGATGGGGACTCGAGGACTGACGGGTCTGATGCATGTCGCGCTCGGGAGTACCGCTGAACGTGTGGTTCGGAAGGCTGCTTGCCCAGTCTTGACCGTGAAAGCCAGCGGCGCTCGGTAGTCTTGGGCCCACCCCAATCGCGTGTTTCTGTGACGGTCTGATCGGCAAGGTGAGACTTTACGGCTCGTTTTGCGTCATAATGTCACATCTGTGACTCTGTGAGAGAAGGAGGGCTGCGGTTGGTCGGCACGGGTTCTGCAAGTTAGGAGGAACGTTGTTGAGGAGGCTCGGTCGATGAAACAATCAATTCTCGTAGTGGATGATGATCTCGCGCTGCGAGAGATGGTGAGCGAGTTACTCCAAGACGAAGGGTACGAGGTGGCCGAAGCCGCCTCGGGCGAAGATGCGCTCTCGAAGGCAGCGGACCGACATTTTTCTTGTGTTCTGACCGATTTGCAGATGCCCGGAATGAATGGCCTTGCGCTTCTGGGTGCACTTAAGGAGCGGCATCCCGACACGCCAACCGTCATGATGACGAGCTTCGGATCCATCGAGACAGCGGTCGAGGCCATGCGGCTTGGTGCGCACGACTTCGTGACCAAGCCCTTCGAGTCTGCTCGATTGAAGCTGACGATCGAGCGAGCTCTCGAGAAGAACGAGCTGCAGGAGGAAAACCGCCGACTTCGTGCTGTGGTTGAGCGATCGGCGTCGTTCGGGGACCTGGTTGGAACGAGCTTGGCGATGAATGAGATCTATGCGCTCATTCGCAAGATCGCGGGCAACTCGAGCAACGTTCTGATTACGGGAGAAAGCGGTACTGGAAAAGAGGTTGTTGCACGGACAGTGCATCTGAGTGGCGCCCGTGCGGAGAAGCCATTCGTACCCATCAACTGCACGGCGATGCCAGAGGGATTGCTCGAGAGCGAACTCTTCGGCCACGTGCGCGGCGCATTCACAGGAGCTCACTCGAACAAGAAGGGGCTTTTCGAAGAAGCCGCAGGCGGCACACTCTTCCTCGATGAAATTGGGGATATGCCTCCGTCGCTTCAAGGGAAGCTGCTGCGCGTTCTTCAGGATCGGGAGATCCGGCCGGTCGGTGGGAACCGCTCTGTCAAAGTCGATGTTCGATTGGTTGCGGCGACCAACTGCAATTTACGGGAAGAGATCGAAGCCGGCCGTTTCCGCGAGGACCTCTACTACCGCTTGAATGTGATTCCGATCCATATTCCTGCTTTGCGAGAGCGACCTGACGACATCCCCCCGCTCGCAAGGGCTTTCGTAACTAGACACTCAAAGGGCGATCAGCGACACCTCTCAGACTCCGCTATGGGAAAACTCAAGGAGGGCGCATGGCCCGGTAACGCGCGCGAGCTCGAGAACTGCATCGAGCGCAGTCTTGCGTTGGCGGAAGGCCGAGAGATTCGCGTGAGTGATATCCTGATCTCGGATGACCCGGGGCGCGTCGATGGGAGCCTTGAAGATTCGATTCTCAAGCTCGCACAGGAACGAAGGGTGACGCTTCAAGAGCTTGATGATCAATATGTCGATGCTGTACTTCATGCCACCGGTGGCAAGAAGAGCGAAGCCGCCCGAATTCTCGGAGTCAATCGAAGGACTCTCTACCGGCGCGAAGAGAGGCGCAGTCACCGCGCCGAACAGTAATTGCTTTGGGGGGTCTCGTTTCTCATGCCATCCGCCTAGACTCTTAAGAGCGCAATGCCAGAGAGGAATGGTACGAAGACGAATATGGACCAGGACACACGCGAAAGCGCGGAACGGCTGCAAGCAATTCTCGAGTCCGCCGTTGACGGGATCATCTCCATCGATGAACGAGGTATTGTGGAGTCGATCAACGCATCGACGATTAAAGTCTTTGGCTATGAGCGGGAAGAGGTTCTTGGCTCGAACGTGCGCATGTTGATGCCCCCGCCATTCAGCACAGAACATGATGGGTATCTTTCGACCTATCTGGAGACGGGGGAGGCCAAGATCATCGGCATTGGTCGGGAGGTCGTGGGTCGGCGAAAGGACGGGACCGAGTTCCCTATGTATCTGGCGGTCAGCGAGGGCACGCACCGTGGTCAGAAGATATTCACAGGGATTGTCCGTGATCTTTCCGAGCTTCGACGAGCCGAGGACAGGGCCAAGGCCGCCGAGCAGCTCGCATCGCTTTCAGTGATTACGGCCGGAATCGCCCATGATATCGGCACGCCAATGAACGTGATCCTCGGCTACGCGGAGATGCTCAGGGATTCGCTGGGAGACGCCAAAAACCGGCGCCGAGCAGAGGTGATTGCTGAACAAGTTCGTCGCGTCACTGACCTGTTGAGTACGCTGCTCAATATCGCGCGACCGCGCCATACGATCAGGACGTCGGTCGCGATCTCCGACATTCTGGATCACTCCCTCGATTTCTTTCATGAGAAAATGGCCAAACGCAAAATTGAGGTTGAGCGCCGTTTCGTGTCGACCCCCGATTTGGTGGGCGATCGCGATCGTCTGGAGCAATTGTTTCTGAATCTGATTGTCAACGCGGCGGATGCAATGAAGGAGGGCGGAAAGCTGTCGGTCGTCACGGAATTTGAAGAAGATTCTGGGTCGGGGGGATGGGTGACTATCCGCTTCTCCGACACCGGGCACGGCATGGACGGCGAGACGCGCTCGCGGATCTTCGAGCCGTTCTATTCCACGAAAGATCCCGGGAAGGGCACAGGGCTGGGTCTCGTGGTTGCGAAGACGATCGTGACAGATCACGACGGCACGATCGAATGCGATAGCGAGATCGGTAAGGGAACGCACTTTTCGATTCGGCTGCCGACGCAGTCCGCTGTTCGACTGTCAGAGGCCGACCGCGAACGCCGCGTCGACTGATCGGTCTGCGATGAGGATTGCCTGGCTACGGGTATCTCTTTTTGCCGTGGTTTTTCGCTAGGGGCGTTCGGTGTTCATCAGTAGACAGACCTCTCTGATTGCGGAATCAAGAGCTAACTTCGCTGGGCCGTCGATTTGGTCACCGACGACTTCTCTCGCGCATTCGATGAGTGCGAGCCGATAGCTGTCGTACATGTCTGGAGTTACGCCGTATTCGGCATGGCTTACCCCGAGCGCCCTAAGGTTCATAGCAAGCCAACTGAGTTCGTCCTTCCCGTTCTCGTGAAGGCTGGCACCCTCCTCTGCGTCATCCGCTACGCACATAAGAACCGAGAGCGAGCGGAGGGTTTCTCGCATCATCTCTTCTTGCTCGGCGAGCGGGTACGCACCAAATAGTTCACGCGTATCTGGACGCCGATCGAAGAGGATTTCGTAGAAACGTTCAGTGAAGTGCGCATTCCGGCGATCGTGAACGGTCATTTCGCTCCATTGTGAACACCCGTTTCGGTGATCGTGAACGGAGCGGAGCGACGCTGGACTTGGGTTAGCTTTACTGATCGTTGTCCTTCCGTCGAGAGTCTCCCTTGAGAT